>NZ_KB898997.1:0-344088 GCF_000377965.1 Streptomyces sp. CNB091
GAAGATCGGCATGCGGAACATCGTCATGCCGGGTGCGCGCATGCAGATGATCGTGGTGATGAAGTTGACCGAGCCGAGGATCGTGCCGAAGCCGGAGAAGGCCAGACCCATGATCCACATGTCGGCGCCGATCCCCGGCGAACGGACCGCGTCCGAGAGCGGGGAGTAGGCGAACCAGCCGAAGTCGGCCGCGCCCTGCGGGGTGAGGAAGCCGGCCACCGCGATGAGCGAGCCGAAGAGGTACAGCCAGTACGCGAACATGTTCAGCCGCGGGAACGCCACGTCGGGCGCGCCGATCTGCAGCGGCATGATCCAGTTCGCGAATCCGGCGAACAGCGGCGTCGCGAACATCAGCAGCATGATCGTGCCGTGCATCGTGAACGCCTGGTTGAACTGCTCGTTCGACATGATCTGCGTGCCCGGACGGGCCAGCTCGGCGCGCATGAAGAGCGCCATGAGTCCGCCGATGCAGAAGAACACGAACGACGTGACCAGGTAGAGCGTACCGATCGTCTTGTGGTCAGTGGTGGTCAGCCACTTCACGACGATGTTTCCCGGCTGCTTGCGCCGCACGGGCAGCTCGTCCTCGTACGAGTCGTCTGCCGGAGCGGCACCCTGAGGTTCGTTGAGGATGCTCACAGTTGGTTCTTCTCCGCATTCCTGGCCGGGTCCGTCTGCGCGATGCCTGCTGGCACGTAGCCCGTCTGACCCTTCTCAGCCAGCTCCTTGAGGTGCTGCTGGTAACGCTCCGGGGAGACGACCTTGACGTTGAAGAGCATCCGGGAGTGGTCGGCGCCACAGAGCTCGGCGCACTTGCCCATGAAGGTGCCCTCCCGGTTGGGAGTGACCTCGAACGCGTTGGTGTGGCCCGGGATGACGTCCTGCTTCATGAGGAACGGCACCACCCAGAAGGAGTGGATGACGTCACGCGAAGTGAGGACGAAGCGGACCTTCTCACCCTTCGGCAGCCACAGGGTCGGACCCGGGTTGCCGTTCTGCGGGTTACGGGTCCCGGGGATGCCCACGTCGTAGACGCCGCCGGCGCCTTCGGGGAAGTCCTTGCGGAACCGGTCGGGGATGGCGTCGAGTTCCTTGGGGATCTCGGGGCCCGCCGCGGGCTGGCCGTCCACCTTCTCGATGTAGTTGAAGCCCCAGCTCCACTGGAAGCCGACCACGTTGATGGTGTGGGCGGGCTTGTCGGAGAGCTCGAGGAGCTTCGACTCATCACGTGCGGTGAAGTAGAAGAGCACCGAGACGATGATGAGGGGAACCACTGTGTACAACGCCTCGATGGGCATGTTGTACCTGGTCTGCGGAGGTACCTCCACCTTGGTCCTGCTACGCCGGTGGAAGAAGACGCTCCAGAGGATCAGCCCCCAGACAAGGACACCCGTGACGAGCGCTGCCGCCCACGAGCCTTGCCAGAGAGAGAGGATCCGAGGGGCCTCTTCCGTAACCGGAGTGGGCATTCCGAGGCGGGGGAAATCCTCCCAGTTGTATGAACAACCGGAGGCCGTCGCCAGGACCAGGCCCGCAGTCAGCACCTGCGGCAGCTTCCGCCGCATCGGGCGCCGCGACGAGCGGTCGGAGCCGTTGGGACTCACGTAGCGCCTTCCCGAGAGTCTCGCCCGCACGGTCGGCGCGCCCGTATGTCTCTGGTCGGTCGCCGGCCCTGACGCGGGCAGGGGTTTGGATGTTTATGCGGACCAAACCCTACTGGACGCTATTTGGGGTCGCGCGGGGAGGGTGCCCAACGCGCCGCCCGACACGCCCATGGGGTGGAATCCGGGCCTCCGGGCCCCATCTGACGGCCACTCGCCCGTCCGGGAGGAACGGCCCCCGGCGAGGTGGGGCCGGGTGCGGGCTAGCGTGGCGGGGTGCCCTACTTCGATGCCGCCTCCGCCGCCCCCCTGCACCCCGTCGCACGCCAGGCCCTGCTTGCCGCGCTCGACGAGGGCTGGGCCGATCCCGCCCGCCTGTACCGGGAGGGGCGGCGGGCCAGGCTGCTCCTGGACGCGGCCCGGGAGGCCGCCGCGGAGGCCGTCGGATGCCGCCCCGACGAACTGGTCTTCACCTCGTCCGGGACGACGGCGGTGCACGCGGGAATTGCCGGGGCTCTTTCGGGGCGTCGGCGTGTCGGCCGCCATCTGGCCCTCTCGGCGGTCGAACACTCGTCGGTGCTCCATTCGGCGGCGGCCCACGAGGCGGCGGGCGGCTCGTTCACCGAGGTGCCGGTGGACCGCACGGGGGCGGTGGACCCGGCGGTGTACGGCGGGGCGCTGCGGGCGGACACCGCGCTGGCCTGCCTCCAGTCGGCCAACCACGAGGTGGGCACCGAGCAGCCCGTCGCCGAGGTCGCCGCGCGCTGTGCGGACGCCGGGGTGCCGCTGCTGGTGGACGCCGCCCAGTCGCTCGGCTGGGGCCCGGTCCCGGGGGGCTGGTCGCTGCTGACGGCGAGCGCGCACAAGTGGGGCGGTCCGGCCGGGGTCGGGCTGCTCGCGGTCCGCAAGGGGGTGCGGTTCGCATCCCGGGGACCGGCCGGGGAGCGGGAGTCGGGGCGGGCGGCGGGGTTCGAGAACCTGCCGGCGATCGTGGCGGCGGCGGCCTCGTTGCGCGCGGTACGGGGCGAGGCGGCGGCGGAGTCGGTGCGGCTGCGCGCCCTGGTGGACCGGATCCGGACCGTGGTGACCGAGCGGGTTCCCGATGTCGAGGTGGTGGGTGATCCGGAGCGGCGGCTGCCGCATCTGGTCACCTTCTCCTGTCTCTACGTCGACGGGGAGACCCTGCTGCACGAGCTGGACCGGAGGGAGTTCTCCGTGTCGTCCGGCTCGTCCTGCACGAGCAGCACCCTGGTTCCGAGCCATGTGCTCAAGGCGATGGGGGTGCTCTCGGAGGGGAACATCCGGGTGTCGCTGCCGCCGGGCACGGCCGGGGCGGACGTGGACCGCTTCCTGGAGGTCCTGCCCGGGGTGGTCGCCGGGGTCCGCGAGCGGCTGGGCGCCCCGGTCTCCGCACCCCGCCCCCCCGGGCCCGCCGCGTCCCTGGTGGTCGACGCGCTGGGCCGCCGCTGCCCGGTCCCGGTGATCGAGCTCGCAAAGGTGATCGGGGAGGTAGCGGTGGGCGCCACGGTGACGGTGCTCGCCGACGACGAGGCGGCGCGGCTGGACATCCCGGCCTGGTGCGAGATGCGGGGCCAGGAGTACGTGGGCGAGGAGCCGGCGGACCGCGGCTCGGCCTATGTGGTCCGCCGGCTCAGCTGATCACACCAGGTGCTGCCGGACCTCGGCGGCGGCCTCGTGGCCGTACGCCTTGGTGAAACGGTCCATGAAGTGGGTGCGGCGCAGGGTGTACTCCTGGGTGCCGACCGTCTCGATGACCAGGGTGGCGAGCATGCAGCCGACCTGGGCGGCGCGCTCCAGGCCGACGCCCCAGGCGAGGCCGGAGAGGAAGCCGGCCCGGAAGGCGTCGCCGACGCCGGTGGGGTCGGCCTTCGTGTCCTCCTCGGGGCAGCCGACCTCGATGACCGGCTCGCCGGCCCGCTCGATCCGGACACCGCGGGCGCCGAGGGTGGTGACGCGGTGGCCGACCTTGGCGAGGATCTCCTCGTCGCTCCAGCCGGTCTTGGACTCGATGAGCCCCTTCTCGTACTCGTTGGAGAAGAGGTAGGTGGCGCCGTCGAGGAGGATGCGGATCTCCTCGCCGTCCATCCGCGCGATCTGCTGCGAGAAGTCGGCGGCGAACGGGATGTTCCGGGAGCGGCACTCCTCGGTGTGGCGGAGCATCGCCTCGGGGTCGTCGGCTCCGATGGAGACGAGGTCGAGGCCGCCGACGCGGTCGGCGACGCTCTTCAGCTCGATGAGGCGGGCCTCGCTCATCGCGCCCGTGTAGAAGGAGCCGATCTGGTTGTGGTCGGCGTCGGTGGTGCAGACGAAGCGGGCGGTGTGCAGTACCTCGGAGATACGGACCGATCCGGTCTCGACGCCGTGCCGGTCGAGCCAGGAGCGGTACTCGTCGAAGTCCGCGCCCGCGGCGCCGACCAGGATCGGGCTGGTGCCGAGCAGGCCCATGCCGAAGCAGATGTTGGCGGCGACACCGCCCCGGCGGACATCGAGGTTGTCGACCAGGAAGGAGAGGGAGACCGTGTGCAGCTGATCCGCGACCAGCTGGTCGGCGAAGCGGCCGGGGAAGGTCATGAGGTGGTCAGTGGCGATCGAGCCGGTGACTGCAATGCGCACGGGAGGCTACTCCTGCGGAAGGCGAAGGGCCGTGAGTGTGCGCCCTCCGGGACGACGTGACAGTTCACGCTACCGGGTGAGCCGGCGGCCAGGAAAAGGGAAAACTACCCGATAGTAGGGCTTTCTACCTGTGCTCGACCGTGGTTACGGTGCGGATATGTCGAAGCCCACCGCATTGCCCGAGTCGGAATTGAGCCTGGCCGCACTGCGCGGTGACTGTGCGCGCATGGCGCCGCACTGGACGGCGTCCGTGAAGAGCGCGCCGGTTCCGGTGAAGCCGTCCCTGATCAACGGGGTGACGGTCCCGCCCTCGTCGGCGCGGCTGATCGACGCGATGTCCGAGTACGGCGACTGAGGACCGACCGCACCGGCACGGACGACATCACGTTTCGGCCATTCCGTCCGGGCTTCCGGCGGCGACCGCACGGTGTCCGCGTCCGGCCCGGTCCCGGCCGCGGGAACCGCGCGCTCCTCCGCTCCGTCCCACCGGTGTCCCCGTCCGGGGACACGCGGCAGGCACCGCGACGGCAACGCAGTCGAAGGAGCGATCCGGTGAGCACCGAGCGACCCGACAACGACGTGACCGGTCCCCGGCGGCGGCGTCCGCCGCTCGCGGTGGCCTCGGTGGCCGCGGCCGTGCTGCTGGCCGGAGGCGGTGGGGCGTACTGGGCCTCGACCGCCGCGGGCGACGGCGGAGCGGCGGACAGCAACGCGTCGACGCGGGGCGAGGCCCTGCCGCTGGCCCTTGACGCCCCTGTCGGCGACGGCCCGGGCTCCACGTCCTCGGCCTCGGACACCCCTCCCGCGGGCATCGCACCCGGCGAACCGGACCCGGGCGGCCCGCCCGTGATCTACCGGGCCGCCGGTGAACTCCCGGACGGCCCGGACGAGGCGGCGGTCCACCACGCGAAGAGCACGGTCGCGTCGGCCGACGTCGCCCGGCTGGCTGAGGCGCTGGGCATCCCGGGCTCGCCGCGCACCCAGGGCACGTCCTGGGTGGTCGGCGACGACGACGGGCCCGGGGCGATCCTGAAGGTGGGAAAGCAGGCCCCGGGCACCTGGACGTTCGCCCGCACCACCCCGGCCAAGCCCTGTGAGCCGGGGACGATGTGCGCGAACGGGGCGCCGGAGCCGGGCGGTGACCCGGTGAGCGAGAAGGCGGCGAAGGCGGCCGCGATCCCGGTGCTCAAGGCGGCCGGGCAGGACGACGCGACGCTGAACGCGGGCCAGCTGATGGGCGACGTCCGGGTGGTGAACGCCGACCCGAAGATCGACGGGCTGCCGACCTACGGCTGGTCGACCGGTGTCCAGGTGGGCCCGGACGGCGAGGTGACCGGCGGCAGCGGACACCTGAAGGCGCTGGAGAAGGGCGACACCTACCCGGCGGTCGGCGCGGACGAGGCGCTGAAGCAGCTGAACGCGGTGAGCCGGGGCAGGGGCGACGCCGACCGGGACGTCGGCGGCTGCGCCACTCCCGTACCGCACCAGGGCGAGCCGAAGCCCTCGGCCCCCCAGTGCGTGCCGTCGAACGGCAAGCGGGCGCCGGTGGAGCAGACGGTCGAGGACGCGGTGTTCGGCCTCGCGCTGAACTACGTGGACGGCCGGCAGACGCTGGTGCCGTCCTGGCTGTTCACGGTCCGCCAGGCCCCCGGCGGCCCGGAGAACATGGTCACGCAGGTCGCCGTGGACCCGGAGTTCATCGAGAAGCCGGAGGCGCCCGCGCCCTCCGGGGACCGGAAGGTGACCTCGTACGGCGCGGACGGGCGGACCCTTGAGGTGACGTTCTGGGGCGGCGTGTGCAGTACGTACACGGCGAGCGCGAAGGAGAGCGCGGGCCAGGTGGCGATCTCGGTGACGGAGAAGCCGCAGGAGGGCAAGAAGGCCTGCATCATGATCGCCAAGGAGCTGACCCGGACGGTGACGCTGGAGAAGCCGCTGGGCGACCGCACGGTGATCGACGCGGCGTCGGGCGGTGCGGTGCCGCGCGGATGAACGGGTGAGCGGGTGAGCGGGTGAGCGGTGTTGTACGTACGGAGGCGGCCCCGGGACTGATCCCGGGGCCGCCTCCGTATGCCGTACGCGCAGCGCTTAGCTGAACGAGTCGCCGCAGGCGCAGGAGCCGGAGGCGTTCGGGTTGTCGATCGTGAAGCCCTGCTTCTCGATGGTGTCGACGAAGTCGATGGAGGCGCCGCCCAGGTACGGGGCGCTCATCCGGTCGGTGACGACCTTGACGCCGTCGAAGTCCTTCACGACGTCACCGTCGAGCGAACGCTCGTCGAAGAAGAGCTGGTAGCGCAGGCCCGAGCAACCGCCGGGCTGAACGGCGACGCGCAGCGCCAGATCCTCGCGGCCTTCCTGCTCCAGCAGGCCCTTGACCTTGGCGGCGGCGGCGTCGGACAGGAGGATGCCGTCGCTCACGGTGGTGGTCTCGTCCGATACGGACATCTGCTTCTCTCCCGGGTTGTACGGACTGCTTGCCGACGGTTCAACCGCCAGACCCGCGGATTCATTCCGGGCCAAGCGCTTGTCTGTTCCCTTTCATGCTCGCACACCGGGCCGCCCGGGGGATGCGTCACATCGACGCTATCGGCATCGTCAAACTGACACGAAGCGGCTATGATAGATAGCGTCAAATAGACGAAAAGGCGAGTTCGCCGAAGCTCTTCGCGGATGTTCGCGGAGTGATCTTGAGTTCGCAGACTAGAAAGGGTGCGTGACGTGACCACGGCCCAGCCCCTGGACGTACAGCCGACACCGCTCGCGCTGCTGCTGCTCGGCCGCGAGGCCGACCCGAGGAGCGAGCGCGGCGTCGAATGCCCCGGCGACCTGCCCTCCCCGTCCGACCCGGACCTGGTGGAGCGCGCCCGCGCCGCGAAGGAGAAGCTCGGGGACAAGGTGTTCGTCCTCGGCCACCACTACCAGCGCGACGAGGTCATCCAGTTCGCGGACGTCACCGGCGACTCGTTCAAGCTGGCCCGCGACGCGGCCGCGCGTCCGGAGGCCGAGTACATCGTCTTCTGCGGCGTCCACTTCATGGCGGAGTCCGCGGACATCCTGACCACGGACGCCCAGGCGGTCGTCCTGCCCGACCTGGCGGCCGGCTGCTCGATGGCCGACATGGCCACCGCCGAGCAGGTCGCCGAGTGCTGGGACGTGCTGACGGAGGCCGGGGTCGCCGATCAGGTGGTGCCCGTCTCGTACATGAACTCCTCCGCCGACATCAAGGCCTTCACCGGCAAGCACGGCGGCACGATCTGTACGTCGTCCAACGCGAAGCGGGCCCTGGAGTGGGCCTTCGAGCAGGGCGAGAAGATCCTCTTCCTGCCCGACCAGCACCTGGGCCGCAACACGGCCGTGCGGGACATGGGGCTGAGCCTCACGGACTGCGTCCTCTACAACCCGCACAAGCCGAACGGCGGCCTCACCGCCGAGCAGCTGCGCGACGCGAAGATGATCCTGTGGCGCGGGCACTGCTCGGTCCACGGCCGCTTCTCGGTCGAGTCGGTCGAGGACGTCCGGGCCCGGATGCCAGGGGTCAACGTGCTGGTGCACCCGGAGTGCAAGCACGAGGTCGTCGCCGCCGCGGACTACGTGGGCTCGACGGAGTACATCATCAAGGCCCTGGAGGCGGCCCCGGCCGGCTCGAAGTGGGCCATCGGCACGGAGCTGAACCTGGTCCGCCGACTGGCGAACCGTTTCGCCGCGGAGGACAAGGAGATCGTCTTCCTCGACAAGACGGTCTGCTTCTGCTCGACGATGAACCGCATCGACCTGCCGCACCTGGTCTGGACCCTGGAGTCCCTGGCCGAGGGCAAGCTGGTCAACCGGATCGAGGTCGACCCGGAGACGGAGAAGTACGCGAAGCTCGCGCTGGAGCGGATGCTGGCGCTGCCGTAGCGCCGCGCGGGTCCCCGAGAACCGAGAAGCCCCGGTATGCCGCAGGTCGGCGTACCGGGGCTTTCCCGTATGCCCGGGACGCACCGGCCGAGACGCTCCGGTCGGGGCGCTCCGGTCGGGGCGGTCGGGGCGGTCGGGGCGCTCCGGTCGGGGCGGTCGGGGCGGTCGGGGCGGTCGGGGCGGTCGGGGCGGTCGGGCAGGAACGTTCCGGCCGGGTCGGTTCTCCCATACGGCGGCCGATGACACCACCGCGTAACTACGCTGCTACTCACCGCAGCGCTTCTTCGCGCGCGGGACCGGTGAGGCCCGATGAGGCCGATCGGAACGAACGGCGAGAACGATGGGGCGGGTATGGGTTACGAGGACCGTGGAACGGGCGTCGGCGACGTGGCGGTGGGAGCGGGCGCGGGGCACGAGATCCGGCAGAACGACGCCGCCTCCGAGGTGTCGGAGGCGGAGCCGGCGCGTGCGGAGCTGGCGCGTGCGCGGGAGGAGGTGAGCGGCCGGCGGGCCGCCGCCGAGGAGGACCCCGCCACCGGCCTGCCCGCGCTGGCCGGGGCCCTGCACCGGCTGTCGGACCTGCTCGCCGCCGCCGGGGACCGCACCGGCGCCCTGCCCCCGGCGAAGGAGGCCGCGCGGATCTACGCCGAACTCGGCATGAAGCGCCCCGGCGACTTCCAGGCGGAGCTGGCCCTGGCCATGGGCGCCCTGGGCGACCGCGTCGCCGACACCGGGGACCGGGCGTCCGCCGTGCCGTTCGCGAAGCAGTCCGTGCGGCTCCAGCGCGAGCTGGTCGAGGAGGAGCAGCCGGGCGCGTCCGTCCCGGCGCTCGCCGCGTATCTCCTGAACTACGCCGCACGTCTGGCGGACGCCGGGGAGGCCGTGGAGGCCGTGCCCCACGCCGAGGAGGCGGTCGGCCTTCTCCGGGGCCTGGCCGTGGAGGATCCGGAGGCCTTCCTCCCCCGGCTCGCCGCGGCGCTCCACGCCCTCGGCGGCCACCGCGCGGCCGTGAGCGACGCCTCCGGGGCGGTCGAAGCGGCCCAGGAGGCGTGCGGCCTCTTCCGCGCGCTCGCCGGGCAGCGACCGGACGTCTTCCGCCCGGAGCTGGCCACGGCGCTCGACGGCCTGGCCGGTCACCTCAACAAGGCCGGTGACGCGGAGGCGGGCCTCCGGGTGGCGGAGGAAGCCGTCGCGCTCTGCCGCGAGCCGGCCGCCCGTCACCCCGCGGCCTGCCGCCCCGGCCTCGCCGCCGCGCTGCGCACCCTCGCCCGGAGCCTGGCCGGCACCGGCGACCCGCAGGAGGCCCTGCCCCCGGCGCGGGAGGCCGTCGACCTCCTGCGCGAACAGGGGGACGCCGTCCTGGCCGAGCTGGCCGACTCCCTCCAGGTGCTCGGCACGTACGTGGAGCTGAACGGGGACGCCGCGGGAGCGGTGGAGGCGTTCTGGGAGGCGGTGGCCCTCCACCGGTCGCTGGCGCTGGAGGCTCCCGGCGCCCCCGACGCCGCCCTGGTCTCCGCCCTCGACGGCCTGACCCGGGCTCTCGCCCGTACCGGCGAGCACGCGGCGGCGATCGAGGAGTTCGACGAGACCCTCAAGGAGTTCGCCGGGGCCGCGCCGGCGACCGCCCGGCGTCTGGCCGTGGAGCGGAGCGCCTTCCTGCTGCGCTGCCCGGACCCGTGGCCCGCGACCGGGGTGAGCGAGCTGGTGAACTGGCTCGACGAGGACGCGGAGAGGACCGTCGGCGCGGACACCGTGACCGTACGGGCCCGGCAGGCGCTGCGCTCGTACGGTGACATCGCGGCGGTGCACACGGCCTGGGAGGACGAGACCTTCACGCCCGTGCCGAGCTGGCTCGCCCTGTCGCCGGGGACGCTGGACCTCGTCAGCGCCTGGATGTTCGCGCCCAACTGGCCCCGCTCACGCGACTTCTGGTCCGAGCACGCCGAGGTCCTCGGCGGCGAGGAGGCGGCGACGGCCCTGGACGAGCTGGCCGTCCTGGACCCGCACGGTGCGCAGCGGCACGCCCTGCTCCGTGAGGCCGTCATCGCCCACGGGGTGACCGCCGCCTACGATCCGCTGATCCTCCAGGAGCAGTTGGCGCAGTGGCTGGAGTGCGCGGACTGGACGGAGTCGCGGGCCTACCTGGAGGAGCACCCGCGCCTGCTGACCGTCCAGCCGCCCGGGGACACCCCGCTGGCCCACGTCGCGATGCTCGACATCGGCCGCGCCGAGGGCCTGGACGCCGCCTACCGCCTCGTCGAGGACCGCGAGGCCCTCCAGGCTTACGTGGACCGGGCGTTGGAGGCCGGGGACGGCGTCGCGCTGATGCACGGCGGGGGCATCGAGGGCCAGGTCTTCGGCGACCGGCTCTCCTCGCTCACCCACGCACAGGTGGCCCTGGTCCTCGCCGGGGCCACCGAGGGCTTCGAGCCGGACGACCTGGCCGCGCTCCTGCACAAGGCCTCCGAGGAGACCCGCGCCAAGCTGGTGCGGGAGACGGTGGCCCTCAGCGCCCGGCTCCCCGACCAGCGGGGGAAGTCGTGGCACCGAATCATTCAGGCGCTGGGCGGGGAGGCCTGAGGGTCAGCGGCCCGCCGTCGGCGACGGCGGGCCGGCCGGCCGCACCCGAGGAGGCTGGAGCGGCCGGCCCAGGCAGACGGTGAGCGGGTCGTCGGCGTAGTGGCCGAAAGCGGGCGTTTCGGTGTAGCCGCACGAGCGGTACAGGCCGATCGCCGCCGGGTGCCGCTGGTTCGTCTCCAGAACCATGGCCGACGCTCCCGCCTCGGCGGCCGAGCCCTCCAGCCACGCCAGGACGGTGCGGGAATGCCCCTGGCCGCGGTGCTCGTCGGTGACGTACATGCGCTTGAGCTCCGCGCGCCCGTCCTCGCGGAACCGCCAGCCACCCATGGCGACGGGCTCCCCGTCGACGTACCCCACCGCGAACGACCCGCGAGGGGGCGAGAACTGCCCCGGGTCGGTGGGGCTGTCGTCCGGTGACCCGTAGATCTCGACGTACTCCGCCTGCAAGCGGTCGACCAGCCGGGAGACGTGCGGGTGGCGGTAGGGGCGGGCCTGTATCTCCATGGCCGCAACCTAGCCGCCCGGCCTCTCAGTCGGTGTTCTCCAGCCGTCCGCCCCGGCTCGCCGCGATCCGCAGGGTGTCCCCCAGCGACTCGGCGAGCCGGGTGCCCGCGAACCGCAGCTCCCGTTCCCCCACCACCGACTCCGCCAGCAACTCCCGCGCCTCGCAGAGCACTTCCTCGGCCGAGGCGATCATGGCGGCCTCCAGTTCGTCCGCCATCCGGGAGACGCGACTGCCCGGGTCAGTCGTGCTGAGCCAGCACGGCCCCCCGAAGTCGTTGGTCCACGGGAGCAGTCGCAGGGCCCGGCCCTTGCCGTCGAACATCATCTCGGTCACTACCTCCGGAGAAGGCCCTCTGGTGCACTGCACGAAAGGGCGGTTACGGTGTGTGCCGCAATCGTCGCCCTGAGGAACGTGACCTCAACAGAGCGCAGCTGTCCCGGCCTTGGGAACGGGACACACGAAAGGCACGCACCGTGACGTTCAAGCCCCAGCCCCTCACGCCCTATGTGTCCGCCCGCCACTACTTCGGCTCCGAGCAACGCCGCCACCGCGAGCGGGCGGCCCTGTCCCTCGTCCAGCTCGCGGGCATCGTGAACTCCAGCAAGAGCACGCTGGGCCGCATCGAGACGGCCGAGCTGATGCCGCCGCCGGACATCCCGAGCCGCCTGGACATCGCCTTCGGGACGGACAAGCACTTCCACGGGCTCTACGAGCTGGCCCGGCGGGAGATCCACCCGGACCAGTACCAGCGGTACATGGACTTCGAGTTCCGGGCGGAGGTGATAGAGCAGTACGGGGCGCAGGCGTTGCCGGGGTTGTTGCAGACGGAGGAGTACGCGCGGGGCCTGCTCCGCTGCCAGGAGGAGCTGAGCCCCGAACAGGTCGAGGATCGTGTCACCGCGCGGATGTCCCGGCAGGTGCGGCTGCGTTCGGACGATCCACCGCTCCGTTGGGCGATCATCGACGAGGCGGTGCTGCGGCGGCAGGTCGGCAGCCCTGAGTGCATGCGCGAGCAACTGGCCTCGCTGCTGGAGCAGGTGGACACGCCGAGCAGTAAAGTGCAGGTGATGCCGTTCAGTGCGGGGCCGCACTCGTTGCTGGGTGGCGCGCTCACTCTGCTGACTCTGCCGGATGGCACTTCGGTGGCGTACGAGGAAGGCATCCAGGCCGGTCATCTCTACGAAGACCCGGTCGCGGTGAAGAAGTGGCGGCGGCAGTACGACGTGCTGCGGGCCAACTCCCTCACGCTGGGCGAGTCGGCGGATCGAATTCGTACCGCGATGGAGGGCTACCGACCATGACCCACTCCCCCGAGCTGAGCACCGCCACCTGGCGCAGCAGCAGCTACAGCAACACGAACGGGGGTGAATGCGTGGAGGTCAGCGACGACTTCCCGGGACTCGTCCCCGTACGCGACAGCAAGAACCCCACCGGACCCGCACTCGCCCTCCAGGCCACCACCTGGGAGGCGTTCGTCTCCTCGGTCAAGTAGATCTAGCGCGCTACGAATCCGAGGAAAATCACCCCCGCAGCGATGGAGGGCTACATGCCCCAGTCTCCGGACCTGAGCACCGCCACCTGGCGCAGCAGCAGCTACAGCAACGCGAGCGGCGGCGAGTGCGTCGAGATCAGCGACGACTTCCCCGGACTCGTCCCCGTACGCCACAGCAAGAACCCCACCGGGCCCGCACTCGTCCTCCAGGCCACCGCCTGGGACGCGTTCATCTCCTCGGTCAAGTAGGCGGGAAACACGGAAGGGGCCTGTCCCACGCGGGTGCGCGGGACAGGCCCCTCCTCTCGTGTCAGGCCTTCGCCGGCTCGGCCTCGCGGGCCTCCTCCGGCTCCGCCCGGTCCGGGACGCCCGTCTTCGCGGCGCGCTTGGCCGCCTTCTTCTTGGCGCGGCGCTCCTTGCGGAGCTCGACCATCGCGTACAGCGTCGGCACCAGCAGCAGGGTCAGCAGCGTGGAGCTGATCAGGCCGCCGATCACCACGACGCCCAGCGGCTGCGAGATGAAGCCGCCCTCGCCGGTGACGCCGAGCGCCATCGGGAGCAGGGCGAAGATGGTCGCGAGCGCCGTCATGATGATCGGGCGGAAGCGGTGGCGTCCGCCCTCGATGACGGCTTCGACGATGCCGAGACCCTGGGCGCGGTACTGGTTGATCAGGTCGATCAGCACGATCGCGTTGGTGACCACGATGCCGATGAGCATCAGCATGCCGATCATCGCGGGGACGCCCAGCGGGGTGCCCGTGATGAGCAGGAGGGCCAGCGCGCCGGTCGCCGCGAACGGGACGGAGACCAGCAGGATCAGCGGCTGGACGAGCGACCGGAAGGTGGCCACCAGCAGCATGAAGACGATCGCGATGGCCGCCAGCATGGCGAGGCCGAGCTGCATGAACGCTTCGTTCTGGTCCTCGGTGACGCCGCCGATGGTGGCGGTGGCGCCGTCCGGGAGGTCCAGGGCGTCGATCTTCTTGGCGAGATCGGTGCTGACCGCGCCGGTGTTGTCGCCGACGGGCTTGGCGGTGATCGTCGCCGAGCGCTGTCCGTCGATCCGGGTCATCGAGACCGGGCCGGGGACGACCTTCACGTCGGCGATGTCGCCGAGCTTGACCGGGCCGAGCGGCAGGGCCTTCAGCTCGGCCATGGTGGCGGCCGGGGTGGAGGACCGGATGACGACGTCGCGCTCGGTGTCGTCCAGCGTCGCGGTGCCGGCGGGCGTGCCGCGTACGGCTCCGGCGACGATGCCGCCCAGCGTGGCGGAGTCGAATCCGGCGGCGGCCGCCTTGTCGTTGGCGGTGACCGAGATGCGCGGGACGCTCTGCGCCAGGTCGCTCTGGACGTCGGTGACGTCCTTGATGGTGGCGACCTCGGTGCGGACCGCCTCGGCGGCCTTCTTGAGGACGTCTCCGTCGGCGGCCTTGACGACGACGCTCAGGTCCTGGGAGCCGAAGCCGTCGCCCGCTCCGATGGTGGTGTCGCCGATGCCGTCGAGCTTGCCGAGGGCCTCGTCGATGCGGTCCTGGGCGTCCTCGTAGTCCGCGGCGTCCTTCAGGGTGACCTGGTAGGAAGCCTGGTTGGCGCCCGTGCCGCCGCCGAAGGCGGCCATGAAGCCGGAGGATCCGACGGTGACCTGGTAGTCCTTGACGCCCTTGTCCTGCTCGATGACCTTCTCGACCTTGCGGGCCGCCTCGTCGGCGGCTTCCAGGCTGGTGCCGGGCGTCAGCTCCTGCTTGACGGTCAGGACCTCCTGCTCGCCGGCGTCGAAGAAGTTCGTCTTCAGCAGCGGGACCATCCCGAAGGTGCCGAGGAGCACGGCGACGGCGATGACGAGGCTGGTGACCCGGCGGCGGGTCGCGAAGCGCAGGACCGGGACGTAGATCCGCTGGAGCTTGCTGGCCGCTTCCTTCTCCTCGGCGAGGCGTCGGGCCTCCGCCGCGTCCTCGGGGGTGCCCTTGGGCGCGCGCAGGAACCAGTACGACAGCACCGGCACCACGGTGAGCGAGACCAGCAGGGAGGCCAGCAGCGCCGCGGTGATGGTCAGCGAGAACGAGCCGAAGAGCTGGCCGACCATGCCGCCGACCAGCCCGATGGGCAGGAAGACCGCGACGGTGGTGAGCGTGGCGGAGGTGACCGCTCCGGCGACCTCCTTGACCGCGGTGATGATCGCCGCGTGGCGCTCCTCGCCGTAGCCGAGGTGGCGCTTGATGTTCTCCAGGACCACGATCGAGTCGTCGACGACCCGGCCGATGGCGATGGTGAGCGCGCCCAGCGTGAGCATGTTCAGCGACAGGTCGCGGGTCCAGAGCACGATCAGCGCGAGGACGATCGAGAGCGGGATGGAGACCGCGGTGACCAGCGTCGAGCGGATCGAGGCGAGGAAGACCAGGATCACGACGACGGCGAAGACCAGGCCGAGCGCGCCCTCCGTGGTCAGGCCCGAGATCGACTTGGAGACGGCGGGGCCCTGGTCGGAGACGACCGTCACCTCCGCGCCCTCACCGAGGTCCTCGCGGAGGTCGGGGAGCTTGTCCTTGACCGCGTCCGAGATGGTGACGGCGCTGCCGTCCTTGTCCATCGTCGCCATCACGGCGAGGCTCGGCTTGCCGTTGGTGCGGGTGATGGAGACCGCGTTGGACGGCTCCTGCTTCACCTCGGCCACGTCACCGAGGCGCACCGGCTTTCCGGGCTTGCCGCCCGCCGGGGCCTTGGCGACGACCTGGAGGTCCTCGATCTGCTGCAGCGAGGTGTAGGAGCCGCCGACCTGAATGGTGCGGCTCTTGCCGGACTCGGAGAAGGAGCCGGCCGGAACGGTGGCGCCGCCCGCCTGGAGGGCCTGGGCGAGCGCGCCCGCGTCCAGGCCGGCCTCGGCGAGCTTCTTGTCGTCGGGGACGACGGAGACCTGGAGGTCCCGCACACCGTCCACCGTGACCTGGCCGACGCCCTCGATGTCCTCCAGGGCCGGGACGACCGTGCGGTCGAGCTGGTCGGCCAGGACCTGCTGGTCCTTGTCGGAGGTGACGGCGAGGACCACGGTCGGGATGTCGTCCGTGGAGCCGGCGACGACCTGCGGGTCGACGCCGTCGGGCAGCTGGGCGCGGGCCCGGTTGACCGCCTGCTGGATGTCCGCGACGAGCTGCTTGGTGCCCTCGTCGCCGAAGTCGAAGGTCGCCATGATGAGGGCGTTGCCCTCACTGGCGGTGGAGGTGATGCCCTCGACGCCGTCGACGGCCTTGAGGGAGTTCTCCAGCGGCTCGACGACCTGCTTCTCGACCACATCGGGAGACGCACCCTGGTAGGGCGCCAGCACCGAGACCATCGGCAGTTCGATGGTGGGCAGCAGCTGCTGCTTGAGCTGCGGGATCGCTATCGCGCCGAAGACCAGCGCGACAATCGAGATCAGCCCGATCAGGGCCCTTTGCGCGAGGCTGAATCTGGACAGCCAGGACATGGGTGGGTCTCTCTTCTGTGGCGTACGCGGCAGAGGGCGGGAGGGGGAAAACGTCAGGGACCTACACCTCCAGCCCAGTCCTACGATCTCCGCTCCGCGCCGCCGATTCGTCGCCCCCCGGGCTGCTTTCTTATGCCGCGCATACCGCAGGTGGAGTACACCGCAGTACGCCGGAACTCCACCCGGTCACTCCGCCCGGGGACGCACCAGGCCCGATTCGTAGGCGATTACCACCAATTGGGCCCGGTCCCGGGCTCCCAGCTTCGCCATCGCCCGGTTCACATGGGTCTTGACGGTGAGCGGGCTGACCGCGAGCCGCTCGGCGATCCGGTCGTTGGAGTGGCCGCCCGCGACCTGCACCAGCACCTCGCGTTCGCGGCCGGTGAGCGCCGCCAGCCGCTCCGCGTACTCCGCGCTGTCCGGCCCCTCCCCCGAGCTGCCGCCCTGGGCCAGGAACGTGGCGATGAGCCCCTTGGTCGCGGCGGGCGAGAGCAGCGCCTCGCCGGCCGCGGCGATCCGGATGGCGTTGAGGAGCTCCTCCGGCTCCGCGCCCTTCCCGAGGAAGCCGGAGGCCCCGGCGCGCAGCGACTGGACCACGTACTCGTCGACCTCGAAGGTGGTGAGCATGACCACCCGCACCGCGGACAGTTCCGGGTCGGCGCTGATCATGCGGGTGGCGGCGAGTCCGTCGGTGCCCGGCATCCGGATGTCCATGAGCACCACGTCGGCGCCGGTGGCGCGGGCCAGCTCGACGGCCTGGGCCCCGTCGGCCGCCTCGCCGACCACTTCCATGTCCGGTTCGGAGTCCACCAGCACCCGGAACGCGCTGCGCAGCAGCGCCTGGTCGTCGGCGAGCAGCACCCTGATGGGAGCCTGCTGCGGCACGGTCGTCGGTTCCGGTGACGGGGTCGGTGCCGGGGTCGGCTGGGTCATCGGCAGAGCCTCGTTCCGCCCGCTGTGCCCGGCCGCTCCGGTTCACCCTTGCGGGCCTCGACCGGAAGGATCGCATGGACCCGGAATCCGCCGCCGTACCGAGGACCCGCGGTGAGGGCCCCGCCGAGGGCGGTGACGCGTTCGCGCATGCCGACCAGGCCGTGACCGCCGCTGTCCAGGTCGTCGTCGGCTCCGGCGCCGGGCCGTCGGCCGGCGCACCCCCGGCCGTTGTCGAGCACGGTGACCTCGGCGGTGGCGCCCACCCGTACGACGCTCACCTCGGCCCTGGCCCCGGCGCCCGCGTGCTTGCGGACGTTGGTCAGGGCCTCCTGGATGACCCGGTAGGCGGCCAGGTCGACGGCGGCGGGCAGCCGGTTCCCGTGGTCGGAGCATGCCACCTCGACGGGGAGCCCGGCGTTGCGGAAGGTGTCGACCAGCTCGCCGAGGACGGCGAGTCCGGGGGCCGGTTCGGTGGGCGCCTCGGGGTCGCCCTGCTGGCGCAGGAGGCCGACGGTGACCCGGAGTTCGTTGAGCGCGGAGCGGCTGGCGTCGCGGACGTGGGCGAGTGCTTCCTTGGCCTGGTCCGGGCGCTTGTCCATGACGTGGGCGGCGACCCCGGCCTGGACGTTGACCAGGGCGATGTGGTGGGCGACGACGTCGTGGAGGTCCCGCGCGATCCGCAGCCGCTCCTCGGCGACCCGGCGGCGGGCCTCCTCCTCGCGGGTGCGCTCGGCCCGCTCGGCTCGTTCCCGGATGGCGTCGACGAACGCGCGTCTGCTGCGTACGGCGTCCCCGGCGGCCCCGGCCATCCCGGTCCAGGCGAACACGCCGAGGTTCTCCTGGCTGTACCAGGGCGTCGAGCCGAAGACCATGGAGGCCGCCGTGAGCGCCCCCATGGTCAGCAGCCCGACCCGCCAGGTGGTGGGGCGGTCGGTGCGCGAGGCGACGGTGTACAGGGCGATGACCGTGCTCATGACGACCGGGGCGGGCGGATCCATCAGGATGTACTCGGTGGCCGAGAGGACCCCGGTGACGGCGAGCACCGCCATCGGACGCCGTCGCCGCAGGACCAGGGCCACGGCGGCGACGACCATCAGGAGCACGCTGAACAGCTCGGGGGTGCGGGTGCCGAAAGTCGGCCCGTGTCCGGTGCCCGGGTCCGCGAACGAACCGGCGATCATCGCGACGAGGGAGCCGAGGGCGAGGGTCGCGTCGAGCGCGAGGGGATGGTCCCGGAGCCAGCGGCGGGCGCGCGCGAAGCCGGACGAGAGGGTGGTCACGTCCAGCTACGGTACGCGGCCCCCGCTCCGGTACGGGGGCCTTCTCCGGGGAGGGGCGCGGAGCAGCGCTGCCCCGCGTCCGGCGGACCGGGCGCGGGGCAGCGGTGCGGGGTGCTGGTGCGGCGATCCACGGGCCCGCCGGGCCGGCCCGTGGACTCAGTTGGGGATGAGTCCGCCGTCGCTGAGCATGGCGGTGACGTCTTCGAGGGTGGCGTCGGGCGCCGGCAGGATCAGCTCGGACGGCTCCAGGGAGTCGTCCGGCAGCGGAGTGCCGAGCTCGCGCACCTTGTCCAGGAGCGCGTGGAGGGTCGTGCGGAAGCCGGGGCCGTCGCCGCTCTCCATCTCCTTGAGCAGGACTTCGTCGAGCTCGTTCAGTTCGACGAGGTGACTGTCGGCCAGCTTGACCTGGCCCTCCCCCATGATCCGTACGATCATGACGCTGCCTTACTGCTTGTCGAACTTGTGCGGGGACGACTGCTGCGGCTGCTGCGCACCGTCCTGTGCGCCGCCCTCGATGGCCTGCTGCGAGGACGAGGAGCCGCCGGCCAGCTCGGCCTTCATGCGCTGCAGCTCCAGCTCCACGTCGGTGCCGCCGGAGATCCGGTCCAGCTCGGCGGCGATGTCGTCCTTCGCCGTGCCGGTCGGGTCGTCCAGGGCGCCGGAGGCGAGCAGCTCGTCGATGGCGCCGGCCCGCGCCTGGAGCTGCTGCGTCTTGTCCTCGGCACGCTGGATCGCGAGGCCCACATCGCCCATCTCCTCGGAGATGCCGGAGAAGGCCTCGCCGATCCGGGTCTGGGCCTGGGCCGCCGTGTAGGTGGCCTTGATGGTCTCCTTCTTCGTGCGGAAGGCGTCGACCTTGGCCTGGAGGCGCTGGGCCGCGAGGGTGAGCTTCTCCTCCTCGCCCTGCAGCGTGGTGTGCTGCGTCTCCAGGTCGGTGACCTGCTGCTGGAGGGCGGCGCGCCGGGACAGCGCTTCGCGCGCCAGGTCCTCACGGCCCAGCGCCAGCGCCTTGCGGCCCTGGTCCTCCAGCTTGGACGACTGGCCCTGCAGCTGGTTCAGCTGCAGCTCCAGGCGCTTGCGGGACGTCGCCACGTCGGCGACGCCGCGGCGCACCTTCTGAAGCAGCTCCAGCTGCTTCTGGTACGAGTAGTCAAGGGTCTCGCGCGGATCCTCGGCCCGGTCAAGGGCCTTGTTTGCCTTCGCGCGGAAGAGCATCCCCATACGCTTCATGACACCGCTCATGGGCTTCGCGCGCCCCCTTCTGACGGACTGGACTCCAGCACTCCCGATAGAACCCACAGTACGGGCCCTGCCTCTATTACCGCACTGTTCGGACGTCGATGTGCTCCTCCCCAAGGACGACTGCGCCCCGTGAACACTCCCGCCCAGGGTGTAGGTGAGGCCCCGGAACATTCTGGTGACGGGTGCGGGAACGGGTGGTTGACACCCGTATCGCCCCGTCGGGACACCTGTGGGGACGCCGTCCGTTGCCGGATCGTTCCCGCCCGGGTCTCCGGGCCCGCGCGCCGACCCCGTACCCTTGGGTTTTGTGTTCCGTAGCCGTGCCAAGACAGAGAAGGCCCCCACCGACAAGGTGACGGCGGACCTCTCCCAGCAGCCCCGCGACCCGCAGGCTCCCAAGGGTCGCCCCACCCCCAAGCGCAGCGAGGCCCAGACGCAGCGCCGTCGTGCCGCGTCGAGTGCGCCGACCGATCGCAAGGCGGCCATGAAGCGCCAGCGCGAAGCGCGGCGCACCGACCTGGCGAGGCAGCGCGAGGCTCTCGCCTCCGGCGACGAGCGCTACCTCCCGGTCCGCGACAAGGGCCCGGTCAGGCGCTTCGTCCGCGATTACGTGGACTCGCGCTTCTGCATCGCCGAGTGGTTCCTGCCGCTCGCCGTGATCATCCTGATCCTCAGCGTGATCCAGGTGCAGAACATCCAGAGCATCTCGTTGCTGCTCTGGCTCGGCGTGATCATCCTGATCGTGATCGACTCGATCGGTATCTCGATGCGCCTGAAGAAGCAGCTGCGCGAGCGCTTCCCGGACACGCCGAAGCGCGGAGCCGTGGCGTACGGCCTGATGCGCACGCTCCAGATGCGCCGACTGCGGCTTCCGAAGCCGCAGGTCAAGCGCGGAGAGCGGCCCTGAGCACGGAGGCCTCCGGCTTCACCGGGGCCTCCTCGGCGTGGCTGGCAGGTCTCGGCGGCGTACGCGACCGGGTCCGCCAGGAGCTCGTCGCGCGTCAGCTGGACGAGCAGATAGCCGGGCGGTTCCCGGTGGGGCAGCGGCTGCGCGTCCTGGACGTCGGCATGGGCCAGGGCACCCAGGCCCTGCGGCTGGCGCGGGCCGGTCACTCGGTGACCGGCCTGGAGTCGGACGACGGGATGCTGACGGCGGCCCGTGAGGCCCTGGCGACCGAGCCCGAGGGCATCCGGGAGCGGGTCAGGCTCATCGAGGGCGACGGCCGGGACACCGGTGTGCACTTCCTGCCCGGCAGCTTCGACGTGGTGCTGTGCCACGGCGTCCTGATGTACGTCGAGGAGCCGGACCCGATGCTGGCCGGGCTCGCCCGGATGCTGGCCCCCGGCGGGCTGCTCTCCCTGCTCGTACGGAACGCGGACGCGCTCGCGATGCGCCCGGGGCTCGCCGGTGACTTCGGCGCGGCCCTGACCGCCTTCGACACCGCCACGTACACCAACCGCCTCGGCCTCACCGTGCGGGCCGACCGGCTCGACGCGCTGCGGGCCACGCTCGCGGGGATCGCCGCCCCGCTGCACGCCTGGTACGGGGTGCGGATCTTCACGGACAACGTGGCGGACGGGGCGGAGCTGCCTGCCGAGGAGCTGGAGCGGGCCCTGGCCCTGGAGGACCGGGCCGGGCGCACCGACCCCTACCGGGGGGTGGCGGCGCTGCTGCACCTGTGCGGCGTGCGCGGCTGACGCGGACATCACGTGGGCGGGCTCGTTCATCACGTGGGCGGGCCCGTTCTCACGTGGGTGGGCCCGTTCTCACGTGGGTGGGCCCGTTCGGCTCATCAGTTCGGGCACCCGGGTGGGGCGAGCGTCAGACTCCGGATATGGACGTCTCCCCCTCCCGCAGCCGGGCGCGCAGGCTGCTGCTTCCCCTGTCCGTGGCCGTCTGCGCCATCGCCCTGGCGGGCGGCTGCTCCGGTACGAGTCCGGCGGCTCCCGCCCCCGAAGCCAGTGCGTCCGGTACGGCGCAGGGTGCGGTGAAGCGCGCCCCCGACGACCTGGAGAACGCCTACCAGGACGTCATCAACGACGTACTGCCGTCGGTGGTGCAGATCGACGCCTCGGAAGGCCTCGGTTCCGGGGTCGTCTACGACGACAGGGGGCACATCGTCACCAACGCCCATGTGGTCGGCGACGAGGAGAAGTTCAAGGTCAGCGTCGCCACCGGGGAGGCGGTGCTGAGCGCCTCGCTGGTCTCCTCCTACCCGGAGCAGGACCTGGCCGTGATCAAGCTCGACGAGGTGCCGGACGGGCTGAAGCCCGCGAAGTTCGGCGACGCGGAGAAGGTCGAGGTGGGGCAGATCGTGCTGGCGATGGGCTCGCCGCTCGGCCTGTCCAGCAGCGTCACCCAGGGCATCGTCTCGGCGCTCGGCCGGACCGTGAGCGAGAGCCGGGCGGGCGGCGGCACGGGCGCGACGATCGCCAACATGGTGCAGACGTCCGCGGCGATCAACCCGGGCAACAGCGGCGGGGCGCTCGTCAACCTCGACAGCCAGGTGATCGGCATTCCGACCCTCGCGGCGACCGACCCGCAGATGGGCGACAGCGCGGCGCCGGGCATCGGCTTCGCGATCCCCGTCTCGATGGTGAGGACGGTCGCCGACCAGATCATCAAGGACGGCAAGGTCACCGATTCGGGCCGGGCCGCGCTGAACATCACGGGCCGCACGGTCGTCGACGACAGCTACCGCCCCGCCGGGGTGGCGCTGGTCAGCGTGGAGCGGGGCGGCGCGGCGGACGACGCGGGGCTGAGGCCCGGGGACACCATCACGAAGATCGAGGACAGCGAGGTCACCACGATCACCTCGCTCTCCGAGGCGCTGGCGGGCGACAAGCCCGGCCAGAAGGTGACCGTGACGTACGCGCGCGACGGCGACAGCCGGACGGCGGAGGTCACGCTCGGGGAGATCTGAGCCCCGCCGACAGCGGAAAGGGCGGTACGGGTCTCCCGTACCGCCCTTTCCGCTGTCGGCGTCCGCTGTCGGCGTCCGCTGTCGGCCGAACCTCAGGCGCTGTCCGCCTTCAGGCTCATCGGGCCGTAGATCTTGGTGGTGTCCTCGAAGAGCGTCACCTGTGCGGCGCCGCCTTCCAGGAGCTCCTTCCAGAACTCACCGATCCAGGACTCCGCGTCGCCCTGGGTGGTGAACTCCTCCGGCTGCAACGCCGGCTCCGTCTCCGTACCGTCGGACTTCTCGAACCGCCACGTCCACGCCATGCCAGCCTCCTGGGTCACGTTGCTTCCCGAAGCGTAGCCGGACGCGCACCTCACGCGGGGACACGGGAGGATCAAGGTGTGGAACTGACTCTGCTCGGCACCGGAGCCCCCGACGGGCTGCCCCGCCCCTCCTGTCCCTGCGCGGCCTGCGCCTCGGCCCGCGGCCCGTGGGCGCGGGCCGCGACGGCGCTGCTGGTCGACGGCGCGCTGCTGCTGGACCTCACCCCCGGGGCGGTGTTCGCCGCCGCCCGCGCGGGACGTTCGCTGGGCGCGGTCCGGCAGGTGCTGCTGACGCACCCGCACGACGGGCCCGCCGTCGAGCTGCCCGCCCTGCTGCCGCCGGCCGGCCGGGTTCCGGACGGCCAGGTCCTGACGCTGATCAGCGGGCACCGGGTGCGGGCGATGGCGATGGACGCCCCGGGGACCGGTTACGAGGTGACCTCCCCGGAGGGCGAGCGGCTGCTGTACCTGCCGCCGGGGGCCGCCCCCTCCGGCCTGCCCGAGCGGCTGGACCGGCCCCTGGACATGGTCGTCCTCGATGTGATCGGGCGGCCCGACGCGGTGGCCCGGCTGCGGTCGGCCGGAGCGGTCGGGCCGGCCACCGAGGTGATCGCGGTCCACCTGGACCACGACGCCCCGCCGGGCCCGGCGCTGGACCGGCGGCTGGCGGCGGCCGGCGCGCGGGCGGTGCCGGACGGGACGACGCTGGTGGTGGGCGAGTACCACGCGGTGCCGGACGTGCCGCGCCGGGTGCTGGTGACGGGGGGCGCGCGGTCGGGGAAGTCGCTGGAGGCGGAGCAGCGCATGGAGACCTTCCCGGAGGTGGTGTACGTGGCGACCGGCGGCCGCCGCGAGGGGGACCCGGAGTGGGCGGCCCGGATCGGACTGCACCGGGAGCGCAGGCCCGGCGCCTGGCGGACCGAGGAGACGTGCGAGGTCGCGGAGCTGCTGCGGGCGGACGGGCCGCCGCTGCTGATCGACTGCCTGTCGCTGTGGCTGACCGACGCGATGGACCGGGTGGAGGCCTGGGAGGACGAGCGGTGGCACGGTGGCGGCGAGGCGGCGTTGCGGGAGCGGGTCGCGGAGCTGGTCGCCGCGGTGCGCGGGGCCCGGCGGCCGGTGGTGCTGGTGACCAACGAGGTGGGGTCCGGGGTGGTGCCGGCGACGTCGGCGGGGCGGCGGTTCCGGGACGAGCTGGGGCGGCTGAACGCGGCGGTGGCGGCCGAGTGCGAGCAGGTGCTGCTGGTGGTGGCGGGGCAGGTGCTGGTGCTGCGGGGGTAGGCGGCCCGCGGCGGGGGCAGGGGGGCCGGCCCTTGGCCCTGGTTCGGGGCACGGTCCTCCGGGTGGGCCGACCGGTACTGTTCCGGCTGGGGCCTGTCCGGTGCTGATCCGGACAGCCCCGGGGGCCCGCCGCCGGGTTCCCGGACCGGACCCGACGTGACGACCCGCGAGGCAGACCTCCGTGAACCTGGACGACTTCTCCGACCTGATCCAACGCCCCGACGGGGGTGTGCGGCGCGATGCCGAGGAGCGGCGCGAGCGGCTGACCGTGCCCCCGGGGGCGCTCGGACGGCTCGACGAGCTGGGCGAGTGGCTCAGCGCCGCGCAGCAGTCCGTGCCGGTCAGGGCCGTCGAGCAGCCGCGTCTGGTGCTCTTCGCCGGTGACCACGGGGTGGCGGAACTGGGCGTCTCCGGCCGGCCCGCGGGAAGCGCGTACGAGCTGGTGCGCTCCGCCCTCGACGGGGCGAGCCCGGTCTCGGTGCTGGCGCGGCGCTTCTCGGTGCCGATGCGGATCGTGGACGTCTCCCTGGACTGCGATCCGGAGCTGCTGCCCGAGTCCGTGGTGCGGCACCGGGTGCGGCGGGGTTCGGGACGGATCGACGTCGAGGACGCGATCAGCGCGGAGGAGGCCGGGCAGGCGGTCCGTCTGGGCATGGCGATCGCCGACGAGGAGGCGGACTCCGGCACCGATCTGGTGGTGCTCGGCGACCTCAGCGTGGGCGGGACCACGGCCGCGGCCACCCTCGTCGCGGCACTCTGCGGAACGGACGCCTCCGTGGTGACCGGTCGCGGCGGCGCGGGCATCGACGACCTGGCGTGGATGCGCAAGTGCGCGGTGATCAGGGACGCGTTGCGCCGGGCCCGGCCGGTGCTCGGTGACCAGCTGGAGCTGCTGGCGACGTCGGGCGGGGCGGATCTGGCGGCGATGACGGGCTTCCTGTTGCAGAGCGCGGTACGCCGGATGCCGGTGATCCTGGACGGGGTCGTCTCGGCGGCCTGCGCGCTGGTGGCGCAGCGGGCGGCGTTCCGGGCGCCGGACTGGTGGCTGGCCGGTCAGGTCAGCGGGGAGCCCGCGCAGACGAAGGCGCTGGACCGGATGGCGCTGACCCCGCTGCTGGACCACGGCGTGACGGTGGGCGAGGGCAGCGGTGCGCTGCTGGCGCTGCCGCTGGTGCGGGCGGCGGCGGCGCTGGCCGCCGAACTGCCGGAGCGGGAACCGGAGAAGACCGTGGCCGAGCAGGACGCGGAGGGCGCGGAAGCCCCGGAGTCGGGGCCGGAGGCGGCTGCCCTCGACGGCGTCTGAGGCTGAGGTGTGCCCGGGCCCTCAGGACCTGGGCGCGGGCGGTGGGACGCGGTCCGGGGCGCCGCCGATGAGGTCCTGGAACTTCCGGCGCGGCCCGGCCCAGCGCACGTCGTGGTGGTAGGCCCGCAGCAGTGCCCGGGAGCGGGCCCGGTGGCGGTGGCGGTAGAAGCGCCTGGCCCAGGGGGAGGTGGGGCGGGCCAGCCGGACCGCGCCGACCAGGGCGACGAGGGGGACGAGGGTGCCGAGCACCGCCATCCGTGCCTTGCCCTTGAACAGGGCGGTCAGGACGAAGCAGAAGTTGATCACGTAGGTCGTGATGAGGCCGAGCCTCCCCTGTTGCTCCTCGTCGGTGACGTCGTCGACGCCGAGCGGCGAGAAGCCCGCCAGGACCAGCGCCACCAGCGAGACGGTCAGCACGACCACCTCCACGCTCCGGCGGCCCTCCTCGGTCCAGTACACGTCGTCCAGATGCAGGATCAGGGCGAACTCGTCCAGCACCAGACCGGCCCCCACCCCGAAGACCACCGCGCAGATCCCCGCGGCCACGCCGTGCCGCCCGCCGGCCACCGCGCCGAATCCGCCGATCACCGTCAGCACGACCCCGGGCACCACGTGGTGGATGTGCACCCCGCCCGGGGTGATGTCGCGGAACGGGCCCTTCCCGGCACGGATCATGCGGGTGACGGTGCGGGTGATCGCGAAGGTCAGGACGAAGGCGGCCAGCGCGAGGAGCAGGGGCGTCTTGCCCGGCTCCGCGATGTTGTCGTGCCACCAGTGACCCATGCCACCCACTCCCGATACGTCAGGTTTCGCGGCGATTGACGCGTTTCGCCCAATCTATCGGCGGGGCCCAGCGGCTAGCCTGCGCGCGGTGACCTCCCTGAACAGCCACGGCATACGTTTCGCCTTCGGCACCCTGACCGTGCTGCCCGTCCGCGTGACCCGCTGGGACCGCGGGACCGCCCGCTCCGGCATGCTCTGGGCCCCGCTCGCCGGGCTCGTGGTGGGGCTGCTCGCCGGGGCCCTCGGCTCACTGTCCCTGCTGGCCGGCTCGGGGCCGCTGCTCGCGGCGGTCGCCTCCGTCGCGGTGCCCGCCGCCCTGACCCGGGGGCTGCACCTGGACGGCCTGGCGGACACGGCGGACGGCCTCGGCAGCGGAAAGCCGGCCGAGGACGCGCTGCGGATCATGAAGCAGTCCGACATTGGGCCGTTCGGTGTCATCACGCTGCTGCTGGTCCTGCTGGCCCAGGTCGCCGTCCTCTTCGAGCTGTACGGGGAGGGCTGGGCGCACGGGGCCCTCGGGGCCGTCGTCGCGGGCGTCGCCGCCCGCCTCGCGCTGACCCTGGCGTCCCGTCAGGGCGTCCCGGCGGCCCGGCCGGAGGGGCTCGGCGCGGTGGTGGCGTCCACGGTCCCGGCCGGGCGGGCTCTGCTCGCGGCGGTGGTGACGGTGGCGCTGTGCGCGGTGGCGGGCGCGCCCCTCGGCCCGTACGGGGAGCTGCGCCACGCGCTCGCGGTGCTCGTCGCGCTCGCCGCGGGCGAACTGCTGCTGCGGCACTGCGTGCGGCGGTTCGGCGGGGTCACCGGGGACGTCTTCGGGGGCGTCGGGGAGACGGCGGCGACGGCGGCCCTGGTGGCACTGGCGCTCGGGACCTGACGGAGGGGCACATCGGCGGCCTTGCTTCCCGGGCCTTCCCGGGCCTTTCCGGACCGCCGTAACGGTCGGAGAAGGTCCCGGAAGCCCCGCCGCCGTCCCGGAGCAGGAACCGCGCGCGTAGGCTCATTCCCGGCACATCGTCGGGGCGTCTACGATGCGCCGGGCACGGTCGGCCCACCCCTCGACCGAACTCGAACTCAACGGAAGCGAGATTTCACCACCGTGACTGCTCTCACTCTCAGCACTGCCGGTGCGGCGACGCTGCGCGCCGACGCACTCGTCGTCGGCGTCGCCAAGGGCGCTGGGTCCAAGTCGGGTCTGGTCCTCGCGCCCGGCGCCGAGGCCGTGGACAAGGCGTTCGACGGAAAGCTCGCCGCCGTCCTCGCGACCCTGGGCGCCACCGGTGCCGAGGGCGAACTGACCAAGCTGCCCGCCGCGTCCGGTCTCAAGGCCCCGGTCGTCGTCGCGGTCGGCCTCGGTCCGGTCCCGGACAAGGAGGACGCCTACGACGCCGAGGCGCTGCGCCGCGCGGCGGGCACCGCGGCCCGTGCGCTGACCGGCTCCAAGAAGGCCGGCTTCGCGCTGCCCGCCGCCTCCGTCGAGGACGCCGCCGCCGTCGCCGAGGGCGCGCTCCTGGGCGCGTACGCCTTCACCGCCTACCAGGGCGGCGAGAACAAGCTCGCCCCCAAGGACGCGAAGTCCAAGGACAGTGGCCCGAAACTGCCGCTCGCCGAGGTGGCCCTGCTCGGCGCGAAGCCGCGTGACAAGGCCTACAAGGCCGCCGTCGAGCGCGCCCTCGCCCTGGTCGAGGAGATCAACCGCGCCCGCGACCTGATCAACACCCCGCCGAACGACCTGTACCCGGAGTCCTTCGCCGCCGTGGCCACCGCCGCGGGCAAGGAGCACGGCGTCAAGGTCCAGGTCCTCGACGAGAAGGCCCTGGTCAAGGGCGGCTTCGGCGGCATCCTCGGCGTCGGCCAGGGCGCCGAGCGCGGCCCGCGCCTGGTGAGGCTCGCCTACACGCACCCGAAGGCGGAGAAGACCCTGGCCCTGGTCGGCAAGGGCATCACCTACGACTCGGGCGGCATCTCGCTCAAGCCGGCGGGCCACAACGAGACGATGAAGTGCGACATGGCCGGCGCCGCCGCCGTGTTCGCCGCCGTCGTCACCGCCGCCCGTCTGGGCCTCAAGGTCAACGTCACCGGCTGGCTCGCGCTGGCCGAGAACATGCCCTCCGGCAACGCCACCCGCCCCGGTGACGTGCTGCGCATGTACAGCGGCAAGACCGTCGAGGTGCTCAACACCGACGCCGAGGGCCGGCTCGTCCTGGCCGACGCGCTGACCCGCGCCTCGGAGGAGAAGCCGGACGCGATCGTCGACGTGGCGACCCTGACCGGCGCGATGGTGCTGGCGCTCGGCAACCGCACCTTCGGTGTGATGGCCAACGACGACGCGTTCCGCACCTCGATCCACGAGATCGCCGAGGAGGTCGGCGAGCCCTCCTGGCCGATGCCGCTCCCCGCCGACCTGCGCAAGGGCATGGACTCGCCCACAGCCGACATCGCCAACATGGGCGAGCGGATGGGCGGCGGCCTGGTGGCCGGCCTGTTCCTGAAGGAGTTCGTGGGCGAGGGCATCGCCTGGGCGCACCTGGACATCGCGGGCCCGGCGTTCCACGAGGGCGCGCCGTACGGCTACACGCCCAAGGGCGGCACCGGCTCCGCGGTCCGCACCCTGGTGCGGCTCGCCGAGCGCACTGCCGCCGGCGACCTCGGCTGAGTCCCCGCCTTCCGTCGCGTACGGCCCCGGGCATAGGTCCGGGGCCGTACGTGTTCTCGGAGCGTAAGCGGCAAGGATGAGCGGGACAGGACGGATGGGCGACGGCGGGCGAGCGGGTTTCGCTCTCGACGAACACCGGCCGAAACCGTAGGTATCTACGCAGCAGTAACCCTCCGGGACGGACGATCATCCGTCCCGGACCCGGGCCCCGCGTCCCGCCCACCGTCGACAAGTGCGAAGATGGGTTCTCGGCAGGACAGGGCCCCCACCACAGGGCCGAAGACAAAAGCGGCCGCACACCAGCCGACCGGCCGGTCACACCCCAGCGACGGGGCCCGGCGTACGGCGCACATGCATGGAGGACGTGACGTGGCGAACGACGCCAGCACCGTTTTCGACCTAGTGATCCTCGGCGGTGGCAGTGGCGGTTACGCCGCGGCCCTGCGCGGAGCGCAGCTGGGCCTGGACGTCGCCCTGATCGAGAAGGGCAAGGTCGGCGGCACCTGCCTGCACAACGGCTGCATCCCCACGAAGGCACTGCTGCACGCGGGCGAGATCGCGGACCAGGCCCGCGAGTCGGCCCAGTTCGGCGTGAAGGCGACCTTCGAGGGCATCGACATGGAGGCCGTCAACAAGTACAAGGACGATGTGATCGCGGGGCTGTACAAGGGTCTCCAGGGACTCATCGCCTCGCGCAAGGTCCACTACATCGAGGGTGAGGGCAAGCTCTCCTCCCCCACCTCCGTGGACGTGAACGGCCAGCGCGTCCAGGGCCGCCACGTGCTGCTGGCGACCGGCTCCGTGCCGAAGTCGCTGCCCGGCCTGGAGATCGACGGCAACCGGATCATCTCCTCGGACCACGCGCTGAAGATGGACCGCGTCCCGAAGTCCGCGATCGTGCTGGGCGGCGGCGTCATCGGCGTCGAGTTCGCCTCGGCGTGGAAGTCCTTCGGGACCGAGATCACGATCGTCGAGGGCCTCAAGCACCTCGTCCCGGTCGAGGACGAGAACAGCTCCAAGCTTCTTGAGCGCGCGTTCCGCAAGCGCGGCATCAAGTTCAACCTCGGCACCTTCTTCGACAAGGCCGAGTACACCGAGGACGGCGTCCGCGTGACGCTCGCCGACGGCAAGACCTTCGAGGCGGAGCTGCTGCTCGTCGCCATCGGCCGCGGCCCGGTCTCGCAGGGCCTGGGCTACGAGGAGCAGGGCGTCGCGATGGACCGCGGCTATGTCCTGGTCGACGAGTACATGCAGACCAACGTCCCGACGATCTCGGCCGTGGGCGACCTCGTCCCGACCCTCCAGCTCGCCCACGTCGGCTTCGCCGAGGGCATCCTGGTGGCGGAGCGTCTCGCCGGTCTGAAGACCGTTCCGATCGACTACGACGGCGTGCCCAAGGTGACGTACTGCCACCCCGAGGTCGCCTCCGTCGGCATCACCGAGGCCAAGGCCAAGGAGATCTACGGCGCGGACAAGGTCGTCGCCCTCAAGTACAACCTCGCGGGCAACGGCAAGAGCCGGATCCTGAAGACCGCGGGCGAGATCAAGCTCGTCCAGGTCAAGGACGGTGCCGTGGTCGGCGTCCACATGGTGGGCGACCGCATGGGCGAGCAGGTCGGCGAAGCACAGCTGATCTACAACTGGGAGGCGCTGCCCTCCGAGGTCGCCCAGCTCATCCACGCACACCCGACGCAGAACGAGGCGATGGGCGAGGCTCACCTGGCGCTGGCCGGCAAGCCTCTCCACGCCCACGACTGATCCCCCGGTCCCGGGCGCGACGACCGACCACTTCCGCAATTTCGTAAGGAGCAACTGAAACCATGTCGGTTTCCGTAACCCTTCCGGCGCTCGGCGAGAGCGTCACCGAGGGCACTGTCACCCGTTGGCTGAAGGCCGAGGGCGAGCGCGTCGAGGCCGACGAGCCGTTGCTCGAGGTCTCGACCGACAAGGTCGACACCGAGATCCCGGCCCCCGCGTCCGGTGTTCTGACCTCCATCAAGGTCGCCGAGGACGAGACCGTCGAGGTCGGCGCCGAGCTGGCCGTCATCGACGACGGCTCGGGCGCGCCGACCGAGGCCGAAGCCCCGCAGGCCGAGGCTCCCGCCGCCGAGGCCCCCGCCGCCGAGCCCGCCTCCACCCCGGCCCCGCAGGCCGAGGAGGCGCCCACCGCCCCGTCGACCGAGACCGAGGCTCCGGCCCAGGCCCCGACCGCCGAGGCGACCACCGGCGCTTCGTCCGCCGAGGGCACCGACGTCACCCTCCCGGCGCTCGGCGAGAGCGTCACCGAGGGCACCGTCACCCGCTGGCTCAAGGAGGTCGGCGAGGAGGTGGCCGAGGACGAGCCGCTGCTGGAGGTCTCCACGGACAAGGTCGACACCGAGATCCCCGCCCCGGTCGCCGGTGTGCTGCTGGAGATCGTGGTCGGCGAGGACGAGACCGCCGAGGTCGGCGCCAAGCTCGCCGTCATCGGCGCTCCGGGCGCGGCCCCGGCCGCCGCTCCGGCGCAGCCCGCCGCCCCGGCCCAGGAGGCCCCGAAGCAGGAGGCCCCGAAGGCCGAGGCCCCCAAGGCCGAGGAGCCGAAGCAGGAGGCCCCTGCGGCTCCCGCCCCGGCCCCCGCGGCTCCGGCTCCGGCCGCTCCGGCCCAGGCCCCGGCGGCTCCCGCCGCCCCGGCGCCGGCGCAGCCCGCCCCCGCCGCCCCGGCGCCGGCCGCCCCGGCCGCGCCCTCCGGTGACGACGGCGCGTACGTCACGCCGCTGGTCCGCAAGCTCGCGTCCGAGAACAACGTGGACCTGAGCGCGGTCAAGGGCACCGGCGTCGGTGGCCGTATCCGCAAGCAGGACGTGGTCGCCGCCGCGGAGGCCGCCAAGGCCGCCGCGGCCGCTCCGGCCCCGGCAGCCGCTGCTCCGGCGGCCGCCAAGGCGCCGAAGCTGGAGGCGTCCCCGCTGCGCGGTCAGACGGTCAAGATGACCCGCATGCGCAAGGTCATCGGCGAGAACATGATGAAGGCGCTGCACTCGCAGGCCCAGCTGACCTCGGTCGTCGAGGTCGACATCACCAAGCTGATGAAGCTGCGCAACCAGGCGAAGTCCGCCTTCCTCGCCCGTGAGGGCGTCAAGCTGTCCCCGATGCCGTTCTTCGTGAAGGCGGCGGCCCAGGCGCTGAAGGCCCACCCGGTCGTCAACGCCCGGATCAACGAGGACGAGGGCACCATCACGTACTTCGACTCGGAGAACATCGGCATCGCCGTGGACGCCGAGAAGGGTCTGATGACCCCGGTCATCAAGGGTGCGGGCGACCTGAACATCGCCGGCATCGCCAAGAAGACCGCGGAGCTCGCGGGCAAGGCGCGCGGTGGCGGCCTGACGCCGGACGACATGTCCGGCGCCACCTTCACCATCACCAACACCGGTTCGCGCGGTGCGCTGTTCGACACCGTCATCGTGCCCCCGAACCAGGCGGCCATCCTGGGCATCGGCGCCACGGTCCGCCGTCCGGTGGTCATCGACCACCCGGACCTCGGCGAGACGATCGCGGTGCGCGACATGACGTACGTCGTGCTCTCCTACGACCACCGTCTGGTGGACGGCGCGGACGCCGCCCGCTACCTGACGTCGGTCAAGGCGATCCTGGAGGCGGGTGAGTTCGAGGTCGAACTCGGCCTCTGAACTGCCCGGCTGTAACCAGCCTCACCAGCGGCGCCCCCGTCCGGAACTCATCCGGGCGGGGGCGCCGCCGTATTGTCTAACCACCACAGAAGGCCTACCGCCGCCGTGATGATGTAGGCAGCACCGGTCTGCCCTGAAGGAGCCCTCCATGACCCCGCCCGTCGTCCACTCGCTGCGCGAACAGATCCGCGAGCACATCGTGGAGGGGATCGTCAGCGGGCGCTGGAAGCCGGGTGAGCGGATCGTGGAGCGCCGCATCGCCACCGAGCTGGAGGTCAGCCAGACGCCCGTGCGCGAGGCGCTGCGCGAGCTGGAGACGCTGCGGCTGATCGAGTCGGCCCCCAACAAGGGCGTACGCGTCCGCAACCTCACCGCGGCCGATCTGGAGGAGAGCTACCCGGTCCGGGCCGGGCTGGAGCAGATCGCGGCGGAGCTGGCGGCCCCGCGGCTCGGCCGGGACTGCTCGGCGCTGGCCCCGCACGTGGCCGCGCTGTACGAGGCGGACCGGCTGGCCGACGGCGAGGCGCAGGTACGGCACACGGTCGGCTTCCACCGGGAGATGGTGCGGGCGGCCGGGAACGCGGTGCTGCTGCACACCTGGGAGGGGCTGGGCATCGAGGTGTTCACGGCCCTGTCGATCCGCTGGCTGGGCACGGTGCAGAAGTCGTACGCGGAGGAGCACCAGGCGCTCATCGACGCGTTCCTCGCCGAGGACCCGGCGATCGGGGCCCTGGTGAAGGCGCACGTGCTCGGCTGCGCGCCCCGGGCCTGAGCCTTCCCGGTGCCGACGAGCTTCCCGGCGCCAGCGAGCTTCCCGGCGCCCTTCGCCCGACGACCCCTGTGAAGCTCCGATCATCTGCCGCCCAGCCTGCTCTTCCGTGCAGGTCAGCGCCCCATTTGCACGCTATTTCGCGTCACTCCGTGCCCCCTTTCGAGGCACCCCATGCCACTTTTCTTCGTATCGAGAAGTTTTGCCTTCAATCCTTTGATCGATCATCGATCAGCGCCTTACAGTTCATCCGCGGGCCCACCGGCCCCATCGCCCTGTCCTGCCAGCCAGGGCCTTCTCCACCCCCCTCCTCTCCGGAAGGCGGCGATCATGACCGACCCCGTAGGAAAGCTTCCGAGCGAGCTCGACCAGCTCCCGGACCGTGACCCCGAGGAGACCGCCGAATGGGCGGCCTCCCTGGACGCCGTCACCCAGGCCGCCGGCCCGCACCGTGCCGCGTACCTGATGCGCCGCTCGCTGCAGCACGCCGAGGGCGCCGGTCTCGCGCTGCCCAAGCTGCTGGAGACCGATTACGTCAACACCATCCCGACCGCCGCCGAGCCCGCGTTCGACGGCGACCTGGAGATGGAGTCGCGGATCACCGCGTGGAACCGCTGGAACGCGGCCGCGATGGTGACCCGGGGAGCCAGGTACGGGGTCGGCGGCCACATCGCCACCTTCGCCTCGGCCGCCTGGCTCTACGAGACCGGCTTCAACCACTTCTTCCGCGGCAAGGAGGGGGACGGCTCCGGCGACCAGCTCTACATCCAGGGCCACGCCTCCCCCGGCATCTACGCCCGCGCCTTCCTCGACGGCCGGCTCAACAAGCGGCAGCTGGACAACTTCCGCCAGGAGACGGGCGGCGACGGTCTGCCGTCCTACCCGCACCCCCGGCGGCTGCCCTGGCTGTGGGAGTTCCCCACCGTGTCGATGGGCCTCGGCCCGCTCTCGGCCATCTACCAGGCGCGCTTCAACCGCTATCTGACCAACCGCAGCATCAAGGACACCGCCAACTCGCACGTCTGGGCCTTCCTGGGCGACGGCGAGATGGACGAGCCCGAGTCGACGGCCGCCCTCGCGCTGGCCTCCCGTGAGCAGCTCGACAACCTGACCTTCGTCATCAACTGCAACCTGCAGCGCCTCGACGGCCCGGTCCGCGCCAACTTCCGCGTGGTCCAGGAGCTGGAGGCGCAGTTCCGCGGGGCCGGCTGGAACGTCGTCAAGACGCTCTGGGGCAACGCCTGGGACGAGCTGTTCCAGCTGGACACCACGGGCGCGCTGCTGCGCCGCCTGCGGGAGGTCCCGGACGCGCAGTTCCAGACGTACGCCACCCGCGACGTCGCCTACATCCGCGAGCACTTCTTCGGCGCCGAGCCCGCGCTCGCCGAGCTGGCGAAGCTGCTCACGGACGCGAAGATCGGCGAGTGTTTCTACACCTCGCGCGGCGGCCACGAGGCCCGCAAGGTGTACGCGGCGTACAAGGCGGCCGTCGAGCACAAGGGCGCGCCGACCGTGATCCTGGCCCAGACGGTCAAGGGCTACACGCTCGGCAAGGGCTTCGAGTCCAAGAACGCCAACCACCAGATGAAGAAGCTGTCGATCGACGAGTTCAAGGGCATGCGCGAGCTGCTCGGCCTCCCGATCCCCGACAGCGCCTTCGAGGACGGTCTCGTCCCCTACGGCCACCCCGGCGCCGACTCCCCCGAGGTCCGCTACCTCCAGGAGCGCCGTGCCGCCCTCGGCGGCCCCGCCCCGGCCCGCCGGATGCACGCTTCCGCGCCGCTGCCGCAGCCCGAGGAGCGCGCGTTCAAGGCCCTGTACAAGGGGTCCGGCAAGCAGGAGATGGCTACCACCATGGCGTTCGTCCGCCTGGTGAAGGACCTGATGCGGGACAAGGAGACCGGCAAGCGCTGGGTGCCGATCGTCCCGGACGAGGCCCGTACCTTCGGCATGGAGTCCCTCTTCCCGTCCGCCGGCATCTACTCGCCGCTGGGGCAGACGTACGACCCGGTCGATCGCGACCAGCTGATGTACTACAAGGAGGCCAAGGACGGCCAGATCCTCAACGAGGGGATCACCGAGGCCGGGTCCATGGCCGACTTCATCGCCGCCGCCACGTCGTACGCGACGCACGGCGAGACGATGATCCCGTTCTACATCTTCTACTCGATGTTCGGCTGGCAGCGGACCGGCGACCAGATGTGGCAGCTCGCCGACCAGCTCGGCAAGGGCTTCATCGTCGGGGCGACGGCGGGCCGTACGACCCTGACGGGTGAGGGCCTCCAGCACGCGGACGGCCACTCGCACCTGATCGCGGCCACCAACCCGGCCTCGCTCAACTACGACCCGGCGTTCGCGTACGAGGTCGCGGTGATCGTCAAGGACGGCCTGCGCCGGATGTACGGCCCCGAGGCCGAGGACGTCTTCTACTACCTGACGGTCTACAACGAGCCGAAGCCCCAGCCCGCGATGCCCGAGGGCGTCGAGGAGGGCATCGTCAAGGGCCTGTACCGCTTCAAGGAGGGCACGCCCGCGAAGGCGGACGCGCCGCGCATCCAGCTGCTCTCCTCCGGTACGGCGATCCACTGGGCCCTGGAGGCCCAGGAGTTGCTGGCCGCCGACTGGGGTGTCACGGCCGACGTCTGGTCCGCCACCTCGTGGGGCGAGCTGCGCCGCGACGCGCTGGAGGCCGACGAGGCGCTGCTCCGCGGTGAGCAGCGGGTCCCGTACGTGACGCAGGCGCTCTCCGGCGCTCCGGGCCCGGTGCTCGCGGTCAGCGACTGGATGCGCCAGGTCCCGGACCAGATCAGCCAGTGGGTGGAGCAGGACTGGTCCTCGCTCGGCACGGACGGCTTCGGCCTCTCCGACACCCGCGCCGCGGCCCGCCGCCACTTCGGCGTCGACGCCCAGTCGATCGTGGTGGCCTCGCTGGCCCAGCTCGCCAGGCGCGGCGAGGTCCCGGCCTCCGCGATCAAGGAGGCCCGGGAGCGCTACGGGCTCTGAGCCCACTCCCGTACGGCCCCCCTCCTACACGAGGTCCTGTACGAAGTCCTGTACGAAGTCCTGTACGAAGCCGAAGCCCCCGGTCACCGGAGCGTGCGCGTCCGACAACGCGCCCGCCCGGCGGCCGGGGGTTCCGGCGTGGTCCACCGTGCCGGTGCCGCCACAATGGGGCCATGCGCGCTGCCCGGCTGATCAAGATGGTGCTGCTTCTGCAGGCCCGACCCGCGATGACCGCCGCCGAGCTGGCGGCCGAGCTGGAGGTGTCGGAGCGTACGGTCACCCGGGACGCGCAGGCGCTCTCCGACGCGGGCGTCCCGGTGTACGCGGAGCGCGGCCGGGCCGGCGGCTACCGGCTCGTCGGCGGCTACCGCACCCGGCTGACCGGCCTCGCCCGGGACGAGGCGGAGGCGCTGTTCCTCTCCGGGCTGCCCGCCGCGCTGCGCGAGATGGGGCTGGAGGACGCGGCGTCGGCCGCCCGCCTCAAGGTGTCGGCGGCGCTGCTGCCCTCCCTCCGCGACGCCTCCTCCTCCGCCGCCCGGCGCTTCCACCTGGACGCGCCCTCCTGGTACCACGAGCCGGAGACCCCCGGACTGCTGCCCGTCATCGCCGACGCGGTCTGGGACGACCGGCTGCTGCGGGCCCGCTACCGCCCGGGCGGGGGCCGCGAGCAGGAGGGGAGGGAGGTGGCGCGGGAGCTGGCTCCGTACGGTCTCGTCCTCAAGGCCGGGGTCTGGTACCTCTGCGCCCGGGCGGGCGAGGACTTCCGGGTCTACCGGATCGACCGCTTCACCGCCGTGGAGCCCGCCGACGAACGGTTCGACCGGGACGGGACCTTCGACCTGCCCGGGTTCTGGGAGGAGCGGGCCACCGGGTTCGCCCGGTCCCTGCTGCGCAGTGAGGTGACCGTACGGGTGTCCGAGCGCGGGGCGCGGATGCTGGCGTACACCGGTGACCGGGCGGCGGCCGCCACCGCGCTCGCGGAGGCCTCCGAGCCGGGTCCGGACGGCCTGCGCACCCTCACGCTGCCGGTGGAATCGCTGGATGTGGCCTATGGCCAGCTGCTGGCGCTGGGGCCCGAGTTGGAGGTCCTGGCGCCCGAGTCGCTGCGGATCCGGTTCGCGGACGCCGCCGAACGCCTGCGCGAGATGTATCGCTGAAAGGCGTCAATTCGGTGTCTGCGCGTGCGGGAGCCCCCGGCAGGCTGGATGCTGGACCCGTGATGGACGAAACGGAATTCTGGGAGATCATCGACAGCACCCGCGAGGCCGCCGAGGGCGACCCCGAGGACCACGCCGACCTGCTGGTGGAACGGCTGGTGCAGCTCGATCCCGATTCCGTGCTGGACTTCGCCCGGCACTTCGAGGCCCGCTACAACCGCGCCTACCACTGGGATCTGTGGGGCGCGGCCGCCGTGCTGCTGGGCGGGGCGAGCGACGACGCGTTCGACTACTTCCGCTGCTGGCTGATCGGCCAGGGCCGGGAGGTCTTCGAGGGGGCGCTGCACGATCCGGACGGCCTGGCGGAGTCGCTGGAGGAGTTCGACGAGCAGATCGACGGGGACGGCGAGGAGCTGGGCTACGCGGCCGACGAGGCGTACGAGCAGCTCACCGGTGTGGTCGCGCCGGACCTGGGGCTGCCGCCGCAGGCCGCGGAGCCGCTGGGCTCCCCGGTCGACTTCGAGGACGAGGAGGCGCTGGCCGCCCGCTTCCCCGAGCTGTGGGACCGCTTCGGGCCCCGGTAGCTCCCGTCCGGCCGCCCGGTGCTCAGGCGGGGCCGAGCGAGCGTCCCATGCAGACGTCGTCGACGTAACGCCCGTTCAGGAAGAACTCCCCGGGCAGCACCCCTTCGACGGCGAAGCCCTCGGAGGCGTACAGGGCGCGGGCGGGGTCGTTGTGCGCGAGCACCCGCAGCGTGATCCGGTTGGCGCCCTGGCGGCGGGCCTCGGCGAACGAGGCCCGCAGGAGGGTCCGCCCCACGCCGGCCCCGCGCGCCCAGGTCGCCACGGCGAGGCCCCGTATCTGGCGGACATGGGCGTTGGCGGCGAGCGGGGTGGGCGGGACGAGGCGTATGTACCCGGCGATGCGGGGTCCGTCGCCCTCCGTCTCCGCGTCCGCCTCCACCACGAGGAAGTCCTCCGGCGGGTTCCGCTCCCCGAAGAAGGGGTCGTACGGGGGCGTCGGCCGCGGCAGGACCGCGTGCAGCGTCGACCAGGTGGACCGGTCGAGCTCGGCGAGCTGGTCGTCGTCGGCGGGCGCGGCGGTGCGGACGGGGCGGAGGGTGAGTGCGGCCATGGGGTCACTTTGTCACGCGGTGCCCCCGGTGTTCGAGGCGTTTCATGGGGCAGGATGGGCCCATGCCGAGCTCCCGTATCGCCGTCAGCGGATCGTCCGGACTCATCGGGGCCGCGCTGGTGCGCTCGCTGCGCGCCGACGGGCACGAGGTGGCCCGCCTGGTGCGCCGCGCCGCCAGAACCGGCGACGAGGTCGAGTGGGACCCCCAGCGCGGTTACGTGGACGTGGCCGGCCTCGTCGGCTGCGACGCCGTCGTGCACCTGGCCGGGGCCGGGGTGGGCGACCACCGCTGGACCGACGCCTACAAGCGGGAGATCCGGGACAGCCGGGTCCTGGGGACCGCCGCCGTCGCCGAGGCCGTCGCCTCGCTGGACACCCCGCCCCGCGTGCTGCTCGCCGGGTCCGCCATCGGCTTCTACGGCGACACCGGGGACCGCCCGGTGGACGAGGGCGCGCCGCCCGGGGACGGGTTCCTGCCCTCGGTCTGCGAGGAGTGGGAGGCGGCCACCGCCGCCGCCGAGGAAGCGGGCGTCCGCACGGTGCACGCGCGGACCGGGCTGGTCGTCGGCCGCGAGGGCGGGGCCTGGGGGCGGCTGTTCCCGCTGTTCAAGGCGGGGCTGGGCGGGAAGCTGGGCAACGGCCGCCAGTACTGGAGCTTCATCGCGCTGCACGACCATGTCGCGGCGCTGCGCCACATCCTGGACACCGAGACGCTGACCGGCCCGGTGAACCTGACCGGACCGAAGCCCGTCACCAACGCCGAGGTGACCGCCGCGATGGGGCGGGTGCTGCGCCGCCCGACGCTGTTCCCCGTGCCGGCGCCCGCGTTGCGGCTCGCGCTCGGTGAGTTCGCGGAGGACGTGCTGGGCAGCCAGCGAGTGATCCCGGCGAAGCTGCTGGACTCCGGCTTCTCGTTCGCCTTCCCCGGCATCGACGCGGCGATCCGCGCCGCGCTGCGCTGATCCGGCCGCGCGTCCACCGGTCCCTCGCGGCGGTCATACGCCGTTCTCGCGGGGCCGACCGGCCGCGGTAGCGGATCCTCGCGGGGGCCTCCGGTCGCGGTAGCGGTTTCCCACGAGGCCACCGGCCGCACTCACCGTTTCTCATGTGGCCGACCGGCGCGCTTTCCGTTTCTCACGTGGCCGACCGGTCTCACCGGGGCGCGTGTGCGACCCCGTGCCCCCGTGCTCCCCGGCACGCGCGTCTGACCGAGTATCAGCCATCATCCTAGCTTCGTTGCGAACTCCGGCATTCCGGGGGCCTGTCGGGGGCAAGAGCCCCCCACCAGTCGCACCGACTCGGGGAGGGGCACGTGCGCAGCACGGCACACCACGCAGACGTGATCATCATCGGGGCCGGAATCGCCGGCCTGTCAGCGGCCCACCTGCTCGTCCGGGCGGGGCTCGGCGTCAGTGTCCTGGAGGCCGAGCCCCGGGTGGGCGGCCGGCTCACCACCGACGAGACGGACGGGTTCCGGCTCGACCGGCTCGGCCCGCTCCTCTGCACGTCCTGGCCCGAGCTGACCGGCACCCCGGGGCTCAGCGCTCCGGAGCTGCGGGAGTTCGCGCCGGGCGTCCTGGTCCACAGCGAGGGCCGCCGCCAGCTCACCGGCGACATACGGAGCGCGAGGGGCGCACTCAAGGCAGTGCGCACCCGTTCGAGCGCCCCACGAGCCGCCCGAGCCCCCCGAGCCGCCCGGGCTTCCCGTACGCCCTGGGCGGCGCAGAGCGCGTACGGGCACGAGCACGGCGCCCCGGCGCGCGGGGGCGGCCGGGGCGCCGTGGTGACCGGTGCGATCGACCGGGCCCGGCTGGGCGCGGCGCTGTCCCGGCTGGCGGCCACCCCGCAGGCCCGGCTCCTGGCCCGCCCGGAGCGGACCGCCGGGGACGCCCTGCCCGGCGTCGGCCTGCCCGCCCGTACGGTGGACGGCGTCCTGCGCCCCCTGCTCACGGCCCTGCTCAGCGACCCCGCCCTCACCACGTCGAGCCGGCGCGCCGATCTCGCCCTGCGGGACTACGCACGCGGCGGCCTGTGCGTACCGGCGGGCGGGTCGTCCGAGCTGCCGGAGCTGCTGGCGGCCGCGCTGCCGCCGGGCACGGTCCGGACCGGGGTGCACGTCACGGCCGCCGACATCACCTCCGTACGCACCAAGGAGCACGGTGAACTGGGGTGCCGCTCCCTGCTGCTGGCGACCGGCGCGGGGGCCGCGGCCGAGCTGCTGCCCGGTCTGCGGGTGCCGTCCTTCCACCCGGTGACGGTCCTTCACCACACCGCGCCCGCCCCGCCGCCCACGGGCAGGTCGCTGGTGCTGGACGGCGACCGGTCGGGCCCGGTGGCGTACACCGCGGTGATGAGCGAGGTCGATCCGTCGCGGGCGCCGGAGGGCCGGACGCTGATCACCTCCACGGTGCTCGGGACCCCGCCGCCGGACCTGGACCGCTCGGTGCGGACGCACCTGGCGGCGCTGTACGGGGTGCCGACGGACGGCTGGGAGCTGCTGGCGGCCCATCACGACCCGGAGGCGGTACCCGCGATGGAGGCCCCGCACGATCCGCGCCGACCGGTGCGGGTGCTGGCCGGGCTGTACGTGTGCGGCGACCACCGCGACACGAGCACGGTCCAGGGCGCGCTGCACTCGGGGCGGCGGGCGGCCGAGGCGATCCTGACCGACCTGGCGGTCCCGGGCACGCGCGAGGGGAGCCCGCGCCTGCCGGATGCCGCGTGACGCACCCGGCCGCGCCCCGGCCACGCACCCGGCGGGTCAGCCGAGGGCGGCGACCCGGTCGCGGTAGCCGCGTACGGCGACCGCGTCCCGGTAGGGCTCCAGGCTGCGCTCGAAGGCGCGTACGTACTCGGCGGCGCGCACCGAGCGCATCTCGGCCGCCTGCTGGGCCGCCTCCGCGCCCAGCAGGCAGGCCTGGTCCAGCTCGCCCAGGCCCAGCCGGGCCGAGGCGAGGACCACCCGGCAGAACAGCCTGCTCCGGGCGTACGCCGGTGCGCGCAGCTGGAGCGACCGCTCGGCGTGCTGGGCGGCGGCCCGCCACTGCTGGAGGTCGCGGTGGCAGTGGCCCAGCTCGTCGGCGAGCTGCGCCTCGTCGAAGGTCCGGGCCCAGTGCGGCACCTCGTCGCCGGGGCGCGCGGTCTCCAGGGCGTGCTCGGCCCGGGTCAGGGCGGCGGTGCAGGAGCGCGCCTCGCCGAGCACGGCGTGCCCGCGCGCCTCGACCGCGTGCAGCAGCGCCTGGACGAGGAGCGGGGCGGCCGAGCCGACGCCCTGCTGGGCCACGCGGGCGAGCTGGACGGCCTCCCTGCCGTGCCCGAGGTAGACCGCCTGGCGGCTCATCGTGATCAGGACGTAGGCGCCGTATCCGCGATCCCCGGCGGCCTGGGCGAGCCGCAGCGCCTGGACGAAGTACCGCTGGGCCAGGCCGTGGGCGGCGATGTCGTACGAGGTCCAGCCGGCCAGCCGGGTCAGGTCGGCCACCGCGGCGAACAGGCGCCGTCCGGTGGCCTCGCCGTACGTGCCCCGGAGCATCGGCTCGGCCTCGTGCTCCAGGTACCGCACGAGGGCCTGCCGGGCGTGGCCGCCGCCGTAGGCGTGGTCGAGGGTGCGGAACAGCTCGCCGACCGAACGCAGCGCGGCGACGTCCCCGCCGCCGACCCGCTGTCCGGGGCCGCGGTCGGTCTGGCGCTGGCGCGGGACCATGGGCAGCGCCGCGGCCCCGGGCGACGCCCCGGCGGCGGGCGGGTGCGTGAGGGACCGGTGGGTGGCGGGCGGATGCGGGGCGGAGGGGTGCGTAGCGGGCTGGTGAGTGGCGGACGGGTGCGTGGCGGGCTGGTGAGTGGCGGACGGGCCCGGGGGCGTGGGCCGGCCCGGTCCGGTGGCCGGGCGCGGGAGTCCCCTGGCCTCGGTGCGCGGCGCCCCGTCCGGGCGGCCGGGCGAGGGGGCCGCGGCCTCTCCCCCGGCCCGGCGGGCGGCGGCGCCGTCCCGGGCCACCCATTCGTCGGCCCGGCCGATCAGCCAGTCACGGCTGGGGACGACGAGTCCGGCCGGGGTGAAGGCGATCTTGCGCAGCTCGACGTGGGTGCCGGAGTCCTTGCGCCAGAGACCGCTGACGATGTCGACCGCCTCGGCGGGGGTGGCCGCGAACTCCAGCCCCGCGTAGACGGGCGCGCAGGCGTCGAGCCCGAGGTCCTGGGCGGAGAGCCGCCGCCCGAGCCGTCGGGTGAACACCTCGGCGATCAGCGCGGGCGTGGTGCCGCGCGGCTGCTGCCCCCGCAGCCAGCGAGTGACCGAGGTTTTGTCGTACCGCAGGTCGAGGCCGTGTTCGAGGCCGAGCTGATCGACCCGGCGGGCCAGGCCGGCGTGCGAGAAGCCGGCTTCCGCGATGAGTGAGGCGAGTCTGCGGTTGGGCGTGCGCTGCGGGGGTCGTTCCGACATCAGCTGTACGGTCTCCTGCCTTCGGGGCCGGACGGGCAGCCCTCATGGGAACGGCGTGAATTTAGCGGCCACCGGAGCGGTCACAGCCGCCCTTTGCTCCACGTTCATCCGATCGTGTGAGGATTCCGGGCGGAGCTGACGGAAACGTCCGGCCCGTGGACGGTCCGGCCCCGGGCGGCGGACGGGCCCGGGACCGGACCCCGCACCGGCCCCGCACCTGCCGGGGGGCCGTCCGGGCGTCGGTCGTACAGTGGATGCGGGCGCGATCAGTGCAGGGTTCCGTCACCCCGGGGACACCCCTCCGGGCACCCGGGACCCACGTAGGGAGGCATCGGTGAGCGAACTGCGGTTCGTCCGTCTGGGCTTCGGCGAACAGGCCGTCGAGTACACGGAGGCTTGGCAGAAGCAGCGCGAGGTGCACGCGGACCGGTTCGAGGACCGGGTGCCGGACACCTGTCTGCTCCTGGAGCACCCGCCCGTCTACACCGCGGGGCGTCGCACGGCGGAGAGCGAGCGTCCGCTGGACGGCACTCCGGTCATCGACGTGGACCGCGGCGGGAAGATCACCTGGCACGGCCCCGGGCAGCTCGTCGGCTATCCGATCCAGAAGCTGCCGCGCCCGGTCGACGTCGTCGCGCACGTCCGTCGGCTGGAGGACGCGCTGATCCGCACGGCCGCCGACTTCGGCGTGGAGACCTCCCGGGTCGAGGGCCGCAGCGGCGTCTGGGTGCTCGGTGACCCGGTCGAGCAGCGCCAGGCGCTGGGCGGCCTCTCGCTGGACTTCGACCCGAGGCTCCAGGACGAGGAGTTCGACCCGCGGCTGAACGGCCCCGAGTACGCCCCGTCCAACGCCGGCCAGCGCCGCGAGGACCGCAAGCTGGCCGCGATCGGGATCCGGGTCGCCAAGGGCGTCACGATGCACGGCTTCGCGCTCAACGTGAACCCGGACAACACCTGGTTCGACCGGATCGTGCCGTGCGGCATCCGCGACGCGGGCGTCACGTCCCTCTCCAACGAGCTGGGCCGGGAGATCACCATCGAGGAGGTGCTGCCGGTCGCCGAGAAGCACCTGCGGGACATCCTGGAGAACGCGGAGCTCGCGCCGCGCGCGGTCGAGCAGCCGAAAGCCGCGTCCCCAGCTCCGGCCCCGGCTCCGGCCCCAGCCGCGTCCCCAGCTGCGGCCCCCGCCTAAGGGCCCACAGGCCATGCCGGCCCCACCGACCTTACCGACCAGTAGCCCCGACCGCCGCCACCGGCCGGGGAATAGGCCCCGTCGGCCGCAGGTTGGGCAGGCGTAAGGCCGTTCGATGTACGGGCGTACCCTGGTGTTCGCCAAAGAATCCCAAGCGATTCCCTCGCGCATCGCTCGCGCATCCCACGCGAACCCGACGCGAATCCAACGCAGCAGAGAGCAAAGGGGAGCCGGAGTGTCCGCTGTCGCACCCGACGGGCGCAAGATGCTGCGCCTGGAGGTCCGGAACAGCCAGACCCCCATCGAGCGCAAGCCCGAGTGGATCAAAACGCGGGCGAAGATGGGCCCCGAGTACAAGCAGCTGCAGCAGCTGGTGAAGGGCGAAGGGCTGCACACGGTCTGCCAGGAGGCGGGCTGTCCCAACATCTTCGAGTGCTGGGAGGACCGCGAGGCCACCTTCCTCATCGGCGGCGACCAGTGCACCCGGCGCTGCGACTTCTGCCAGATCGACACGGGCAAGCCGCAGGCGCTGGACCGTGACGAGCCCCGCCGCGTCGGCGAGTCGGTCGTCACGATGGACCTGAACTACGCCACCATCACCGGCGTCGCCCGCGACGACCTGGAGGACGGCGGCGCCTGGCTGTACGCCGAGACCGTCCGCCAGATCCACACGCTCACCGCGGAGCGGGAGGCGGGGGCGACCAAGGTCGAGCTGCTGATCCCCGACTTCAACGCCGAGCCCGAGCAGCTCGCCGAGGTCTTCTCCTCGCGCCCCGAGGTGCTCGCGCACAACGTGGAGACGGTGCCGCGGATCTTCAAGCGGATCCGCCCCGGCTTCCGCTACGAGCGTTCCCTGGAGGTCATCACCCGGGCCCGCGAGGCCGGTCTGATCACCAAGTCGAACCTGATCCTCGGCATGGGCGAGACCCGCGAGGAAGTCAGCGAGGCGCTCCAGGACCTGTACGACGCAGGTTGCGAGCTCATCACGATTACGCAGTACCTGCGCCCCTCGGTACGGCACCACCCGGTCGAGCGCTGGGTGAAGCCGCACGAGTTCGTCGAGCTGAAGGACGAGGCCGACGCGATCGGCTACTCCGGCGTGATGTCGGGCCCGCTGGTGCGGTCCTCGTACCGCGCGGGACGTCTCTTCCAGCAGGCGATGGAGGCGCGCGGCGTCGCCGCCGCCGGAAGCACTCAGGCCGCACCGGCCGTGTGAATCCGCTCACGAGCGACTACCGAGCAGTAACCGCACCGTCGAAGCGGTCCGGACGCTCCCCGCAGGTCGGGGACGCGTACGGACCGCTTCGGCGTGCGCGGCGCCGGAATCAAGGCTTCATTGGTGTTTGACCACCCGGTCATGCACTGGTAACACCGAGCAGTGACCCTGGGTACACATACGGCAGCGGCTCCAGCGGCCGCCGCCGTCACCGCTTCCCACACCCATCCGCGCCCCCGAGGCGCATCCGTTCCGAGGGGGAACACCACGATGCAGGCCGCACCGGTCCGCGCCCACGCCCTTCCGTCCGTCACCACCGCCCTGCGGGCCGTCGAGTCGCTGCTGCTGAGCAGCGGCCAGCGCACCGCCCGCCGCAACGCCTGGACGGCCGTCCTGGAGGACCGCCGCCGCGCCAAGGACCGGGTGGAGGCCCAGCACGTGCTGGAAGCCGTGGCCGACCAGCGTTCCTAGGTCGCTCCCACGCCACGTAAACTTCAGTACATGGCGAGGAAGGCAAAAACTGAAGGCGCGGACAGCGCCGAGAACGCAGGGCGGCTCAAGCAGATCGCCCTGACCTACAAGATGACCAGGCGGACCGACAGCAAGATCGGTCTTGTCGTCGCGGGTGTCGGAATCGTCACGTTCGGTGTCCTCCTCGGCATCGGCTTCGCGATCGGGCACCCGGTCTATCTGGGCATCCTGGGCTTCGTCCTGGCCATCCTCGCGATGGCGATCATCTTCGGCCGTCGCGCCGAGCGGGCGGCCTTCGGACAGATGGAGGGCCAGCCCGGAGCGGCGGCCGCCGTCCTGGACCGGATCGGACGCGGCTGGACCACCACCCCCGCGGTGGCGATGAACCGCAGCCAGGACGTCGTCCACCGGGCGGTCGGCAAGGCCGGCATCGTCCTGGTGGCCGAGGGCAACCCGAACCGGGTGAAGAGCCTGCTGGCGTCCGAGAAGAAGAAGATGGCCCGCATCGTGGTGGACGTGCCGGTGCACGACATCATCGTCGGCAACGGCGAGGGCCAGGTGCCGCTGAAGAAGGTCCGCACCAAGATGCTGAAGCTTCCCCGCGTCCTGACCGGCCCGCAGGTGACCTCCACCAACGACCGGCTGCGCGCGATGGGCGACCTGATGAGCAACATGCCGCTGCCGAAGGGCCCGATGCCCAAGGGCATGCGGATGCCGCGCGGCGGGAAGATGCGCTGACCACGGCGACAGACGTGAAACGGGGCGGCCCCGGACCGGTGAACGGTCCCGGGGCCGCCCCGTTTCTCATACCCGTGCTGCCAGGGGTGTCACATCCGGTTCCTCACGCCCGTCCCGGGGGTGTCACATCCAGTGGTTCCCCATGCCCCTACCGGGGAGGTCACATCCGGACCTGCACGGCACGCGCCAGCCGGTCGTGCAGTCCGCGCCCGTCGCGGTCCCAGACCAGCGCGGGGATGACGAGCAGGAGCAGGACGGTCCGCACGACGACCCGTACGAACCCGAGCCGCCCGCCGTCCTCAGCGACCACCCGTACGCCCAGGAGACGCTTCCCGGGCGTGCAGCCGATGGTGCCGACGGTCAGCAGGCTCATCACGAGGAAGACCCCGAGCGCCCAGTTCCCCGCCGCCTGCTGGTCACCGCGAGCGAGCAGCCCGTATGCGATCACCATGCAGAGCGACCAGTCGATGAAGAGGGCCCCGAAGCGCCGTCCGAGCGGAGCGACCGAGCCGGGCCCCTCCTCGGGCAGCCCGAGTCCCTTCCCGCGGTAGCCGAAGTCGGCGCCCATCTCCTCGGCGGCCGCGCGGGGCCCCGAGAGCCACGATCCGATTGCTTGCCTGTTGTCCACCCGTCCACGGTACTGCGCCCGTGTTTACCCCTGGCCGGGCGGGGCACCGGAAACAGTCGCGGAGATGCCTCCCACCACCGCCCCGGTTAACTTGGGCGAAACAAATGGGTCACGCTTGAGAAATCACGCCTGCCTATGGTCGGGTCCAGCGTGCGCCACCGCACTGGCCGCACCACGAGCTATAACCCCGTCCCTCCCGGGCCGGGAGTAGGAGGAGTTGGATGTTCCAGAACGCCGACGAAGTGCAGAAGTACGTAGCGGACAACGACGTCAAGTTCATCGATGTCCGGTTCTGCGACCTGCCCGGGGTGATGCAGCACTTCACGATCCCGGCAGCGACCTTCGACCCGGCCGAGGAACTGGCCTTCGACGGTTCGTCGATCCGCGGCTTCCAGGCCATCCACGAGTCGGACATGGCGCTGCGCGCGGACCTGTCGACGGCTCGGGTGGACCCCTTCCGCCGTGACAAGACCGTCAACATCAACTTCTTCATCCACGACCCGATCACGGGCGAGCAGTACAGCCGTGACCCGCGCAACATCGCCAAGAAGGCCGAGTCGTACCTCGCCTCGACCGGCTTCGCGGACACCGCGTACTTCGGCCCGGAGGCCGAGTTCTACGTCTTCGACAACGTCCGCTTCCAGACGTCGGCGAACGAGAGCTTCTACCACATCGACTCCGAGGCCGGCGCCTGGAACACCGGGTCGGAGGAGAACAACCGCGGCTACAAGGTCCGTTACAAGGGCGGCTACTTCCCGACCCCGCCGGTCGACCACTTCGCCGACCTGCGTGCCGAGATCTCCCTGGAGCTGGACAAGAACGGCCTCCAGGTCGAGCGCCAGCACCACGAGGTCGGCACGGCCGGCCAGGCCGAGATCAACTACAAGTTCAACACGCTGCTCGCCGCGGCGGACGACCTGATGCTCTTCAAGTACATCGTGAAGAACGTCGCCTGGCGCAACGGCAAGACCGCGACCTTCATGCCGAAGCCGATCTTCGGCGACAACGGCTCGGGCATGCACGTGCACCAGTCGCTGTGGCAGGGCGGCGTTCCGCTCTTCTACGACGAGCAGGGTTACGCCGGCCTCTCGGACATGGCCCGCTACTACATCGGCGGCATCCTGAAGCACGCCCCGTCGCTGCTGGCCTTCACCAACCCGACGGTGAACTCCTACCACCGCCTGGTCCCCGGCTTCGAGGCCCCGGTCAACATGGTGTACTCGCAGCGCAACCGCTCCGCCGCGATGCGCATCCCGATCACCGGCTCGAACCCGAAGGCCAAGCGCGTCGAGTTCCGCGCCCCGGACCCGTCCTCGAACCCGTACCTCGCGTTCTCTGCCCTGCTGATGGCGGGCCTGGACGGCGTGAAGAACAAGATCGAGCCGGCCGAGCCGATCGACAAGGACCTCTACGAGCTGGCTCCCGAGGAGCACGCCAACGTCCAGCAGGTCCCGACGTCCCTCCCGGCCGTGCTCGAAGCCCTGGAGGCGGACAACGAGTACCTCCAGGCGGGCGGCGTCTTCACGTCGGACCTGATCGAGACGTGGATCGACTACAAGCGCACCCACGAGATCGCCCCGATCCAGCTGCGCCCGCACCCGCACGAGTTCGAGCTGTACTTCGACCTCTAGGAACACCACGGGCCGGACTCACCCGCGCCCGGGACGCCGAGGGCCGCCATCTCCTTCCGGGAGGTGGCGGCCCTTCGGCATGGCGCTCAGCCGATCGAAAGTGACTTGAAGGCGCGTGCCTGTTCGGTGACGGCGCGCTCGGTGGGGAGGCGTTCCATGGAGGAGGCGCCGAAGAACCCGGCGATGCCCGACGTGTGTTCCAGAACGTAGCGGGCGTCGTCGGGTTCGGCGATGGGCCCGCCGTGGCAGAGCACGATGATGTCCGGGTTGACGCGCTTGGCGGCGTCGTGCATGTCCTGCACGGCCGTGGCGGCCTGGTCGAGCGTGAGGGCGGTGGCGGCCCCGATGGCGCCCTTGGTGGTGAGTCCTACGTGGGGTACGAGGACATCCGCGCCGGCCGCGGCCATGGCGGCGGCCTGGTCGGGGTCGAAGACGTAGGGGGCGGTCAGCAGTTCCCGTTCATGGGCCTCACGGATCATGTCGATCTCCAGGCCGAAGCCCATGCCCGTCTCCTCCAGGTTCTCCCGGAACGTGCCGTCGTACAGCCCGACCGTCGGGAAGTTCTGTACGCCGGTGAAGCCGACGGCCTTCAACTGGTCGAGGAAGTTGCCCATGATCCGGAAGGGGTCGGTGCCGCACACCCCGGCGAGTACCGGCACCTCCCGCACGACGGGAAGCACCTCCCCGGCCATCTCCAGCACGATGGCGTTGGCGTCGCCGTAGGGCAGGAGGCCCGCCAGGGAGCCGCGGCCGGCCATCCGGTAGCGGCCCGAGTTGTAGATGATCAGCAGGTCCACACCGCCGGCCTCCGCGCACTTGGCGGTCAGGCCGGTGCCGGCGCCTGCTCCGATGACGGGCTTTCCGGCGCTGACCTGGGCGATCAGACGGTTCAGAGCTTGGTTGCGGTCCACGAGGGTGCTCCTGTTCGGTGGGGTTTCGGTGTCCCGTGTGGAGGGCGGGGAGGGTAGGGAGGGCGGGAAGGGCCGTGGCCCCGAGGCGCCCGGAGCCGTCTCAGGCGTCCGCGGTCCGATGGTCACGGGCGGTGATCAGCTGGTGGAGGCGGTCGGCGGCGGCGATGGCGAAGGCCGGGTCGTTCAGATGCGCGTCGATCTCGTGGAGCTCGACGTCACTGCCCCGCAGAGCCGACCGCAGGGAGGTCAGAGCGGCCTCGTCGGCCGCGGGGTCGTGGAAGGGCCCTCCGGGCTCGTCCACGGCGGAGACGCCGCCCAGCGGCCAGAAGACCGCGGCGGGCCCCTCCGCGGCGGCCAGCTTGTACCCGAGGGAGGTGCCGAGCAGCGCCATCTCGTCGGCGGTGGTCCGCATCAGGGTGACCGTCGGGTTGTGCACGAGCAGGTGGCGTTCGGCGAAGCGCTCCGGGACCGTCTCCCGGGCCCCGAAGTTGACCATGTCCAGCGCCCCCGGGGCCACCACCTGGGGGATGCCCGACCGGCCCGCCGCGGTGAGCCGGTCGGGCCCGGCGCTCAGCACCCCGCCGACCAGTTCGTCCGCGAGCTCGGTGGTGGTGAGATCCAGGACCCCGGCCAGGAACCCGCCCGCGGCGAGCTTCTCCAGGGCCTGCCCGCCCGCGCCTGTGGCGTGGAAGACCAGGACCTCGTAACCGAGTTCGTCCAGTCGGCGGCGGGCGGCGTCGACGGCCGGTGTGGTGACGCCGAACATGCTGGCGCCGATCAGCCTGCGGCCCTCGGCGCGCGGACGTACCAGGCTCCGCTCGTGATGGGCTGCCATACCGGCGGCGGCGGCCACCGCGTTCCCCAGGATCAGCGAGGACACGGAGTTGATGCCCGCCACGTCGACCACGCTGTACATCATGGTGATGTCGCTGCTCCCCACGTACGCGGACACGTCCCCGCCCGCCATGGTGGACACCAGCAGCTTCGGCACGCCGACGGGCAGCGCCCGCATGGCCCGCGCGGCGATGAACGAGCCACCGCTGCCGGCCACCGCCAGCACCGCGTGCAGCCGGCCCTCCCGGTGCAGATCGCCGACGACCAGCTCGACGCCCTCGGCCATGGCCGAGACCGCCGCGCCGCGGTCCCCGGCGGCCCGCAGCGCCTCCACGTCGTGCCCGGCGCGTCGGGCGACGGCGGCGGCGTCGATGTCCCCCACGGGGGCTCCGGCCGGCAGCGGCATCACCCCGGCATCGACGGTCACGACATCGCACCCGGACGCGCGCAGCCGCGTCGCGAGCCACGCGTACTCCGTCCCCTTGGTGTCCAGAGTTCCGACCAGCACGACGGTCGCCATGTTCTTTCTCCTTCGAACGAACGGTCTCTCGATCCTGCGCGCGGCACCCCGGGGCGGCACACACCACTTGAGGCCAAGTGGCCTGCGAAGCGGGATGATGGGTGCATGGACCGGATCCCTCCCACCCGCCTGTCGCGTCTGCTCACCGGTTGGTCCCAAGGGGGGACGGGAGCGATGCCGCGACTGCTGGCCGACGCCCTGCGGGAACTGGCGCAGCGTGGGGACGTCCCCCCGGGAACGGTGCTTCCCTCGCAGCGGGCCCTCGCGGCGGCGATCGGTGTCAGCCGCAGTACGGTGACGGCCGCGTACGGGCTGCTGGAGGCCGAGGGCCGGCTGGAGAGCCGGCACGGCAGCGGGTCGCGGCTGCGGGCCTCGGGGGCGGTGGGCGAGCCGGCGACGGAGGGGCGCCTGGCCAGTTTCGGGACCAGGGACAGCGGCATCGACCTGTCCAGCGGCGCGCTGGACGGCCTGCCCGCGGTCGCGACGGCGGTCGGCGCCCTGTCCGCCCACGACCTCGGCCCCGCGCTGGCCGGTGACGGCTACGTTCCGTTCGGGCTGCCGGAGCTGCGGGAGGCGCTCGCCGGATACCACCGCTCCGCCGGGCTGCCCACCTCCCCGGAACAGATCCTGGTCACCGCCGGGTCCCAGCAGGCCATCTGGCTGATCACCCAGGGGCTGGTCGAGCCCGGGGACACGGTGGCCGTCGAGGACCCGACGTACCGGGGGGCGCTGGAGGCGCTGCGGTCCCGGGGCGCCCGCCTCGTCCCGCTCCCGGCCGCGTCACCCCACGGCGACGGCCCGGCGGCGCTGGCCCGGCTGGCCGGTCGTGTCCGGCCGCGGCTGGCCTACCTGCAGCCGTCCGTGCACAACCCCACGGGCCGGGGCATGGACGAGCACGCCCGGCTGCGCTGGGCGGCCGCACTGACGGAACAGGGGGTCTACACCGTGGAGGACAACGCGTACGCCGAATTGGCGCTGCGTCACGACGGCGCGCCCGTCTCCCTCGCCCCCAAGCTGCCGGCCGCCGCCACGGCGACGATCGGCACCCTGTCCAAACTGTTCTGGGGCGGCCTGCGGGTGGGCTGGATCCGCGCCTCCGCCACCGTCGTCCACCGCCTGGCCGACATCAAGAAGTCCGTCGACCTCTCCTGCCCGGTGGTGGACCAGATGCTCGCCGTGCGGCTGCTCCAGCAGCTGCCCGAGGCCCGCGCCCAGCGCCGCTCCCGCCTGCGCGACCGTCTCGCGGAGACCGAACGCCTCCTCCTCGCCCATGCCCCGCGCTGGCGGTGGGAACGCCCCGTGGGCGGCTCCGCCCTCTGGGTGGAGATCCCGGGCGCGGACGCGGAGGCCACCGCCCAGCTCGCCCGCCGGGCGGGCGTCCTCATCGTGCCCGGCCCCGCCTTCTCCGCGGTCGACGGCTTCCGCCACCATCTGCGCCTCCCGTTCGCCGACGATTACGGCAGTCTGGAGAGGGCCCTTCCGGTACTGGTCGACAGCGCGGAGCGGAGCACTGGATCACTCTGACGTACGGGGAGCCGGTGCGGGCCCGCCCTCACCGCAGCGAGGGCCGCGCCCGTCCCGCCCAGTACTCGTCGGCCGTGATGCCCAGCAGGACCACGTCGTGGTAGGCGCCGGCGAAGAACTCGTGCTGGCGCAGGCGGCCCTCCTCCACGAAGCCGAGTCTGCGGTAGAGGGCCAGGGAGGCGTCGTTGAAGGCGTAGACCTCCACCTCGCACTTGTGGCTGCGCTGTTCGGCGAACATGTAGGTGAGGACCAGCTCGGAGGCCTCGGCCGCGTAGCCCTGGCGGCGGTGTTCCCGGGTGACCTCGATGCCCGTACGGAAGCGGCCCGCCCGGGCGTCCGTCTCGCCGACCGACACCGCGCCGACGAAGGCGTGCTCGAAGCGGGTCTCGATGACCAGGTGGTACGCGGCCGGGTTCGGGGTGCGGCCGGCGCGCTCGGCGGCCCAGGCGCGGAAGCTCTCGTCCGAGCGGGGCGGCTGGACCACGTCGGCGTTGCGGGCGTCCACGGTGTGCAGGGCCAGGGCCCGGAAGCCCTCCCAGTCCTGCGGTTCGACGCCGCGCAGGCGTATTCTCTCGCCGGTCCACAGGTCGGTCATAGTTCTCCACTGTCTCGGCGGCCCGTGCGGGGGCCGGGTTGCGGTGATGTGGTGGTGCGGTGGTGTGGTGCGGTGGTGTGGTGCCGTTACGTGAGGTGGGCGGCGATGGTTCTCGCGCAGGTCAGGGACTCCGTGTGGGTCGTGTCGACCTCCAGGTCGTACGCCACGCCCCGGTGGACCGTCTCCGCCTGTGCTGCCGCCATGCCTCTCGGGCGGTCCCCCCGGGCGATCTCGCGGGCCTCCGCGACCGCGCCCTCGCAGCGGACGCCCACCCAGAGGACGTCCAGGCCCGTCAGCGCCTTCCGCCACGGTTCCCGGGACGCCGGGCCGCCGAGGAACACGTCGTCGACGATGACCTTGGCGCCCGCGCGGACCATCGCGGCGACGCCCTCGCGCCAGGCCGCCTCCAGCCTGCGGAACTCCGGGCCGACCGCCACGCCGCCGTCCTCGGCGAACTCGAAACCCGCGTCCGAGGTGCGCAGGGACGCGGGCAGCGCATCGACGAAAGCGTCGACCGCGGCGGCGAGCCACGGGGCCGGCAGTTCCGCCTGGAGGCAGCGGACGATGCCGGACTTGCCGGAGCTGGAGCCGCCGTTCAGCACGATCACCTGGGTTGTCACCCGGTCACAGTAGAGGGAACCGGGGCGGTGTTCGACGCGTTTTCGAGCGGCTCCGGCCGGTCAGGCGGGCTTGATCGTGGCCAGTTGCGCGAGGAGCAGGATCAGCCGGTACGCCGTCGCGTAGTCGGGGGATGTGAAGGTGACCGTACGGGCGCCCCCGGCGCGTGAGACGCCCGGTACGAGGGTCGCCAGATCGATGGTGTGCGGGCTCGCGAGGTCGACCTCCACGTCCAGCGGGGCGGGGGCGAGCGTCAGGGGCTCGATGGCCGCGCGGCGGGTCACCGCGTCCGCCGCCGCCCGGCGCAGCCGGTCCCGGGCCTCGTCCGGGTGCAGCGTCACGGCCGCCGCCATGCCCAGGGCCTCCTTGACCGCGACGGTGACCGTCCCGGGGACCAGGGCGTTCATCTCGGCGCAGGCCGCGTCGTCGCCGCTGAGCAGGACGACCGGTACGCCGAAGTGGCCGGCCATGGCGGCGTTGAGCCCGATCTCGCCCAGGGAGCGGCCCGCCACCCGTACGTCGAGGATCTCGCCGTTCATCGTGTGCGCCAGCACGCCCGGCCCCTCGCCCGCGCGGACGTGGTAGCCGACGAAGAGCGCGGCGTCGGTCGCCTCGTCGAGCCCGGCGAGCATGTTCAGCGCGCGCGGCTTGCCCCGTACCAGCCGGGCCCTGCGGTCGAGTTGCTCCGGCAGGAGGTTGCGGAAGGTGCCGTGCGCGTCGGCGACCAGCACCTCGGCCGTGGGGTCGGCGTCCAGGACGCCCGCGACGACCGCGTTCGCGTCGGCCGTCATCAGCTCCCGGCCGCGCTGGTAGTCGTAGCGCTCGGGGTTCGTCTCGCTGGAATGGACGATTCCCGAGACGCCTTCCATGTCGACCGAGATGAGTAGCTTCATGGGTTCGGGAGCTTACCGGGGCCGGTTGGTGGTGGGGGGCAGGCCTGTGCCCCCGGCCGGACGAGCAGGCCGGGGGCACCGGGCGATCGGCGGTGCGGTGTGGTCAGCGGCCGTAGCGGATCAGGGCGCGCACCATGCGGCAGGTGGTGTCGGACGGCGGGTGGATGCCGAGGCGCTCGGCGGTGATCCGTATCCGGTGGTTGCCCGCGCTGGAGGGCTGGTAGACCCCGCTGTCGAGCAGGGCGATGGCCAGGCGCATGGCCTTGAGGCGGCGGTTGTGGGAGACGTACCACTCGCGGGGGCGGCCCGCGGGCAGTCGCTTCTTCGTCGGCGGGGTGGGAAGCGGCGGGTGGAAGGGCATCGGGAGCTGTCGGTCGAGCGGCTCGGTCGTGACTGTGGCAACAGCCATTCGGCATCCTCCTGGCAGCGTGGTGGAACCCTCACGAACTCCCTCCATTTTACTGCCCCCCACTGACAATCGCCCCTGGCCAGAGCCTATTTCGGCAGTCCCTCGCGTAACCTTGGCCCCATGGAGATCTGGATCAATCCGGCCTGTTCGAAGTGCCGCGGCGCGCTCACCCTGCTCGATGCGGAGGGGGCCGAATACACCGTCCGCCGCTACCTGGAGGACGTGCCCTCGCCCGAGGAGATCCGGGCCGTGCTGGACCGGCTCGGTCTGGAGCCGTGGGACATCACGCGGACGCAGGAGGCGGCGGCGAAGGAGCTCGGGCTGAAGGACTGGCCGCGGGAGGCCGGTTCGCGGGAGCGGTGGATCGCCGCCCTGTCCGAGCACCCGAAGCTGATCCAGCGGCCGATCATCACCGCCGATGACGGTACGGCCGTGGTGGCGCGGAGCGAGGAAGCGGTGCGGGACGCGTTGGGGCGCGGTGTCTGACTCCCGGAGCTGCGGGCCGAGGTGCGGGCCTGGCTGGAGCTCCGGCCCCGGTTGACGTGAGCCCGCGCCTGGTGTCGTACAGGCTCAGCGTTCGTCCGTGCCCGCGCGCTTGGCGGTGAACAGGGCTATGCGGTTCCAGGTGTTGATTGTGAGGATCAGGGCCAGCAGATGGGCCAGCTCCTCCTCGTCGAAGTGGGCCGCCGCCCGGTCGTAGACCTCGCCCGGCACGCCGGCGTCCCCGATCCGGGTGACCGCGTCCGTCAGGGCCAGGGCGGCCTGTTCCCGCTCGGTGAAGAAGTGGTCCGCCTCGTGCCACACCGCGACCATGTGCAGGCGCTCCTCGCTCTCGCCCGCCTTCCGCGCGTCCGTGGTGTGCATGTGCAGGCAGTACGCGCAGCGGTTCAGGTGCGAGGCGCGGATCTGGACCAGTTCGACCAGCGTCGGGTCCAGGCCCGCGCGGGCCGCCGCGTCCAGGCCGATCACGGCCCGGAAGACCTTCGGGGCGGTCTTCGCGAAGTCCAGCCGGGGGGTGGTCGTGTTGCTCCGGACGGTGGCGGCGGGGGCGGTCCTGCGGTCGTTCGTCTTGATCTCCGTCGTCGTCATGGGTACGAATCTAGGGCGACAGGCGACTGGGTGTGGGGTGCACTTCTGTGATGAGTTCATGGGTCAATTCGGCGGAGATCCTGGGCAGCGATCTGCCTCTGGAGCTCTCCGGCACGGGGAACCGCCGGGCCCTGCTGATGGCGGCGCTGCGCGAGGCCGTGCGCAGTGGGCGGCTCGCCCCCGGCACCCGGCTGCCGCCCTACCGTTCCCTCGCCGCCGATCTCGGCCTCGCCCGGAACACCGTCGCCGACGCGTACGCCGAGCTGGTCGCGGAGGGGTGGCTGGCCGCCCGGCAGGGCTCGGGGACGCGGGTCGCCGAGCGGGCCGTCCCGGTCACCCCTGTGCACCGGCCGCGCACCCCCGAGCGCGCCGCCCGCCCGGTCCATGACCTGGTCCAGGGGCAGCCGGACCCCTCGGTCTTCCCGCGCACCGCCTGGCTGGCCTCGGCGCGGCGTGCGCTCGCCGCCGCCCCCGACGACGCGTTCGGGCCCGGCGATCCGCACGGGCGGCCCGAGTTGCGGCGGGCCCTCGCCGGCTATCTGGCCCGGGTGCGGGGGGTGCGGGCCGCGCCGGAGCGGATCGTGCTGTGCTCGGGGGCCGCGCACGGGCTGCGGCTGCTGGCGGAGGTGGTGGGCGGTCCGTGGGCGGCGGAGGAGTACGGCCTGCCCTTCCACCGTGCGCTGCTCGCCTCCCACGGGGTCGGCACCCGGCCGCTCGGCGTGGACGCGGACGGCGCCCGGGTCGACGGGCTCACCCGCCACGACGGTGCCGTGCTCCTCACGCCCGCCCACCAGTTCCCCACCGGCGGGCCTCTGCACCCCGCGCGGCGGGCGGCCGTCGTCGACTGGGCCCGGGCCACCGGCGGACTCGTCGTGGAGGACGACTACGACGGGGAGTTCCGCTACGACCGGCAGCCCGTGGGTGCTGTCCAAGGGCTCGATCCCGAGCATGTGGTGCTGGTCGGGTCGGTGAGCAAGAGTCTGTCCCCCACCCTCCGGATCGGGTGGCTGGTGCTGCCCCAGCGGCTCGTCGGCCCCGTCGTCGCGGCGAAGGGCGAGCGGGAACAGTTCTCCAGCGCCACCGAGCAGCTGACGCTCGCGGACTTCGTCGAGTCGGGCGCGTACGACCGGCAGGTCCGCCGGATGCGGCAGCGCCACCGCCGCCGCCGGGACCAGCTGGTGGCGGCCCTGGAGCGGCGGGCCCCGCACATCCGGGTCACCGGGATCGCCGCCGGCCTGCACGCGCTGCTGGAACTGCCTCCCGGCACCGAGCGTTCGGCGGTCCGGGCGGCGGCCTGGCAGGGGCTGGCGGTGGAAGGCCTGGGCGACTACCTGCACCCGGGGGCGGGGCAGGCGGAGCGGGCGGAGGGCCCCCGGGGCGGGCTCGTCGTCGGGTACGCGACACCCGCCGAATCCGCCTACCCGGAGGCGTTGGAGGCCCTGTGCCGGGCCCTGCCACCGGGGTGAGCCGGTGTGGCGGGGGGCCGCGGGGCGCCGTACGCCCAGGGGCGCTGGAGGCCCCGGAGGTGTTGGAGCCCGGAGGTCCCGTCGGCCCGGAACCCGGAGGTGTTGGAGCCCGGAGGCCCCGCCAGCCCGGAACCCGGAGGTGTTGGAGCCTGGAGGCCCCGCCGACCCGAAACCCGGAGGCCCAGCCGCGGGGTGCCGCACGCCCGTGGCCCTCGCTCCCGCCGGTCAGCCTGCCTGCGCCTGTGTCTCCGCCGCCACCAGCAGCTCCGTGAGGTGGAGGCCGAAGCGTGCGTCGCAGGCGTGCGGCACCCCCGTGCGTACCGCTTCGGCCAGGGCGTCCACCGCGCCCCGGAACGCGGTCTCCGCGCCGTCCCAGCCGGGGACCGACGCCGTGCCCCGCTCGCCCCGGAACTCGATCTCGACACCCGCCGCGCCGGGCGGGGCGCTCAGCCCGAGCGTCACCGTGCTGGACGCGCCGGAGGTGTGGCGCAGGATCAGGTGTGTGGTGTCGGCAGGCCCCCGGGCGGCGGTGACGTGGTCCACGTCACCCAGGACCGGGATCAGCACGGAGAGCGCGTGCGGGCCGACGTCCCACAGGCCGCCCTTCTCGCGCCGCCACGGGGAGTCCGCGTACGCGCTGGTCGAACCTGCCGCGTAGAGCGATCCCAGCCACTGGGCGCGCGCCGTGAACCAGCCGCCCAGCGCGGCCTGTTCGGCGATCCACGCGGAGGTCTCGGGCGCGAACCGGAGCGTGCAGAAGACGACCGAGGCCACCCCCGCCTTCTCCGCCGCCCCGGCCACCGCACGGGCCCCCTCCACCGTCGTGGCCACGGGCTTGTCCATCAGGAGGTGGCAGCCCGCCTCGGCGGCGCGGACCGCGAGCGAGGCCTGCACGTCCGGCGGCAGTGCGAAGGCCACCGCGTCGCTCGTCTCCAGGAGTGCGTCGATGCCCTCCTCACCCGTGTACGCGCGAGTGCTGTGGGCGGCGGCGAGGGCGTCGGCCGCCTCGGCCCGGCGGCCCCACACCCCGCTCAGTTCGACGCCGGGGTGGGCGGCGAGCGCGGGGGCCTGGGTGTTGCGCGCCCAGGGGCCGGTGCCGAGGAGGCCGATGCGGAGAGGGGGCGTGGTGCCGGCAGGTGAGTCCATGGGGCCAGTGTGCCGGGTGCGCCGGCCGGCCGTGCGGGGGCCGGACGTGCGGGGGCCGGACGTGCGGGGGCGGGGCGTGCGGGGGCGGGGCGTGCGGGGGCCGGGCGTGCGGGGGCCGGGCGTCCGCCGCCCGAGTACGGGCCCGCCCGGGCACGGGGCGCAGGCGCTTCGCGCGGGATGTCGCCGGGCGCCCGAATGCGGTGGGGCGGGGCGGCCCGGCCCCGTTACGTTTCCGGGGCCGGCCGCGGGACTCCCGGATGACCCGGCTGGAGCGGCTGCGCACCCAGGAGCAGCAGGCCGCGGTCCCAGCGGCGGGGTGCCCCGGCGGCGCGGGGGGATCTGACCGTGATGCCGCTGACCCGGCTCACTTCGTACGTGCTGTCGCTCGGCTTCGAGCAGCGGGCCGAGCGGCGCGCCGAGCTGACCGGCGCCCTGCGCGGGGCGGCCGCCGCGCTGAGGTCGAACCGCCAGGAGCTGGTCCGCCGGCTGCGGGCGGCCGGGTTCTCGGCCCTGCTCAAGGGCGGTGTCTGAGCGTTTTCCGTTACCCCCCGGGCCATGGGCGACGGTCCTGGACGCGGGCCCCCGTAACGCAGGAAACCTCGGTAACACGGGGTTCACATCCGGGCAACGGACGAGAAATCGCTTCTTGCCAAGCTGCGCCGCATAGACCGCTGCACCCGCAAAGGATGGCGTCCGTGACGTTCAAGGCTGAGTACATCTGGATAGACGGCACCGAGCCGACCGCCAAGCTTCGTTCCAAGACGAAGATCATGGATGGCGCGCCGTCGGGGGACGTGGCGGATCTGCCCATCTGGGGATTCGACGGCTCCAGCACCAACCAGGCCGAGGGCCACGCGTCCGACCGGGTGCTGAAGCCCGTCTTCACCTGTCCGGACCCGATCCGCGGCGGCTCGGACATCCTCGTCCTGTGCGAGGTCTTCGACATCGACATGACGCCGCACGAGTCCAACACCCGGGCCGCGCTGCGCCCCCTCGCGGAGCGGTTCGCGGGCCAGGCCCCGATCTTCGGCATCGAGCAGGAGTACACCTTCTTCGACGGCCACCGGCCGCTCGGCTTCCCCGAGGGCGGCTTCCCGGCCGCGCAGGGCGGCTACTACTGCGGTGTCGGCGCGGACGAGATCTTCGGCCGTGACATCGTGGAGAAGCACCTCGACAACTGTCTGACGGCGGGGCTCGGCATCTCCGGCATCAACGCCGAGGTCATGCCCGGCCAGTGGGAGTTCCAGGTGGGCCCGCTGTCCCCGCTGGAGGTCTCCGACCAGCTGTGGGTGGCCCGCTGGCTGCTCTACCGCACCGCCGAGGACTTCAACGTCTCCGCCACCCTGGACCCGAAGCCGGTCAAGGGCGACTGGAACGGCGCGGGCGCGCACACCAACTTCTCCACCAAGGCGATGCGCGAGGGCTACGACGCGATCATCACCGCGTGCGAGTCGCTGGGCGAGGGTTCGAAGCCGATGGACCACGTGAAGAACTACGGCGCGGGCATCGACGACCGGCTCACCGGCCTGCACGAGACCGCCCCGTGGAACGAGTACAACTACGGCGTCTCCGACCGCGGCGCCTCGGTCCGCATCCCGTGGCAGGTCGAGCAGGACCAGAAGGGCTATATCGAGGACCGCCGCCCCAACGCCAACGTCGACCCGTACGTCGTCACCCGGCTGATCGTCGACACCTGCTGCACCGCGCTGGAGAAGGCCGGCCAGGTCTGATCCCGACGCCGGTCACGTAAGGAGGGGTCCGCCGGTTCGCCGGCGGGCCCCTCCCCCGTGTTCGATGACGGCCGGGCGTGAGGAACGTTACGCAAAGGGTCCGTATCGACGGGTGAGAGGAGTCTGATGCACGGCCGCGATGTCTGCTTCAATGGAGCACATGGCCAGCTTCCAGCACATCGCGTCGGGTCGCAGCGACCTCGAACCGTTCTGGCCTTCCCGTCAGCACCATGATTTCGACCGGGTGTGTTGCCGCGCGTGGAACGCGCAGGCCCACTAAAGCCGCTCACCCCGGCCTTCGGTCCGCGCGCACGACGCAAGTCCGTCCCTGACGACTCCTCGCGCGAAAGAGCTGACCCTCATGGCGAACACCCGTACTTTCTCCGCCGCGTCCGCCGCCACCGCGGCGTCCCCGGCACCCGCTGCGGCCCGTCCCACCGCCCGCTCCCTCCCCGCCCACCCGAACCGGCACCGGCTGCGCGCGGTCGAGCGTGACGAGGTCGCCGGGCCGGCCGGCATGGTGGACTTCCTCCCGCCCGGGGCCACCTGGCTGCCCGCCCCGCAGCACACCCTGCCCACCCTTCCCGGTCAGCCGCCGATGATCGGTTACCTGGTGCTCGTGCCGGCCGATCGGCAGCCGGCGTTCGCGGGGGCCGTCGCGGCCTCCCCGCTCCGGCCGGGCGGCTCGCCGCTCCCCCAGCACCCGGAGCCCGGCCTGGCGGCAGACGAGGGGGCGCCCGTCGGTCCGGTCCGGATCGACGCCACCCGGCGTACGGCTTCCGTCGACGGTGTCGCCCTCGACCTCACGTACCTGGAGTTCGAGCTGCTGTCGCATCTGGTGGCGCACCCGCACCGGGTCCACACCCGCGACCAGTTGGTGACGACGGTGTGGGGGTACGGGCACGTGGGCGACGGGCGCACCGTCGACGTCCACGTCGCGCGGCTGCGCCGCAAGCTCGGTGCGCAGTACCGCCGTTCGATCCAGACGGTCCGGCGGGTCGGGTACAAGTACACGCCCTGACCGGCTCGGTCCACCCGGAACGTCCGACGGCCCCGGACCACGGTTCCTCCTCACCGTGGTCCGGGGCCGTCCGGGCGTCTCAGCGCTGCCGGCCCGCCGGAGCGGTAATGCTCACCGGCCCGCCGGGGCGGTGATGCTCACCGGGCCGCCGGGGCGGTGGCGCTCACCGGGCCGGGGGTGCTCACCGGGCCCGCCGGCTCGTCGTATCCCTCATGGTTCTCCTCCTCCAGGCTCGGCAGGCGCGAGAGGAGGCGCGGCGTACGCCAGTTGCGCTCGCCCAGAAGCAGCATCACGGAGGGCAGCAGCACCATCCGTACGACGGTGGCGTCCAGCAGCACCGCGACGGCGAGGCCGACGCCCATCTGCTGCATGTCCTGCATGGACAGGGTGCCGAACACCGCGAACACCGCGACCATGATGGCCGCCGCTCCGGTGACCGCCCCGGCCGTGCGCCGGATGCCGGTCTCGATCGCGGCCCGGTTGTCGAGGCCACCGCCGCGCGCCTCCCTGATCCGGGAGACGACGAACACGTGGTAGTCCATGGACAGGCCGAACAGGACGACGAGGACGAACAGCGGCATCCACGCCTCGATCGCCCCGACCCCCTCCGAGCCGATGAGCGACGCGCCCCAGCCGTGCTGGAAGACGGCGGTCATCACGCCGTAGGAGGCGGCCACCGAGAGCAGGTTGAGCGCGATGGACGTCAGGGCGATGACGTAGCTGCGGAAGCAGAACAGCATCAGCAGGAAGGTGACCGCGGTGATGAAGGCGAAGACCGGGACGATACCGCGCCGGAGTTGGTCGTTGAAGTCGACCGATCCGGCGGTCTCCCCGGTGACGTGGGCCTTCGCCCCGGTGGAGTCGAACGCGGCGGGCAGGCGCTTCGCGCGCAGTTCGGTGAGGTCGCCGGTGCCGCCCGGGAGGGGGATCTCGATCTCGGCGACGTTCTTGTCCCCGTGGACGGTGACGTCCTCGAAGCCGTCGAGGGCCTTGGTGACCTGCGGGGCGGTGATGTCGGGCGCGGTGACGACGACGAGGGCGGGGGCGGGGCCGCCGGGGAAGCTGTCGGTGATGCGGCTGTGGGCGATGGAGAGCTGCGAGTCGGAGCCGAACTGCTGCTCCAGGCCGAGGGATTCGGTCTTCATGCCGAGGGCGGGCGCGGCGAGCGCGAGGAGCAGGACGACGGCGGCGACGGCGAAGGTGCGGGGCCGGGCGAGTACGGGGCCCAGCACCCGGCCGACGATCCGGCCGCTGCCGGCCTGGCCGTGCTTGGCGCGGCGGTTGAGCAGCGGGATGCGGCCGGCGTCGATGCGGTCGCCGAGCCAGGAGAGCAGGGCGGGCAGGACGGTGACCGAGCCGAGCATGGCGATGAAGACGACGATGATCGTGGCGAGCGCGAACCCCTTGAACAGCAGGAGCCCGGAGAGGAACATGCCGCCCATCGCGACCATCACGGTGAGGCCGGAGACGAGTACCGCCCGGCCGCTGGTGGCGGCCGCGATGCGCAGGGCGGTCTCGGCGTCCCGTCCGGCGGCGCGTTCGTCGCGTTCGCGGCGCAGGTAGAAGAGGCAGTAGTCGACGCCGACGGCGAAGCCCATCAGGAACATCACCGAGTAGGTGGTCTGGAACAGGTGCAGCTGGTGGCTGGCGATGGACAGGAGGCCGAAGGCGGCCATGCACGCGGTGAGGGCGAGCCCGACCGGGAGCAGGGCGGCGACGACCGCGCCGAAGGCGACGAGGAGGATGCCGAGGGCCAGCGGTACGGCGGTGAACTCGGCCTTCTTGAAGTCCTCGGCCAGCAGGTCGCCGAGCCACTTGCCCGCGCTGGCCTCGCCGAACTGGTGGATCTCGGTGTCCGGGTGGTCCTCGCCCACGGCGGCGACCGCGTCCAGGACGGGCTGGACCCGGTCGGAGGAGGTGGCGGCCTCGCCCTTCATCTCGAAGGCGATCAGGGCCTCCTTGCCGTCCTCGGAGGCGACGGGCGGGGCGATGTTCTGTGCTTCGCCGGTCTGCCGTACGGCGTCGGTGAGGGCCTCGGCGGCCGGCTTCCAGTCCCCCGCCGCGGGGGCGGAGACCATGACGAGTTCGCCCGCGGGCTTGTCGAGTCCGGCGTCGAGGAGGATCTGCTCGGCGCGGGCGGACTCGCCCGCGCCGTTCTCAGCGTTGGTCATCTCGACCATGCCGGTGGCCCCGCCGACGCCCGTGGCGAGCACGACGAAGAGCAGCCAGCCGAATACCGCCGTCTTGCGGTGGTGCGTGCTCCACACGCCGATGCGTGCGGCGAGATTGCGCCTCATGCGGTTTCTCCCCCGGAGGTAAGCGTCAGGTAGGTGATCGGGACGCTTCGAATCTAGGGATCGGGCGCGGTCCGCCCCAGCCGTCGGGGCCCCCGGTCACGGAGGCGTAGGGGGCGGGTGCGGGGGTGGTGCCAGGTACACCCCCTCCGGGTGGCGGACCGGCTGACGCGACGGGACGACGCCGGGTGAGACTGGCACCCGGACCGGGACCTGCCCGGCTCCGGTGAGGGGGCGGGACCCGCGATGAAGGTGTTCTCTGGACGGCTGCGGCCGGCGGCGCTGGCGGCGGGGCGCGGACTGTTCCTGTCGGTGGTCGGCCTGGCGGCGTCCATCACTCTGTTCGTGCTCGCGGTGCTCTCGATCGCCTTCATCCTGCTGGGCATCGGCGTGTTCACCACCCCGGTGGTGCTGGAGGCGGTCCGCAGACACGCCAACCAGCGGCGGCTGTGGGCGGTGACCTGGTCGGACGTACGGATTCCGGTCCTGTACCGGCCCCTGCCGAAGGACCTGCGGTCGGGCGTGACGGGTCAGGTGGAGCGCACCACGCTGATGCTGAAGGACCCGGCGACCTGGCGGGACCTCCAGTGGCTGCTGGTCGACATGACGGCGGGCACGGTGGTGGCGGTCCTGGCGGCGGCCCTGATGATCTACCCCGTCGAGGGGCTGGTCCTGGCGGCGGGCCTGTGGCGGGTGTTCCGGGACGATCCGTACTGGTACGGCTTCGTGCCGGTGGACAGCCAGGCGACGGGGTTCGCGGCCCTGGCGCTGGGAATCGTGCTCTTCCACGTCGGGCTGTGGGCGAGCCGGCCGCTGCTGCGGCTGCACTTCGTGCTCGCCCGGACGCTGCTGGCGCCCACCCAGGACCAGGAGCTGGAGCAGCGCGTCCAGCGGCTCACCGAGACCCGGCACGAGGCCGTGGACACCGCCGCGTCCGAGCTGCGCCGCATCGAGCGGGACCTGCACGACGGGGCGCAGGCCCGGCTGGTCGCGATGGGCATGAACCTGGGCACGATCGAGGCGCTGATCGAGAAGGACCCGGCGCAGGCGAAGAAGATGCTGGCGATGGCCCGGGAGTCCTCGGCGGAGGCGCTGACCGAACTGCGGGACCTGGTCCGGGGCATCCACCCGCCGGTTCTCGCGGAGCGGGGCCTCGGCGACGCGGTCCGGGCGCTGGCCCTGCGGCTGCCGGTCGCCTCCGAGGTGACGGTGGAGCTGCCGGGGCGGGCGGAGGCCCCGGTGGAGTCGGCGGCGTACTTCGCGGTCAGCGAGGCCCTGACGAACACGGTGAAGCACGCGGGGGCGGAGCGGATCTACGTGGACGTGCACCATGCGGAGGGGATGCTCCGGATCTCCGTGACGGACGACGGCAGGGGCGGTGCAGTCGTCGGACCGGGCTCGGGGCTGAGCGGAATCGAACGGCGACTGGGTACATTCGACGGCGTCCTGGCCGTCAGCAGTCCCGCGGGCGGTCCCACCATGGTGACCATGGAGATTCCTTGCGAGTTGTCCTAGCCGAAGATCTCTTCCTGCTGCGCGACGGCCTGGTGCGCATGCTGGAGGCGTACGACTTCGAGATCGCCGCGGCTGTGGAGACCGGGCCCGAACTGACCAAGGCCCTGGCCGAGTTGGAGCCGGACGTCGCCGTCGTCGACGTCCGGCTCCCGCCGTCCCACACCGACGAGGGCCTCCAGTGCGCCCTGGCCGCCCGCCGGGCGCGGCCGGGGCTTCCGGTGCTGGTGCTCTCGCAGCACGTGGAGCAGTTGTACGCACGGGAGTTGCTGGCGGACGGCGAAGGCGGCATCGGCTATCTGCTGAAGGACCGCGTCTTCGACGCGGACCAGTTCATCGACGCGGTACGGCGGGTGGCGGCGGGCGGCACGGCGATGGACCCGCAGGTCATCTCCCAGCTCCTGTCGCGTCGTTCGCAGGACAAACCGATGGGCGGCCTCACCCCGCGCGAGCGGGAGGTGATGGAGCTGGTGGCCCAGGGCCGCTCCAACGCCGCCATCGCCTCGCAGCTGGTGATCACGGAGCGGGCGGTGGCCAAGCACACGTCGAACATCTTCGGCAAGCTCGACCTGCCCCCGTCGGACGACGACAACCGCCGGGTGCTGGCGGTGCTGGCGTATCTGGACCACGGCTGACCGTCGCGCGTGACCGGGGTGCGCGGCCGGGGTGCGCGGCCGGGGCGGGGCTCCGCTTCCGGACGAACGCCTCGAAGCCGTGCGGCGGTTCACCTTGTCGGTGCCCGCCTCGGCGGGCGCGGTGGACGACGTCACGCTGCGGGACTTCCTGGCGTACGGCTACACCGAGCAGAACGCCCTCGAAGTGGTCCTGGGGATCGGCGCGTACACCCTGTCGACCCTGGCCAACCGGCTCACCGGAGCCCCGGTGGACGCCCCCCTGGCCGCCTTCGCCTGAGAGTCGGCCGCCCGCCCCGCACCCGGGACGGGCTCAGGGGTGAGCTACGGCAAGACTCACGACGTAGGCATCCTCCACCTCGCCGTCCGGGAACAGGGCGGTGAGCAGGGCCCGTTCCCGGTCGAAGAAGTCGCGGACCTCGACCGGGTCGCCGATCAGGAAGTCGGAGTGGGTGGCCAGGGTGGCGATATGGGCGTCGACCGGTACACGGCGGCTCCACGCCACCTGCCGGATGCGGAAGTCGAGCCCGTCGGGCAGTTCGGCCCGGAAGCGGGCCTCGTGGGACGGGGCGGGGGGAACCTCCACCCCGAAGAAGACCCGCATCCGGTTCTCCTGCTCGACGAGCCATTCCACGGACGGGTCGCCGTCGTTCCACCAGAGGGCCAGCGCCCCGCCCGGGCGCAGTACCCGGCGGGCCTCGGGTATCGAGCGTGCCGGGTCGGTCCAGTGCCAGGCCTGGGCGTACGTGATCAGGTCCATGGAGCCGGTCCGCAGCGGCAGGTTGTTCCCGTCGCCCCGGACCAGCGGCACGTCCGGCAGGCTGCGGTGGAACTGCTCGGCCATCCCGTCGCCCGGCTCCACCGCCGTGACCCGGGCGCCGCGCTCGTACAGCCGTGCCGTGCCGAGACCGGTCCCCGCTCCGACGTCCGCGACCCGGGCTCCGGCGAGCGACAGTCCTGCCAGCTCCTCGACGGCGTCGAACAGGGCGGACGGATAGGAGGGGCGGTGCGCGTCGTAGTCGGCGGCGATGGCGTCGAAGGACCGGGCCTGCACAGGTTTCGTCATACAAGCAATCATCGCGTGGGGCCTGGCAGAACGACAGGGAAATCCCTGCACGCCTCTGGTCGCCCCGCGTACCCGTCAGTACATTGACGCCATGTCTAACACGCAGCCAGCGGCGGTCGCGTCGGAGCGGACGCCCCTCAAGGCCCGCAAGGTGTCCTTCGCCTGGGAGAAGACCCCCTTGCACTGGGTGCCGGGCGACCCGTTCACCACACACACCATCAACGTGCTCCACCTGCTGCTCCCGGCCGGGGAGCGCTGGTTCATCCACGTCTATCGCCAGATACTCCCGTACATACACGACGACCGACTGCGCGAGGACGTCATCGGGTTCATCGGCCAGGAGGCCGTGCACTCCCAGGCCCACGACGATGTGCTGCCGCACCTGCGGGAGTTGGGCCTCGATCCGACCCCGTACACCGCGCAGGTCGACTGGTTCTTCGAGAAGCTGCTCGGAGACCGGACGCTGCCGCCGGGGCGGGCCTCGAAGTGGTGGCTGATGGAGCGGGTGGCGACGATCGCGGCGATCGAGCACTACACCGCGTTCCTCGGCGACTGGATCCTCAACGCCGACGCCCTGGACCGCCGGGGAGCGGATCCGACGATGCTCGATCTGCTGCGCTGGCACGGGGCGGAGGAGGTCGAGCACCGGTCGGTGGCCTTCGACGTCTTCCTGCACGTGGACGGCGGCTACCGGCGGCGGGTGCGCACCTGGGCGGCGGCGTTCTCCGCGCTGGTGTTCCTCTGGCAGCGCGGCGCCCGCTTCTTCATGGAGAACGACCCCACGCTGCTGGGCGGCAAGGCCTCGTTCAAGGCGTTCCACGCAAGCGGAAAGCAGGGCACGCTGCCCAGTACGGGCGCGATCCTGCGGTCCGTGCCGAGCTATCTCAGCCGGTCGTACCACCCGTCGCGGGAGGGCAGTACGGCCCAGGCCGTCGACTACCTCGCCCACTCCCCCGCCGCGCTCGCCGCGCTCACCGCCGAGACCGCCACGACCGCCACGACCGCCACGACCGCCACGACGGGAAGGTCCTGAACCATGGCCCTGCCCCGTCTGCGCACCGTCGTGCTCGTCTCCGGCGTCGCCCTGCTCACCCGGCGCGCCCTGAAACGCCGGATCGCCCGGTCCCCGCTGTGGCCGCTGCCCGCCCTGCCCGAGCCGATCTCGGGCCACTCCAAGCGGCGCGCGACCTCGGTGCGTCGGCTGCTGATCACCCGGCGGAGCGAGGTCGCCGACGGTGTCGTCCAGCTCCGGCTGGAGGGGGCCGGTCTGCCGCGCTGGGAACCGGGGGCCCATCTGGACCTGGTGCTGCCGTCCGGCCTGGTGCGGCAGTACTCACTGTGCGGCGACCCGGAGGACACCGGCGCGTACACGGTGGCGGCCCGGCTGGTGGAGGACGGCCGGGGCGGTTCGCGGGAGGTGCACGAGCAGCTCCGGGAGGGCCTGGAGATCGAGGTGCGCGGGCCGCGCAACCGTTTCCCGCTGGCCGAGGCCAGGGCTTACGTCTTCGTCGTCGGCGGCATCGGGATCACCCCGGTATGGCCGATGCTGCGGTCGCTGGCCGCGTCGGGGGCCGACTGGCGGCTGCTGTACGGGGGCCGGTCGCGGGGGTCGATGCCGTTCCTGGCGGAGATCGAGAGGCTCGGCGCGGACGGGGACCGGGTCACGGTCGTCGCCCAGGACGAGGCGGGCCACCCGGACGTCGCGGCGGCGCTCGGCGGTCTCGCCCCGGGCACGGCGGTCTACTGCTGCGGGCCCGAGCCGCTGATGGAAGCCGTGACCGCCGCGCTCCCGGAGGGGCTCCCGCTGCATCTGGAGCGGTTCTCGGCCGCGACGGAGGGCGCGGCGGGCCCGGGTTCCGGGGCGTTCGAGGTGGAGTTGCGGCGCAGCGGGCGCACGGTGCCGGTCGCGGCCGGGCAGTCGGTGCTGGCCGCTGTCCGCACGGCGGCGCCCCATGTCGCGTACTCCTGCGAGCAGGGGTTCTGCGGGACCTGCCAACAGCGGGTCCTGGAGGGCGAGATCGATCACCGGGACGATCTGCTGACCGACGACGAGCGGGGCGACTCGATGCTGATCTGCGTCTCGCGCTGCCGGGGCGGGCGTCTCGTCCTGGACCTCTGAACGGCTACGGCGACGTCACGTACTGACCTCCTTCGGCGCGGCGGCCTACCGGTTCATGTTCGCCGAGCACGGCGATCGCAGCCGGGTCGACATCCACGAACTGGCGACGGAGTGGTTGCTCGGCTCCGTCGGCGGCTGAGGGGAGAGGGAGGGGGCGTACGCGCACACCCCGGATAGGCTGTCCGTATGACGACCGGGGTGCGGCGCAGGATGGGCGTCGACGAGCGCAGACAGCAACTGATCGGCGTCGCGCTGGACTTGTTCAGCCGCCGCTCACCCGAGGAAGTGTCGATCGACGAGATCGCCGCGGCCGCGGGCATCTCCCGTCCGCTGGTGTACCACTACTTCCCCGGGAAGCAGAGCCTGTACGAGGCGGCGCTGCGGCGGGCCGCGGACGAGTTGGCGGCGCGCTTCCTGGAGCCTCCGGAGGGGCCCCTGGGCGCGCGGCTGCTCCGGGTGATGGGGCGGTTCTTCGACTTCGTCGACGAGCACGGCCCCGGCTTCTCGGCGCTGATGCGGGGCGGGCCCGCGGTCGGTTCCTCGACCGCGAACGCCATGATCGACGGGGTGCGGCAGGCCGCGTACGAGCAGATCATCACGCACCTCGGAGTGACCGAACCACCGGCCCGGCTGGAGCTGGTGGTCCGTTCCTGGGTCTCGCTCGCCGAGTCGACGGCGCTGATCTGGCTGGACGGGCGGCGCATCCCGCGCGCCGAGCTGGAGACGCAGCTGGTGCACGACTTCGCGGCGCTCGCCGCGGTCAGCGCCGCGTACGACCAGGAGATGGCGGGCATCGTGCTGCGGGTGCTGTCCCAGGAGCCGGCGGACGGCCCGTTCGGGGAGTTGCTCGCCCGGCTCTCCGCGTTCGCCCCGGACGTGCCCGCCGTGCCCGCGCAGCGGCTGCCGCACTGATTCCCGGGACAGCCCTCAGGCCGGCAGGCCGTTGCGGTGGGAGACGCGACGGGCGGCGGCCAGCAGGGCGTGGATCTGCGGGCCCGCCTGGTCGATCTCGGTGACCGGGCGAGGGAACGGCAGCCGCACGTCCTCGTGGGTGCTGGGGTATTCGAGCCGCAGGGTCACCCCGAAGCGGTCCATCGCCAGCGGCACGGCCCGTGTCATGCCGCGCTCCGGGCGGGGGTGGACGAGGCGCAGGAGCAGGGGGACGAGTTCGGCGTGGTCGTCCACCAGATGGGTGAGCATGCCCGCCTCGCAGGCGGCGATCGGGTCGGTCTCCACCTCTTCGAGCTCCTCCAGGGTGATGAAGGCGCGTCCCTCGGCGTCCTCCAGGACGGCCTGCCCGAACTCCATGCAGGTGCTCTGCTCGGTGTCGGTGGCGTACGGGGCGGCCAGCAGCCCGGTGACCGTGACGCGGGCGCGCAGCCGGTCGCGTACGGGGGTGGGGGCGATGTCCGTGAACTCCAGTCGGGCCGGGACGCGTTCGGCGCTCGGCGCGTGGCCGCCGTCGTTCGGGGCGTGCAGGTGGATATGGCCCATCGCGCCCGTGCCGTCGAGGCGGCGGACTTCGGTGTGCAGTCCGTCGCTGACCACGGTCATGGAGTGGGCGACGGTCAGGATCGACCGGACGCGCTCGGCGCGGGTCGGCTGCGAGGCGCGGGGGCGGGAAAGACGCATCCGAGTTCTCCAGGAAGGGTCAGCGGAACCCAAGCAGCTACTTAGGTATGCCTAACCTTACCCACTTGGCCCAGGTGTGGGTAGTCCGGGGCTCCATCCGTGCACCGGTCCCGTTCACGCCCAGGTCAGAGCTGTAGCTCGGTGCGGAGGGCAGCGGCGAGACCGACCTCCGCGTTGTCCGACTGGCCGCGCTCGAAGGCGCGCTGGTAGGCCTCGTCGCCGACGGCCGCCCGCGCCTGGAGCTCGCACCTCTCGCGGACCGGCCCCAGCTCGGGCGTGCCGCGCTGGGGATGGCCGACCATGCGCCAGTACGCGTGTCCGGTGCCATAGACCCGGGCGGCCTGCGCGCCCGCGCCCTGGGCGGCGATGGCGGCGGCCAGGATGTCCAGCCCCAGCGCGATGCCGAAGCTGTCGCGGAGCCGGTGCTTGCCCGCGAGCATCGACCGGGCGTGCGTGGCGGAGGCTTCGGGGTGACCCTGGAGCAGGGCGATGAGGGCGAGTTGGTAGTCCGCGTAGGAACGGGTCCAGTGTTCGCCGCCGCGTTCGCAGGCCCGGCGCAGTGTGGTGGCGGCTGCCTCGGACTCGGTGAGCCGGCCGAGCGCGGTGAGCGCGAAGACGGTGATGAGGTGGCAGCGCAGCCGGTGGGCCGAGTCCACGGGCACTCCCTCGGTCATCCGCAGGACCCGCCCGGCCGCTTCCAGCGCCGCCTCGGGCTCCCCGTTCATCAGCTGGGTGAGACCGGAGAGATAGGCCGCGCCGAGCATGCCCTCGTCGTCCCGGTCGAACAGCGCGCCGGCCGTGCAGAGCGCGCCGCACTTCTCGGCGGTCGCGAAGTCGCCCTGGAGCAGGGCCGCGACGCCGAGAACCCATTGCAGCCTGGTCCGGCGGGGTCCTTCGACGGGGCCCGCGTCCAGGGCGCGCCGGGCGTAGTTCCGGGCCTCGGTGAGGTGGCCGCAGCAGGCCCAGAAGAAGCCGACGCGGCCCGCCATCTCCTGGGCCCCGCCGACGTCGTGGACGAGCAGGTGTTCCAGGGCGGCGCACAGGTCGAGGTGGGTGTCGGACACCTTGTGGTACCAGGACACCTGGTCCGGGCCGGTCCAGCCGTCGTGGGCGCGGCGGGCGAGGCCGAGGAAGCTTCTCGCGTGCCGGTCGGCGGCGGCGCGGGCCTCGCCCAGCTCGGTGAGCCACATCCGGCCGTACTCGCGGAGGGTGTCGAGCATCCGGTAGCGGTCGCCGTCGCGTTGGACGACACTCTGGGCGACGAGGCCCTGGAGCGCCCGGTCCACCTCGCCCGGGGTGAGCGGGCCGCCCGCGCAGACCTCGCGGGCGACCGCCTCGTCGAAGTCGGTCCGCAGCGGGGTGAGACGGGCCCACAGGAGGCGCTCCAGCGGGGTGCAGAGCTCGTGGGACCAGCCGATGGCCGTGCGCAGGGTGCGGTGGCGGCGGGGCCACACCGTCGCGTCGGCGAGGAGGTCGAGGCGGGCCGTGCCCGCATCCCCTTCGAACCCGACGGCCCCGTCGAACCCGGGTGCGCCGTCCACGCCGGATGCCCCGAAACCGGGGGCTCCGAAACCCGGAGCTTCGAAACCGGGCGCTCCGAAACCGGACGCGAGGGCGAGGCCGCCGCCCCGGCCGGGCGCTCCGAAGCCGGCGCTCCGGGCGTCGAAGCGGCTGCCGATCCGGGTGGCGAGCTGGGCCACGCTGTGCCGGCCGATGCCGGCGGCGGCCAGCTCGATGGCGAGCGGGATGCCTTCGAGGCGGCGGCAGATCTCGGTGGCCGCCGCCTCGTCGCCGGGGGCGTCGAGGCCGGCCCCGGGGTCGGTGGCGCGCAACCGGTCGGCGAAGAGCTGGAGGGCGTCGGGCGCGCCGTCGACCGGGAGCGGCGGCACCTCGACGACGTACTCGCCCCGGGTGCCGAGCGGCTGCCTGCTGGTGACCAGGACGGTCAGGCCGGGCGAGGTGGTCAGGATCTCCGCCAGCAGATGCGAGCAGGCGGCACGGAGGTGTTCGGCGGAGTCGAGGACCAGCAGGAGGCGTTTGTCGCCGAGCCATTCGCAGAGCGCCTCGACGGGCATCCGCAGGGTGTGGTCGGCGAGTCCGACCGCGTCCGAGACGGTGGGGAGCAGCAGCCCGTCGTCGGGGAGCGGGGAGAGGTCGGCCCACCAGGCGCCGTCCGCGTAGCGGTCGGCGGCGGCGCGGGCGGCCCGGAGCGCGAGCCGGGTCTTGCCGACGCCGCCGGGGCCGATCAGGGTGGTCATCCGCCGGATGGTCAACGCGGTTCCCAGGCGAGCCAGTTCGGCCCGCCTCCCGACGAAGCTGCTCGTCTCGTCGGGGAGGTATCCCACCTTGGTCATCATCACCGTCCGGGCGCTGGAGCAGGGTGCGCCGGCGAGCCGACCGCCCCGGGTGGGGCTCCTGCCGCACGCACCGGGCCGGCCCCGCCTCCCCGAGGGGGAGAGCGGGACCGGCCCGGTGAACCAGGACGGCTGTCGCGGCTCCATTGCCGACGTCTGCCGTCACCGTAGTGCTGCCGGAGGTCAGCGCAGCGTGAAGACGGCCGCCGTGCGTCCCGGGACGGTGAAAGTGGCCGATTTCCCGTCGTACCTGGCTCGTTTGACCGTAAGATCCGCGCCCGTGGCCTGGACGGGGTGCAGCGCGTACGTCTTCCCCGCCGGAGCGGCGAGCCGCTGGTCGGCGGTGGTCGGCGCGGCGTTGAGGACGACGACCAGCTCGCCGAGGCGCATGGTGATCACGCCCGGTGTCTCGGCCGTGCCGGAGAGCGGGAAGGACAGGGCGGACTGCACCTGGCCGACGGTGCGCAGGGAGAACTCCTTCTCGGTGGAGCGGATGGTGAGCAGGTCGCGGTAGGCGGCCGAGGCCCCGTCGATCTGCGCGCAGTTCGGCGCGATGGTGCCGGTGGCGGCCAGGAGCGGCTTCGCGTACGCCCACTTGTCCTGGTTGTCGGCGGCGGGCGGCAGGCCCCGGCCGAAGCCGTTGCCGTCGCGGCAGTCCCAGTGCAGGGCGTTGAACCAGTCGCCGCTGTCGTAGGAGTTGCGGTCCAGGGACTTGGAGCGCAGCAGGTCGGTGCCGGCCTGGGAGAGCGAGGGCCCCTGGGAGAGGACGGAGGCGGCCATGGCCACCACCTGGGCCCTGGCCCGTTCGGCTGCCGTCGTGTCGACCGGGAGCTTGAAGGCGAGGGTGTCGAAGAGGGTCTCGTTGTCGTGGGCGTCGGAGTAGGCGAGCGCGTCGCCGGGTGCGGCCGCGTATCCGGCGGGCGCCCCGTTGTAGTCGACCTCGGAGCCCTTGACCGTGCGGCCGGAGGTGTCGGTGAAGGTGTAGTCGGCGAGGTTGCCGGTCAGCCCGACCTTGATCAGGTCCTGGTAGTGCAGCAGCCGGGCCTTCTGCTCGGCGCGGGTGCCGTTGGCCGGGGAGGAGTTGGGGTCGGTGTAGAGGCCGGTGGCGAAGCCCTGGACGCCGGGGTCCTCGTCGAAGGGGCCGCCGCCGCGCACGGCGTCGCGGGCCCGGTCGGAGAAGGTGGCGATGCCGGTGCCGGCCATGTTCTTCTGGGTGGCCTGGACGAAGCGGGCGTCGTCCGCGATCTCGCCGAAGTTCCAGCCCTCGCCGTACAGGATGATCTTCTTGCCGTCGACGCCGTCCTCGGCGAGCGTCAGCCCGTCCAGCGCCTCGCGGACGGCGAGGATGTTGTCCTTGGGGTGGTGGCCCATCAGGTCGAAGCGGAAGCCGTCGACCTTGTACTCCTTCGCCCAGGTGACGATCGAGTCGACGACGAGCTTGCCCATCATGGTGTTCTCGGGCGCGGTGTTGGCGCAGCAGGTGGAGGTGGCGACGGAGCCGTCCTCCAGGAGGCGCTGGTAGTAGCCGGGGACGATTCTGTCGAGGACCGACTTGTCGTCCTGCCCGGAGGCGACGGTGTGGTTGTAGACGACGTCCATGACGGTGCGCAGTCCGGCCTGGTTGAGGCCCTGCACCATCTGCCGGAACTCGACCGTGCGCCGGGTGCCGTCCGGGTCGGAGGCGTAGGAGCCCTCGGGGACGGTGTAGTGGAGCGGGTCGTAGCCCCAGTTGAAGCCGTCCTTGGCGGCGGCCTTGCTCACGCAGGCCTGCTGCTCCTCGGAGTCGGGGGCGTAGACGTGGAGATCGCAGGCGGGCTTCTGCTGGTCCTTCTTCTTCTCCGGGATCGTGCCGATGTCGAAGACGGGCAGCAGGTGGACGTACGAGGTGCCGGAGTCGGCGAGCTTCTTGAGGTGCTTCATGCCCCGGGAGCCGGTGTCGGTGAAGGCGAGGTATTGACCGGGGTGCTTTGCCGTGCGGTCGGTGACGGAGAAGTCGCGGACGTGCAGTTCCTGGATCTGGGCGTCCCGCAGCGGGGTCGCGGCGGGCTTCCTCAGACCGGACCAGCCGCGCGGGGCGAGCTTCGGGTCGGTGAGGTCGACGACGAGGCTGCGGGCGGAGTCGGCGGTCAGGGCCGTGGAGTAGGGGTCGGTGACCTTGTTGGTCACCATCTTCTGGACGGTGGGGGCCCAGACGGTCACGGCGTACCGGTAGGGCTTGCCTCGCCAGTTCTTCTTTCCGGTGACCGACCAGACGCCGGTGCGGTCGTCGCGCTTCATCGGGTGGGTGCGGCCGTCGAGTTCGAGCGAGACGGTCCGGGCGGTGGGGGCCCACACGGAGAGCGTGGGCGTCGACTTGCGGAAGACCGGGCCGAGTTCGGCGGAGGCCGCCTTCTCCCCGTACAGGTCGTCCAGGATCCCGGCGGTCTGTACGCCGGTGGCGGCGAGCAGGGCCCCGTTGGCGGCGCGCTGGGTGGCGACGATCTGGCCGCGCAGGGATGCGCGGACCCGGTCCCGGTCGCGGGCGTCTACGGTGAACGCCGGGTAGTCCCTGAGGTGCGGGTACTTCGCCTTCTGCGCGTCGCTCAGCGCCGACCGCGTGAGCCGCAACCACCGGCCCTCGTCGGAGAGCACCCCGTCGACGACGGAGATACCGCCCTTCTCCGCGTACACGAGCTGCTGGCTGGTGGCGTCGGTGGCCTTCACCTTCCAGACGACGGTGTCCTTGTCGAGCCACTGCGCCTCGGCCTTGGACAGGTCGGGGGCCGCGCCGCCGCCGGTCTGCGGGAGGAGGTAGCCGGGCTTGGAGCCGAGCATCCACACCTCGTGGCCGTAGGTGGCGAGGTCCAGGGACTGGTCGGTGGGCAGGTCCTTGTCGTCGCCCTTGTGCAGGATGTAGCTGAGGGTGGTGGCCCCGTCCACGAGCGGCACCTCGAAGGTGACCCCGTAGGCGTCCTTCTTCACGGGCATCAGCGGCTTGGACCAGTCGGTGGGCTCCTTGGCGCCGGACCAGGTGTGCAGCCCCCAGCCGTCGTAGTTCCCGTCCGGGCGGTGGTAGTTGAGGACCGCCTTGCCGGTGTCCTGCGGCGGGGCCTCGGGGGCTTCGGCCCGCTGCCCGTCCTTGCCCTGCTCGATCCAGACCTGACCGGTCACGCCGAGGTCGACGGTCCGCCGCGGACCGTCCGCTGTGCCGTTCTTCTCGACGGTGTACGGGACGGAGTCGGTGCCCTTCTCCAGGTCGAGCCAGGCGAACGCCCCGTAGGCGTCCCGGCCGATGAACTCGGCGGTCTTCCCGCCGGACTTCAGCTGCCAGCCCTCGTAGTCGCCGTCGGGGCGCTGGTAGTGGACGACCGCCCGGTCGCGCTCGACGGCGACGGGCTTCGGCTTTGGCGGGGTCGCTCCCGCGGTGGTCGCGGCGAGGGCACTGGAGGTGCGGCCCGCCCGGTCGACGACGACGGCCTTGTAGCGCAGCGGCGTTCCCGCCTTCACCGTCTCGTCGAGGTACTGGGTGACCTTGTACGGGGCGTGGTCGGCCGAACCGAGCGTCTCCCACTTCCCGTCGCCCACCTGGGCGGCGAAGACGACCCGGTTGAGCTGTCCGCCGTCCACGTCGGCGGTGATCCCGACGGTGCCGGTGGCGCCGGCGGCCGGGGCCTTCAGCGCGATCGTGGGCTTGGCAGCGGGTGCGTCCACGGTCCGGTCCGCCTTCAGCACGATGCTGGAGAGCGCGGGCACGGTGACGGTGACCTTCTTGTCCTTTCCGCTGCGGCCCGAGCCGGAACCGCCGTACAGGGTACGGAAGTTCATGTCGGCTGACTCGGTGGCGAGCCGGACCTTCCGCGGGCTCGTGCCGTTGTTGGAGGCGACGAGGTACTCGTGGGGCCGCTCGGTATCGATGCGCGAGGTGGCGTACACCGAGCCTTCCGCGAACCGCTCGATCTGGGTGCCGTCGCGCAGTGCCGGGTGGGCCTTGGTGAGCTTGGACAGGGCGGCGATGGAGCGGTAGACCGGGTGCTTCGTGTCGTACGCGTCCGAGGCGTGCGTGCGGTCGGTGCCGAGCTGGTCGTCGTCGAGGTAATCGGCGGTCTTCGACGCGAAGAGCGTCTGGCGGGAGTCCTTGTCGCCGCCGGCTCCGGTGAAGCCCTGCTCGTCGCCGTAGTAGATCACCGGGTTGCCCCGGCCGAGGAACATCAGCTCGTTGGCGAGCCGGGCCCGCTTCAGCAGTTCGGCGTCGTCGGCCTTCGGGTTGTCCTGCTTCAGGAAGGTCCCGATACGGCCCATGTCGTGGTTGCCGAGGAAGGTGACCTGCTCGTAGGCGTTGGCCTTGTCGGTGGTGTAGCGGTAGTCGTTCCCGTACACGGAGGCGAGCCGGTCGGCGGGCGCGCCCTGGGAGGCGAACTGCCGGGCGGCGTCCTGGAACGGGAAGTCCAGCGTGGAGTCCAGGCGGCCCCGGGTGACGTACGGGGAGGTCACCTCGGTGTCGGCGGAGTAGACCTCGCCGAACATGAAGAAGTCGTCCCGGCCGCGCTTCGCGGCGTACGCGTCGAGCGCGGTGGCCCACTGGGTCCAGAAGTCCAGGTCGACGTGTTTGACGGTGTCGATGCGGAAGCCGTCGATGTCGAAGTCGCGGACCCACTTCTCGTAGATCTCCGCCATGCCCTTCACGACCTCGGGACGCTCGGTCCACAGGTCGTCGAGCCCGGAGAAGTCGCCGTACTCGTTGGACTCGCCGGCCCACGTCGAGTCGCCCCGGTTGTGGTACATCGTCGGGTCGTTGAGCCAGGAGGGGACCTTCTCGCCGGTACCGGGCGTCTGCACCGGGGTGTACGGGAAGGAGTCCCGGTCCACCTTCTCGACGCCGTCGCGGTCGTCGAAGGGGCGGCCGTCCTCGTCGAGGTAGGGGAAGGCGCCCTTGGGCTGGTAGCCGTAGGCCTTCTCCGCGTAGTCGACGGTGTCGGCGGTGTGATTGGTGATGACGTCGAAGAAGACCTTCATGCCCTTGGCGTGGGCCTTGTCGATCAGCCGCTCCAGGTCGGCGTTGGTGCCGAAGTGCGGGTCGACCTGGGTGAAGTCGGTGATCCAGTAGCCGTGGTAGCCCGCCGAGGCGTCCTTGCCGGTGCCCTGCACGGGCCGGTTCTTGAAGATCGGCGCCATCCAGATGGCGGTGGTGCCGAGCTCCTTGATGTAGTCGAGTTTCCGGGTGAGGCCCTTGAGGTCGCCGCCCTGGTAGAACCCCTTGTCGGTGGGGTCGTAGCCGTGCTCCAGCCGCGAACCGGTCAGCCCGCCCCGGTCGTTGGAGGCGTCGCCGTTGGCGAACCGGTCGGGCAGCACGAAGTAGAACTGCTCGCGCGTGAGGTCGTGCCGGTCCGCCTCACGGGCGAGTTTCGCGTCCGATGGCGGGGCCGGCGGCCGGGGCGACGCGGCGGCGGTGGCCGCCGGGACGACGGGCAGCAGCGCCGCGCACAGGGCGGCCACCGCCCATCGTCCGAGGGTGGTTCGGGACACGGAGGGTGCTCCTTGGGGCTTGATCGGTAGGTCGAGCGGGGGCCCGAGCAAGGGGTCGCTCGGCCCCAGCGATGGGTCGAGCAAGGGGTCGAGCGATGGGTCGAGCAAGGGGTCGCTCAGAGGGTCGCTCAGGAGGGGAAGCGGGCCGGTGGCAGTGTCACCGGCCCGCTGGGGGTTCGGGTGTCAGCCGCGCCAGACGTCGGCGGTCAGCGTGACCTTCCCGGAGGCCGGGACGGTGGCGGTGCGGTTGACGCCGCTCTCCCAGGTGACGTTGCCGGACGCGTCCTTGCGGACGTACTTGTAGGCGAACGTGGTCCCGGCGGGCAGGTTCACGTCCAGCTTCCACACGGGGTACGCCGCCGGGTCGAGCTTCGGCGCGCTCGCCGGGTTCCAGTTGCCGAGGGCGGCCTGGTCGCCGGTGACGTGGATGTTCTGGCCGGGCTGGGTGGTGGCGTTGACGCCGAAGGAGGCGCCGGAGGTGCCGTTGCCGGGGTCCGGGTCGGGGTTCGTGCCGCCTCCTCCGCAGGTACGGGCACCGGTGTGCAGGGCGACGGCGGTGCCGGCCGGGACGGTGGCGGTGAACTGGCCGGAGCCGTTGACCTGGACGCCCTTGCCGGACTGCACGTCGCAGTAGTCGCCGGCGGGCAGCGAGGTCTGGAAGGTCCGGTTCAGCGCGGAGCCCTCGTGGTTGATGGCGACGTACGCCTTGTTCCCCCGGCCGAAGGCGATCTGGTCGCCGCCGTTGTCCCACCAGTTGGTGACTCCCTGGCCGCGCGCGGTGTTGCGGAAGCCGACCATGGAGGAGATCTCGCGCCAGGCGTGCTGGCACTTCCAGCCGTCGCTGTAGCAGGCGTTCACCTGGCCGCCGTTCGGCGGTCCCGCGTCGTGGTCGCTGAACTCGTAGCCGGAGTGGACGTCCGGGGAGCCGTAGGGCCAGGCCAGCATGAAGACACTGGCCAGGGTGTAGGCGGACCCGTTCTTGTAGTTGAGGGTGTCGCCGCCGCGCTCGGTGTCGTGGTTGTCGACGAAGACGGCGGACTTGCCGGACTCCATGAAGCCCCAGCCCTCGCCGAAGTTCTTCAGGTGGGCGAGGTTCTCGTTGAGGAAGACCTGCTTGAGGCTCCGCCCGTACCGGAACTCCTGGACGTCTCCGCTGCCGAGGTACTCGGAGGGCGAGACGGCCTCACCGGCCCCGAAGATCGCCTCGTGCTTCCAGTAGACGTTCGGGTTGGTCAGCCGGGACTTGATGTTGGCGAGGTCGCCGGCGGGCATGTGCTTGGCGGCGTCGATCCGGAAGCCGTCGACGCCGAGCGAGAGCAGGTCGTTGAGGTAGCCGGCGATCCTGCCGCGTACGTAGTCCTCACCGGTGTCCAGGTCGGCGAGGCCGACCAGCTCGCAGTTCTGGACGTTGCCTCGGTCGTTGTAGTTGTTGATCGGGGACCGGCAGTCGTCCATGTCGTTGCCGGAGTAGAGGCCCGGGTAGTCGTACTTGGAGTACGCGGAGCCTCCGGTGCCGGTGCCGTTGCCCGCCGACATGTGGTTGATGACCGAGTCAGCGATGACCTTGACGCCGGCCGCGTGACACGTGTTCACCATGGCGGAGAAGGCGGACCGGTCGCCGAGCCGGCCGGCGATCCGGTAGCTGACGGGCTGGTAGGAGGTCCACCACTGGCCGCCCTGGATGTGCTCCTGCGGCGGCGAGACCTGGACGTAGCCGTAGCCCGCCGGACCGAGGGTGTCCGTGCAGGCCTTGGCTATGGAGGTGAACTTCCACTCGAACATCACGGCGGTGACGTCCTTGTCGCCCGGGGCGGCGGCCTGCGCGGTGCCTGCGGCGCCGAATCCGGTGGGGACGACGAGGGCGGCGGCGCCGGCCACGAGGGCGAGCGCGGCAGACAGGGATCTGCGTGCCATGTCTTTCCTCCTGCGGGTGGGGGAAGCGGGGATGACGGTGCAGCCTCAGTCGGCAACGCGCCGTGCCCTCAAGGCTCCTGAAGGTTCTTGCTGCAAGAATGCAAACCTTGCCGCGGAGCAGACCGTACGAGCCCACCCGTCACCGGTCAACCCTTTGGACATCCCCCGCCCACATCCGCGAAACAGCGGAGTTTCCTTCCCGACTTCCTCGCGATTTCTCGCTGCAAGGTCTTTCGCAAGATATTGCGAGCCTGTTACGTTTTCTCCCGACTCCGGTCCGGTCGGCCGGGGGATCCGGCACCGCTGCACGCCGTCGGACCCCACACGCCCGGCCGGCCGGGCCGGTCACGGCAAGAGAGGCACCCGGAGTCGCTGCAACTCCCCGCCGGCCCGTCTTGGGCCGACTCCTGGTGCCTCTCCTGTACGTGTCCGTGTCTGCGGGAGCCCGTCCCGCACGGGCCCGCTGACGCTTAGCGGTCAGCCGTTGCGTACCGCCGCCGTCGAGCCCCGTACGACCAGCTCCGGCTGGAAGACGTACTCGGTGCGCTGCACCGGGCTGCCCCCGATCTCCTCCAGCAGCGCGCCCACGGCGGCCGCCGCCATCGCCTGCACGGGCTGGCGCACCGTGGTCAGCGGCGGGTCGGTGAACGCGATGAGCTGTGAGTCGTCGAAGCCGACGACCGAGACGTCACGGGGTACCTCCAGGCCCCTCCCGCGGGCGGCGCGGACCACGCCGAGGGCCATCAGGTCGCTGCCGCAGACGATGCCCGTGCACCCCGCGTCCAGCAGGGCGCCCGCCGCCACCTGGCCGCCTTCGACGCTGAACAGCGTGGAGCAGACGAGCAGTTCGGCCTCGGCCCTGTCCATGCCGAGCACCGAGACGGCCGCGTCCACGAACCCGTCGCGCTTGCGGCGGGAGGGGACGTAGCGCTGCGGGCCTATGGCCAGGCCGATCCGGCGGTGGCCTAGCTCGGCGAGGTGCCCCAGGGCCATCCGTACGGCGGCGTTGTCGTCGGGCGAGACGAACGGTGCGCTGATGCGCTCGTTGTAGCCGTTGATCAGGACGAACGGCACGCCGCGCTCGGTGAGCGCGGCGTACCGGCCCGGGTCGGCGGAGGTGTCCGCGTGCAGCCCGGAGAGGAAGACGATGCCGCCGACGCCGCGCTCCACGAGCTGCTCGACGAGTTCGTCCTCCGTCGCACCGCCCGGCAGCTGGGTGCAGAGCACGGGGGTGTAGCCGTGCCCGGCCAGCACCTGTTCGACGGACTGCGCGAACGCCGGGAAGATCGGGTTGGTGAGTTCGGGCGTCACCAGGCCGATCAGTCCGGCGCTGCGCTGCCGCAGCCGTACGGGCCGCTCGTAGCCCAGGATGTCGAGCGCCGCGAGCACCCGCTGACGCGTGGAGTCCGCGACGCCCTGCTTCCCGTTCAGGACCCGGCTGACCGTCGCCTCGCTGACCGCCGCCTGTCCGGCGATGTCGGAGAGGCGGGGCGCCGCCGTGGTCCTGGGCGCGGGCAGTGTCACACCGTCCACCACACCGTGGTGTCGGCGGGCAGCTCGGCCTCGGCGCCGTCCACGGTGACCGGGGAGCTGGCGAGCAGCACCCGGCCGCGGGCGGCGATACGGACGGGGGCGCCGGTGGTGTTGACGGTGCAGACGAAGCCCGGGCGGGCGAGGACGAGGACGCCTTCGGGGCCGTCCAGCCACTCGACGTCCGTGCCCGCGCCGAGGCCCGGGTGCTCCCGGCGGGCGGCGATGGCGGCGCGGTACAGCTCCAGGGTGGAGCCCTCCACGCCGGTCTGCGCCTCGACGGAGAGCTCACCCCAGCCGGCGGGCTGCGGGAGCCAGCTGCCGCCGTCGCCGAAGCCGTACGAACCTCCCTCGCGGGTCCACGGGATCGGGACGCGGCAGCCGTCGCGGAAGCCGTCCTGGCCGTCGGCGCGGAAGAACGAGGGGTCCTGGCGGGCCTCGTCGGGCAGGTCGGTGACGTCGGGCAGGCCGAGCTCCTCGCCCTGGTAGACGTAGGCGGAGCCGGGCAGGGCGAGCATCAGGAGGGTGGCGGCGCGGGCCCGGCGCAGGCCCATCTCGCGGTCGCCGGGGGTGCGGATCTGGGTGCCGAGGCCCGCCGGGTTGGCGAAGCGGGTGGCGTGCCGGGTGACGTCGTGGTTGGAGAGCACCCAGGTGGCGGGCGCGCCGACCGGGCGCATCGCGGCGAGCGAGGTGTCGATGACCTCGCGCAGTTCGGCGGCGTCCCAGGCGGTGGCCAGGTACTGGAAGTTGAACGCCTGGTGCATCTCGTCGGGGCGCACGTAGTTGGCGGTGCGCTCGACGGTCGGGGTCCAGGCCTCGGCGACGGCGATCCTCTCGCCCGGGTACTCGTCGAGGATGGTGCGCCAGCTGCGGTAGATCGCGTGGACGCCGTCCTGGTCGAAGAACGGCATGATGTCGTTGCCGAGCAGCCTGAGCTGGTCGTGGGAGCCGAGGTCGGGCAGCCCCTCGGCCTTGACGAGGCCGTGGGCGACGTCGACGCGGAAGCCGTCGACGCCCATGTCGAGCCAGAAGCGGAGGATGGAGCGGAACTCGTCGGCGACGGCCGGGTGTTCCCAGTTGAAGTCGGGCTGCTCGGGGGCGAAGAGGTGGAGGTACCAGTCGCCGGGGGTGCCGTCCGGGTTCGCCGTACGGGTCCAGGCGGGGCCGCCGAAGATGGACTCCCAGTCGTTGGGCGGGAGTTCGCCGGCGGCGCCCTTTCCGGGGCGGAAGTGGTAGCGGTCGCGCAGGGCGGAGCCGGGGCCCTCGGCCAGGGCGCGCTTGAACCACTCGTGCTGGTCGGAGGAGTGGTTGGGGACCAGGTCGACGATGATGCGCAGGCCCAGGCCGTGGGCCTCGCGGATCAGCGCGTCGGCGTCCAGCAGGTTGCCGAACATCGGGTCGATGGCCCGGTAGTCGGCGACGTCGTAGCCCGCGTCGGCCTGCGGGGAGGCGTAGAAGGGGCTGAGCCAGACCGCGTCGACGCCCAGGTCCTTCAGGTGGGGCAGGCGGGCGGTGACGCCGGCGAGGTCGCCCATGCCGTCGCCGTTGCCGTCGGCGAAGCTCCGCGGATAGACCTGGTAGATCACCGCGTCCTGCCACCAGCCGGTGCGGTGGCCCGGGGCGTCGTCGGACGTGCCGGTGGAGGGGGCAGCGAGGTGCTGGGTCATGTCGTCCCTGGGGTGTCTGGGTGGGGAGCGGCGCCGGGGACCGGGTCCGGGTTTCCGGCGCCGCCGTGACGGGTGCGGTGGTGCGTGCGGGTGCTGGTGCGGGTGGCCAGGGGGCCTCTCAGCCCTTGACGGCTCCGGCAGACATGCCGGTGACCAGGTGTTTCTGGGCGAAGAGGAACACCAGGGCGGCCGGGATGGCGATGAGCACGGAGGCCGCGGTCATGGGGCCCCACTGGGCTCCGTACTGGTTGACGAACTTCTGGAGCCCGCCGGCCAGCGTGAGGTTCTCGTCGCCGACCAGGAAGGCGGAGGCGTACGCCACTTCGCCCCAGGCGGTGATGAAGGAGTAGAACGCGGTGACCGCGAGGCCCGGCTTGGCCAGCGGCAGGATCAGCCGGAAGAAGGTGCCGAACGGGGTGAGGCCGTCGACCTCGCCCGACTCGTCGATCTCGCGCGGGATGGTGTCGAAGAAGCCCTTCATCATCCAGGCGCAGAACGGCACCGAGATGGTGAGGTAGGTGATGACGAGTCCCATGGGCTGGTTGAGCAGCCCGAGGCTCGACATGATGTTGTAGATCGGCACGATGAGGACGGCGACCGGGAACATCTGGGTGATGAGCAGCGTCCACATCAGCCCGCGCTTGCCGGGGAAGCGGAAGCGGCTCACCGCGTAGCCGGTGGTGGCGGCGACGAAGACGCCGATCACGGTGGAGAGCGCGGAGATGATCACGGAGTTGGCGAACCAGTTGAGGAACTCCGTGTCGCGGATCAGGTTCGTGTAGTTGACGAACGTCGTCTCGCGGAAGAAGTCCGTGGTGGTCGCGAACTTGGCGGGCTTGAGCGAGGTCAGCAGGACCCACAGCACCGGGAAGACCGCGATCACCGAGGCGATGATCAGGGGGAGGTGCAGGGCGACGGAGGCGAGCGGGGAGCGCTCGCCGCGCAGCCGGACCTTGGGCACGGCGTGCCGGACGGGGGTGTCGGTCGCGGTGGTCACCAGTTGTCTCCCTGGGAGCGCAGGACCCGCCGGTAGACGACGGCGAAGAGCATCAGGAGTACGAGGATCAGCACGCCCCAGGTGGAGGACTGCGCGTAGTCGCGCGGGCTGATCTCGAAGGAGAACTTGTACGCCTGGGTCACGAGGATCTGGGTGGCCTCGCCGGGTCCGCCGCGGGTCAGCAGGAAGATCACCGGGAACATGTTGAAGGTCCAGATGGTGGAGAGCAGGACCACCGTGGTGGAGACCGGGCGCAGTCCTGGCAGGGTGATGTGGCGGAAGCGCTGCCAGGCGGTGGCGCCGTCCATCTCGGCCGCCTCGTACTGCTCGGAGGGGATGGACTGGAGTCCGCCGAGGAGGGCGACCATCATGAACGGGATGCCGAGCCAGACGTTGACGGCGATGACCGCGAACTTGGCCCAGGTCGGGTCGTTCAGCCACGGCACGGCGTCGATGCCGGCGCCGCCGAGGACCTTGTTGAGCAGACCGCGCTCCTCGTTGTAGAGGAAGCGCCAGGCGAAGACGGAGACGAAGCCGGGGATGGCCCAGGGCAGGATGAGGGCCATGCGGTAGGCGGAGCGTCCGGCGATGCGGCGGTTGAGGATGTTCGCCAGGGCCATGCCCAGGACGAACGTGACGCTCACGCAGGAGACGGTCCACACCAGCGTCCAGCCGAGCGTGCCGAGGAACTGCGAGCCGGTCAGCGCGTCGATGTAGTTGTCCGCGCCGACGAACTCGTAGGTGGCGGGGATCTCGTTGACGCCGATGGAGCGGGCGACGTTGCGCTCGTCCGCGTCGGTCATCGAGAGGTAGATGCCGCGGACCAGCGGATAGCCGATGATCACGCCGATCACGATGACGACCGGGGCGACCATGGCCCAGGCGTACCAGTGGACCGACAGCGCCCGTCGCAGACGGCCGGGGGTCGGTGGTGGGGTGCCAGTACCGCGGCTCCGGCCGCGGGCGGTGTTCTCGCCCGCGGCCTTCACCACCGACTGGCTGGTGTGGACAGCCATCAGTCGGCCAGCCTTCCTGTTACTTCCAGCCCTCAAGGAGCTTGCGGTAGGAGTCGCCGGTGGCCTTGGCGGCCTTCTCCGGCGTGGTCTGGCCGGTGAGGACCTTGGTGTACTCGATGCGCAGCGGCTCGAAGAGGCTGCCGCCCTCGGGGATCCAGGGGCGCTCGACGGCGGTCTCGACGACCGGCTTGAAGAAGCCGACGATCTCGCTGTCCACGGCCTCCTGCTTGGCGTACGCGGAGGTGCGGGTGGGCAGCAGGTTCAGCTCGCCGGCGGCAGTGGCCTGGCTGTCCACGGAGGTCATGTACTCGACGAAGGCGTAGGAGGCGTCGAGGTTCTTGGAGCCGGCGTAGACGGCCAGGTTGTGGCCGCCCTGCGGGGCGCCCTGGGCGGCGGAGCCGGCCGGGACCGGGGCGACGCCCAGGTTGTCCTTGTCCGTGAACTCCTTGCCGGTCAGGGTGTCGGCGACGGCCCAGGGGCCGTTGATCATCATCGCGACGTCGCCGTTCTTGAACGACTGCATCATGTTCTCCCAGCCGTCCGAGGCATCCGTCTTCGCGGTGCCGTCGTCGACCAGGGCCTTGACCGCCTCGAACGCCTTGACGCCCTCGGGCTTGTCGATGGTGACGCTCTTGGAGGAGGCGTCGACCATGTCGCCGCCCTCGCCGTAGAGGAAGGAGAGGAAGTAGTACGGGTCGTCGCCGCGGAGGTAGAGGCCGGTCTTGCCGGTCTTGTCCTTGATCTTCTCGGCCACGGTCTTGAGGTCGGCCAGGTCGGCGGGCGCCTCGACGCCGGCCTCCTTGAACAGCTTCTTGTTGTAGAAGACGCCCATGGAGTCGATGACCTGCGGGACGGCGTAGGTCTTGTCCTCGTACTTGGTGGACGCGACGGCCTGCTTGAGGAAGTCGTCCTGGTTCTTCAGGGCGGGGGTGCCGTCCAGGGGGGCCAGGTAGCCGAGGTTGGCGAAGTCCGGCGTCCAGGCGACCTCGGAGCGGATCACGTCGGGGGCGCCGTCGCCGGCCTGGGCGGCGTTCTTGAACTTGTTCTGCGCGTCGCCGAAGGGCACGTTGACGTACTTGACGTCGACCTTCGGGTGCTTCTTCTCGAAGCCCTCGGCCAGCTTCTTGAAGACCTTGTCCTCGCTGCCGACGCTGGAGGTGTCCCACCAGGTCACCGTGCCGGAGAGCTCGCCCGAGCTCTTGCCGCCGCCGGACTTCTCGTCGCTGCCGCAGGCGGTCGCCGCGAGCGCCAGGGCCGCGACCAGGGCGGTGGCCGTTATGCCACGTCGCATCTGAACTCCTTCAACTGCCGTACCGCTCCGTCGCGGCGCCGGGTCGACGTGAACGTAACAAGGATGAAAGACGACCGAAAGACCTTGCGGAAGATTTCTGCAAGCCTTGGTGATCGTTACATTCGCGTGTCCTCAAGGTTGCCGTCAAGCCCCTTGACGGCACTCCCTCATCCCTGGCAGGGGCAGGCGGGACACGGCATATCCGCAGTGCGACGATCCGACCGCGGCCCGCGATCCGGGACCGCAAGTCCTTGCAAGACGTTGCCGGAGAACCCTCCGGCACCCTCCCCCGCACCGCCCCGCAGACGGTGGGCAATCCGACACGGGCCCGGTACAGTCCCATCCCATGACCGCACGGCTTGCCGATATCGCAACTCAGGCGGGGGTCAGCGAAGCAACGGTCAGCCGGGTCCTGAACGGCAAGCCCGGAGTCGCGGCGACCACCCGCGAATCCGTCCTCGCGGCGCTCGACGTGCTGGGGTACGAACGCCCGGTGCGGCTGCGCAGGCGCAGCGCGGGACTGGTCGGCCTGATCACCCCGGAGCTGGAGAACCCGATCTTCCCGGCGCTGGCGCAGGTCATCGGCCAGGCGCTGACCCGGCAGGGCTACACCCCGGTGCTGGCGACCCAGACGCCCGGCGGCTCCACCGAGGACGAACTCACCGAAATGCTGGTGGACCGGGGCGTTTCCGGCATCATCTTCGTCTCCGGGCTGCACGCGGACACCTCGGCCGATATGCAACGCTACGAGCAACTGCGCGGCCAGGGCGTCCCGTTCGTCCTGGTGAACGGCTTCTCCGCCAAGGTGCAGGCGCCGTTCATCTCCCCGGACGACCGGGCGGCGATGCGCCTCGCGGTGACGCATCTGGTGGCGCTCGGCCACACCCGTATCGGACTGGCGGTCGGCCCCAAGCGCTTCGTGCCGGTGCTCCGCAAGATCGAGGGCTTCCACGCGACGATGCGGGAGCAGCTCGGCCTCGCACCGGACGCGGTGGAGGAGTTGATCCAGCACTCCCTGTACACGCTGGAGGGCGGCCAGGCCGCCGCCTCCGCCCTGATGGAGCGCGGCTGCACGGCGGTCGTGTGCGCGAGCGACATGATGGCGCTCGGGGCGATCCGGGCGGCCCGCCGGCTTTCCAAGGATGTGCCGCGCGATCTCTCGGTCGTGGGCTACGACGACTCGCCGCTCATAGCGTTCACGGACCCGCCGCTGACGACGATCCGGCAGCCGGTGACGGCGATGGGCCAGGCCGCCGTCCGCACGCTCCTGGAGGAGATCGGCGGAACCCCGGCGCCGCACAGCGAGTTCGTCTTCATGCCCGAGCTGGTGGTTCGCGGTTCGACGGCCTCGGGCCCCGCAGGCGGCTCAGGGTCGCTCCCTCGTCCTTGAGACGCAGGACGTGCGACCGGAACCCGACCGGAGGATGATCGGGGGCAGGGGAATCACTATGGAAGACTCTCTGCCTATGGGTGAAACACAGGTGACCACGCACGAAGGCCGGTCGACGGCCGATCCTTCACCCATCGCGGCCCAGGCGGCCCCAGAAGCCGCCACCCCGCCCCCCCTTCCCCCGGCTTCCGGGAAGACCGGCAGACTGCTGGCCCGGCTCCACTCCCTGCGGATGCCCCGCCGCCCCCGGCTCTGGTTCGAGATCCTGCTCATCGCGGTCAGTTACTGGCTGTATTCGCTCGTGCGCAATGCCGTTCCGGAGCAGAAGGCCCAGGCGCTGCGCAACGCGGACTGGATCTGGGCGGCGGAGAAGTCGCTGGGTCTCGCCTTCGAGGAAACGGTCAATCACGCGGTCAATTCCGTCACATGGCTGATCGTGTCGATGAACTACTACTACGCGACGCTGCACTTCGTCGTGACCATCGGCGTCCTCGTGTGGCTGTTCCGCCGCCACCCGGGCCGTTACGCGGCGACGCGGCTGGTCCTCTTCGCGACGACGGGCGTGGCCCTGCTCGGCTACTACCTCTACCCGCTGGCGCCACCCCGTCTGATGAACGGCGCGAACTTCATCGACACCGTGCTCCTGCACGAGACGTGGGGCTCGATGGCCTCGGGCAACTTCAAGAACATGTCGAACCAGTACGCGGCGATGCCGTCGATGCACATCGGCTGGTCGCTCTGGTGCGGCCTGACGATCTTCGCCCTGGCCTCGGCGCCCTGGGCCCGCATCCTGGGCCTGCTCTACCCGACGCTCACCCTGGTCGTCATCGTGGCCACCGCCAACCACTTCTGGCTGGACGCGGTGGGCGGCATGGCCTGCCTCGGGTTCGGCTACGGGGTCTCCCGCGTCTGGTACGGCTCACTGCCGCACCGGCTGCCGAAGTGGGTACCGGTACCAGCCGGCAAGAGCCGCCTGACCGCCCTGCGGACCAGACTCCCCCGCCCGGCATCGGAGCCGGACCCGAAGCCCGCACCGCAGCCGGCGGGCTCGCGGAGGCCGTAGCGCCGGACCAGATCCTTTCAAGCCCGTCCTTCCCAGCCCCTCCGGCGTTTGAGGAGCGGGGTCCGGGGCGGAGCCCCGAATCCAGCCCGTCCGGCGCTTGAGGAGCGGGGCCCGGGGCAGAGCCCCGAATCCAGCCCGTCCGGCGCTTGAGGACGTCTTTCCCAGCCCCTCCGGCGCTTGAGGAGCGGGGCCCGGGGCGGAGCCCCGAGGGGGCCCCGGGGCCGAGCCCCGGGAGCACGCCCTCAGGCCCCCGCCCCGTAGAACCGCTCCTCCACCACCGCCCGCGCCCGCCGCGTAATCCGCCGGTAGTCGTCCAACATGTCCCCGACATGCCCCGGCTCGTACCCCAGGTACCGCCCGACCGCCGCCACCTCCCGCGGGTCGGACGGAAACGTGTCGCCCGGCCTCCCCCGCACCAGCATCACCGCGTTGCGGACCCGCGTCGCCAGGACCCACGCCTCGTCCAGCGTCTGCGCGTCCTCCACCGGAATCAGCTCCGCCGCACACGCGGCGGCCAGCGCCTCACGCGTACGCGTCGTACGCAGCCCCGGCTCCACCCACCCGTGCTGCATCTGCATCAGCTGCACGGTCCACTCGACGTCGCTCAGCCCGCCCCGCCCCAGCTTCGTGTGGAGCGTGGGGTCCGCGCCGCGCGGCATCCGCTCGGACTCCATCCGCGCCTTGAGCCTGCGGATCTCCCGTACGGCGTCCTCGCCGAGCCCCTCCATCGGATACCGCAGCGGATCGACCAGCTCGATGAAGTCGCGGCCCAGCTCCTCGTCGCCCGCCACCGGTTCGGCCCGCAGCAGCGCCTGGCTCTCCCAGGCCAGCGACCAGCGCCGGTAGTAGGCCTCGTACGACTTCAGTGTGCGGACCAGCGGCCCGCTCTTGCCCTCCGGGCGCAGGTCGGCGTCGATCAGCAGCGGCGGATCGGCGGTCGGCAGCTGAAGCAGCCGCCGCATCTCCGAGATGACCGTGTTGGCGGCCCGGGCCGCCTCCTCGTCGCTCACGCCCTCGCGCGGCCGGTGGACGAAGAGGACGTCGGCGTCGGAGCCGTAACTCAGCTCGTGCCCGCCGAAGCGGCCCATGCCGATGACGGCGAACCGGGTCGGCAGGGTGTCGCCCCACTGCGCGCGGACGGCGGCCCGCAGCGCGCCCGCGACGGTGGCGGCGTTGAGGTCGCTGACGGCCGAGCCGACGCGGTCGACGAGGGCCCCGTGATCCTGCTCGGCGGGGTTGTCCTCGGTGCCGTACGAGCCGATGAGGTCGGCGGCCGTCGTGCGGAACAGCTCGCGGCGGCGCACCCCGCGCACCACCGCGACGGCCGACTCCGCGTCCCCGGCACGCCCCACCGCGGCCAGTATCTCCTGCTCCAGGTGGGCCCGGGTGCGGGGCGTGAGCCCCCCCGGGTCGCCGAGGATCGCCACCGCTTCCGGGGCCCGCATCAGCAGGTCGGGGGCGAGGCGGCCGGCGGAGAGGACCCGGGCGAGGTTCTCCGCGGCGGCGCCCTCGTCGCGCAGGAGCCGCAGGTACCACGGGGTCTTGCCCAGCGCGTCGGACACCTTGCGGAAGCCGAGGAGCCCGGCGTCCGGGTCGGCGGAGTCCGCGAACCAGCCGAGCAGCACCGGCAGCAGGGTGCGCTGGATGGCGGCCTTGCGGGTGACGCCGGAGGAGAGGGCCTCCAGGTGCCGCAGGGCGGCGGCCGGGTCGGCGTACCCGAGGGCCACCAGGCGGATCGCGGCGGCCTTCGCACTGAGCCGGGACTCGGCGGGGGCCAGCTGGGCGACGGCGTCCAGCAGCGGCCGGTAGAAGATCTTCTCATGCAGCCGCCGTACGACGGAGGCGTGCCGCTTCCAGGCCTTGTTCAGCTCGTTCACCGGATCGGTGCGCATCCCGAGCGACCGGCCGAGCCGCCGCAGATCCGCCTCGTCGTCGGGGACGAGATGGGTGCGGCGCAGCCGGTAGAGCTGAATACGGTGCTCCATGGAGCGCAGGAAGCGGTACGCCTCGTCGAGCTGGGCGGCGTCCGCGCGCCCCACGTACCCGCCCTCGGCGAGCGCCCGCAGCGCCTTGAGGGTGGAGCCGCTGTGCAGGGAGGCGTCGCTGCGGCCGTGCACCAGCTGGAGGAGCTGCACCGCGAACTCGACGTCGCGCAGTCCGCCCGGGCCCAGCTTCAGCTCCCGCTCGATCCGGTCGGCGGGGATGTTGTCGACGACACGACGGCGCATCTTCTGCACGTCGGGGACGAAGTTCTCCCGGTCGGCGGCCCCCCAGACGAGCGGTGACACCGCCTCGACGTACTGCGCGCCCAGCCCGGGGTCGCCGGCCACCGCGCGGGCCTTCAGCAGGGCCTGGAACTCCCAGGTCTTGGCCCAGCGCTGGTAGTAGGCGAGGTGGGAGCTGAGGGTGCGCACGAGCGGCCCGTTGCGGCCCTCGGGGCGGAGGTTGGCGTCGACCTCCCAGATGGTGCCCTCGGCGGTGGTCTCGGAGCAGAGCCTCATCATGTGGGCGGCCAGCCGGGTGGCGGCTTGCATGGCTTCGGTCTCGTCGACCCCGTCGCGCGCCTCCCCGACGAAGATCACGTCGACGTCGGAGACGTAGTTCAGCTCGCGCCCACCGCACTTGCCCATGGCGACGACGGCGAGCCGGCACCGGGCCGCGTCCTCGGGCGCGGCCGTGCGGGCGATGGCGAGAGCGGCGCGCAGGGTGGCGGTGGCGAGGTCGGCCAGTTCGGCGGCGGTCCGCGCCAGGTCGGTGGTCCCGCACACGTCCCGGGCGGCGAGGGTGAGCAGACACCGGCGGTAGGCGACCCGCAGCGAGTCCGGGTCGACGGCGTCCGCGAGCCCGCGCTCGAACTCGGCGACCCCGGGGTTCAGGTCGACCGCCTCGTACGTGACGAGCGTCTGCCAGTCGCGCGGGTGCCGGGCCAGGTGGTCCCCGAGCGCCTCCGAGGCGCCGAGGACCCCGAGGAGCCGGTCGCGCAGGGGTTTGGCGGTGACGAGGGTGCCGAGCAGCACCTGCCGCTCGCTCTCCGTCTCCACCTCGGCGATCCGGACCAGGCCGCGCAGGGCCAGGTCCGGGTCGGCGGTGGCCCCGAGCGCCTCCAGGAGGACGGGATCGGACCGTACGGAGGCCAGCGCGTCCAGGTCGAGGAGCTGGTCCGCGGCGGACGGGTCGGTGAATCCGTGCCGCAGCAGCCTGGTGAACGTACTGCTTCTGCGCCCCGGCACCGTCGTCATTCCGTGCTCTCCCGCCAGCCGAACCGAACCGTGTCCCCGTTTGTCGCCCCGGCGCGGCTCCGTCGCCGCCCCCGGGGCCCTTCGAGCCTAGTCCTGTGTCGGCGGATCCGGGACGGTGACGGGGTCCCCCCACGGAGGAGACCCCTGGTGTTCCGCTGCTCCGACGGGGGCCGTGCCGACGAGGACGGTGGCGTACAACTCCTCGGAGACCAGGGCCCGGGTGCTCAGCCCGGAGGCGCGCAGGATGTCGACCGCCGTGTCCCGTTGCCGTTCGCTCGCCTCCACGAGCAGGCTGCCGCCGGGCGCGAGCCACCGGGGCGCTTCGGCGGCGACCCGGCGCATGACGTCGAGCCCGTCGCCGCCCCCGTCGAGGGCGACGCGGGGTTCGTGGACGCGAGCTTCGGCGGGCAGCAGCTCGACGTCGTCGGTGGGGACGTAGGGGACGTTGGCGAGCAGCATGTTGACCCGGCCGCGCAGGGTGGCGGGAAGCGGGGCGAACAGGTCGCCCTCGTAGACGTGTCCCAGGTCGCCGACGTTGCGCCGGGCGCAGCGCACGGCGGCGGGTTCGACGTCGCAGGCGTGCAGTTCGGCCGCGTCCGAAGCGGAGGCGAGGGCGACGCCGAGCGCACCGGAACCGCAGCAGAGGTCGACGACGACGGCACGGCGGGGTGCAAGGGCGGCGGCCTGCGCTACCAGGAACTCCGTACGGCGACGGGGCACGAAGACGCCCGCGTCCACGGCGAAGCGACGGCCGTGGAAGTCCGCCCAGCCCAGGACGTGTTCGAGCGGCAGCCCGGCGGCGCGGCGCTCGACGAGGGAGGACAGTTCGTCGGCGGAGGCGGCGGCCTCGTGGAGGAGACGGGCCTCGTCCTCGGCGAAGACGCAGCCGGCGCTGCGGAGGGCGAGGACGGTGGAGGAGAGGGAACTCAACGGGCGAACCGGCATACGAGCGAAGCCTTTCGGGAAAACCGATGGGCGCTCCGCGATCGACTTATGCCGTCCGGTCGGCTGCTGCCGGTCGTACGACGCGATCGCGCGGGGTGAGCACCCAGCCTGATCCAGCGGTAATGGGTCTCACCTCCTCGGTCGATCTCGTCGATCCCCGTGGCGTACGGGGGTGGTAACAGTACAACAGCCCGCTCCGGCGCCCGTACGGGCGCGAGAACGGGCTGTTGGCCCGGATCCGGGATCGATCCGGCGTCGATCCGGGGTCTCTGTCCTGCAGATCGACGTCCTACAGATCGACGCTGTCCCGCAGCTTGGTGGGCGTCAGGAACAGGGAGGCGATCACACCGATCACGGCGATGCCGGCCGAGATGAGGAAGATGTGGCCGGTGGCCTCCCCGTACGCGGCCCGCACGACGTCCTGGACCTGGGGCGGCATGGCGGCGACGTTGAGGGTGGAGCCGCTGGAGCCGGACGCGGCCGGGTCGACGCCGAGTTTCGTCAGCCCGTCGGTGATCCTGGTGGCGACCTGGTGGGCGAGGACCGCGCCGAGCACCGAGACGCCCATGGTGCCGCCGAGGGAGCGGAAGAAGGTGATCGCCCCGCTGGCCGCGCCGATCTCGCTGAGCGGGACGGTGTTCTGGAGGACGAGCACCAGGTTCTGCATCGACAGGCCGACCCCGACGCCCACGCCCAGCATCCCCAGCGACACCAGGACGAGCGAGGTCCGGTGGTCGATGAAGGACAGCCCGAGGAAGCCGAGCGCGAGCACGATCACACCCGCGACGATGAACGGCTTGACCTTGCCGGTCTTCGACACGAGGCGTCCGGCGACGGTCGAGGAGACGAGTACGCCGGCCATCAGCGGGATGGTGAGCAGTCCGGCCTCGGTGGGTGAGTAGCCCCGGCCGATCTGGAAGTACTGGCCGAGGAAGACCGCGCCGCCGAACATGGCCATGCCGACGGCGAGGCTGGCGACGATCGCGAGGGCGGGGTCCCGGCGGCGGACGACGTGCATCGGGACGACGGGCTCCTTGACCCGGGTCTCGACGAGAACGGCCGCACCGAGGACGATCACGCTTCCGCCGACCATGAGGCCGCTCTGCCAGGAGATCCAGTCGAAGTCGGTGCCGACGAAGGTGACCCAGAGGAGCAGGAGACTGACCCCGGCGGCGATCAGCGACGCGCCGAGGTAGTCGACCTTGGTGTCGGGCCTGCGGACCTCGGCGAGGTGCAGGGTGCGGGCGAGGATCACGGAGGCGACCAGCGTGAAGGGCACGGCGATGAAGAAGCACCAGCGCCAGCCGAGCCAGGAGGCGTCGGTGATGAACCCGCCGAGCAGCGGCCCGCCGACGGTGGCGACGGCCATGACACCGCCGAGGTAACCGTTGTAGCGGCCGCGCTCCTTCGGGCTGATCATCGCGGCGATGATCACCTGGACGAGCACCTGGAGCGCGCCCATGCCGAGCCCCTGTACGGCGCGGAAGGCGATCAACTGCTCGGTGGACTGAGCGAATCCGCAGGCGACGGAGGAGACGACGAAGAGCCCGATGGCTATCTGGAGCAGCAGCTTCTTGCTGAACAGGTCGGCGAGCTTGCCCCAGATCGGGGTGGAGGCCGTGGAGGCGAGCAGGGTCGCGGTGACGACCCAGGTGTACTGCGACTGCGTGCCGTCGAGGGACCCGATGATCTGCGGGAGCGCGACCGAGACCACGGTGCTGCTGATCATCGCCACGAACAGCACGATGAGCAGTCCGCTCAGGGCCCGCAGGACGTGCCGGTGGTCCATGGGTGCGGCGGCGGGGGCCCCGGCCGGGGCGGTGGCGGTGTCTGCTGCGCTCACGCGCAACCTCCGGAAAGTTCGTACGAGAGGCCCGTACGGGGCGTCGTCTGCGCCGGACGGCTGCACAGGAAGCCCGTACGGGAGGGAGAAGACTTCACCATACATGCACACTGGGCAATTTTGCCCAGTGTGCAACAATCCGGCGCGCAGGGATAATGCCCCCATGGACAGCAGCACTGCGGGGCCGGGACCGGGACCGGGACCCGGACCGGGACCCGGACCGGGACCCGGACCGGGACCCGGACCGGGACCCGGACCGGGACCCGGACTCCGGGAACGCAAGAAGGAAGCCACCCGGCAGGCCGTGCACGAGGCGACCCTGCGCCTGACGGTGGAGCACGGCTTCGACCAGGTGACGGTCGAGGCGGTGGCGGACGCGGCCGGGATCTCCCGCAGGACGTTCTCCAACTACTTCACCAACAAGGAGGACGCCCTCCTCTACGGCGAGGAGCAGCAGATCAGGACCCTGGTCCGTACGGTGCGGGACCGCCCCGCCGACGAACCCGCCTGGCCGGCCCTGCGCGCGGCGGTGGCCCAGTTCGCGGAACGCGTGGCGCCCCCGGAGCGCGAGTGGGCGGTGCGCACCCGCCTGGCGATGCGCCACCCCTCGCTGCTGGCCCGCCAGTTGGCCAACCACGCCACCCTGGAACGCGACCTGGCCGAAGCGGTGGCCGCCCGCCCCGGCCCGGCCTCGGCCCCGGTCCGCCCGATCGTCCTGGCGGCGGGCTTCCTCTCCTCGCTGCGGATCGCGATGCGCATGTGGATCGAGGAGGACCTGACGCGCGAGCCGGCGGCGGTGATCGACGAGATCCTGGACGAGATGGGGCGGGGATTCGCGTGAGGGAGGGCTGGGGTAGCTGGGGTAGCCCCCCGCTCACGACTCACGACTCAGTGACCCGTCGGCGCGCCGCGCAGTCGGTGGAGTCAGCGCGGCGCGCGGCGCGCAGACTCCGACGGGAGCCCAACTCTCAGCGCCTGGATCAGGAATCCGGTTGCTCGACGCGGATCTCGTAGGCGATCTCCCAGCGGATGTCCGGCACGATGATGTCGGCCGTCTCCACCGGGCGCCCCTCGCGGTCGAAGTACGTGCGCTCCACCTCGATGACCAGGTCGCCGAGGGAGATCCCGAGCAGATTCGCCTGTTCCCGCGTCGCGCGGGCGGGGCGGGGAAGCTCGATGCCGGTGGCGATGTTCACGCCGATGGACCGCATCCGCTCCACGACGCCGATCTTGCCGTGCGGACCCATCTCCGGGAGCAGGATCGGGGTGCCGTCGGTGATGGCCATCGGCTCCCAGCTCTTGGCGAGCTGTACGGGCAGGCCGTCGGCGAGGAACTCGTAGTCGGTCACGACACAGAGGTCGCCGGGCTCGATCGCCAGCCGTTCGGCGATGTCCTCCGGCGCGGGAACGCGGGCCGTGCTGGTGCACTCCCAGTCGGCCTCGTGGTCGAGCTCGCTCATGTCCGAGGCGAAGGGGCTGTTGCCGCGCTGCTCGCGGTGGCGTGAGCGGACCATGCGCCGGCGCTCGCGGGCCCGGCGGACGTAGGTGCCGGAGCCGGCGCGACCTTCGAGGATGCCCTCGATGATCAGGCGCTCCATGGCCCGCTGCGCCACGGACTGACCGACGCCGTACTCCTCGGCGAACCGGGCCCGGGACGGCAGCTTGTCGCCCACCGCCCATTCACCGGCCCGGATACGAGCCCGCAGAGCATCCGCCACCTGCAAGTACGGCGTATCACGTGGCATTTGAGCAGCTCCGTGTGTTCGGCGTCGATATGGGCGTCGCTGTTGACAAAGCTAACCCATCAGGTTGAAGCTGAATACTCAGCATTACTTGGAGTGACATTCGGTCATCAGGGGAGAAGTGTGCGCTCTGCACAAGCGCGGGTCGCGGCGCTGACCGGCATGCTCGCCGCCGCCACGGGCACCGAACCGCGCCTCACCACCGGCCTGGACACCTTCCGCGTCGAGGCCGATCTCCCCTCCGAGTTGAGCGCGACCGCGCACTCGGCCGTCCTAGCCGCCCTGGCCACGGCGGACCGCTACGGCCACACGCTCAACCGCACCGCCGAATACGTGTGGGCCGAGATCAGCAGAGAGGCGAACGTGACCACGACCGAATCCCCGGACACGGCGTACCGCGCCCTGCTCGGCCACACCCTGACCTGCACCGCGTGCCGGACCGGCACGATCTGCCCCGACGCGGCGAAGCTCGTCCGCGTCTGGCGGGAGACCCGCCGATGAGACGCGGCGCGGGACGCCGACGCGAACGGCTCGCGGCCAGGCGAACGGACGGCGCACGGCCGGGCGCCCCCCCCTGACCCGACCCGACCCGGCCCCGGCCGTCCGCCCTCGGCAGAACAACGACCGGGGCCGGGTTGCCGGCACCCCCTCACCAGAGACGGAGGCACCTGATGCGCAGGACCCACCAGGCGTTACCGGCACCACCCGGGAGGCCAGGGTGATCGCCCTCTCCACGACGGACGTCCTCGACTGCGAGGCGTGCTGGAAAGCCCCGGTCACCGCCGCCCGCCATACCCCCGTCGGCCGCGACCTGCTCTGCGAGGAGTGCGCGGAGGGCGACTACCCACGTCGCGTCGACCTCTTCCCACCGTTCGGCATCTACGGCCTGACGCCCCGAAAGGTCCTGAACGACGGCAAACACGGGAGCGGCCCTCCGAAGACCCCGCCCGACCAGGGCCCTCCGCTGCCCAACCCGCCACCGGCGCCATCACCGCCGGGGACACCGCCGGTTTAACCCTTCCGGCCACGCCCGGCCCGCGCCCGCCCCGGATGGCGAAGATCCGGCCCCGCTACCGCCCACCACAGGCTCGACCGCGCCCCGGACCGGCCGATCCTGTGGTGGGTCGCCAACGGGTTCGGACGCGAAATGCCCTCCCCTTGAGCATGACCAAGGGTCAGGCCACAGTGCGGGGGCGGGCGCGGAGGAGTTCGAGGGCCTTCACGGCGTAGACGACGACCATGAGGGCAAAGCCGGCGAGGAGGAGCCAGATCCAGGACGCTGCCACTGCGAGGCTCAGCACCAGGCCGGTCATGAACATCAAGGTGCTGACGGCGTCCAGCAGTTCGAGACGCGCCAGGGAGCGCACGGCGCGGTCGGATTCGCGCAACCGGCGAATAATCCGGACAAGAGAGGCCGCCTGCAAGACGGCAAAGCCGAGAACGGCCCAGCGGAACCAGTCGGGTATGTCCACGACACGGACTGTATCGCCCGCTCGCGACCACGGAACCAGAATCCTGCCAGATGGACAGGCAGAGCGCGGGCCGCCCGGCACCGGGAGAACGCGTCGAGGCCGACGGTTCGCGTCCGTCGGCCGATCCCGCGTCCATCGGCCCGATCCCGCATCTGTCGGCCCGATCGCGGTGCCGGGCGAGGAATCCCCGCCCGGCACCGCTACTACAGCACCGGCAGCAGGTTCTTCAGCTCGAAGGCCGTGACCTCGCTGCGGTACTCCTCCCACTCCTGCTTCTTGTTGCGGAGGAAGAAGTCGAAGACGTGCTCGCCCAGCGTCTCGGCGACCAGTTCGCTCTTCTCCATCAGCGAGATCGCCTCGCCCAGGTTCTGCGGGAGCGGCTCGATGCCCATCGCGCGGCGTTCGGCGTCGGAGAGGGCCCAGACGTCGTCGTCGGCGCCGGCCGGGAGTTCGTAGCCCTCCTCGATGCCCTTGAGGCCCGCGGCGAGCAGGACCGCGTAGGTGAGGTACGGGTTGGCGCCGGAGTCGATGGAGCGGACCTCGACGCGGGCCGAGCCGGTCTTGCCGGGCTTGTACATCGGGACGCGGATGAGGGCGGAGCGGTTGTTGTGGCCCCAGCAGATGTACGAGGGGGCCTCGCCGCCCGCGCCGGCCGCGCGGGAGGAGCCGCCCCAGATGCGCTTGTAGGAGTTGACCCACTGGTTGGTGACGGCCGAGATCTCCGCCGCGTGCGTCAGCAGGCCCGCGATGAAGGAGCGGCCCACCTTGGAGAGCTGGTACTCCGCGCCCGACTCGTAGAAGGCGTTGCGGTCGCCCTCGAAGAGGGAGAGGTGGGTGTGCATGCCCGAACCCGGGTACTCCGAGAACGGCTTCGGCATGAACGTGGCCTGCACGCCCTGTTCCAGCGCCACCTGCTTCATCACCAGACGGAACGTCATGATGTTGTCCGCCGTGGAGAGCGCGTCCGCGTACCGCAGGTCGATCTCCTGCTGGCCGGGGGCGCCCTCGTGGTGGCTGAACTCGACCGAGATACCCATCGATTCGAGCATGGTGATCGCCTGGCGGCGGAAGTCCATGCCGACGTTCTGCGGCGTGTGGTCGAAGTAGCCCGAGCTGTCCGCCGGGGTCGGGCGGGTGCCGTCGACCGGCTTGTTCTTCAGCAGGAAGAACTCGATCTCGGGGTGGGTGTAGAAGGTGAAGCCGAGGTCGGACGTCTTGGCGAGGATGCGCTTGAGGACGTAGCGGGGGTCCGCGAAGGACGGGGAGCCGTCCGGCATCAGGATGTCGCAGAACATCCGCGCGGTGCCGGGGGCCTCCGCGCGCCACGGCAGGATCTGGAAGGTGCCCGGGTCCGGCTTGGCAATCATGTCCGATTCGTACACTCGGGCGAAGCCCTCGATCGCCGAGCCGTCGAAGCCGATGCCCTCGTCGAACGCCTGCTCAAGCTCGGCCGGAGCCACGGCGACGGACTTGAGGAACCCGAGGACGTCGGTGAACCACAGCCGCACGAAGCGGATGTCCCGCTCCTCAAGGGTCCTGAGGACGAATTCCTGCTGCTTGTCCATTGCCACATCCTTGCAGTTCAGACGGCCCGTGCTCCACCGCCCGGGGTAGGGGGACACTTCAGTATCGCGACCCGGGATTTCCCCCAGATTACGCACACGGTGTGAGAGAGAGCACTCGGCCACCCACTACGATCGGCGACCGTGGCGCACGGGGGCGGCAGCCGAGCAGTGGCCGGCTTTCCGCCTGGCTTCCCTCCCGGTTTTCCGTCCGGTTCTCCGTCCGGTTCTCCGCCCGGTTTTCCGCCCGTCCGCGCGCATCGGTTCACGGACCGTGCCCCCTCTTCCCGGCCCCTTCGCAGAAGGACTCGACGACATGAGCTTCGACACCCGGTTCCCCCAGCCGCAGGCCCCCGACCCGCGCGCCCGCGCCACCCGCAACCGGGCCATCGCCATAGGGCTGAGCGCTGCCGTCGTGGCCGGTCTCGTCGCCTTCGGCTCGTACCTGCTGCTGGAGAACTCCGAGGCGAACGAGAAGTCCGCCGACGCATCGGCGGCCCAGGACGGCAAGCACCCGGGCGGTCACGGCGACTCCCACGGCAATGCCACGGGCGGGGCCATCGAGGGGCTGAAGTCCTGGGACGCGGCGAAGCTCGGCCGCCAGCACGTGGCCGGTTCGGTGGACTATCCGATGAAGCCTCCGGTCGGCGGCGACCACAACCAGTCCTGGATGAACTGCGACGGCGACGTATACGAAAAGGCCCTCCCGGACGTCAACGCCGTGCACTCCCTGGAGCACGGCGCGGTCTGGGTCACCTACAACGGCAAGGCCGCCGACGCCGATGTCGCCGCGCTGGCCGAGCGCGTCAAAAAGACCCCGTTCACGCTGATGAGCCCGTACGCCGGCCAGGAGGGCGCGATCATGCTCAGCGCCTGGGGCAAGCAGGTGGCCGTCGACTCCGCCGACGACAAGCGGGTGGACCAGTTCCTCGCCCAGTACGTCCAGGGCGCGCAGACCCCCGAGCCCGGCGCACCCTGCACCGGCGGGCTGGCCACGGTGCCGCAGTGACGGCCGGGGAGCGGGCGGCCGAGGAGCGGGCGGCCGAGGACGACGCCGTCGAGGCCCCGCACGCCCTCGTGGAGCGGCGGAAGACCCGGCGTGTCCGCCGGGCGGCCGGTGCCGCCGTGGCCCTCGCCCTGCTCTTCGCGGGGGCGGCCACCGTCGCCTCCGCGCGGGGCGACGGGGACGGCTCGGGAGCGGGGGACGCGTCTGTTCGCGTTCCGAAGGCCTCATCCGCCGACGCCGGGTTCGCCCGGGACATGGCCGTCCACCATCAGCAGGCCGTCGAGATGTCGTTCATCGTCCGCGACCGTACGGACGACGAGGACGTACGCCGTCTCGCCTACGACATCGCCAACACCCAGGCCAACCAGCGCGGCATGCTGCTCGGCTGGCTCGACCTGTGGGAGCTGCCGAAGGTCGCCCCGGGCGGGGAGCAGCCCATGGCGTGGATGGCCGGTACGGGCGGGCACGAGCACGGCGGGCACGGCTCGGGCGGCACCGAGGCGGGTTCCGGCGCCGGTGCGGACGGGGTGCTCATGCCCGGCATGGCGAGCCGCTCCGAGCTGGCGCGGCTCGGCCGTCTCGACGGTGAGGAGGCCGTGGTGTTCTTCCTCCAGCTGATGACGGACCACCACAAGGGCGGCGTCGACATGGCCGAGGCCTGTGCGTCCCTGTGCGCGGTCCCGGCCGAGCAGCGGCTCGCCCGGGGCATGGTCGAGGGCCAGCAGTCCGAGCTGGGGCTGATGCGGGACATGCTGGCCGAGCGGGGTGCCGAGCCTCGGCCCTGAGCCGGGCCCCGAGCTCGGGGCCTGGGCTCGGGGCCTGGGCCCGGGCCCCGTACGACGGGTGCGTCAGTTTGCGTCCTTGCGCCGGCGCACCCGAACGGGTGATTGCGGTCGCGCGGCCCCGGCGGGCCGGTGACGATGGGTTGCGCTCGGGGCCGTACGGCAGTGCCATCGGCACGCAGGAGGAAATCCCCCATGACGACCGCCAAAGACATCATGCACAGCGGGGCCCGCTGGATCCCGGCCCACGAGACGCTCGACCGTGCGGCGCAACTGATGCGCGAGCACGACGTGGGCGCGCTCCCGGTGTCCGCCAACGGTGACTCCGACCGGATGGTCGGCATCATCACCGACCGCGACATCGTCGTCGGCTGTGTGGCCAAGGGCCACGACCCGGCGAAGGTCACGGCGGGCGATCTCGCGCAGGGCACGCCCCGCTGGATCGAGGCGGAGGCCGATGTGAACGCGGTCCTGGAGGAGATGCAGACCCATCGCATCCGCCGGCTGCCCGTCGTCGAGAACAAGAAGCTCGTCGGCATGATCAGCGAGGCCGACCTCGCGCAGCACCTCACCGAGGAGCAGATCGCGGGCTGGGCGGAGAGGGTCTACTCCCGCAGCTGAGCGCCCGTACGACGAAGGCCCGGCGCCCTCCCCGCTCACCCCGTGCCGGCGGAGTGACGGAAAGGTGATCAAGAGGTGCCGGGCCGCCCCCACCCCGGGGCCCTATACCCGCCAGGGGTAGGGTGGCCCGCATGGCGGGCAGGACGCGGAGCAGGAGCGTGACGTACGGGCAGCTGATGCTGTTCGCCGCTCTGCTGTTTGGCATCGTCACCATGCACACGGTCGGGCATCCGGCGGAGCACGGCGGTTCATCGCCCCCGCCCGCCGCCATGGCGGAGCACCTGGCCCAGGCCCCTGGCCAGGATCAGACCGCAGGTCTCGCCCCGGCTCCGGGCGTCGCCGACACTCAAGAGTCCCAGCAGTTCCAGCAGTCACCGCACGACTCCCCCGGCTCCGGCGCACCCATGAGCGGCATGGATCCGCTCTCCGTCTGCCTCGCCGTGCTCGGCGCCTGGGGGCTCGCCCTCCTCGGCTCCTGGCTGCTCGGCCTGCGCACCGACGGACGGCCCCTCGGTACGCCGGTGGGTGCGGGGCTGCTGCGGGCCCTGCGGCCGATTCCGCCGCCCCGGATATCGGTGCTCGACAGCGTCTCCGTGCTGCGCATTTAGGAGTGGGCGTCTCACCTCCGCCCTCTCCCCAGCAGCAACAGCCCTTCAGTTCTTCAAGTTCTTCAGTTCTTCAGAGGTGTATTCGGCATGCCCACGCAACCCACTCGACGCGCCGTGCTCGGCGCCGCTCTCGCCGTCGCCGGTACGGGAGCCCTCGCCGCCTGTTCCGACGGGGGCGGCGGCGATCACACCGGAGGCCACTCCCCCGGCGGAGCGCAGGACTCCGGTACGTACGTCTCGCCCGGCGGCAAGGAAGTCGAGGCGGCGGAGGCGGCGCGCGGCTCCGGCCCCGTGCGCAAGGTCTCCCTCACCGCCACCCGGGCCCGGCTCGACCTCGGCGGCGGGCGGACCGTCGCCTCCTGGGCGTACGGGGACCGGCTTCCCGGGCGCGAGGTGCGGGTGACGGCCGGCGACACGCTCGCCCTGACCCTCGCCAACCATCTGCCGGAGCCCACCTCCCTGCACTGGCACGGCCTCGCCCTGCGCAACGACATGGACGGGGTCCCCGGGCTCACCCAGCGGGACATCGCGCCGGGGGCCGACTTCGCCTACCGGTTCGCCGTGCCGCACCCGGGGACGTACTGGTTCCACCCCCACTCCGGCGTCCAGCAGGACCGGGGGCTGTACGCGCCGCTGATCGTCGAGGACCCGAAGGAGCCGTTGGCGTACGACAAGGAGTGGGTCGTCGTCCTCGACGACTGGGTCGACGGGGTGGACGGGTCCACTCCGGACGCCGTCCTCAAAGAGCTGTCCGGGGGCATGGGCGGCGGGATGGACCACGGCGCGCACACCATGTCGGGCGAGGAGGACACGGGAGGCAAGGGGGACGAGAAGGACAAGGGGGACGGGAAAGACACGGCGGACGGGAGCGGTGACGGGCCCTCGCGGATGGTGATGGGGGCCACCAGCGAACTGCTCGGCGGGGACGCCGGTGACGTGGCCTACCCGCACTACCTGGTCAACGGGCGGGTGCCGCAGGACCCGTCCTCCTTCTCCGCGCGGCCCGGCGACCGCATCCGGCTGCGGATCATCAACGCCGGTGGCGACACCGCCTTCCGGGTCGCGCTCGGCGGGCACCGGATGACCGTGACGCACACCGACGGCTTCCCGGTCCGGCACACCACGGGTGACGCGCTGCTGCTGGGGATGGGCGAGCGGTACGACGTCCTCGTCACCGCCGGCGACGGGGTCTTCCCGCTGACCGCGCTGGCCGAGGGGAAGAAGGCCGGGAAGAAGGAGGCGTCGGCGCTGGCCGTGCTGCGGACCGGGAGCGGTGCCGCGCCCGCCGCCTCCGTGCGGCCCAAGGAGCTGGACGGGAAGCTGGTGGAGGCGGGGCGGCTGGCTCCGGACCCGTCGGTCGCGCTGCCCTCCCGCGCGCCGGACCGGACGATCCGTATCCGGCTCACCGGCGGGATGGCGAAGTACGACTGGGCCTTCGACGGGCAGCCGTACAGCGCGAAGCAGCGGCGGCCTGTGGAGGCGGGCGAGCGGGTGCGGGTCGTCTTCGACAACGGGACGGCCATGTGGCACCCCCTCCATCTGCACGGGCACACCTTCGCGCTCGGCGGGAACGCCGCCGGGGCCCGTAAGGACACCGCGATCGTGCTGCCGCACCGGTCGCTGACCGTGGAGTTCGACGCCGACAACCCCGGGCTGTGGATGGTCCACTGCCACAACGTCTACCACGCGGAGGCGGGGATGATGACGGTCATCGGGTATCGCGGCTGACCCTGCGATCCTCGGTGGGTCGAGGCTGATAGCGGCTTCGACCTGCGGTTTCGGTGGGCCGGAGCAGATTTTGCCCGGCCCACCGGGACATCGCGTCAGAAAGACGATTACACTGGGCTCCGTGCCTCAACTACGCCTCGCACTGAATCAGATCGACTCCACCGTCGGTGACCTCGCCGGCAACGCTGAGGCGATCGTCCACTGGACCCGGCACGCCGCCGAGCAGGGCGCCCACCTGGTGGCGTTCCCCGAGATGGTGCTGACCGGATACCCCGTCGAGGACCTGGCCCTGCGGTCGTCCTTCGTCGAGGCCTCGCGTCAGGCGCTGCGCGCGCTGGCCGCCCGGCTCGACGCGGAGGGCTTCGGCGAACTGCCGGTCGTCGTCGGCTACCTGGACCGCTCCGAGCACGCCGCGGCGCGCTACGGGCAGCCCGCCGGCTCCCCGCGCAACGCCGCCGCCGTGCTGCACCGCGGCGGGATCGCGCTCAACTTCGCCAAGCACCACCTGCCGAACTACGGGGTGTTCGACGAGTTCCGGTACTTCGTGCCGGGCGACTCGATGCCCGTCGTCCGGATCCACGGCATCGACGTGGCCCTCGCGATCTGCGAGGACCTGTGGCAGGACGGCGGGCGCGTCCCGGCCGCCCGGTCCGCCGGGGCCGGGCTGCTGCTGTCGATCAACGCCTCGCCGTACGAGCGGGACAAGGACGACACCCGGCTGGAGCTGGTCCGCAAGCGGGCCCAGGAGGCCGGCTGCACGACGGCCTACCTGGCGATGATCGGCGGCCAGGACGAGCTGGTCTTCGACGGCGACTCGATCGTCGTCGACAAGGAGGGCGAGGTCGTCGCCCGCGCCCCGCAGTTCTCCGAGGGCAGCGTCATCCTCGATCTGGAACTGCCCGCCGCCGAGGCCGTGGCGCCCTCCGGCGTGGTGGACGACGGGCTGCACATCGACCACGTGGTCCTGTCCGACCGGCCCGTGGACGCGTACGAGCCGGAGCTGGCGGGCGGGTACGCGGAGCGGCTGGGCGACGAGGAGGAGATCTACTCCGCGCTGGTCGTCGGGCTGCGCGCGTACGCCGCGAAGAACGGTTTCAGCAGTGTGCTGATCGGGCTCTCCGGCGGCATCGACTCGGCGATCTGCGCGGCCATCGCCTGCGACGCGCTCGGCGCCCAGCATGTGTACGGGGTCTCGATGCCGTCGAAGTACTCCTCGGACCACTCCAAGGGCGACGCGGCCGAGCTGGCGCGGCGGACCGGGCTCAACTTCCGTACGGTGCCGATCGAGCCGATGTTCGACGCGTACATGGGATCGCTCCAGCTCACCGGCCTCGCCGAGGAGAACCTCCAGGCGCGGCTGCGCGGCACGATGCTGATGGCCCTGTCCAACCAGGAGGGGCAGATCGTGCTGGCGCCGGGCAACAAGTCCGAGCTGGCGGTGGGCTACTCCACGCTGTACGGGGACGCGGTCGGCGCGTACGGGCCGATCAAGGACGTCTACAAGTCGTCGGTCTTCCGGCTGGCGAAGTGGCGCAACCGGGCCGCCGAGGAGCGGGGGCAGACCCCGCCGATCCCGGAGGCCTCGATCACCAAGCCGCCGAGCGCGGAGCTGCGGCCGGGGCAGGTCGACACGGACTCGCTGCCGGACTACGACGTCCTGGACGCGATCCTGGAGATGTACGTCGACCGGGACCAGGGTCTTGACGCCATCGTGGCGGCCGGGTTCGACGCGGAGCTGGTGGCGAAGACGCTGCGGATGGTGGACGCGGCCGAGTACAAGCGGCGGCAGTATCCGCCGGGGACGAAGATCTCGCCCAAGGGGTTCGGGAAGGACCGGCGGCTGCCGATCACGAGTCGCTGGCGCGAGTCGTCGTAGCCGGGTGGGGCGGTTACCGGGGGCGTCCGGTGGCCGCCTCTGTCCTCAAGCGCCGGACGGGCTGAGTTGTACGGCGGCCACGCGTGGCCGCCGGGCCCGTCCGGCGCTTCGTTCTGTCCTCAATCGCCGGACGGGCTGAAACGGCCGGGCGGGGGCAGCGTCGACGAGGGTGCGGGCCCGCCCCGCCCAGGGTTCCGTCCTCAATCGCCGGACGGGCTTGAACCGCGGCTGAGCGTGGAGTGCTGGTCCGTCCGGCTGAACGACGTGTCCTCAAGCGCCGGACGGGCTTGATTGGCCGCCACCACGCGGGATTTCGGGGACGGGTCGCGGTCCAGGAAGCCCGCCGTCGCCGCCACCGCCAGGCCGATCACTGCCAGCACCGCGCCTACCAGGGCCGGGGACGTCCAGCCCCAGCCCGCCGCGATGGCCACGCCGCCCAGCCAGGCGCCGCCCGCGTTGGCCAGGTTGAACGCGGAGTGGTTGGAGGCGGAGGCCAGCGTCGGGGCGTCCTTCGCCTTGTTCATCACCAGCATCTGGAGCGGGGTCGTCGTCATGAAGCCGAATCCGCCCAGCAGCACCACCATCACCAGGGCCGCCCACGGGACGTGCACGGTGAACGGGAACACGACCAGGATCACCGCGAGCGCGCCGAGCGATCCGTACAGGGTCGGGCGCAGCGCCCGGTCGGTGAGGGGGCCGGCGGCCAGGGCGCCCAGAGTCATCCCGATGCCGAACAGGGCCAGGACCAGGGTGACCGAGGATTCGCCGAAGCCCATCGCCTTGGTGGTCATGGCCGAGAGGTACGCGTACACGGCGAAGACGCCGGCGAAGCCGAAGACGGCGGTGAGCAGGCCGAGGATCACCTGACGGTTGCCGAGGGCGCGCAGTTCACGGCGGACGTCCTGGTGCGCCTCGACGGGGATGTGGGGGACCAGGCGCGTGAGAGCCGCCATCGCGGCGAGGCCGATCGCCGCGACCACGAGGAAGGTGGCCCGCCAGCCGAGGTGCTGGCCGAGCAGGGTCGCCGCGGGGACGCCGACGATGTTGGCGACGGTCAGGCCGAGGAACATCGTCGCGACGGCCCGCGCCTGGCGGCCCTCGGAGACCAGCCGGGCGGCGACGACCGCGCCGACGCCGAAGAACGCGCCGTGCGGGAGGCCGGCGAGGAAGCGGCCCGCGATCAGCCAGCCGAAGTCCGGGGCGAGCGCGGAGGCCAGGTTCCCGACGGTGAACAGCGCCATCAGGAGCAGGAGCATCCGCTTGCGCGGGACCCGCGAGCCGAGGCCGGTGAGCAGGGGCGCACCGAGGACGACGCCGATCGCGTACGCCGACACGAGGTATCCGGCGGTCGGCACGGAGGTGCGGAGGTCGTCCGCCACGTTGGGCAGCAGCCCCATCATGACGAACTCCGTCGTGCCTATGCCGAAGGCGCTCACGGCCAGGGCGAGGAGAGCCAGGGGCATGGGGAGGGGACCTTTCGCGATCACTCGGGGCAGGGGCAGAACGAAGAGCCGTCGCCTCGGTGTGGATGCCGGGCGACGGCTGGGTCTTCTTTATGTATGCGGCTAGAACAAATTGTCGCAGACGTTTTGTGCCGCGCGGTGAACGGTCGGTTGCGTGGCTGTGATCACAGCTCCACGCGGGCCGCGATCACAGCTCCACGCGAGCCGCGATCGGGAGGTGGTCGCTGTCGGTCGCCGCGAGGGTCCAGGAGGCCAGCGGCTCGACGCCCTTGACCATGATCTGGTCGATCCGGGCCATCGGGAACGAGGCCGGCCAGCTGAATCCGAAGCCGTCGCCCGCCGCGCCCTGGGTGGAGCGCATCTGCGCGGTGACCGCGTTCAGCGAGCGGTCGTTCATCGTGCCGTTCAGGTCGCCGAGCAGCACGACGCGCTCCACCCGTTCGTCCGCGATGGCCTCGCCGAGCGCGTCGGCGCTGGCGTCGCGCTGGTTGGCGGTGAACCCGGCGTGCAGCTTGACGCGGACGGACGGCAGGTGGGCGACGTACACCGCGACCTCGCCCTGCGGGGTCCTGACCGTCGAGCGCATCGCCCGGGTCCAGCCCATCTTGATGTCGACGGGCTTGGTGTCGGCCAGCGGGTACTTGCTCCACAGGCCCACGGTGCCCTGGACGGAGTGGTACGGGTAGCGGTCGGCCAGCGACTTCTCGTACGTGGAGACCTGCCTGCCCGGGAGTTCCTGGAGGGCCACGACGTCCGCCCCGGAACCGGCGACCTGCTGGGCGGTGCCGTCGGGGTCGGGGTTGCCGGCGTTGACGTTGTGGGTGGCCACGGTGAGGTCGCCGCCGCCGCCGGACTTGTCGGTGAGCAGGCCCCCGAAGACGTTGAGCCAGACCACGGCGGGCAGCAGCAGCGCGATCACGGCGGTCGCCGAGCGCCGCAGCAGGCCGAGGACCAGCAGCACCGGGATGAAGAGCGCGACCCACGGCAGGAACGTCTCGACGAGGCTGCCGAGGTTGCCGAGCCGGTTGGGGATCTGCGCGTGGACGACCATCAGCAGGGTCAGCAGCACCGAGCAGAGGGCCAGCACGATCCCGCGCCGCCAGACGCCCCGGTCGGACCTCAGTCTGTCCCACAGGCCCCGGAAGCGGGACCCGCCGGCCTCCGGCTGCCCCGCGCTGCCGTGGTCCGTGTCCGCTCCGTACGCCTGCACCATCGCACTGTCCTCACTGCCTTGCCCTGCACATCGCCGCGCCCTCGACCCTAGGCGATGAGCGGCGTCTTTCCGGCCGTCGGCCCACGGACCCGCCCGGCGTCCCCACGACCGTACGGAGTGCCCGTACGGAAAGCAGGACGACGGAGGCGGGACGACGGGTTCCGGTACGGGGCCGGACGGCGGGCTGCTGTGACAGAACGGTCACACGCGTACGGGGCGAGACCTCCCGATACGAGGCCGTCTCGTGTTGTCGAACGTTTCCCCGTCGGCCCCCCCTCGGACACACGTGCGGGCCCACTTCCCGAGTGGCGGGGCGGGATGCCACCATGGAAGGGATCCGGGGACGCCGTCAGGGCGCCTCGAGATGACGAAGGAGCCACCGGCCATGTCGCTTCAGGCTGCACAGAATCCGTCTTCCCCCACGGGCGCCTCCTCCCCCGCGGGTGCGTCCGCCGACAGCAGCAAGGCGCTGTACGGAGGGAAGTCCACCCGCCGCATCACCGTCCACGACATCGCCGCCGCCACGGAGCGCGGCGAGAAGTGGCCGATGCTCACCGCCTACGACGCGATGACCGCGTCCGTCTTCGACGAGGCCGGCATCCCGGTCATGCTCGTCGGGGACTCCATGGGCAACTGCCACCTCGGCTACGAGACCACCGTGCCCGTCACGATGGACGAGATCGCCATGCTGTCCGCCGCCGTCGTCCGGGGCACCAAGCGCGCCCTCGTCGTCGGCGACCTGCCCTTCGGCTCGTACCAGGAGGGCCCCGTCCAGGCGCTGCGCAACGCCACCCGGCTGGTCAAGGAGTCGGGCGTCGGCGCGGTCAAGCTGGAGGGCGGCGAGCGGTCCCACGAGCAGATCCGGCTGCTGGTCGAGGCCGGCATCCCGGTCATGGGCCACATCGGTCTGACCCCGCAGTCCGTCAACGCGATGGGCTACCGGGTCCAGGGGCGCGGCGAGGAGGCCGCCCAGCAACTGCTGCGCGACGCCAAGGCCGTGCAGGACGCGGGCGCGTTCGCCGTCGTGCTGGAGCTGGTCCCCGCCGAGCTGGCCGCCGAGGTCACCCGTACGCTCCACATCCCGACCGTCGGCATCGGCGCCGGTTCCGCGACCGACGCCCAGGTCCTCGTCTACACGGACATGGTCGGGCTGACCGGCGGCAAGGTGCCGCGCTTCACCAAGCAGTACGCGAACCTGCGCCAGGTGCTCGGCGACGCCGCGAAGGAGTTCGCGGACGAGGTCGTCGGCTCCACGTTCCCGGCGCCGGAGCACACCTTCCACTGATGCCCGCGCACTGACCCCCGGGCCTTCCGACGCGCTTTCCTCAGCAGACCAGCGCCCACCAGCCATTTCCCGCACCACCGACAGCCCGCCGACATCCCCCATCGGCGGGCTGTCGCCCGTCCGGCGCCCGGTCGCGGGCCGTGTCGGCGGCCTGTCGGCGAGCTGTCGGTGGGCGCTGGTCTGCTGGTGGACATGGAACGAATCGACAAGAACCCCAGCAGCGGCCGGAACGCCGTCGAGGTGCGGGGGCTGGTCAAGCACTACGGCGAGACCAAGGCACTGGACGGCGTGGACCTCGACGTCCGCGAAGGCACCGTCCTCGGCGTGCTCGGCCCCAACGGCGCGGGCAAGACCACCCTCGTACGCTGCCTGTCCACCCTGATCACCCCCGACTCCGGCCACGCGGTCGTCGCGGGCTTCGACGTGGTGAAGCAGCCCCGGCAGCTCCGCCGCACCATCGGCCTCACCGGGCAGTACGCCTCGGTCGACGAGAAGCTCTCCGGCTGGGAGAACCTCTACATGATCGGGCGGCTGCTCGATCTGCCCCGCAAGAAGGCACGGGCCCGCGCCGACGAGCTGCTGGAGCGGTTCTCGCTCACCGAGGCCGCCAAACGGGCCTGCATGGAGTACTCCGGCGGGATGCGCCGCCGGCTCGACCTGGCCGCCTCCATGATCGGCAGCCCCTCCGTGCTCTACCTGGACGAGCCGACGACCGGGCTCGACCCCCGGACCCGTAACGAGGTCTGGGACGAGGTGCAGCGGATGGTCGCCGAGGGCGCGACCGTACTGCTGACCACCCAGTACATGGAGGAGGCGGAGCAGCTCGCCAAGGAGCTGACCGTGATCGACCGCGGGAAGATCATCGCCCGGGGCGGGGTCGACGAGCTGAAGGCGAAGGTCGGCGGACGCACCCTCCAGATCCGGCCGTCGGACCCGGCGGAACTGGCCGCGATGGCGCAGGCGATCCGGGAGGCGGGCCTCGACGGCGTCGCCGGTGCGCAGGCGGTGCCGGACGAGGGCCTGCTGTACGTGCCGATCCTCAGCGACGAGCAGCTGACCGCCGTCATCGGGCTGCTGGGCGTCCGGGGCTTCTCGCTCGCCCATGTCTCCACCGCCCTGCCCAGCCTCGACGAGGTGTTCCTCGCGATCACCGGCGACAAGGCCACGTCCCTCTCCGACCAGGCTCCCCAGGAGGTCGCCGCATGAGTACCACGACTCTGCCCCCCGCTCCCGCCGGGACCACGGGCACCGCGCCGTCGAAGCGGGCGGTGGCCGACGAGGGCCGGATCGGTCTGCGGGCCAATCTGCGGCACATCGGGGCGCTGGCGCGGCGCAATCTGCTCCAGATCAAGCAGGACCCGGAGTCGATGTTCGACGTCCTTCTGATGCCGATCATCTTCACGCTGCTGTTCGTGTACGTCTTCGGCGGCTCGGTCGGCGGCAGCCTCGGCGGGGACCGGCAGGACTACCTGAACTATCTGATTCCCGGGCTGATGGCGATGATGGGCATGAACATCGCCATGGCCGTCGGCACCGGGGTCAACGACGACTTCCGCAAGGGGGTCATGGACCGGTTCCGGACGATGCCGATAGCCCGCTCCTCGGTGCTGATCGCCAAGATCGTGGTCGAGCTGGGCCGGATGATGGTCGCCATCATCATCCTGCTCGCGATGGGCTTCGCCCTCGGCATGAGCGTCGGCACGTCCGTGCTCGGGCTCCTGGCGGCGGTCGCGCTGTCGGCGGTGTTCGGCGCCGCCATCATGTGGATCTTCATCGTGCTCGGGCTGGCCATGAAGACGGCCCAGGCGGTCCAGGGGATGGGAATGCTGGTGCTGATGCCCCTGCAGTTCGGATCCTCCATCTTCGCGCCGCCCACGACCATGCCGGGCTGGCTCCAGACGTTCACCGACTACAACCCGCTGTCCAATCTGGCCGACGCGGTGCGGGGCCTGATGATGGGCGGCCCGGTCGCGAACTCCGTCTGGGTGACGCTCGCCTGGGCTGCGGGCATCACGCTGGTGATGGCTCCGCTGGCGGTGGCCAAGTTCCGCAAGAAGGCCTGAGCGTCACTCCGCGGCGGGCTGCCGGTACGTCTCCGCCAGGGCGGCGGCCTCCTCCAGTGTGAGGCCGGCGCCCTGGCGGTAGGCCGCCGTGTACGTCTCGTCGTCGATCCGGGCGCGTACGGCCTGCTCCGCGTCCTCGAGGGCCTGGCGCTCCAGCGTGGTCGGCAGGTGCCCGGGCGGCAGGAGCGCCGCCTGGAGGCCGAGCAGCCGGGCGGCGGCCTCCGGGGCCCCCGCGCCCTCCAGCCCCGCGAGCGCACGGGCGATGGTCGTCAGCTGCATGGAGGCCATGAACGGGGCCATCATGGCCGAGAGCCGGTCCTGGGAGCGGCCCAGGGCGGCCAGCGCGACGTCGAGCGCGGAAGCGTACGCGCCGTCGAGGTTGTCCAGCCAGGCCAGCACCCCGAGCACGAATCCGTCGAAGACACCGACGGTGCGGGAGCTGAACTCCTTTCGCAGCAGCGTCAGTTGCTCGCGAGCCTCGGCCAGGCGCCCCTGACGTCCGAGCAGGAAGCCCAGGTGCAGGCGGGCGGTCGGCATCGCCTCGTGTCCCGAGATCCGGCCGCCGTCGACGATCTCGCGCAGGATGGCCTCGGCCTCCTCGGACCGGTCGAGTTCGGTGAGGGCCCCTGCGTAGCGCGCCCGCAACACCGCTACCTGGGACCGGGCGCCGAGCGTCTGCGCATAGCCGATCGCGGCCAGGTAGTCCTCGGAGGCGGCGGTGAAACGGCCCGCTCGCTCGTTCGCCTCGCCCCGGGAGGAGAGCGACTCGGCGGCGCCCCAGTCGTCGCCGAGCCGCGCGAAGATCTCCAGGCTCTCGTCGGCGTCGGCCAGTGCCTCGCCCGCCCAGTCGGGGCGGTTGGCCAGGATCTTGGCCCGCATCTCCAGCGCGGCGCCCAGCTCCCACTCGTAAGCGAACTCCCGGGAGGCCCGGACCGTCTCGTCCATCAGCTCGCGCAGCTCGTCGACCTCTCCGGTGAGCAGGATCGCGAACATCCAGAGCGAACCGGGAGCACGACAGGTCTGCGGCTGCCCGGCCCGGTAGGTGCGGCTGATGATGTCCATCCGTTCCCGGCCCTGCGGGGTCAGCCCCTCCTCCATCGCGTGGTCCATGCTGACCAGCTGGATCAGCCCCACACCTCGCCGTGCCTCCGCCACCTGCTCCGGTTCCCAGGGCGGAGGCCGGTCGGTGGTCCGCTCCAGCAGCGAAGGAGCCCGGACGCCGGGCGGGGCGAAGGGGTCGGGGCCCAGTGCGGCCACCGCCGCGCCCCACTGGCGGGCGTCGGAGTTGAGATCGCGCATCATCCAGTACCAGGACATCGACAGCACCAGGCAGAGCCCCTCCTGCTCGTCCCGGGCGGCGACGGCGTGGCGGAGCGCCGTGCGCAGGTTCTCGTACTCGCGCTGGAAGAGCGCTATGGCCCGGCGCTGCCCGGCGCCGCGCAGCTTCGGCCCGGTGATCCGGGCCAGCTCCCGGTAGTGGACCAGGTGACGCCGCTCGACGGCGCCCCGTTCGGCGGCCTCCTCCAGGCGCTCCGCGGCGTATTCGCCGACCGTCTCCAGCAGCCGGTAGCGCATCTCCTCCTCGTCGCCGGGCGCGGCGACGAGGAGGGACTTGTCGACCAGGGACCCGAGCAGGGCGGCGACGTCCGGGGGGTCGACGGCGACGCCGTCGGCCGGTGCGGGCAGGGCGCAGACCTCCTCGGCGGCGGCGAGGGAGCAGCCTCCGGCGAAGACGGAGAGCCGGCGCAGCACGGCGCGTTCGGCGGCGTCCAGCAGGTCCCAGGACCAGTCGACGACGGCGCGCAGGGTCTGCTGGCGGGGCAGCACGGTCCGGCTGCCGTTGGTGAGGAGGCGGAAGCGGTCGTCGAGCCGGTCGGCGATCTGGCGCGGGGTGAGCATCCGCAGCCGGGCGGCGGCCAGCTCGATGGCGAGCGGCAGCCCGTCCAGGCGGCGGCAGATCTCGGCGCAGGCGGCGGCGGTCGCCCCGTCCGCGTCGGTGCGGAAGCCGGGGCGGGCGGCCGCCCCCCGCTCGGCGAGCAGGCGCAGCGCCATCGGGTCCGGCAGCGGGTCGACGGGGCGGACGAACTCGCCCGGCACGCCGAGGGGTTCGCGGCTGGTGGCGAGGACGGTGAGCTGCGGGCAGTGGGTCAGCAGCCGCTCGGCGAGGGCGGCGGCCGCTCCGATGACGTGCTCGCAGTTGTCCAGGAGGAGGAGCATCCGGCGCGGGGCGCAGTGTTCGGTGAGGCGTACGAGGGGGTCGGCGGCGGTGCGGTCGGTGGCCCGCAACTCCTCGGCACCGGCCCCGCGCAGCACGGTCTCGCGGGCGCCGAGCGCGGTCAGGACGGCTTCGGGCACGCTCTCCGGGTCGTCGACCGGCGCCAGTTCGGCGAGCCAGACGCCGTCGGGCCAGCTCTCGGCGGCGGCCTCCGCGGTCTCCTGGGAGAGTCGGGTCTTGCCCGCGCCGCCGGGGCCGAGCAGGGTGACGAGCCGGCTCCGGGCGAGGTCGTCGCGGAGCGCGGCGATGTCGCTGTCGCGGCCGACGAAGCTGGTGAGCCGGGCCCTGAGGTTCCCGGGCGGTATCGGGGACGCGGTCGGGGCCGGGGCCGCCGGGGAGAGGGCCGCGCCCATGGCGGACGGGGCGCCCGGGGCGGGGCGGGGTGCGGGCCCCGGCGCGGGCGGCGCGGGCGGTTCCTGGTGGAGCAGTTCGGTGTGCAGGGCTCGCAGGCCCGGGCCCGGGGCGGTGCCGAGGCGGTCGTCGAGCAGGGTGCGGACCTCCTCGTACGCGGCCAGCGCCTCGGCGGGGCGCCCGGCGTCCCGCAGGGCCGTGACGCGCAGGACCTGGAGCGGTTCGTCGAGCGGGTGGGCGTCACAGAGCACGGCCAGCTCCGGCAGCGCCTCCCCCGCTCTCCCCAGGGCGAGGAGGGCCCCGAACCCGGCGCGTCGCGCGTCGAGCCTGCGGGCCTCCCAGCGGGACGCCTCCGCCGCGCGGTCGGGCAGATCGGCGAGGGCGGGCCCGTGCCACAGGGCGAGGGCCTGCCCCAGGACGGCGAGGGCGCTCGACGCGTCGCCGTCCTCCAGGGCCCGGGTCCCCTCCCCCGCCAGGCGTTCGAAGCGGTGCAGGTCCACGGCGTCCGGCGGGGCGGCGAGCCGGTAGCCGCCCGCCACGGAGTCGACGGCGCTCCGGCCCAGGGCCCGCCGCGCCCGCCCGACCAGGGCCTGGAGGGCGCCGGCCGCGTCGGCGGGCGGGTCGCCGTCCCACACCTCGTCGACGAGGACTCCGGCGGGGACGGTCCGCCCGGGGCGCAGCGCGAGCACGGTGAGCAGGGCGCGCAGCCGCGCCCCGCCGAGGGGGACGGCCGTGCCGTCGTCGCGGATGGCCCGGGTGGTGCCGAGGATGCAGTAGCGCACGGGCCCATTGTCCGTGACGGAGGGGGGCGGGGCGTTGACCGGGTGGAACTCCACAAGCGGTCTCCGGCGTTCCAGCCCTGTCGGACCGTACGATCCCCCTTCCCGCATCCCGCGGCCGGGGCCCCACGACCTACAGTGCCTCCCCCGTCCCGCGGCCGGGCCCGCACGCCGTACAGTCCCTCCCCCGCCCCGGGGCCGGGCCACACGCCGTACAGTCCCTTCCCCCGCCCCCTCACCCCAGGAGCCGATCGCCGATGACCACCGCAGCCACCCGCGGCGACCGGAGAATCAGCCCGGTCTTCCTCGGTATCGCCGCCGTCACCGCGGTCGCGGGCTGGGCGGTGTGGACGGGTTTCGCGGACGCCACCGGCTTCGCGGTGTTCCTGTTCGTCACGGGGGCCTGGATCGTCTCGCTCTGTCTGCACGAGTACGCGCACGCCCGGACCGCGCTGCACAGCGGGGACCTCTCGGTCGCGTCCAAGGGCTATCTGACGCTCAACCCGCTGAAGTACACGCACGCGCTGCTCAGCATCGTGCTGCCGGTGCTCTTCGTGATCATGGGCGGGATCGGGCTGCCCGGCGGCGCGGTGTACATCGAGCGCGGCCGGATCCGCGGACGGTGGAAGCACAGCCTGATCTCGGCGGCGGGCCCGCTGACGAACGTGGCGTTCGCGGTGGTGTGCACGGCCCCGTTCTGGCTGGACGCGCTCGACGGGGTGCCGCTCGCCTTCCGCTACGCGCTGGCGTTCCTGGCGATGCTCCAGGTGACGGCGGCGATCCTGAACTCCCTGCCGATCCCCGGTCTTGACGGGTACGGGGTGATCGAGCCCTGGCTCTCGTACCGGATCCGCCGCCAGGTGGAGCCGATCGCGCCGTTCGGGCTGATCGCGGTGTTCGCGATCCTGTGGATCCCCGAGGTGAACATCGTGTTCTTCGACGCGATCCACGCCCTGCTGCGCGGACTGGGCGTCGAGGAGTTCCAGCGGTACTGCGGCTACGACCTGTACCGCTTCTGGCGGGGCCTCTTCGACGAGCAGGACCCGGGCTGCGCGGTGGGCTGACCGCGTGGCGCCTCGTTCGGGCCTGCTCGGTCAGCCCGATTCGTTGAGGCCGGCTCGCCGAGGCCATCTCGTTCAGCCGTCTCGTTCAGCCCGCGTCGGCGGCGGCGGCGGCCAGCCGGTGCCTGCGGATGTAGAACCAGGTCATGTTCGACGAGAGCCCCGCGACGAGAACCCAGACGATCCCGAGCAGGCTGCCCTGCGCGAAGGAGACCGCGGCCGCCACGACGGCGAGGACGCAGACGACGAGGGCGTAGAGAGCGATGCGAGGCATGGGGGTCGACTCCTGTCGGGAACGGGTCGCGGTCCCGTCCAGTGTCCCCCATGCCCCGTTGTGCCCCGACCGGGCCCGGCGGGGCCGGTCAGACGTCGGTGGTGCGCAGTCCGGCGTGGGCCTTGTAGCGGCGGTTGACCGAGATCAGGTTGGCGACCAGCGACTCCACCTGGTGGGCGTTGCGGAGCCGGCCCGCGAAGATGCCCCGCATGCCGGGGATCCGGCCGGCCAGCGCCTGCACGAGGTCCGTGTCGGTCCGGGCCTCGCCCAGGACCAGCACGTCGGTGTCGATCTCCTCGATGGACTCGTCCTGGAGCAGCACGGCCGAGAGGTGGTGGAACGCGGCGGTGACCCGGGAGTCCGGCAGCAGGGCCGCGGCCTGTTCGGCGGCGCTGCCCTCCTCCGGCTTGAGGGCGTAGGCGCCCTTCTTGTCGAAGCCGAGCGGGTTGACGCAGTCGATGACGAGCTTGCCGACGAGTTCCTCGCGCAGGGACTGGAGCGTCTTCGCGTGGCCGTCCCAAGGCACCGCGACGATCACGATGTCGCTGCGCCGGGCGCACTCCGCGTTGTCCGCGCCCTCGACGCCGAAGCCCAGCTCGGCCGCGGCCTGCACGGCGCGGGCGGCGTCCCGGGAGCCGAGGGTGACCTTCTGTCCGGCGCGGGCGAGCCGGTAGGCGAGGCCGCGCCCCTGCGGGCCGGTGCCGCCGAGCACGCCCACGCTCAGGCCGGAGACATCGGGGAGGTCCCAGGGGTCCTTGGCAGGGGGCTTGGGCGCGCTGCCGCTGTCCTGTGTAGTCATGGGCCCGACCCTACTGCCAGGTAGCCGCCCCCGGGAGGCCGTCGCTGCGGGCCCCGGTCCGGCGCACGTGACGGAATACCGGCTTGCCCGAAACGCCCGGCAGTGCGGATCATGGCCCTTCGTGACCTCAGCACCTCCCTCGCCCTCCCCCTCGCCCTCGCAGCCGTCGGCCCGGCTCCGCGCCCTGCTGCCGGACCTCTCGCCGTGGCGTTCCTCGGCGGACTTCCGGCTGCTGTGGATCCAGGGCCTGATCACGTACTTCGGCAGCTTCATGGCGCTCATCGCGCTGCCGCTCCAGATCAAGGACCTCACGGGTTCCCCGCTCGCGGTCGGGGCGATGGGCGCGGTGGAGCTGGTGCCGCTGGTGGTCTTCGGGCTGTACGGCGGGGCGCTCGCGGACTCGGTGGACCGCCGCCGGGTCATCATGCTCACCGAGGCGGGGCTCGGGGTGCTCGCCGCGATCCTGCTGGTGAACGCCCTGCTCCCGGAGCCGCTGCTGTGGCCGCTGTACGTGGTGGCCGGCGGGGTGTCCGCGCTCGCCGGGCTCCAGCGGCCCGCGCTGGACTCCCTGATGGCCCGGATCGTGCCGCACGCGCAGCAGACGGCGGCGGCCGCGCTGAACTCGCTGCGCTGGCAGATCGGGGCCATCGCGGGCCCGGCGCTGGCCGGCCTGGTGGTGGCGTACGCCGGTCACGGCACCGCGTACGGGGTGACGGTGTGCACGTTCGCCGCCTCCGTCGTGCTCTGTCTGCGGCTCTCCCCGGCCCCGCCGGCGCGGGACGCGCAGAAGCCGTCGCTGCGCGGGATCGTCGAGGGGGCGCGGTACGCCTGGAGCCGGCCGGTGCTGCTGGGGACGTACGCGATCGACATGGCGGCGATGTTCTTCGCCTTCCCGAACACGATCTTCCCGTTCCTCGCGGACGATCTGGACGCGGAGTGGTCGCTGGGCCTGATGTACGCGGCGGGCTCGGTCGGCTCGCTGGCGCTGGGGCTGACCAGCGGCTGGACGAGCCGGGTGCGCAGGCACGGGCTGTTCGTGGTGTTCGGTGCGACGGCGTGGGGGCTGGCCATCGCCGCGGCGGGCTGGTTCTCCAGCGTGTGGGTGGTGCTGCTCTGCCTGGCCGTCGCGGGGGCGGGCGACATGCTGAGCGGGCTGGGGCGGTCGACCATCTGGAACCAGACGATCCCGGAGGAGCTGCGGGGCCGGCTGGCGGGCATCGAGGTGCTCTCGTACAGCGTCGGCCCGCAGCTGGGCCAGGTGCGGGCCGGGGCGATGGCGGGCTGGACCGGGACCCGGTCGGCGATCTGGACGGGCGGGGTGGCGTGCGTGGCGTCGGTGGTGCTGTTGACCGCTGCGCTGCCGAAGCTGGTGCGGTACGACTCGGAGACGGATGAGGACGCGGTGCGCAGGAGGGGGGCCCGGGGGGAGGCGTGACCCGGGGCCGGCCGGGTGGCCGGGTGGCCGGGGCTCCGCCCCGTACCCCGCTCCTCAAGCGCCGGAGGGGCTGGAAAAGATGTCCTCAATCGCCGGACGGGCTTGAGATGCCCCCGGACGGGCTTGAACTACCCCGGTCGGGGCCCTGGGAGAAAGACCGTCCTCAATCGCCGGACGGGCTTGAGTTGCCCCCGGGCGGGCTTGGTTTGCCCTTGTTCTCGTCGTGCCATTTGGGGTCGGTGTCCCATGCCAGGTTCCGGTCGCGGGCCGTGTCCATCGCGTGTTGTGCCGCCTCGCGGGAGGTGTAGGGGCCGAACCGGTTCTGCGCCGGGCACTCCGGGCCCTCCTCGACCTTCTTGTGCTCCAGGCAGTAGTACCATTCGCCCGGTTTGCCTACCGTGCGCTTCTTGAACAGGGCCATCGACGGCTCCTTTCCTTATCGCCATGGTGCCCCGGGGCCGCTGGTTAGACTCGCTGGCATGTCTGGCCAGTCGCTTCTCGTACCAGGGGAGATCACTCCCGTCCGTTCCGTCCCCGGAAACATCCGGCGTCCCGAGTACGTGGGGAAGCCGGCCCCGACGCCGTACACCGGCCCGGAGGTCCAGGACTCCGACACCGTGGAGCGGATGCGCGTCGCGGGCCGTATCGCCGCGCAGGCGATGGAGGAGGCCGCCAAGCACATCGCCCCGGGGGTCACCACAGACGAGCTCGACCGGGTCGCCCACGACTTCATGGTCGATCACGGCGCGTACCCCTCGACGCTCGGCTACCGCGGCTTCCCCAAATCGCTGTGCACCTCGCTCAACGAGGTCATCTGCCACGGCATCCCCGACTCCACCGTCCTGCGCGACGGCGACATCGTGAACCTGGACGTCACCGCGTACATCAACGGCGTGCACGGCGACAACAACGCCACCTACCTCTGCGGCGACGTCGACGAGGAGTCACGGCTGCTGGTCGAGCGCACCCGGGAGTCGCTGAACCGTGCCATCAAGGCGGTCAGGCCCGGGCGCCAGATCAACGTGATCGGCCGGGTCATCGAGTCGTACGCGAAGCGGTTCGGCTACGGGGTCGTCCGCGACTTCACCGGGCACGGGATCAACTCCTCGTTCCACTCCGGTCTGATCATCCCGCACTACGACAGCCCGCACGCCACCACGGTGATGCAGCCGGGGATGACGTTCACCATCGAGCCGATGCTGACGCTGGGCACCCACGAGTACGACCTGTGGGAGGACGGCTGGACCGTGGTGACGAAGGACCGGAAGCGGACGGCCCAGTTCGAGCACACGCTGGTGGTCACGGAGACCGGAGCGGAGATTCTCACCCTCCCGTAGACCACCACCCCGGAATTCGCGGAACAGGACCTTCCCCTCCCTCTGCGCGTAGCCTTTTACCGACAGGCAGTCGGGAACCGGTTGACTTAGGTAAACCTAAGTAGGAGGATCGGGCGTATCGGCACGCCCGCCGCACCGTCGCGGCGGCCGCTGCCGATATCTCCGTCTCTTTCTGGACTTCCCGTCCCCCTCGGTCCCCGGAGGCCCGCCTTGGACGCAACCGCCACCGTCACTCCCTTCTCGACGCTCATCCGCACCGCGTCGCACGAGCAGCACACCGAGGCCGAGACCTCGACCTTCATGAGTGACCTGCTCGGCGGGCGGCTGGGAGTGGACGCCTACGCCCGTTACACCGAGCAGCTGTGGTTCGTGTACCGGGCGCTGGAGGAAGGCGCGGAGGCCCTGCGCGAGGACCCGGTGGCCGGCCCCTTCATACAGCCGGAGCTGATGCGCTCCACCGAGCTGGAGCGCGACCTGGCGCACCTGCGCGGGGCCGGCTGGCGCGAGGGTGTCGAGCCGCTGCCCGCCACCGCCGCGTACGCGGCCCGGGTCGCGGAGTGCGCGCGCACCTGGCCCGCCGGTTACATCGCCCACCACTACACCCGCTACCTCGGCGACCTCTCGGGCGGTCAGATCATCCGCGACAAGGCGGAGAAGACCTGGGGCTTCGAGCGCAAGGGCGACGGCGTGCGCTTCTACGTCTTCGAGGAGATCGCCAACCCGGCCGCGTTCAAGCGGGGTTACCGCGAGCTGCTGGACGCGGTGAACGCGGACGACCTGGAGAAGCAGCGCATCATCGAGGAGTGCAAGCGGGCCTTCGCCCTGAACACCGCGGTCTTCCGCGAACTGGGCGAGGTCTTCCCGATCGGCGCGTGACCGGACGCCGGCGCGTGCGCCGGTGAGCGGGCGGCTCCACCGGCTTCCGGTGGAGCCGCCCGCGTGTTCGGGGCGAGGACGCCACGGCGGCGGGGCGTCCCGTCCCGGGTTCAGCCCCGGACGGCCATCAGGACGCGGCCCCCGACCTCCACCGTGCCGTCCGGCGCGGGTGCGGTGAGGATCTGGGAGCCGCGTCCCTGTGTGATGTTCAGGGCCCGGCCGAGTCGCGCACTGAGCAGCAGGGCCGCCGCGCCCGTCGCCTCGTCCTCGACGATCGCCTCCCCGCGCCGCGGGAAGGCCCGTGCGCGCACCCGCCCGGCCGCCTCGTCCTCCCACGCCCAGGCGTAGAGCCAGCCCTCGCCGGGCGGCGGGCCCGGCAGCGCCTCGATCTCGGCGGCGCTCCCGTACTGCTGGAGCGTGCGCGGCGGGACCCACTCCGGGCGGGCGGTGATCCAGGTGAACTCCCCGTCCTGGCGGGCGAACACGTCCCCGACCGACAGCTCCAGGACCTCCAGGTCCAGCAGCCACGCGGTGCCCACCAGCGGGTGCCCGGCGAACGGCAGCCGGAGCCCCGGGGTGTGGATGTCCACCCGCCCGCGCTCCGGGTCGTCGACGAACACGGTCTCGCTGAAGCCCAGCCGCCGGGTGAGGAGTTGCCGGGAGGCCTCGTCGGGGTGGTCGCGTCCGTCGCGTACGACGCCGAGGGCGTTGCCGTACCGGCCGTCGGGTCCGCAGAACACCCGCAGGACGTCGATGCCCCGGGGTACGTCGTAGTCGCTCACGGGGGCATTCAAGCACTGCCGGGCGACGGGGCGGGAACCGGCGGGGTACGGCGGCGGGGCCGCACCGGCGAGCAACTGCTGCCGCCGGTACGGCCCCGGGCCGTTCGGATGGTGCGGGGTGGGTCAGGCGGTTCCGTCACGACGACGGCGCGCCGCGATCACGACGCCCGCGCCGGCCGCCACGACGACGCCCGAGGCCGCGATCAGGGCGCCGGTCGGGACGTCGGAGCCGGTGGCGGCCAGGGCGCCGGAGCCGCCGACCGTGGAGCCGGTGGAGCCGCCGCCGACCGTGCCTCCGCCGCCGGTGGTCGAACCGCCCGCCGTGGAACCGCCGGTGGAGCCCGAACCGCCGGTCGAGCCGGAGCCGCCGGTGGAGCCGCCCGGGAGCTGGGCGTCCTTGTCCAGGGAGACCGCGACGTTCAGGGCGTCGAACGCCTCGCCCTTCTCGTAGAAGCCGCCGAAGGCCTTGGCGCCGTCCGTGGTGAGCGTCGCCGGGATCTTCTTGAGGTTCACGATGCCGCCCTTGGCGGCGAGCGCGCCGGCGGGCACCTTCAGGTCGGCCAGGGCCAGGCCGGTGAACTTGCTGACCTTGCCGGTCTTCTGGTCCTTGGAGGAGACGTCGGCGAGGAGCGTGCCGGAGGTGCCCTCGATGTCGACCTTCAGGTTGCCGAGGGACAGGTCGAGGACGTACTCACCCTGGGTCTCGTGGCCGAGGAAGCGCACCTTGCCCCGGAACGCGGCGTTCAGCGTGCTCTTTCCGGCGTCGAGGTGACCGGTGGCCTTGCTGAAGCGGTAGCCGTCGGTGACGGCGGTCGCGCCGCCGCTCGTCTCGACCTTGCCGTGCGCGATCGGGCCGACGACGTAGGAGCGGAACTTCTTCTTGACGCCCCAGTTCAGGGTGCCGTCGACGACCGGGCCGCTGACGGGCGCCGCGGGCTCGGAGGCGGTGGGCGTCGGGGCGGTGCTCGGCTCCCCGGTGGGCTTGCCGGTGGCCGGCGGCGTCGCCGGAGGAGTGGCCGGGGCCGTCGCCGGAGGGGTGGCCGGGGGCGTGGCCGGAGGGGTGGCCGGCGGGGTCGCGGGGGGCGTGGTCGGGGGCTTCGTCGCCTGCTTGACGGAGAGCGTCGCAGGGTCGAGCTCGGAGCCCTTCGCGTAGAAGCCCGCGAAGGCCTCGGAGCCGTCGGCGGTCAGCGTGGCGGGGATGCCGGAGAAGACCATCGCGCCGCCCGCTCCGCCGCCCCGCTTGGCCTTGGTCATATCCAGATCGGCGATCGGGGCGTCGTTCTTGGTGACGACGGTGCCGTCCGTCTTCTTGCTGGTGAAGTCGGCGGTGATGATGCCCGTCTCGCGGCCCGAGGCGACCTTGACGTCGCTGAGCTGGACGTCGAGCAGCCCGTGGTGGCCCTCGAACCGGACGCTGCCCTTGAACGCGGTGTCGGAGACGTGCGTCGAGACGTCGTACGAGCCCTTGCCGTCGGTGAAGGTGAACACCCCGTTGCCCGCGGCCTGCTTGGCGCCCCCCGCGACGGTGATCTTTCCTCCCGCGATGGGGCCCGCGATGTACTTGCGGAAGGACTCCTTGATGCCCCAGTCCAGCGTGCCGTCGACCAGTTCCAGCTTCGGGGCGGCGGCGGGCGCGGCCTCGGAGGAGCCGTCGGCGGCGAGGGCGGGAAGGGCGAAGGTCGCGCCCAGGACGGCGGCCGTGGCGACGGCCGCGGCAAGAGTTATGGGGCGGCGGGTTGCTGCCATGTCGGTGGGTCTCCTTGCGGAACAGGGGGAGGGGGAAGAGAGGCGTGAGGGGAGGGGGTGACGACCCATAAGGCGCTCATGGGTGCCGGGTCAGGAGGTCTTGGGGGCGTCGAGGCCCGTGGTGAGGTCGGCGTCGGGGCCCGTGGTGGCGTCGGCGTCGGGGCCCTGCGTGGACCTTCGGCGGCGCAGGGCGAAGAACGCCCCGGCCGCGACGAGCAGCAGCACACCGCCGCTGATTACCGCCCAGATGCCGACCCCGGGGCCGGAGTCGGAGGAGGCGGCCGCCGGTGCGGCGGAGGGCTCCTCGGCGGCCTTCTCCGTGGGCTCGGCGGCCGCGGTCGGCTCACTGCCGAGGTCCGGCAGCGCGGGCAGTTCGGCCTTCTCGTCGACGGCCACGGCGAGCGAGACCGGGTCCATCGCGGTGCCCGCGCTGTACAGGGAGCCGAACGCCTTGGCGCCGTCGGCGGTGAGGGTGGCGGGAGCCTCGGTGAGGGCGGCGAGGCCCTCCTTCGGCGCGAAGTCCTCGGCGGCGAAGGTGATGAGCGGGACGTCCTCGGTGGTCGTGCCCGCGCTGGTGACGTCGGCCGACAGGGTGCCCTCGCCCCGGGCGACGGCGACGGTGACGCCGGCGAGCTTCAGGTCGAGGTCGTGGGCGCCGGTGAAGCGGATGCTGCCGCCGAAGTCCGCGTCCAGCGTCTGCTTCTTCGCGTCGTACGTCCCCTTGCCCTGCGGGAAGCGGAACAGGGCCCCGCCGTCCTGGGCGCCGTCGGCGAGCGTCCACTTGCCCTGGCCGATGGAGCCGGTGACGTACTCGCGGAAGGTGCGGCGTACGCCCCAGTCGACGGCGGCGTCCTCGAAGCGGCCCGCCCTCGCCTCGTCCTTCTTCTCCGCCTTCTCCTTCTCCTTCTCGTCCTTCTTCTTCTCCGGGGCGGACGGCTTCGGCTGGGCGGCCGCGCCCTTGGTGTCGACGGAGAGGCTGATCGGGTCGAGCGGGGTGCCCGCGGTGTAGTAACCGGCGAAGGCGGAGGCGCCCTCGGCGGTCAGCGTGGTGGGGACGTCGCTGAGGGCGACGGGGGTGGAACCGCCCTTCATGTCGATCCCGCCGAGACCGAGCCTGGCCAGCGGGACCTGGGAGCGGTTGGAGACCTTGCCGGTCCCCCGCTCCTTGCTCACCATGTCCGCGTGGAGCATGCCGCTGCCGCCGCTGATCCGGACGGTGGGGCGGCTGATCGTGAGGTCCAGCTCGTTGGTGCCGTCGGGCTTCTGGTGGCCGGTGAAGTGCACGCCGCCCGAGAAGCCGGAGGTGAGCGCTCCGGTGTCCGGGTCGTAGGAGCCGGTCGCCGAGTGGAAGCGGAACTGACTGCCGCCGACCGTGGCCGCGCCGCCGGTCAGGCTCCAACGGCCGCTCGCGATGGGGCCGGTGACATAGCTCTGGAAGGAGGACTTGATGCCCCAGTCCAGCCGGCCGCCCTGCACCGTACGGCCGGCCGCTTGCGCGGTGGCTGCGGGGAGCAGAGCCCCCAGCAGTACCGCGAGGAGCGCGACGGCGAGCGCGCGGGTGGATCTGGACGACGGCATGGGGGCCCTCCGAGGACTGGATACTCAGGTAAGGCTAACCTAAGGTATTCCCAGCCCGGGCCGGAACCCCCTCCGGTCACGCCGTTACCGGCGAACGGCCGACCGCACGCCGCAGAACGACAGGACGGTGCCCCGTGCACATCTCGCAGGCCTTCGCCACGAGGAGCCCCCGGGGCTCCGAGGGCCCGGACGCCGGACGGGCCATTCCCCGCCGCCCGGCCCGGGGCAGAGCGTCCGCCGCCCTCACCGCCGCCGTCGCCCTCGCCCTGCTGCTGACCGGCTGCGGCGGAGGCGGAGGCGCAAGCGACAACTCCGCGCCGAAGTCCGCCGGGAGCACCGCCGGCGCCGGCCGGGTCGAGCCGCTGGCCGCCCCGCCCGCGCCGAAACTGCCGGTGACGGTCGGCTCGGCGGACGGCACGAAGGTCACGATCGGTTCCACCGACCGGATCGTGCCGCTGACCGGGTCGCTGAGCGAGATCGTCTTCACCCTCGGGTTCGGGAAGCAGGTGGTCGCCCGGGACATCACCGCCACCTTCGAACAGGCAGGGAAACTCCCGGTGGTGACCCGGGCCCACGACGTGTCGGCGGAGAGCGTGCTCTCGCTGAAGCCGACGATCGTCCTCGCCGACACCACCACCGGCCCTGCCGAGGCGATCGACCAGATCCGGGACGCCGGTATCCCGCTGCTCGTCGTCGAACCCGCCAAGGAGCTCGCCGACGTCGGCCGCCGCATCGACACCGTCGCCGAGGCCCTCGGCGTACCGTCCGCCGGCACGGAGCTCAAGGAGCGCACCGAGTCCCGGATCGCCGCCGTCCAGAAGTCCATCCCGGACCACGCGGGCGGCGAGAAGCCCCGGGTCGCCTTCCTCTACCTGCGCGGCTCGGCCTCCGTCTATCTGCTGGGCGGCGCGGAGTCCGGGGCCGGTTCGCTGCTGGAGGCGGCGGGCGCGGTCGACGCCGGCAAGGAGTCGGGCCTGGACAAGGACTTCACCGCCATCACCAGCGAGGCGCTGGCCAAGGCCGCGCCGGACGCGATCCTCCTGATGACCAAGGGGTTCGAGTCGGTCGGCGGCATGGACGGTCTGGTGAAGATCCCCGGTATCGCGGAGACCCCGGCCGGGATGGACCGCCGGATCGTCACCGTCGACGACGGGGTGCTGCTCAACTACGGACCGCGCACCGACCGGGTGCTCGCCGAGATCGTCGAGCAGCTGTACGCGAAGGGCGGCACGGGCCGGTGACCACCGCGTACGAGGAACGCACCGGTGCCGGTCCGAAGGCCCCGGGCGAGGGAGCGGACGGCGTCGCCGCCCCCAAGTCCCCCCGGAGCCGGGCGTATCTGCTCACCGCCGTGCTCTCCCTCGCCCTGCTCGTCGGCTGTCTGTTCTCCGCGGCGATCGGCGCGTACTCCATCCCGCTCGGCGACGTGCTGTCCTCCGTGCAGCACCGGATCGGGCTCGGCGGCCAGGAGTTGGACCGGGTCGGCGAGAGCGTCCTGTGGAACGTACGGCTCCCCCGGGTCGTCCTCGCCCTGCTCGTCGGCGCGTCCCTCGGCTGTGCGGGCGCGCTGATGCAGGGCGTGTTCGGCAACCCGCTCGCCGAGCCCGGCGTGATCGGCATCTCGGCGGGCGCGGCCGTGGGCGCGGTCGCCTCGATCGCGCTCGGCCTGACCTTCTTCGGCAACTGGACCATCACCGTCTGCGCGTTCGTCGCCGGCCTGGTCACGGTGCTGCTCGTCTACACGCTCTCGCGGTCCGGCGGCCGGACCGAAGTGGTGACGCTGATCCTCACCGGTATCGCCGTCAACGCGTTCGCGGGCGCGCTGATCGGCCTGTTCATCTTCTTCGCGGACAACGCGCAGATCACCCAGATCACCTTCTGGCAGCTCGGTTCGCTCTCCCAGGCCACCTGGCCCAAGGTGCTCGCCGTGCTGCCGTGCGCCTTGGCCGGGCTCCTCATCGCCCCCTTCTACGCCCGCAAGCTGGACCTGCTGGCGCTCGGGGAGCGGCCCGCCCGGCACCTGGGCGTGGACGTGGAGCGGCTGCGGATCGTGCTGGTGCTGGTGGTGGCGCTGCTGACGGCCGCCGCGGTCGCCGTCGCCGGGATCATCTCCTTCGTCGGGCTGCTCGTCCCGCATCTGCTGCGGATGGCCAACGGCCCCGGTCACCGTTTCCTCGTTCCGGGCAGCGCGCTCGGCGGCGCTCTGGTCCTGGTGGCGGGCGACCTCGCGGCCCGTACGGTGGCGGCCCCCGCCGAGCTGCCGCTCGGGGTGCTGACCGCGCTCTTCGGCAGCCCGTTCTTCTTCTGGCTGCTGCGCAGGACCCGTCGTAAGCAAGGTGGTTGGGCATGAGGACGCTGAGAGACCTGTTCGCGGTACGTCCCCGGGAGCTGCCCTCGCCCGTGGCCCCTGGCTCCCCCGCCGTCGAGGCGGTCGGTCTCTCGGTCCGGCTCGGGCAGCGGCAGGTGCTGGACTCCGTCGGTCTGACGGCGCACGCCGGCGAGGTGGTCGCCCTGGTCGGGCCGAACGGCGCGGGCAAGTCGACGCTGCTGGCGGCGCTGGCCGCCGATCTGCCCGCCGCGAGCGGCGAGGTGCGGATCGACGGGCGTCCGGCCACCGCGTGGTCCGCGCCCGAACTGGCGCTGCGCCGCTCGGTGCTGCCGCAGTCCGCCGCGCTGTCCTTCCCGTTCCCGGTGGAGGACGTCGTACGGATGGGGCGGGCGCCCTGGGCCGGTACGGAGCGGGAGGACGAGGACGACGCGGCGGTGGCCGCGGCGATGGCGGCCACCGAGGTGACGCGGTTCGCGGGCCGCCCGTTCTCGGCGCTTTCGGGCGGCGAGAGGGCCCGGGTGGCGCTGGCCCGGGTGCTGGCGCAGCGGGCCCCGCTTATGCTGCTCGACGAGCCGACCGCCGCCCTGGACCTGCGCCACCAGGAGCTGGTGCTGCGGATCTGCCGGGAGAGGGCCGCCGCCGGGGACGCGGTGGTGGTCGTGCTGCACGACCTCGGCCTCGCCGCGGCGTACGCGGACCGGGCCGCCGTCCTGCACGAGGGGCGGATCGCGGAACTGGGCCCGCCGGACGAGGTGTTCAGCGGTGAGCTGCTCGGTGAGGTCTACCGGCAGCCGGTGGAGGTCTTCCCCCACCCCCGTACGGGCAGGCCGCTGATCGTGCCGGTGCGCGGGGTCTGAGGCGGCTTCCACCGCCAGGGCCTGTCGTCAAACTGCCGTCGTCGCCCGGCAAGCGGCAGTCTGACGACAGGCCCTGGGTCACGGTGTGGGCGCTGTATCCGGTCCCCGGCCGCACGCCGTCCGCCGCCCCGGTAGGGTTTCGACGGTCAGTGCGGGCGACGGATCAGAAGGCGCGGAAGCAGCGGATGACGAGACACCCTGGGCTGGGCCGGCTGACGGCAGGGCTCGCGACGGCGACGGTGCTGTGCGTGACGGCGAGCGGCTGTGTGACGGTGCACGGGGAGCTGGAAGTGCTGCCCGGGGCGAAGAAGCCGGAGGCCGCGCAGGCGCTGAAGGACTTCACCGAGGCCTACAACGCGGCGGACAAGGCGTTCGATCCGGCGCTGGACGCGGACCGGGTGACGGGTTCGCTCGGTGCGATCAACCAGGCCGGGCTGAAGGCGCGGCAGACGTACAACCCCGAGGGCAACAAGGCGCACAGGCCGCTGGTGCTGGACGACGCGACGTACGTCGTCCCCAAGAAGGCGGGGTGGCCGCGCTGGTTCCTCGCGGACACCGACTCCAACCGGGACCAGGACGGCGGGAAGCTGGACACCCGCTGGCTGGTGGTGTTCGTACGGTCGGGCCCCGACGCGCTGTGGAAGGCGTCGTATCTCGCGGTGGTCCCGTCGTCCCAGGTGCCGGAGTTCGCCCTGGACGAGGACGGGTTCGCCACTCCGGTGGAGCCCGGGGACGACGGCCTGGCCGTGGCGCCCGCGGAGCTGAGCGCCTCGTACACCGGCTATCTGCAGAGCGGCACCCCTGATGTGTTCACGCCCTCCACGGCGACCTCGGGGTGGCGCGAGACGCGCCGCACCACGCGGCGGGCGGGGTTCTCGTACCAGTACGTCGACCAGCCGCTGACGCGTGCGGCGTTCGCGCCGCTCGGGCTGCGCACCGAGGACGGCGGGGCGCTGGTCTTCTTCAGCAGCAAGCACTTCGAGCGGCAGACCGCGGCGAAGGGGCTGCGACCCGAGGTCAACGCGGATGTGAAGGCGCTGCTCACCGGCGAGGTGAACAGCAGTCTCACGAAGGAGCGGGTCTCCAGCCAGCTGGTGCACGTCCCGCCGCGCGAGGGGGCGGCCGGCTCCGAGTCCGGTTCCGGTTCCGGTTCCGGTTCCGGTTCCGGCGGCAAGGTGCGGATGCTGAACCGGCTGCCGGGTCTGGTCGCGGCGAAGGGCGAGTAGGCAGGGCAGCGGCTCGGGCCGACGGTGCCCGGCCCTGCGGCCGGGCGGTCGCCCACCGGACCGGCGGGCCGGCGGGCCGGCGGCTCAGCGGCTCAAGGGCCAGGCGATCGAGTCGTGGTCCAGCTCGCTCTGCTCGGCACTGCCCGCGTACCGCGCGCAGGCGTCGGTGAGCGTCTCCAGCAGGGTCAGCGGATCGGGCAGCTCGTGCTCGGGGCCCCGCACCCAGTGGACGTCGAGCTCACCGGGGAGCCGGGCGGGCGGCAGCAGGACGTAGCTGCCCCGGCAGTGCCAGCGCAGGCCCGGGTGGGCGTCCATGGTCTCGGGGTGGCAGTCCAGCTCGCAGGGCCACCACTCGTCCTCGTCCTCGGGGGTGCCGCGGGTGGCGGTGAAGAAGAGCATCCGGTCCTCGCCGGACTGGGCGACCGGGCCGACGTCGATGCCGGCGTCGAGAAGGCGTTCCAGGGCGCTGCGGCCTGCGGTGAGCGGCACGTCCAGCACGTCGTGGACCATGCCGGTCGCGGTGATGAAGTTGGCCAGCGGCTGGCTGCCGGCCCAGCGCTCGATCTGGGCGCGGTCGGTGGTCGACTGGGTCTGCCAGGCGAAGGAGATGGGATGCCGGGCGGGGGTGGGACAGCCGATGCGTTCGCACGAACACCGGTATCCGAGGGGGTGGGCGGCGGGCGCGATGGGCATACCCGCGTCGGCGACCGCCAGGAGCAGCGCGACCCTGGCCGGCTCGTCGGCCTCGGCCCCCGGTGATTTGGGACGTCGCCGCAGCCACTGGGAGAACCTGTTCTCTGTGCCGCGGAAACGGCCGGAATCGGCGCCCATCTATCCCCTCACCTCAGCAGTTCACCTCAGCGTTGCCTCTCCATCGTCGCACCATCCTGCGGTTCGGGTGGCCAGAGTTCACCAGCGGGGCCGGGTACCACCGCACCGAGTGAGCACCATCACGCCCGATGTCACCCCATACCGGACGTCTCGCACCCTCGCCGGTGGATCCTGGGCCTCCGCCGGGCCCTCGGAGTGTCAAGGGCGCGGGGTGAGCCCGCCGAGGGCGTAGTCGACGATCGCGTCGGCGTACGTGTGCGTGAGCGGCAGGGTCCGCAGCAGCCAGCGGTGCATCAGCGGGCCGATGAGCAGCTCCAGGGCGATCCGGGGGTCGGCGTCGGCGCGCAGGTCCCCGGCCTCCTGGGCGGCCCGCAGGCGTGTGACGTACAGCGCGAGCTGCGGTTCGAGCAGCTTCGTGACGAATTCGGCGCCCAGTTTCGCGTCGACGATGCCCTCGGCGGTCAGCGCGCGGGTGGGGACCGCCAGCGCCGGGTCGTTCAGCTCGTCGACGGTGGCCCGCAGGACGAGCTTGAGGTCGGCGGTCAGATCGCCGGTGTCGGGGATGCCCTGCGCGGCGTCGCCGGACTGCGGTCCGGCCTCCTCGGCGGCCCGGCCCGCCAGGTCGAGGAAGGCTTCCATCAGCACGGCGGCCTTGGAGGGCCACCAGCGGTAGATGGTCTGCTTGCCGACCCCGGCGCGGGCGGCGATACCCTCGATCGTCGTGCGCTGGTACCCCACCTCTCCGACGAGGGCGAGGGCGGCGTCGTGGATCGCGCGGCGGGAGCGGTCGCTGCGGCGGCTGGAGTCGGGTGCCTTGGTGGGTGCCATGCGCCCAATCTAACGCCGACCGAACCGATACGTATCGTCTTGCGGTGGCCACGGGGCGTGCGTGTGACGGGCAGCGGGACATCGGGGCGACGCCGGAGATCCGGGCGGCGCGGGACATCCGAGGCGGCACGGAGCGTCCGGGCGGCGCAGGACATCCGAGGCGGCACGGAGCGATCGGGCGGCGCAGGACATCCGAGGCGGCACGGAGCGATCGGGCGGCCGCCGCGATCGGGGGCCCGGTGAACCACCCGTTCGATCGACTGCGAAATCCGGCGCGCACGGCGCACCATGGGCTCACGCACAGACCGTGCGCATCCCACCGTTCCGCGGCCCCGGCCGCCGTTCGCGAGGAGCCAGAGTTGAACCGTGACGCCACCCCTCGTCGCTACCTGATGTGCGCCCCGGCGCACTTCCGGGTCACCTACTCCATCAACCCGTGGATGGACCCGTCCAAACCCGTCGACCTGCCGCTGGCCCGGACCCAGTGGGAGGACCTGCGCGACCGCTACCGCGCCCTCGGCCACACCGTCGAGCTGATCGCCCCCCGTCCCGACCTCCCCGACATGGTCTTCGCCGCCAACGGCGCCACGGTGATCGGCGGCCGGGTGCTCGGCGCGCTGTTCGCCTACCGGGAGCGGTACGCGGAGGCCGGAGCCCACCGGGACTGGTTCCGGGAGCACGGCTTCACCGAGGTCCATGAGCCGGAGCACGTCAACGAGGGCGAGGGGGACTTCGCCGTCACCGCGTCCTACCTGCTGGCCGGGCGCGGCTTCCGGTCCAGTCCGCTCTCGCACATGGAGGCCCAGGAGTTCTTCGGGCTGCCGGTCATCGGGCTCGACCTGGTGGATCCGCGCTACTACCACCTGGACACCGCGCTGTGTGTGCTGGACGCGGCGGCCGACGAGATCATGTACTACCCGGACGCGTTCTCCCCCGGCAGCCGGGCGGTGCTGCGCCGGCTGTTCCCGGACGCGCTGCTCGCCCGGGAGGCGGACGCGGCGGCGTTCGGCCTCAACTCGGTCAGCGACGGGTGCCACGTCCTGCTGCCGCAGGGGGCGACAGGGCTCCTGGACCCGCTGCGGGACCGGGGTTTCGAGCCGGTCCCGATGGACCTGGGAGAGCTGCTCAAGGGCGGCGGCAGCGTGAAGTGCTGCACGCAGGAGCTGCGGGCCTGATCAGCCGCTGACCGTCACTCCGTGCGCTCACTCCGCGCTCTCCGGCGGCCAGGGATCGCCCCAGGCGACGTCCCTGGCCGCCCGGTACAGCTCGCCGTGGCGCTTGGTGACCGTGGAGCGGGCCAGGCCGTCGTCGCGGGTGCACAGCTCCAGCAGCACCTGGCCCTTGCGGATCTGCGGCCTGCGGGTGACCCGGGCGGGCGCCGGGGCGGTGGGGAAGCGGGTGGCGACCACGTAACTGAACTTCTCGTCCTCGTGGCTCAGCGAGCCGCCCTTGACCTGCCGGTGCAGCGAGGAGCGGCTGACCCGGGCCGAGAAGTGGCACCAGTCGGCCCCGGGGACGATCGGGCAGGCGTCGCTGTGCGGGCAGGGGGCCGCGACGCCCATCCCGGCGGCGATCAGCCGGTCGCGGGCCTCGATGATCCGGGCGTAGCCGTCGGGGGTGCCGGGCTCCACGATCACCACCGCCTGTCCGGCCGCCGCCGCCGCGTCGACCAGTTCGGTCCTGGCCCCGGCGGTCAGCTCCTTGAGCACATAGCTGACGGTCACCAGGTCCACCGGGGCCAGCTCCAGCGCCGCTCCGATCCGCGCCTTCTCCCAGCGCGCGTCGCGGAGCCCCGGGACCCCGGACGCCTCGGCGAGTTCGCGGCCGAGTGCGAGGGCCGGTTCGGCCCAGTCCAGGACGGTCGTGGCCGGGCCCGCCCAGACCCCGGCCACCGCCCAGCTCGCCGCGCCCGTGCCGCCCCCGACGTCGGTGTGGGTGGCGGGCGTCCAGTCGGGGGCGGCCCCGGCCAGGGCGTCGAGGGCGGAGCGTACGGCTTCGTAGGTGGCGGGCATCCGGTACGCGGCGTACGCGGCGACGTCGGAGCGGTCCCGCAGGATCGGGGCGTCCGTCGGGGTCTCCCCCCGGTAGCTGGCGATCAGCCGGTCGACGGCCTGCGCGGCCTGCTTGGGCGGCAGTCCGTCGAGCAGTCCGGCCAGCGCCGCGCGCAGGGACTGTGCGGTGGGGAGGGTGACGTTCACCGCCGAATTGTAGGCGGAGGCGGCCCGGCGGACCCATTCCGCTTCGCCGGGGCCCGGAGGGGTACGGAGAGATGTGTGCGCGGGCGGCACGGGACCGCGACGGGCCCGCACCAAGACTTCACGTAACCGGTACGGAGCGGGAATCCGGCGAACTCCACACCGCCGTGGGCCTGTTGCTACGCTGGCCCGCGCGTGGACGGCACCAGGTCAAGATGGTCCAGCAGGGGAGCCATGAGGCAGAAGATCGTGCGGTTGACGCTCGTCGGTGGGGTGGTCTTTCTCGCCCTGCTCCTGCTGCTGGCCACCTGCGGCGGCAGACCCGACGAGGACGACCGGAAGAACGGCGCGGCCACCGGGACGGCGAAACCGGTGGTGCCGGCAGCCGGGCCGGTGACCCGGCTGACCGTTCCGCCGCAGTACACGACGGACCGGGGCTGGGAGATCATCGGCTCCTCCCCCGACGTGGCCGTCTCCCACGCGACGGGCCTGCTGGCCTATCTGCAGCGGTCGAAGGACAACCGCTACCGGCTGCGTACGGTCGACACGGCCACCGGCGAGCTGGGCTGGCGCGGCAAGGCCTGGCGGCAGCCGGACCCGCTCCACTATCCGAGGCTCGCCACGGTCGCCAAGGGCGACCGGCAGTTCTTCGTGACCTGGTCCTACGGGAAGGTCGGCGACGGGCTGTCACCGTCGAACACCTTCATCGCGCTCGATCTGTACGACGTGACGAACGGGAACCGGCAGCGCGTCGAGGTGCCGTGGTCCGGCGCCCCGGACGTCGACACGACCGGGCCGTCCATCGTGATCAGCGACGCGAAGGCGAACAGCACCCTGGTGGACCCGGTCACGGGTGAGGTGTCCGAGCTGGGCGCGGACAAGTTGAAGTACCCCAAGGGCTGCCCGGCCTGTAAGCAGCTCACCGAGGTGCACGGGCAGACCGCCGAGGGCCTGCTGCTGGGCGGAGCACGGGAGTTCTGGGTGCGCGGCGGCTGGTTCAGCCGGAACGTCGCGCCCAAGGGCGCCGACCGGGGCAGCGGTGTGGTGACGTCGACGACCCCGGACCAGGTGCTGGCGAAGTGGGCGCCCGCGAAGAAGACCAAGCGGGCGGCGACCCACGAGCTGTGGGCGGTGCACGACGCGGCGACCGGTGAGGTCCTCACCTCGGTGGAGTGCCACAAGCCCGCCATAAAGCCGGGGCGTTTCCCGCAGGCGGTCCTCTCCCCCTCGGGCGATTACCTGATCGCCGGGAACCTGGCCTTCGATCTGGAGGCGAAGCAGGGCCGCTGCTTCGAGGACGAGGGCGGCGCCGCCCATCTGACCCTGGCCACGGTGACGGACGACGGCATCGCGTACGGGGCCGAGAACGCGCGCGACGCCTCGGAGGCGCTGTCGGGCGGCGGGCTCCCGGTCGCGATGGACTTCGCCACCTGGAGCACCGAGCGGCTGTCGCGCAACGCGCGGCTGCCGGGGACGGAGACGACCGGGGTCGGGGTGTTCCGCTGGACCGACCGGCAGGACCGTACGCATCTGATCGGCTACCCGCGGACCGGCTGAGCCCGCGGCGGGGGCTGGGCTCCCGGAAGGCGTCGGGCCCACGGCGGGCCGCGGTGGTTCAGAGACCGCCGGCCTCGCGGCCCGCTCGCTGCCAGGGGCGGCACAGGAGCAGGAAGCAGGCCACCGCCGCCACCGCGCACACGACCTGGACCACGGCCATCGGGACGGCCGTGTCCTCGCCGGCGATCCCGACCAGCGGGGAGGCGACGGCGCCGATGAGGAACGAGGACGTGCCGAGCAGCGCCGAGGCGGAACCCGCCGCGTGCTTGGTGCGCATCAGGGCCTGGGCGTTGGTGTTCGGCATCGCGAGGCCCATCGCCGACATCAGCACGAAGAGCCCGGCAGCGACCGGCACGAGGCCGACCTCGCCGAAGACGCCGGACGTCATGAGCAGCAGCGCGACGGCGGCCAGCACGATCACCGCGAGGCCGAAGCCGAGCACCTTGTCGAGGCTGACCCGGCCCACGAGCAGTTTGCCGTTGATCTGCCCGACGGTGATCAGGCCGATCGAGTTGATCCCGAAGAGCAGGCTGAAGGTCTGGGGCGAGGCCCCGTAGATCTCCTGCACGACGAACGGGGAGGCGGCGATGTACGCGAACAGGACGGCGAAGGCGAGCCCGCCCGCGACCATGTAGCCGGTGAAGACCCGGTCGGCGAGGAGCCCGCGCATGGTGCGCAGGGCTTCGGCGACCCCGCCGGTGTGGCGGTCGGCGGGCGGCAGCGTCTCGTGCAGCCACTTCCAGACGACCAGGGTGAGCACGATGCCGACGACGGTCAGCACGACGAAGATGCCCCGCCAGTCGGTGATCCGCAGGACCTGGCCGCCGATCACCGGGGCGATGACCGGGGCAACGCCGGAGATCAGCATCAGGGTGGAGAAGAACCGGGCCATCTCCACGCCGTCGTAGAGGTCGCGCACCACGGCCCGGGCGATGACGATGCCGGCCGCGCCCGCGAGCCCCTGGAGGAGGCGGAAGCCGATGAGGAGTTCGGCGGTGGGGGCCAGGGCGCAGATGGCGGTGGCGAGGACGTAGACGACCATGCCGAGGAGCAGCGGCTTCCGGCGGCCCCAGCGGTCGCTCATGGGGCCGACGACGAGCTGGCCGAGCGCCATTCCGGCCAGGCACGCGGTCAGGGTGAGCTGGATGGTGGCGGCGGGGGCGCTCAGGGAGTCGGTGACGGCGGGGAGCGCGGGGAGATACATGTCCATCGACAGCGGCGGCAGCGCGGTGAGTCCGCCGAGGACCATGGTGACCAGGAGGCCGGTGCGCCGGGCGGTCTTCGCCGCCGGGCCGGGCAGGCCGGCCGGGGCGGTGACCTGCGGGGCGGCGGGGTCGACGGCGAGAGCCCCCGCGTCGCCGTGCGGGATCTGCCGGTCGTCGGCCCGGGCCCCGGTCCCGGTGGTGGGTATGTGCGCTCGCTGGGCCCGGCTGCCGCCGCTGTCCGGCATTCTCTTCTCCACATCGTTGAATACGCATCTATGCTCTCAGCTCGGCCGGAGTGGTCGATACCTTTTTCGGGCGGGCTGGGGTGGCGTGCATGGGTGGGACGGTGCGTTGGGGTGTGCTGGCGACGGGCGGCATAGCCGCGAGGTTCACGGCGGACGTGCAGGGGCTCCCCGACGCCGAGGTGGTGGCGGTGGCCTCGCGCACGGAGACCTCGGCGCGGGAGTTCGCCGAACGGCACGGGATCGGGCGGGCCTACGGCAGCTGGGCGGAGCTGGTCGCCGACGACGAGGTGGACGTGGTGTACGTGGCGACGCCGCACTCGGCGCACCACGCGGCGGCCTCGCTCGCGCTGCGGGCCGGAAAGCATGTGCTGTGCGAGAAGGCGTTCACGCTCAACAGCCGGGAGGCCAAGGAGCTGGTGGCGCTGGCCCGGGAGCGCGGCCTCTTCCTGATGGAGGCCATGTGGACCTATCTCAACCCGGTGGTCCGCCGGCTCACCGAGCTGGTCCGGGACGGGGCGATCGGCGAGATCCGTACCGTACAGGCCGATTTCGGCTTCGCGGGCGACTTCGCTCCCGGGCACCGGCTGCGCGATCCGGACCTGGGCGGCGGGGCGCTGCTGGATCTCGGTGTCTACCCGGTCTCCTTCGCCCACCTGCTGCTGGGCGAGCCGGACCGGGTCCGGGCCGACGCGCTGCTGTCCCCGGAGGGCGTCGACCTGAACACGGGGATGCTGCTCGGCTGGGACTCCGGTGCGACCGCGCTGCTGTCCTGCTCGATCGTCGGCCACCATCCGACGGCGGCCACCGTCATCGGCACGGCCGGGCGGATCGATCTCCCGCGCGACTTCTTCCACCCGGACCACTTCGTCCTGCGGCGGGCGGGCGCGGAGCCGGAGACGATCACCTCGGGTCCGGGACCCGAGGGGCTCTCGGGCATGCAGTACGAGGCCGTCGAGGTGGCGCGGGCGGTGCGGGTGGGCGAGACCGAGTCCCCGCTCGTCCCGCTGGAGGGTTCGCTGGCGGTGATGCGGACGCTCGACGCGGTACGGGACCGTATCGGCGTCCGCTACCCGGCGGACCGCTGAGCCCGGAGCGTGCGTGAGGCTTCCGGTGCGGGCGTGTGGCGTTAGGGCGTGTCCGGCGGATCAGGGCCGGATAGGCCGCGGCGTCTGGTGCGGTGCATCGCAAGGCGCTGGAACGTCCTCATCGCGGAGCGATTCGGACGTTTCGGCAACGCCGCGAGGTGCCGTGCCAGGCGTCGCGGACCCGGTCAAGATCCGCCGGACACGCCCTACGCGGGGGTGAGCCCCGGGTTCCCGGCCTCGGTGACGAAGGAGGCCGCTGTGGTGAGGGGCGCGCCGGGGGTCGTGACGGCCGCCACCGTACGGAAGTCGGCGCGGGCCTCCTTCGTTCCGAGGGTGACGAGCGCGTAGCCGCGCCGCCCGTTGTAGTGCTTGAGGTGCGGGTTGGCGCGGGTCTGGTTCTCCCAGTTGGCGGGCCGGTCCGCGCCGTCCTTGCCGCTGCTGACGGACGTGGTGACGATCTCCGTGCCGACGGTCCGCGAGGCGGGGTCGTCGAAGTCCTTCTTCAGGTCGAAGGCGTAGGAGACGTGGACGTCGCCGGTGAGGACCATGAGGTTGTCCACCCCGGCGACCTCGGCCCCGGCCAGCACCCGCTGCCGGGAGGCCGGGTAGCCGTCCCAGGAGTCCATGGAGAGCTTGAAGGCGTCGGTGGGCACATCGCGCCGCTGGGCGAAGGTGACCTGCTGCGGGACGACGTTCCAGGTGGCGTTCGAGGCCCGCCAGCCGTCGGTCAGCCAGCGTTCCTGGGCGGCCCCGGTCATGGTGCGCGCGGGGTCCTCCGACTCGGGTCCCGGGGTGCGCCACCCGTCGCCGTACGCCTGGTCGCTGCGGTACTGGCGGGTGTCGAGGATGTCGAACTGGGCGAGCCGCCCGAACGTCAGGCGGCGGTAGAGCCGCATGTCGGGTCCGGTGGGGCGCTGCGGGGTGCGCAGCGGCTGGTTCTCCCAGTACGCGCGGTACGCGGCGGCCCGGCGCAGCAGGAACTCCTCGGGAGGCACGTCGTTCTCGGGGGTGCCGCCCGCGTAGTTGTTCTCGGTCTCGTGGTCGTCCCAGGTGACGACGAAGGGGTGGGCGGCGTGGGCGGCGCGCAGGTCCGGGTCGGACTTGTAGAGGGCGTAGCGCAGCCGGTAGTCCTCCAGGGTGACCGTCTCGCGGTTGTAGTGCGCGGGGAGCCTGCGGTCGGTGTAGGCGCGGGCTCCGCCGGTGGCGGTGACGGCGTACTCGTAGAGGTAGTCGCCGAGGTGGAAGACGACGTCGACGTCCTCGGCGGCGAGGTGGCGGTAGGCGGTGAAGTAGCCGTCGTGGTAGGCCTGGCAGGAGACGGCGGCCAGGGCCAGGGAGCTGTTGCGGGCTCCGGGGGCCGGGGCGGTCCGGGTGCGGCCCACCGGGCTGGTCCAGCTGCCGGTGCGGAAGCGGTAGTAGTAGACCCGGCCGGAGGCGAGGCCCTGGACATCGGCGCGGACGCTGTGGGCGAACTCGGGGTGGGCGGTGGCCGAGCCGCGCCGCTCGACACGGCGGAAGCCCTCGTCGCGGGCCACCTCCCAGCGCACCTCGACCCGGCCGCGCGGCAGTCCGCCGCCCGGCTCGTAGGGGCGGGGCGCGAGCCGGGTCCAGATGAGGACGGAAGCGGGCTGCGGGTCGCCGGAGGCGACGCCGAGGGTGAACGGGTCCTCGGTGATCCGGCGGGCGTCGACTTCGGCGGCGCTGGCCGTGCCGGCGGCGGGCAGGTTCACGGCGAAGGCGAGCGCGGCGGCGGCGCCGGTTCCGGTCAGGAAGCGTCTGCGTCCCACGCCCGGTTCGAGCAGCCGTGCGGCGGCGCGGAGTTCGGTCGCCCGTGTGTTCTGATCGGGCGTCATGATGGTCTGTGCGGCTGTCATATGCCCCTCCTCAGCCCGGATGCTGTCGGGATTCATGGCAGCCGCACGCGACGACGCACCGTTGTCGCGTGCACAACATCCGCATGGCGGGTCGATGAGCACCGCGTGCCCCGTGCACCGACCCGTCCCGTACGCTGCCGGGCCATGAACACTGAGCAGACCGGCCGGAAAGTCGCCGTCGTCACGGGTGCGGGATCAGGGATCGGGCGGGCCGTCGCGCTCGCCCTCGCGAGCGCGGGCTGGGCGCTCGCGCTCGCCGGCCGGCGGGCCGAGCCGCTGGCGGAGACGGCGGCCGCCGCCGGGGACACCGAGGCACTGTGCGTCACCACGGACGTGATCGACGCCGACGAGGTCGGCGCGCTCTTCACCGCCGTACGGGAGCGGTTCGGCCGACTGGACCTCCTGTTCAACAACGCGGGCACGTTCGGCCCCGGCGGCGTACCGCTGGAGGACCTGGCCGTCGAGGACTGGCGGGCGGTCGTCGACGTGAACCTGACGGGCGCGTTCCTGTGCGCTCAGGCGGCGTACCGGCTGATGAAGGACCAGGACCCGCAGGGCGGCCGGATCATCAACAACGGTTCGATCTCCGCCCACGCGCCGCGCCCGCACTCGATCGCGTACACCGCGACCAAGCACGCGATGACGGGACTGACGAAGTCGCTGTCGCTGGACGGCCGTGCCTACCGGATCGCCTGCGGGCAGATCGACATCGGCAACGCGGCGACGGAGATGACCGAGCGGATGTCGACCGGGATCCTCCAGGCCAACGGGGCGCTGGCGGCGGAGCCGGTGATGGCGGCGTCCGACGTGGCGCGGACGGTGGCGCACATGGCGGAGCTGCCGCTGGAGGCGAACGTCCAGTTCGCCACGGTCCTGGCGACGAACATGCCGTACGTCGGTCGCGGTTGAGATCGAGGTTGCGCCCGGATGTGATCAGGTTCGCTCGAACTAGCCATTAAATGGCCGAATTTGCGGATTTCTCCGCACCCGACCGAGCAAGCGCGTACTGACCGTATGATCGCATGCTGTTACGCCTTCACCGGAACACCACAGAAGGAACACCGCATGCGCATACGCACCGCCGCGCCGATCGCCCTGGCCGCCGCCACCGCACTGGCCGGCTCGCTCCTCGCCACGGCGGCACCGGCCGCGGCCGCCCCCCACCAGGGCGGGCTGCACTTCGGGACCGTGCAGTACGACGGCCCCGGCAAGGACAACCGGACCACGAAGTCGCTGAACGCCGAGTGGGTGAACATCCACAACAACGGCAAGAAGAAGGTCCAGCTCAAGGGCTTCAAGGTGAAGGACAACACCGGCTACACCTACACCTTCGGCAGCTACACGATCGGTGCGGGCAAGACGGTCAAGCTCCGCACCGGCAAGGGCAAGAACGTCTCGGGCACCGTGCACTGGAACCGGGGCTCGTACGTCTGGAACAACACCGGTGACAAGGCGCGGCTGATCAAGCCGAACGGGAAGCTCCAGGACTCCTGCTCCTGGAAGAAGTCCACCAAGGCGAACAAGGGCGTCAAGAACTGCCACTGACCCCGCCCCGGGAGGGCCGGTCGCGGAACGGGGGCCGCGACCGGCCCTCCCGCACGCCATACCGCTGCACCGCCGCACCGCCGCACCGCTGCACCGCTGCACCGGGCGGGGAATGCCGGGAGCGGCGGCGCGGTTGGACCCCTGCATGACACCTGATCGTGCGCCCGAAGTCCTGCGCTACACCGCTTTCTCCGCCGACCCCGCGGGCGGGAATCCCGCCGGCGTCGTCCTGGACGCCTCCGGGATGGACGAGGAGGCGATGCTCGCCGTCGCGGCGGAGCTGGGCTACAGCGAGTCGGCGTTCCTGACGGAGCGGACCGGCGAAGGCGCGTACACGATCCGCTACTTCAGCCCGAAGGCCGAGGTGCCCTTCTGCGGTCACGCCACGGTCGCCACGGCGCTCGCCCTGGCCGAACGGGACGGGCCGGGCGAGCTGGAGTTCGCCACGGCCGCGGGTCCGGTGCCGGTGACCGTGGTACGGGAGGGCGGCGAACTCCGCGCCACCCTCACCAGCGTGGCCCCACACGTCGAGGAGACCGCGGCGGCCGACCTGACGGAGGCACTGACCGCCCTGGGCTGGGCGGCCGACGACCTCGACCCGGCCCTGCCGCCCCGGATCGCCTACGCGGGGGCCCGGCACCTGGTGCTGGCCGCCGCCACCCGGGAGCGGCTGGCCGACCTGGAGTACGACTTCGCGCGCCTCGAAGCGCTGATGCACCGGCTCGACCTGACCACGCTGCAACTGGTGTGGCGCGAGGGGCCTGAGGTCTTCCACGTCCGGGACCCGTTCCCGGTGGGCGGGGTCGTCGAGGATCCGGCGACGGGCGCGGCGGCGGCGGCCTTCGGCGCGTACGCACGGGAGCTGGAGCTGGTACCGGACGCGGCCGTGCTGACGCTGCACCAGGGGGCCGACATGGGCCGGCCCGGCACACTCACCGTCGAACTGCGCGCGGGGGACGCCAGGGTCCGGGTCAGCGGAACGGGCACCCGGATCGGCTGAACCGCCCTTCCGGGACACGGCGAACAGGCGGCGGTTCAGCCGGTGCTTGTTTCCTTCAGGCGGGCGGTGTTCAGCTGGCGGTCTCCTTGGCCGGGGAGACGTGGGCGTACCAGCGCTCCGTCTCCTCCGGGTCCAGCGCGCGCTCCAGCAGGGCGTCGCCGCGCATGCCGGGGAAGAAGCGGCCCGCGGGCCAGGTCCGCCGGTAGGACGGCTCGTCCAGGACCAGCAGCCGGACGCCGTCGACGACGGGGATGTCGGCGGGGGCGCCCTCGTTCCAGATGAGTGCGCCGTCCGGGGCCACCAGGTCGAAGGAGCCCACGGTGTCCACCTGGCCGGGCGTCTCCCGGCAGACGGCCGACTCCTGCGCCGACGGCGCGTGGCCCTCCACATGGCCGCCGCCTATGAGCGCGTCGGCGAGCAGGGTGTGCAGCTGGAAGTTGTCCCCGATGCCGGAGAGCCGCAGGAGGTAGCCGGTGCCGCTCGGCCGGTGGAGGGCGACGAGCGGTTCGTCGTCCAGCACGAGGAGCGCGTAGGCGAGGGACTTCAACTCCGTGCCGGAGGCCCGCTCCACCGCACCGAGCAGCCGCAGTGCCTCGCCCCGGAAGCCGGCCGCCCGCCGCACACCCGGGTGGTTCAGCAGCGCGACGGCGGCCATCTCCCACTGCGGAAGGGTCCACCAGCCGGCGGCCGCGTCGGCGCCGGCCCGCTCCACCACGGCGGGGCCCGGCTCGCCTCCGTCCGGAACGGGGAACGCGCCGCCCCCGGTCCCGATCCACGCTTCGCAGAACACCAGAGCCTGCTCCAGCGCCCGTCGCAGCCCGGCCAGGACTCCCGGCGCGCAGCGCTCGGCGTCCGCGCCGCGCTCGACACAGGCCCCGACGAGCACGGCGACGACGGCACGGGGGCCGGGCGGCACCTGCTCCAGCACAGCGGCGAGCCGCGGCCCGCCGTCCAGCAGCTCCGCCTCCCTGGCCTGCCCGAAGGTCTCCTGCAACCGGACGAACGCCTTACCGGAGCGCTTGGCGTCCTGGGCGGTCACCGCCGCCTCGAAGTCGGCGACGGCTCCCCCGAACCCGGCTTTACCGAATATCATTCCTGCACTTTAACGACGCGCCGTGGGGCACCACGAAGCCGGTCGCCGCCTGGGCCCCTCACCGCACGTAGACCCCTTCCCGCGCGGCGGCGACCGCGGCGGCGGCGGCCCGGTCGGCGGCCGCCTCGTCCAGCGGGGCGCCGCTGGCCAGCAGCCGGTAGTACAGGGGCGCCGACACCGCGGCGATCACCTCGCCCGGGTCCGTACCGGCGGGCAGTTCGCCGCGGTCGACCGCCGCCTCGACAGAGCCGGACCACTCCCCGATCCGCACCGCGTAGAAGCGGTGCAGGGCCTCGGCGGTCCGCGGATCGCAGGTGGCGGCGGCGATGACGGCCGCGAAGAGAGCGCCCTGCCGGGAATCGGTCAGCGCCCGGACCACGAGCCGGGCGTTGGCCCGGAGGTCCTCGGCCAGCGACCCGGTGTCCGCGCGCGGCAGCGACTGCTCCGCCATGTCCGAGAGCAGATCGGCCACCAGCCCGGCGGGCGCGGACCAGCGCCGGTAGACGGTCGTCTTGCCGACCCCGGCCCGCCGGGCGACATCGGCCAGGTCGAGCCCGTCGAAGCCGTGCTCGACCAGCGCGTCCCCGGCGGCACGCAGCACCGCGTCCCGCACCCGGGCGGTGCGGCCGCCGGGACGCACGGTGCCGGGCTCCCCCCCGTCGACGTCGACGCCTCCGGAGGCTCCAGGACTCCCGGAGCTGCCAGAGCTGCCGGAGCTGCCGGAGTCCTCAGCGCTTTCAGAGTCTTCAGCGCTTTCAGAAGTCATAACGGGTCTCCAGTTCCATTAACAACGCCTCCCCTGTTACGGTGACACCCACCTTAACGGAACCACAGGACCGTTAATGATTCGCCGCCCAGGAAGGCGCCCTGCCATGTCCCGCACCGCACCCACACCCGCACCCCCTCCCGCACCCACCGGACCGACGATCGCCCCACGCGCCGTCGGCCCACGCATGACGAGACGCCAGCGGCTCGTACTGGCTCTGCTGCTCGGCTCCCAGTTCATGATCGCGGTGGACTTCTCGATCCTGAACGTGGCGCTGCCCGTCGTCGGGGAGGGGCTCGGCTTCTCCCTCGCCCACCTCCAGTGGATCGCCACGTCGTTCGCGCTCGCCGCCGCCGGATTCACCCTGCTCTTCGGACGCGTCGCCGACCTCGTCGGCCGCAAGAACCTGTTCATCGGCGGCATGGTCGTCCTCGGGCTCTCCTCCGCGCTCGGTGGCCTCGCCACCTCGCCCGAGGTCCTCCTCGCCGCCCGCGTGCTCCAGGGCCTGGCCACCGCGGCCGTCACGCCCGCCGGACTCGCGCTGCTGACCACCGCGTTCAAGGAGGGGCCGCTCCGCGAACGGGCGCTGGGGCTCAACGGCGCCCTGATGTCTGCCGGGTTCACCGCCGGAGCGATCCTCGGCGGCCTCCTGACCGATCTGCTCTCCTGGCGCTGGGCCTTCTTCATCAACGTACCGGTCGCGGCCCTGGTCGTGATCCTGGCGCCCTCCGTGATCACCGACTCCCGGCCGGAGCGGCGACCCCGGCTGGACGTGCCCGGCGCGGTCACCGTCACCGGCGGGCTGCTGCTGCTCGTCCTCGGGCTCACCCAGGCCGGTGAGACCGGCTGGACCACCCCCACCACGCTGGCCTCCCTGGCCGCCGGCGTCGCCCTCCTGATCGCGTTCGTCCGCATCGAGCGGCGGGCCGCCGCACCGCTCGTCCCGACGCACATCCTGAAGCGGCGGAGCGTCGTCTGGGGCAACGCCGCCGGGCTGATCGCCTTCGTCACCGAGACCTCGCTGGTGTTCCTGCTCACCCTCTACCTCCAGGAGGTCCTCGGTTACTCCGCGCTGGCCACCGGCCTCACGTTCGGCGTGCTGGGCGTCGGCACGGTCGTCGGCGGGATGCTCGGCGGACGGGCGGTGGGCCGGTTCGGCAACCGGCGCGCCATCGTGCTGGGCGGGGCCGTCCAGGCCGTCGCCACGCTCTCGCTCGTCGCGCTCGGCACGTCCGGTTCCTGGATCTGGCTCCTGCTGGCGGCCACCTTCGTCGGCGGTGTGGGCAACATGCTGATGATCGTCGGGTTCATGGTCACGGCCACCTCCGGCCTTCCCGACGAGGAGCAGGGCCGGGCCACCGGGCTGGCGACGATGACCCAGCAGGTCGGCATCACCCTCGGCATCCCGGTGATGAGCGCCATCGTCACCGCCCGGACGGGAGCCGCGACGGGCCCGGAGGCCGTACTGTCCGGCGTCTCCATCGCCATCCTCGTCAACTCCGTACTGGTCCTGGCCGGCGCCCTGCTCGCCGGGTACTTCCTGACCGAAAGGAACCGGACGGCGGCGGCGGAGGGGTGAGCGGAGCGGGACCGCGCCCAGGGACCGCACCGGCCCGCCCCCGGGGAGCCGACACCGGCCCCCGGGGGCGGAACAGCGTCGACAGCGGGAGAATACGGACATGCCCGAGCCCGAGCGGCTGATCGCGTAAGCCCTGCTGAACACCGACGGGCCCATGGATGGCCGGGCGGTAACCGCACACTGAACACCGAGGCGTTACGATCGCGGGCACCGCAGCCGACCAGCAGCCGCACGGCAGCCGAGCCCAGGAGTACCGAACTTGTCCGCACCACGCATCGGCGTATCCATCGTGACCATGGGGGACCGCCCGCAGGCGGTCGAGGCGCTGCTGGCGTCGGTCGCCATGCAGGACGTCCGGCCCACCCGGCTCGTGATCATCGGCAACGGGACGGCGCTCCCGGACTTCACCGCCTTCCCCGGCCTGGAGGACCTCGACGGCGGGGTGACCACGATCGAGCTGCCGGAGAACCTCGGCTGCCCGGGCGGCCGGAACGCCGGTCTGCGCAGGCTCGCCGAGATCGGCGACGTGGACGTGGTGATCGAGCTGGACGACGACGGGCTGCTGGTCGAGAAGGACGTCTTCCGCCGGGTGCGGGACCTCTTCGCGGCCGACGACCGGCTCGGCATCGTCGGCTTCCGGATCGCCGACGAGCACGGCGAGACCCAGCGGCGCCACGTGCCCCGGCTCCGGGCGGGCGACCCGATGCGCGGCGGCCCGGTCACGGCCTTCCTCGGGGGCGGCCACGCGTTCTCCATGAAGATGCTGGAGCAGACCGGGCCGTGGCCCGCCGAGTTCTTCTTCACCCATGAGGAGACCGACCTCGCCTGGCGTGCGCTCGACGCGGGCTGGAAGGTGCTGTACGAGCCCGAACTGCTGCTCCAGCACCCGAAGACGTCCCCGGCCCGCCACGCGGTCTACTACCGGATGACGGCCCGCAACCGCGTCTGGCTGGCCCGCCGCAACCTGCCCCTCCCCCTGGTCCCCGCCTATCTCGGCACCTGGACCCTGCTCACCCTCGCCCGCACCCGCGACCCGAAGGGCCTGCGCGCCTGGGCGGGCGGCTTCGCCGAGGGCGTCCGCACCCCGTGCGGCGAGCGGCGCCCGATGCGCTGGTCCACGGTGTGGCAGATGACACGGCTGGGCCGGCCGCCGGTCATCTGACCCGCCGCCCGCGGGCTCAGCGGTCCCCGGGGCTCAGCGGTTCCCGGCGGCCCTGCGGCCCCGGGAGCTCAGCGGTCCCCGGGGGCCCAGCGGTAGAGCACGTCCGGCTCGTTCTCCTCGTTGCGGGCACCGTCGTCGAACGCGACGGCGGTGAACCCGTGCCGCTCGTAGAAGGCGCGGGCGGCGGCGTTGCGCTGGAACACGTACAGCTTCAGGGCCCCCTCCGCCGCGCCGCGCACCTCCGCCAGCAGCCGGCTGCCGATCCCCCGCCGCAGCGCGTCGGGCCGCAGATAGAGATGATCGAGCTCCTCGCCCCCGGCGAGCACGGCGAACCCGAGCAGCTCCCCGCCCTCCTCCGCCCCCTCGGCCACCCACACCGCGGTGCTGGTGGGCAGCACGACATGGGTGATCCACGCCAGGGTGTCCTCGTCGCTGTGGACCCGGGGCAGATACGGCATGGCGGCGGCCCGGGAGGCGAGAAAGACCCGGGTGACGGCTTCCGCGTCGTTCGGCGTGGCCGGACGCAGGCGTACGCCCTGCTGGTCCGGCCGCCCGGCTCCGGTGCTTTCCGCAACGCTCATCGCCCTGTTCCCCGTTTCCGTCGACTCGGCGCCCGCCGGTTTCGGCCGACCCCCGATCACCGGTGATCAGAACACGCCGGGAGCCTTCCGCGCAGGTGGAATAACGCGGGACGGAACAACGCGTCGCCGACGTGAGCGTGGTGGGGGTGGGGGTGGGGGTGGGGGTGGGGGTGGGGGTGGGGCGCGCGGTGGCCCGGGGCGGGTGAGACGGCAGACGAGTCGGGCTGTACGCCGGGTTCTGTCTCCCGGTCGCCTCGCGGCGGCCGGGGAGGCGGCCATCCATCTAGGGCCGGCATTGCTGCCGGCCTCGTGCGGTCTACCCGTGAACTCGGGCGAGCAGCCCTCGAACGTTCACGCAGAGCCGTCCCATTTCTGGGGCGGCCCCTCTTGACCTTGCTCCGGGTGGGGTTTACCTAGCCGCCTGAGTCACCTCAGGCGCTGGTGGTCTCTTACACCACCGTTTCACCCTTACCCGGGACCGAGGTCCCGGGCGGTCTGTTTTCTGTGGCACTGTCCCGCGGGTCACCCCGGGTGGCCGTTAGCCACCACCCTGCCCTGTGGAGCCCGGACGTTCCTCGGGAGAACCCCGAAGGATCCTCACGCGGCCGTCCGCCCGGCTCGTCTGCCGTGATCGCCATCCTACCGGGCCCTGCGGACCGAGGGCCCGGTCGGTCTCCCTCAGCCGAAGTCGCCGGTCTCCAGGTCGAAGGCGAAGGGCTCGGGCAGCGGCAGCGGCTTCCCGTACGGGATGGTGAGGAGCTGGCGGTAGTCGTCGTTCTCCGGATCGCTGAACAGCGTCACCGAACTGTCGTCCCGGTCGATGAGCAGGTAGAGCGGGATGCCGCCACGGGCGTAGCAGCGGCGCTTGGCCTCGCGGTCGGCCTGCGGCTTGGTGGAGGTCACCTCGACCACCAGGGCTACGCCCTCAGGGGGCATCCAGGATTCGGCGCCGCGGAAAAGGCGGAGTTCCAGAGGGGCGAAGGTGCCGTCGGGGATGGCGTGGTTCTTGGGACAGCCACCACCGCTGCGAAGTCTCAGCCCCTTGTTTCCGGAGAACTGCATGCGCGTTCGGGCGCGCCTTGCCACTTGGTCGACGATCAGGCCGAGGTAGTCCTCGTGGTCCCCGTCCGGCGGCGGCGTCACGACAATCTCCCCCTCGATCAGTTCCGCCCGGAAACCTTCCGGCGTGTCCAGGGCCAGGAAGCCCTCCAGAAGGACTTCTGCCTGCGTGAGCGGCTCGTGCGCCATGGCAGTCATGTCACGCTCCTTCCTCGGTCGCTCGCCAGACTGGGGCATCGGGGGGACCAGCCGTCCATGAGATCGGAGTTCTTCCCCCGATCGTGGCACAGGCCGTCACGGCGTGGACGGAAGCGGGCGAAGGAAAGCGGTGCTTGACCTTGTCGCGGCGTCAACGTTTCTACTGGCCGCATGCGTATCGGAGAGATCGCCGCGCTCGTGGGAGTCACTTCCCGGGCCGTCCGGCACTACCACCACATCGGCCTCCTGCCCGAGCCCGCCCGGCAGGGCAACGGCTATCGGGCGTACACCGTCCGCGATGCCGTGCTGCTGGCCAGGATCAGGCGGCTGACGGAGATCGGGCTCTCCCTGGACGAGGTGCGGGACGTGCTCGCCGACGACGCGGGGCGGGAGCTGGCCGAGGTGCTCGGGGAGCTGGACGCCGATCTGGCGCGGCAGGAGCGGGAGATCCACGGGCGGCGGCAGGTGCTGGCCGCGCTCCTGGAGGCGCCCCTCACCTCGGACGGGCCGCTCCCCCCCGCCCTCGCCGCGCTGTTGGAGCACGCGCCCGCCACCGCGTCCCCGGCCGCGGCGAAGGACCGCGAGCATCTGTCGTTGCTGGACGCGGCGGGGGCCGGCGCGGGGGCCGAGGTGTACGCCGCGCTGCGTCCGCTGGCCGAGGACCCGGGCGTTCTCGCACTGTACGAGCGGCTCGACGAGCTGGCCGGGGCTGGGGTGGACGACCCGCGCATCGCGCCGCTGGCCGCCGAGCTGGTCGCCGCCGTACCGGACGAGGTCCTGGCGGTGATCCCCGAAGGCGAGCCGTCGACGACGGGGATGGGGCGGGTGCTGCTCGACGACTACCCGCCCGCGCAGCGCGCGGTGGTGCGCCGGGTGATGGAGGCGCTGGCCGAGCGGGTACGGGGGAGGAACACGTGAGTACCGGGAGGACGGTGGGCCTGCGGGTGGCGCGGCTCGCGATGTGGGCGGTGCTGCCCGGGGAGGTCGCGCTGGCGGTCTGCCTGGCGGCCGGGGTCCGGATGCCCGGTGCCGTGCTGCTGGTGGCCGAGGCGCTGGTGGTGGGCGTCCTGGCGCTGGAGGCGTACGTGATGTGGCCGCTGTACACGGCGCGGCGGCGGGCCGGGGACACCCGGCGGGAGGCCGGGCTGTCCGCGGTGCGGGCCGTGGTGCCGGTGGCCGTGCGGCGGCTGGTGGTGCACGAACTCCGGGCGCTGCACAGTCTCGGGCTGTGGGTCCTGCGCCGACGCCACCGGATTCCGGCGGGGGCCCGGCCGTTCTCGTACACCGGACCGCAGACCGGGATCATGTGGACGTTCGTCTTCGTCTCCGTCGTGGAGACCGTGGTGCTGGCCCTGGTGATCCCCTGGCCGCTCGTCCACGCGATCCTGCTCGTGGTGGACGTGTACGGGATCGTCATCATCGTCGCCCTTCAGGCGGCCTGTGTGACCCGGCCGCATCTCGTGGAGGCCGACGGTTCGCTTCGGCTGCGCTACGGCGCCCTGTTCGACCTGCGGGCGCCCGCCGCCGTGATCGCCGCCGCCCGGGTGGACCGGCGCTTCCCGGACGGGGGTCTGGTCCGGGTGGACGCGGACGGGACGCTCGATCTGGCGGTGGGGAGCCAGACGACGGTGACGGTGGAGCTGACGGAGCCGGTGGAGTTCGTGCGGCCGCTCGGCCGGCGCGGGACCGCCCGGACGCTCCGCTTCCACGCCGACGACCCACGGGCGGCGGTCGCGGCGCTCACGGGCGCGAAGGACGCGAAGGACCAGGCAGTGTCCTGCCCGCTCACGCCGGAGCGAGCGGCACAGACTGCCCTCACGCCGGAGCGAACAGCACCGTCCTCGACGCCGGGCCGGTCGAGCTCGGTGCGCAGCGCCCGCAGGGCGGCCCCGAGCGAGCAGTCGGCTGCACCGGTCATACGCAGGTGGCGGCGGGGCATGGCCCGAGCGTAGGCCGGGCGGGGGCGGGCGGCATCCGGGGCGCTCGCCGGCCCGCGCGCACAGCGGGCGCGGCCGTCGCCGTACGGGGGGTGGCGCCGTCGCCGTACGGGAGGCGCGGCCGTCGCCGTACGGGGGGTGGCGCCGTCGCCGTACGGGAGGCGCGGCCGTCGCCGTACGGGAGGCGCGGCCGTCGCCGTACGGGAGGCGGCGCCCCGTCCCCGTACCCTTGCCGAGGACCCGGAGAGCCCGCACGCCGACCGGGTCCGCGCTTGCGCCGTACGTACGAAGGAGAACCGCCGTGCTCGTGCTGTTGCCGCCCTCCGAAGGAAAGGCCGCCTCGGGGCGCGGGGCTTCGCTGAAGCCGGAGTCGCTGTCGCTGCCGGGGCTCGCCCCGGCCCGTGCCGCGGTGCTGGACGAGCTGGTCGAGCTGTGTCAGGCGGACGAGGAGAAGGCCCGTGAGGTGCTGGGGCTGAGCGTGGGGCTGCGGGGCGAGGTCGGCAAGAACACCGGGCTGCGCACCGCCGGGACCCGTCCGGCCGGGGAGCTGTACACCGGCGTGCTGTACGACGCCCTCGATCTGGCCTCGCTGGAGGCGGACGCGCGGCGGCGGGCGGCGAAGTCGCTGCTGGTCTTCTCGGGGCTGTGGGGCGCGGTCCGGATCGGCGACCGGATTCCGCCGTACCGCTGCTCGATGGGGGTGAAGCTGCCCGGTCTCGGCGCGCTCGGCGCGTACTGGCGTACCCCGATGGAGACCGTGCTGCCCGAGGCCGCCGGGAACGGGCTCGTCCTGGACCTGCGGTCCTCGGCGTACGCGGCGGCGTGGAAGCCGGCGGGTGAGGTGGCGTCGCGTACGGCGAGCGTGCGGGTGCTGCACTCCCAACTGGTGGGCGGGGTGGAGAAGCGGTCCGTGGTGAGCCACTTCAACAAGGCCACCAAGGGCCGGCTGGTGCGCGATCTGCTGGTGGCGGGTGCGCGGCCGAAGGGCCCGGCGCAGTTGGTGGAGGTGTTGCGGGACCTCGGGTACGTGGTGGAGGCCGAGGCCCCCGCGCGGGCCGGGCGGCCGTGGTCGCTGGACGTGGTGGTGACGGACATCCACTGACCGGCACCGAGGGGATGCCCTCGTGCCCTCGCGGGCGGCTCAGTGGCGCTCCCCGCTGGACTGTTGTTGCGTCCTGCGCAACGCTCGTTGCAGATATCGCCTTGGGCGCGGCAGGATGACCCCCATGACCTCCTCTGCCGCGCCCTCCGCTCCGTCCGACGCCTCCGTGCTGGATCTCGCGCCCGTCGTCCCCGTCGTCGTCCTGCACGACGCGGCCGACGCGGTGCCGTTGGCGCGGGCTCTGGTGGCGGGTGGGCTCCCGGCGATCGAGGTGACGCTGCGGACACCCGCCGCGCTGGAGTCGATCCGGGCCATGGCCGCCGAGGTCCCGGGCGCGGTGGTCGGGGCGGGCACGGTGATCTCGCCGGAGCAGGTACAAGACACCGTCGACGCCGGGGCCCGGTTCCTGGTCAGCCCGGGGTGGACGGACGCGCTGCTGGAGGCGATGAAGGCGTCCGGGGTGCCGTTCCTGCCGGGCGTCTCGACCACCTCCGAGGTGGTGGCCCTGCTGGAGCGCGGGGTGCGGGAGATGAAGTTCTTCCCGGCCGAGGCGGCGGGCGGCACGGCTTACCTCAAGGCTCTGTCCGCGCCGCTCCCCCAGGCCCGGTTCTGCCCGACCGGCGGCATCTCGCTCGCCTCCGCGCCGTCGTACCTCGCGCTGCCCAACGTCGGCTGCGTGGGCGGCAGCTGGATGGTGCCGGGCGACGCGGTGGCGGCGAAGGACTGGGACCGGGTGGCCCGGCTGGCGGCCGAGGCGGCGGCGCTCGGCGCGTAATCCTGCGGCCCCGAGGAGACCCCTCAGGGCGGGAGCTGCACTGCGTGAGACCCCTCAGGGCGGGAGCTCCACGGCGTGAGACCCCTCGGGGCAGGAGCTCCACGGCGTGAGACCCCTGAGAGCGGGAGTTGCACGGGCGTAAGGCCCCTCAGCGCAGGAGCTGCACGGCGTAGAGCCCCCCGACGCCGAGTGCCAGCGCCCCCAGCAGCAGCCGCAGCGCCGTCTCCGGGAGGCGGGGCTGGAGGCGGGCGCCGAGGTAGCCCCCGCACAGTCCGCCGAGTCCGCAGGCCAGGCCGAGGGACCAGTACGGTGCGATGTCGCCGGTGGTGGTCAGGGACAGCAGCGCGTACGTCCCCGCGCCGACGGCCGAGGTCACGAAGGTGGCGGCGAGCGCGGCCGGGGCGACCTTCGCCACCGGCATGCCGCGCCCCACGAGGATCGGGCCGAGGAGCGATCCGCCGCCGATCCCGTAGATCCCTCCGGCCACCCCGACCGCCATGGCGAGCCGGGTGACGGCGCGGGCCGAGGGCTCCCGACCGGCGGCCGTGCGGGAGGCGCGGCGCAGGGTCCGCAGGCAGAGCCAGCCGCCCAGCGGCAGCAGCAGGACGGCGATGAGCAGCCGGAACACCGACGGGCCCGGCACCGCGAACACCCGGACCACCGCGCCGACGACGACGCCGGGAACGGTGCCGAGGACGAGCAGCCGGGTCAGCGGCCCCCGCAGGGTGCCGGCCCTGTGGTGCCGCAGCAGGGCCCCGGGGCCCGCCACCACGTTGTAGAGCAGGTTGGTGGGGGTGACCGCCGGGCTGGGCACCCCGAGCACGCTGATCTGGACCGGCAGCAGGAACACCGCGCCGGAGACGCCGACCGGCGCGGTGGCCACGGAGATCAGCAGTCCGGCGGCGAACCCGAGCAGCCCGGTCGGCCAGTCCATGCGCGGCCCGCTGTCAGCGCAGGTGGGACGTGTCGTTGAGCAGGCGTACGGAGGCGTTGCCGTCCCCGTAGTAGGCGACCGTGGAGATCGAGGCCGCCGACAGCTCCATCCTGAACAGCGCCTCGGGCGGGGCTCCCAGGGCGAGCCGGACGAGCGTCTTGATCGGAGTCACATGGGTGACGAGCAGGACCGTGCGGCCCGCGTACCGGGCGACGATCCGGTCCCGGGCGGCCGCGACCCGCCCGGCGACCTCCGCGAAGCTCTCGCCGCCGCCGGTCGGGGCGGTGTCCGGAGAGGCCAGCCAGGCGGTGAGGTCGTCCCCGTACCGCTCCCGTACCTCCCCGAAGGTCAGGCCCTCCCACGCGCCGAAGTCCGTCTCGCGCAGGTCCTCGTCGATCCGGACGTCGAGGCCGAGGCGGTCGGCGACGGCCGCGGCGGTCTCGCGGCAGCGGCGCAGCGGGGAGCTGACGATCTCCTGGACGGTGCCCAGGGCGGCGAAGTACTCGGCGGCCCGGGCGGCCTGGTCACGGCCGGTGGCGGAGAGTTCGGGGTCGGTGCCGCCGCTGCCGGAGAACCGCTTCTCGGGCGTGAGGGCGGTCTCGCCGTGCCGGAGCAGGACGAGCGTGGCGGGTGCGCCCAGGTCGGGGGCCGATCCCCAGCCGGTCTGCGGTGCGCCGGCCGGCTGCTGCTGCTGCAAGGCTCCGGTCGTCGGCTGCCCGGGGGCCGGTGCGGAGGAGGCCGGTGCAGCGGGGGCCGGTGCGGAGGAGGCCGGTGCAGCGGGGGCCGTGGTGTCCGGCACCCCGGGCTCCGGCACCGGGAAGAGCGTGTCGGCCGCCGGGGTGGCCGCGCCCCGTGCGGCGGCGAGGGCCGCGCGGGCCCTGGCCGCGCCCGCGACCTGGTCGCCGGGCGGGCCCTGGGCGGGCGGCGGGGTGCTCACGGTGGAGCGCGCCGGGGTGTCGAGGGCGGCCGTCGAGGCGGACGCCTCCCACTGCCTGCCGTCGCGGCCCGCGTCCATCGCCTCGTTGGCGAGCCGGTCCGCGTGCTTGTTCTGCGCGCGCGGGATCCACTCGTACGTCACCGAGGACGGCGGCAGGACCGCGGCGGCGCGGGCCGCCAGCGGCTTCATGTCGGGGTGCTTGATCTTCCAGCGCCCCGACATCTGCTCGACGACCAGCTTGGAGTCCATCCGGACGTGGACGCGCAGCGCGTCCCCCGCGTCCGGGAACAGTGCCTTCGCGGCCGTCAGACCGGCGATCAGGCCCCGGTACTCGGCGACGTTGTTCGTCGCGACGCCGATGTACTCGGCGGCCTCGGCGAGGGGTTCGCCGGTGGCCGGGTCGATGACGACCGCGCCGTAACCGGCGGGCCCAGGGTTGCCCCGGGAGCCGCCGTCGGCCTCGACCACCACCTGGCGCGCGGCGCTCATTACAGGCCCGACTCCGAGGTGCGGACCAGGATGCGGTGGCAGTTCTCGCAGCGCAGGACGGTGTCGGGGGACGCGGCGCGCACGTCACCGACCTCGGCCATGTTCAGCTCAAGCCGGCAGCCCTCGCAGCGGCGCTGGTAGAGCCGGGCGGCGCCGACCCCGCCCTGCTGGGCGCGGAGCTTGTCGTACAGCTTCAGCAGGTCGGCGGGGATGACCTCGGCGACGACCTGGCGGTCCTTGGTCACCGTGGCGGCCTCGGCGTCCAGCTCGGCGGTGGCGGCGTCGCGGCGGGCGGTGGCGTCGTCGACCTTGGCCTGGACGGCGGCGACCCGCTCGGTCAGCTCGGCGACCCGCTCCTGGGCGCCCTCACGGCGCTCCATGATCTCCAGGACGACGTCCTCCAGGTCTCCCTGGCGCTTGGCGAGCGAGACGAGCTCGCGCTGGAGGCTCTCCAGGTCCTTGGGCGAGGAGACCGCGCCGGAGTCCAGGCGCTGCTGGTCGCGGACGGCGCGCTGGCGCACCTGGTCGACGTCCTGCTCGGCCTTGGTCTGCTCGCGGGTGGTGTCGCTCTCCTCTGTGGTGGAGGCGACCAGCAGGTCACGCAGCTGGGCGAGGTCGCTGCCGAGCTGCTCGATCTCGGCGTGCTCCGGCAGCGAGGTGCGCTTGTGGGAGAGCTGGGCGAGACGGAGGTCGAGGGCCTGGACGTCGAGAAGTCGGATCTGGTCGGCGGGCGCGGCGTTCAGTTGGGGGCTCCAGAGGAATGGTGGGTGGTCCAGGGGTCGGTGACCTGCTTCGAGACATGGACCCGCAGGTCCCATCCGTGGCGGTCGGAAAGCGCGTCGAGCTGGGCGGCCGCCTGCTCGCACCAGGGCCACTCGGTGGCCCAGTGCGCGGCGTCGACGAGGCCGAGCGGCGAGTGCCGCACGGCTTCGGAGGCCGGGTGGTGGCGCAGGTCGGCGGTGAGGAAGGCGTCGACGCCCGCGGCGCGGACGGCGTCGAAGAGGCTGTCGCCGGAGCCGCCGCTGACGGCGACGGTGCGCACGAGCGCCTCGGGGTCGCCGGCCAGCCGGATGCCCTGCGCGGTGGCGGGGAGCCGGGCGGCGGCCCGGGCGGCGAAGGCGGCCAGGGTCTCGGGGTGGTCCAGTTCGCAGATCCGGCCCAGTCCGCGCCGGCCCTCGGGGTCGGTGGGGTCGGGGACCAGGGGACCGGTGATCCGCAGGTCCAGGGCGCCGGCGAGGGCGTCGGAGACGCCGGGGTCGGCGGTGTCGGCGTTGGTGTGCGCGACGTGGAGCGCGATGTCGTGCTTGATGAGGGTGTGGACGACCCGGCCCTTGAAGGTGTCGGCGGCGACCGTCGTCGTCCCGCGCAGATAGAGCGGGTGGTGGGTGACGATCAGCTGGGCGCCGAGCTCCAGGGCCTCGTCGGCGATCTCGCGGACCGGGTCGACGGCGAACAGCACGCGGTCGATCTCCGTGTCCGGATCGCCGCAGACCGTCCCGACCGCGTCCCATCCCTCGGCCCGCTCGGGGGGCCAGAGGGCGTCGAGGGCGGCGATGACTTCAGACAGACGGGGCACGGGGGAAAGGCTACCTGTCCGGGGTGGTCCGTCGCCCCTGGCCGCCGGACCTGTACGCCAGGACCGGCGGCCGGACACGAATCGTTACTTCACGGCATCGGCGCTGGGGGCACGAACCGCGTCCGGGCCGGGCACATACCGCGTCGACGCCGGAGCACGTACGGCGTCGACGCTGGGGCACGTACGGCGTCGGCCCGGGGCACGTACCACGTCGGTTAGCGGCCGGCTACTTCACCAGGTCCGCGCGGAGGTCGTCGAGGACCAGGCCGGCCGAGGTGACGCCGAGGCCCAGGTACCAGGTCTCGTCGGAGACGTCCTTGGCCCGGCCCTCCTTGACGGCCTTCAGGTTCTTCCACAGCGGGTTGGACCGGGCGGTGTCGCGCTGGGTGGCCTTCGGGTCGCCGTAGACGCCGGTGAAGATCCAGTCGGCGTCCGCCTCGTCGATCCTCTCCGGGCTGATCTCGGCGGCGAGGTCGTTGATCTGCTGGTTCTTCGGACGCGGCAGGCCGACGTCTTCGAGGATCGTGCCGATGAACGAGGCCTTGGCGTAGAGGCGGAGACGGTCGGGCAGATAGCGGACCATCGAGACGGTCGGCTTGTCGGGGCCGATGTCCTCGCCGAGCTTCTTCGCCTCGTCCTCGTACGCGGCGAGCGCCGACTCGGCCTGCTCCGTGCGGTCCAGGGCCTGGGCGTTGAGGAGGTAGTTCTCCTTCCAGGTGAAGCCCGGGCGGATGGAGAACACGGTGGGGGCGATCTTGGACAGCTCGTCGTACTTGTCCGCGGCGCGGAGCTGGCTGCCGAGGATCAGGTCGGGCTTGAGGCCCGCGATGGCTTCGAGGTTGAGGCTGTTGATCGTGCCGACGCTCTTCGGCTCGCCCGCGCCCTTCTCCAGGTAGGAGGGGATGGCCGCGTCGCCCTCGCTGGGCGCGTAGCCGACCGGCTTCAGGCCCAGGGACACGACGTTGTCGAACTCGCCGACGTCCAGCACGACCACACGCCGGGGCGCGGCCTTGATCTCGGTCTTGCCCATGGCGTGGGTGACCGTACGGGGGAACTCGCCGGCCTCGGCGTCGGTGCCGTACGCCGCGGTCTTCTTCGCCGCGTCCGCGAAGTCCTTGCCGCCGGTGGCGACGGCGGCCTTCTTGCCGCCGTCCGCGTCGGTCTTCGCCGCGTCCCCGCCGTCACCGCCCCCGCAGGCCGACAGGGAGAGGGCGGCCGCCACGGCCAGGGCGACTGCGGCGGTACCGCGGGGTCGAAGGGACATCGCTTGCTCCAGATGGTCCGCGTACGTGCGTGGGCACGGGTTCTTGGTTAGGGCCGCCTAACCATAGACGCGGCCAACTTCACCAGCACACCCACCCCCGTCACCTCAGGAGAATCCAGACATCACCACCCTTATGTGTGAAGTCAGGTGGCTCGTGTTGTTCGGCTGGAAGTGCGAAAACTAGCTTTCGTAGCCGGAGGTGACGAGTCCATGACTGCCTGTGCCATCGAGGGCGGATCCGCCGGGGCCGCCGCGACGGCGGAACCCGAAGCGGAATCCGAAGCGGAATCCGGAACGGAACCCGAACCGAAGGAGTCCAGAACGGAATCCGGAGTGGAGTGGGGCCGGAAGAAGTACGGAGCGGAACCAGAACCGGAGGGGTCCGGCGACCCCGTGGAGTCCGCCGGGGCGGACGCTCCCGGCCTGCCCGGATTCCGTGCGGGCGAGGCCGCTTCGGAGACGTCGTCCGCCGTGGGCGGCCCGGCGTCGCCGGCCGGTGACGCGCCGCTGCCCGGCGGCTTCACGCTCACCGCGGACGGGGCCTACGCCGCCCGGCTCACCGCGGCTCCCGGCCCGCCGGGCGAGCGCGCCTGGTATCCGGAGCGGTGGACGCTGGACGGGCCGGAGCCGTACGCGGTGCCCCTCCCCCTCGATCAGCCCGAAGAGCCGGACGCCGAGGTGGCGCCGCTCGCCGACGGGCGGGTGCTGATCCGGCGGCGGGTGGCGGACCGACAGCAGTTCTCCCTGCTCTACCCGACCGGGCCGGGGACCGGCGAACTCCTGCTGGGCGCCGTCGAGTTCGCGGAGATGACCCTGTTGCCGCCGTCGCCGGACGGGCGGTGCGTCTACGCCCTGTCGGCCGGCGACCACCACTCGTCGCTCTGGCTGGTGGCGGGCGGAGCGTTCGGGCCCGAGGAGATCGCGCGGATTCCCGGGCGCTGTTCGGGCGGGGCCTGGCTGGACCGGGCGGGCCGGCTGCTGGCGCTGGACCGGCGGGCGCCGGGCGGCGGACCGGTCAAGGCGGTCGCCGTCGACCTGGGGCGGGGGGCCGAGGTGACGCCGCTGCTCCAGATCGCGCCGGACAGCGATGACCGGCTGCTGCTCGCGGACGCCGACAGCGGGCTGCTGTTGATCCGCTCGGACGCCCCGGGACACGACCGGCTCGGCTGGGGGGTGCTGGGGAGCTGTCTGCCGGTCAGGTTCCCGGAGTGCCTGCGCCTCGCGGACGCGGCGGTGACGCCGTTCGCGGTGCAGCCGGGCCAGATGCTGATGCCGGAGAGCTGCGCGGTGGCGCTGCGGATCGACGGGGCGGCGGGCAGCCGGCTGGGGGTCTGGCGGCCCGCGGGACGTCGGCTCCACCAGTTCGCCGCCCCGCCGGGCTGGGCGGCGGGGGCAGGGTACTGGAGCCGGGACGGGGTGCTGCGTCTCCCGTACACGAACGCCGCGACATCCTGCGGCGTGGCGATGCTGGACGCGCCCGGAGACGTGGAACCCTCTTCCGAGACCGGCCGTCCGGGTGACGCGGAGGGCGGAACGCAACCGTCCGCCGCGGTCTCCGCTCCTGCTGTGTGTAAGCCCGTTCCGTTGGGGCAGGCGCCCCTGCACCGAGCCGCTAGATCTGATTAAGATCGGGATCCTGGGCTACGCCGCCGTATCGGGCGGGTACCGACGGTGACCACGTCGGATGGCGGCGGCGGGGCTGGCGACACACGTAGGCGCGACACAGGTAAGCGATCACAACGGGGTGACTTCCCACATGTCCGAAGCACGGATCGACACGAACCAGCAGCGCCCGGCGGGGGCGGACGAGGGGGCCGGGACCGGCGGTTCCGGAAGGCACCGAGGGGGTGCGTCGGCGGAGAACACGTCGGCGCAGCCGCACGGTCGCCACCGCCGGCCCGCCGACGAGGAGTCCAGGGCGGCCTGAGAGCCGCTCGGCAGGCGCGTCTCAGCACGACGGGAGGGCCCGGACGGCGGACGGCGGATACTGTTGGCATCAACAGCATCCGGCGGCCGGCCGGCCGGGCCCTTCCGTGTGCCGCCCTCCCCCGCTACCGCCGCTTCAGGCCCTCTCCGCCGCTACCGCCGCTTCAGGCCGAGGACTTCGGCGGCGGCGAAGGTCTCGTTCGGGGGCCGGTCCGCGTAGTACGGGGTGAGCAGCCCGTCCAGCTCCGCGAAGGTGAAGGTCTCCTTCACCGCGTCGAACCGGGCGGCCACCCGGGGCCGTTCGACGACGGCGACCATCCCCCCGTGCACGACGAGCAGTTGCCCGTTGACCCCGGCCGCCGCCGGTGAGGCGAGATAGCCGACGAGCGGGGACACGTGCTCGGGCGCCAGGGGGTCGAGGGCGCCGTCCGCCGGTTCCTGGAAGCCCGCGAACACGTCCTCGGTCATCCGGGTGCGGGCGCGCGGGCAGATGGCGTTGGCGGTGACGCCGTACTTGGCGAGGGCGAGCGCGGTGGAGGTGGTGAGGCCGACGATGCCGCCCTTGGCGGCGGCGTAGTTGGGCTGGCCCGCCGAGCCCGCGAGGAACGCCTCCGAGGAGGTGTTGACGATCCGCCCGTAGACCGGTCCGCCGGTCTCCTTGGACCGGGCGCGCCAGTGGGCAGCGGCGAAGTGCGTCGTGTTGAAGTGGCCCTTGAGGTGGACGCGGACCACCGCGTCCCATTCCTCCTCGGTCATCGAGAAGACCATCCGGTCGCGCAGGATGCCCGCGTTGTTGACCAGGATGTCGAGCCGGCCGTAGGTGTCGGTCGCCAACGCGACGAGCGCGCGGGCCTGTTCGTGGTCGGAGACGTCGCCGAGGTGGGCTGTGGCCTGCCCGCCGGCGGCGCGGATCTCGGCGGCGACCTCCTCGGCGGGGGCGGCGGACGCCTCGCCGGAGCCGTCGCGGCCGGGCTGCCCGTAGTCGTTGACGACGACGGCCGCGCCGAGGCGGGCCAGTTCCAGGGCTTCGGCCCGGCCGAGGCCGCGGCCCGCGCCGGTGACGATCGCGGACAGTCCGTCCAGCGGAAGGGGAAGTGACATGGGAATCCTCAACGTCGTTGGCCGGGCGCCGGGTTCAGAGCTCGATGCAGGTACGCAGCGACTCGCCCGTGCGCATCTGGTCCAGGGCGTCGTTGACCCCGTCCAGCCGGACCCGGTGGGTGATCATCGACTCCAGGTCGATGCGGCCCGCCCGCCAGAGCGCGATGGCCCGGTCGAAGGAGCGCAGGACGTCCCCGCCGCCGTACATGGAGGGCAGGATGCGCTTCTCGTCGAAGAACAGCTCGAACATGTTGACCTGGAAGTTGTCGTCCATGGACCCGGCCCCGACGACGCACAGGGTGCCGCCGCGGCGGGTGTTCTCGTAGGCGGTGCGGGCGGTGGCGGACTTGCCGACGACCTCGAAGACGTAGTCGAAGCCCTCGCCGCCGGTGATCCGCTGCTTGGCGTCGGCCAGCCCGTCGGGGGCGACGGCCTCCGTAGCGCCGAAGCGGAGGGCGGCCTCGCGGCGGGAGGCGACCGGGTCGACGGCGATGATCTGCGCCGCGCCCTGGACCCGCGCGCCCTGGATCGTGGAGATGCCGACGCCGCCGCAGCCGATCACCGCGACCGATGAACCGGCCTCCACCTTCGCCGTGTTGATGGCCGCGCCGAGTCCGGTGGTGACCCCGCAGCCGATCAGGGCGGCGATCTCGAACGGCACGTCGTCGGGGATCGGCACGGCGGAGCCCGCGCCGACGACGACCTCCTCGGTGAAGGTGCCGGTGCCCGCGAAGCCGAAGACGTCGCCGCCGGGGCGCTTGAAGTTCGGGGTGCCCGCGTTCATGAAACCGGCGAGGCACAGCTGGGTCTGGCCCCGTTTGCAGGACGGGCACTCCCCGCAGGCGGGCAGCCAGCAGACGAGGACCCGGTCGCCGGCGCTCAGCCCGGTCACCCCGTCGCCGACGTCGACGACCTCCCCGGCCCCCTCGTGGCCGGGGACGAAGGGGGCGGGCTGCGGGAGGACGCCGCTCATCGCGGAGACGTCCGAGTGGCAGAGGCCGGTGGCGCGGATGCGGAGCTTGACCTTTCCCGGGCCGAAGCCCACCGCCTCGACGTCGTCGAGGACTTCGAGCTTCTCCTGGCCTGTCTCGTGCAGTACGGCTGCGCGCATGGGTACGGCTCCCCTCACATCGTCATCTACATCAGGGTTCTGCTGTGCTCAGGCGTGTTCGACGGCGGGCTTGTGCAACGTCAGGAGTGTTCGACGACCGTATCGGCGAGGACCGGCGCGTCGTCCCGCTCGGCGGCGGCGACCGTCACCTGGACGCGGCCGTCCCCGGCCCACATCCGGATCCGGAGGGTCTCGCCGGGGAAGACCACGCCGGCGAAGCGGGTGCGGTAGGCGGTGATCCGGGAGACGTCGCCGTCCAGCAGGGTGTCGGTGATCGCCTTCAGCGTCATGCCGTACGTGCACAGTCCGTGCAGGATCGGCCGGTCGAAACCGGCCAGCTTCGCGAAGGCGGGATCGGCGTGCAGCGGGTTCCAGTCCCCCGAGAGACGGTAGAGCAGCGCCTGGTCCTCGCGGACGGCCCGCTCCACCGTGCGGTCGGGGGCCCGCTCCGGCGGGGCGAGGCGGTCGGAGGGGCCGCGTTCGCCGCCGAAGCCGCCCTCCCCCCGTACGAAGATCTGGGCGTCGTTCGTCCACAGCGGCCCGTCGCCGTCACTCGCCTCGGTACGCAGCACGATGACGGCGGCCTTGCCCTTGTCGTACACCGCCGCGACCTTCGAGGTCTGCACGGCGCTGCCGGTGGCCGGGATCGGGCGGTGGACGCGCAACGACTGTCCGCCGTGCAGGACCGCGGCGAGGTCCACGTCGATCCCCTGCGCCCCCATGCCGCCGAAGGCGGCCGTGCCGGCGCCCGCGACGGTGGCGAAGCTCGGCAGCACCTGGAGCCGGGACTCCAGGGTGTAGCGCAGTTCGTCGGGGTCGGTGGCGGGGCTGCCCGCGCCGAGACCCAGGTGGTAGAGCTGGACGTCCTTGTGGTCCCAGCCGATCTCGGCTCGGCGGGGTTCGGCGGCGACTGCCGCCCGGGCATCAATGGGCATGACGGAGCAGCTCCTTGATGGTCCTGGTCGGTGGGAAGACCTCGGTGCGGCCGTCCGCACCGCCGGCCGCACCGAGGTCGTGCGGTGACCGGCAGGGCACGCCCTTCTAGAACGCGTTCTAGCCGATGGCCCATGTATAACGCAGGCCACGGAAGTTGGGAATACTGCTGACACCCCGTCAGGACAATGGGACGTCCGGATCACCCCGCCGTCGGGGCCCCGACCGGAAGGTCCGCCGGCGGGCGGGGCCTGCGGTGGTTCGGCAGCCAGATCAGCATCACGACCACCCCGGCCAGCAGGACCCCGGTCGCGGTGCGGAAGGCCAGCGCGTATCCGGCGGCGACCTCGGCCGCGTCGCCGGAACCGGCGGTGCGCGCGGCGGCGACCGTGGAGAGCACCGAGAGGCCCAGCGCACCGCCCATGGTGCGCGAGGTGTTGACCAGGCCGGAGACGAGTCCGGCGTCCCCCGGCTCCGCGCCGGAGGTGGCGAGGGTGGCGAGCGGGGTGGAGGCGAGACCCGCGCCGGTCATCATCAGGACGCCGGGCAGACAGATCGCGGTGAGGTAGGAGCCGTCCACGCCCATCGTGGACTGCCAGCCGAAGCCCGCGGCGGTGATCAGGACCCCGGCGACGGCGAGGCTCTTCGCCCCGGCGCGCACCATGAGGCGGGGGGCCAGTTTGGAGCCGATGATGACGGCGGCCGAGGTCGGCATCAGCGCGAGACCGGCCTGCAACGGCGTGTAGCCCAGGACGTTCTGGGCGTACACGGTCATGAAGTACCACATGGAGAACGTGGCCGATCCCATGAGCAGCATCGACACGTTGGCCGAGGACACCGCCCGTACGGAGAACACGCGCAGCGGGATCAGCGGGACGGCGGTCCGCGCCTCGACCAGCACGAAGGCGGCCAGCAGCACGGTCCCGGAGAGCAGCGGCACCAGGGTGGCGGCGGCCGCCCAGCCCTCGACCTCGGTCTGGACGATGCCGTACGCGACGGCGGCGAGGCCCGCGGTGACGAGGACCGCGCCCAGGAAGTCGATGCGGCGGCGGTCACCCGCGCGGCCCTCGGTGATCCGCAGGGCGGCGGCGACCAGGACGATGGCGCCGATGGGCACGTTGATCAGGAGGACCCAGCGCCAGGAGAGGGCGTCGGTGAGGACCCCGCCGATGAGCCCGCCCGCCGCGCCGCCGCCGGCGCCGACCGCCATCCACGTGCCGATCGCCTTCGTCCGGGCCGGCCCTTCGGGCACCGCCGCGGTGAGGATGGTGAGGGTGGCGGGAGCCAGGACGGCGGCCCCGAGGCCCTGGGCGGCACGGGCGGCGAGGAGCTGCCAGCCCTCCTGGGCGAGGCCGCCCGCGAGCGAGGCGGCGGTGAAGACGCCGAGCCCGACGAGGAACATCAGCTTGCGCCCGTAGATGTCGGCGGCCCGCCCGCCCAGGAGCATGAACCCGGCGAACGCGATCGAGTAGGCGTTGACGACCCACTGGAGGCCCCCCGGGCTCAGCCCCAGGTCGGCCCGCATGGAGGGCAGGGCCACGTTGACGACGGAGACGTCGAGGACGACGAGGAACTGGCCGGTGCAGGCGGCGAGCACGACCGCCCAGGTGCTGGGACGTATTCGGGAGGTGATCGACGGGGCGGAGGCGGGCGCGGAGACGTCAGACATGAACGTCATGGTCGCAGGCGGCAGATGGCCCGTACATCAGGTATCGGGAGCCCGCGCCCCGGGCCGACGACCGCCGGACGCCGATCGTCGACCTGGGCACATCCCCCACCCCCCACATCCCCCATATCGCCGCATACGGCCCTCATAGTGGTGGGTTATGAGTACGGAGAACGCTGACGTGTCCCCCGGCCGGCCTCCCTCCGGCCCCGCGGATTCCGGTGAGGAGCCCGGGACGGGCTCCTCACCGGACCGGGTGGTGGTGACGATCGGGGTGCTGGGCGTCGTCGGGATCGTCCTGTGGGCGGCCCTCGGCAAGGACACCTTCCAGAGCGCGTCGGACGCGGCCCTCCCCTGGGTGCTCGACAACTTCGCGTGGCTCTTCGTCATCGCCGCCGACGTCTTCCTGGTGCTGTGCCTCATCATCGCCTTCAGCCGCTTCGGCCGGATCCGGCTCAGCAGGGACGACTCCCCGCCGGAGTTCTCGAACTTCTCGTGGATTGCGATGATGTTCAGCGCGGGCATGGGCATCGGGCTGATCTTCTACGGCGTCGGGGAGCCCGTCTCGCACTATCTGAGCCCGCCGCCCTTCAGCGGGGCCGAGCCGCAGACGGCGGGCGCCGCGAGCACCGCGATGGAGTACTCCTTCTTCCACTGGACGCTGACTCCGTGGGCGATCTACGGCATCGTGGGCCTGGCGCTGGGCTACGCGAGTTTCCGCATGGGCCGGGGCAACCGGTTGAGCGCCGTGTTCGTGCCCCTCATCGGCGAACGCAGGGCGAACGGCGTCCTCGGCAAGGTGCTGGACCTGCTCGCCGTCTTCGCCACGGTCTTCGGCACCGCGACGAGCCTGGGACTGGGCGCCCTTCAGATCGCCATCGGACTCGATCTCACGGCGGGCCTCGAACAGAGCAAGGGCGTCGAACTGACGATCATCGCCGTACTCGGCGCGGCCTTCGTGGTCTCCGCCTTCACCGGGCTGCACGGCGGGGTGAAATGGCTCAGCTCGATCAACCTCGTCATCGCCGCGGCCCTCATGGTCTTCGTGTTCGCCGCGGGTCCGACCGTCTACCTCTTGGACGTGCTGCCGTCCTCGGTCGGCGGCTACCTGAACGACCTCCTCCCCATGGCCTCGCGCACCGGCGCCTTCGGCGGCCAGAGCTGGCTGGGCACCTGGACGATCTTCTACTGGGCCTGGTGGCTGTCCTGGGCGCCCTTCGTCGGTACCTTCATCGCGCGCATCTCCAAGGGCCGCACGATCCGCGAGTTCCTCCTCGCCGTGCTGCTCGTGCCGAGCGGGGCGACCGCCCTGTGGTTCGTGGTGCTCGGCGGGACCGGTATCCGCCTCGCCGAGACAGGCGTCGTCGACATGGCCGAGAAGGCGAAGGAGGGGACGGAGGCGACCCTGTTCGCGATGCTCGACGCCCTGCCGGTCAGCACGGTGACGGCGTGGGCCGCGATGATCCTGATCATGATGTACTTCGTCACCAGCGCGGACTCCGCCTCCCTGGTCATGGGTTCGCTGACCAGCAGGGGAGCCCTGCACCCGCGGCGCTGGCTCGTCGTCACCTGGGGCCTCCTCATGGCGTCGGTCGCGGCGGCGCTGTTGGTGGCCGGCGGGCTGGAGTCCCTCCAGAGCGCGACGATCCTGGTGGCCCTGCCCTTCGTCGTGGTGATGCTCTTCCTGTGCTGGTCCCTCCTGCGGGAGCTGCGCACCGACCCGGCCGGTGGCCCCAAGCGCAGCGAGGGTCTGCACGGTATGCGCGACGCGGTGCGGGTCATGGTCGGCGAGGAGCTGAGCAACCAACCGGGGTCCCGCCACCGCCATCTGCGGCGCGCGGCCTCCGCCCGCACGACGAACGCCGAGGACGACCGGGACGGGGAGGGGCGCGGGGAGAGTCGCGGGGAGAGTCGCGATACGGGCGGGCCCTCCGGGCGGGAGAGCTGACGAGCGGTCCGGGGGCCGCAGTACCGCCCCCGGACCCGGGAGCCTCAGCCGCGCCGCAGCAGCGTGACCACCGCCGCTCCGCCGAGGCCGATGTTGTGGGCGAGGGCGGTCCGTGCGCCGGGCACCTGGCGGGCGCCGGCCTCGCCGCGCAGGTGCCAGGTCAGCTCGGCGGCCTGGGCGATGCCGGTGGCGCCCAGCGGGTGGCCCTTGGAGATCAGCCCGCCGGACGGGTTGACCACCCACCGCCCGCCGTAGGTCGTCGCCCCGGATTCGACGAGCGGGCCGGACTCCCCCTCGCCGCACAGGCCCAGCGCCTCGTAGGAGAGGAGTTCGTTGACGGAGAAGCAGTCGTGCAGCTCGATGACGTCGAGGTCGTCCGGGCCGAGGCCGGAGGCCGCGTAGACCTGCTGGGCGGCGGCCCGGGACATCGGGGCTCCGACCGCGTCGATGCAGCTGCCGGAGGCGAAGGAGGCCCCGGTGTCGGTGGTCATGGCCTGGGCGGCGATCTCCACCGCCCGCTCGGCCAGACCGTGCCGTTCGACGAACCGCTCGGAGACGACGACGGCCGCCGCCGCCCCGTCGGAGGTGGGCGAGCACTGGAGTCGGGTGAGGGGGCGGTGGACGGTGCGGGCGGCGAGGACCTCCTCGACCGTGTACGGGTCCTGGAACTGGGCGTACGGGTTGTTCACCGAGTGCCGGTGGTTCTTGGCCCCGACCGCGGCGAGCTGCGCGGGCGTCGTCCCGTACCGCTCCATGTGCTCGCGGGCCGCGTTGCCGAAGATCTGGGCGGTGGGCGGGGACGTCTCGAAGCCGTGGGCGGCGGCCATGATCCCGTAGTGCCGGGCGACCGGCGAGGCCGCGAAGTCGCCGCCGGCGTCCGCGCCGCCGCCCAGCGAGCCGCGGGCCATCTTCTCGAAGCCGACCGCGAGGACGCAGTCGCTGCCGCCGCCCTCGACGAACTGCCGGGCCAGCATCAGGGCGGTGGAGCCGGTGGCGCAGTTGTTGTTGACGTTGTAGACGGGGACGCCGGTCAGGCCCAGTTCGTAGACGGCCCGCTGTCCGGCGGTGGAGGCCTGGAAGCAGTAGCCGACGGGGACCTGTTCGACCTGGTCGTAGCGGACGCCCGCGTCCTCCAGGGCTGCGGCGCCCGCCTCGCGGACCATGTCCCAGTACTGCCAGTCGCGGGTCTCGGGCTTCTCGAACCTCGTCATGCCGACGCCGACGATGTAGGCCTTCATGGTGCGACTCCTTCTGGTCCGGTGCGGTCCCGGGGGACGTCGTGTGCGGGCGGTCCGGGGACGTCGTGTGCGGTCAGTCCCGGGGGAGGCCGAGGATCCGTTCGGCGACGACGTTGAGCTGGATCTGGGTGGTGCCGCCCGCGATGGTCAGGCAGCGCGACATCAGGAAGCCGCGGAGGGCCCGCTCCCCCGCCGCCGGTTCGTCCACAGCCCCGTCCGGGCCGAGGAGTTCGAGGGTGAGTTCGGCGACCTTCTGCTGGTGGAGGGTCTGGACGAGTTTGCGGACCGAGGCCCCGGCGCCCGGTTCGCGGCCGGAGACCTGCTGGAGCGTGGTGCGCAGTCGGACGCAGGCGAGCGCGTGGGCCTCGGCGGCGAGCGCGCCGATCCGGGTGCGGGTGGCCCCGTCCAGCCCGGCCGAGCGGGCGATCAGGGCTTCGAGCCCGCTGTCGAAGGTCATCTGGTCGGCCATGTGGACGCGTTCGTTGCCCAGGGTGTCGCGGGCGACCCGCCAGCCGCCGCCGACCTCGCCGACGACGGCGTCGGCGGGCAGCAGGACGTCGTCGAAGTACACCTCGTTGAAGAGGGCCTCGCCGGTGATCTCCTTGAGCGGGCGGATGTCGATGCCTTCGGCGTTCTTCATGTCGATGAGGAAGTAGGTGAGTCCGCGGTGCTTGGGGGCGTCCGGGTCGGTGCGGGCCAGCAGGATGCCGTGGTCGGCGGTGCGGGCGGCGCTCGTCCAGACCTTCTGCCCGGTGATCCGCCACCCCTCGTCGGTCCGTACCGCGCGGGTGCGCAGCGCGGCGAGGTCGGATCCGGCGTCGGGTTCCGAGAAGAGCTGGCACCACTGGAGGTCGCCGCGCAGGGTGGCCGGCAGATAGCGCTCCCGCTGCTCCTCGGTTCCGTACGCGATGAGGGACGGCACCACCCAGGTGGCGATGGACAGGTCGCTGAGGCGGATGCCCTGTTCCCTCGCCTCCTGCTGGATCGCCAGCTGCTGTACGGGTCCGGCGTCCAGTCCGTACGGGGCGGGGAGGTGCGGAGCCGCGTAGCCGGTGGGGGCGAGTGCGCGGCGGGCCGCGGCCGGTGTCAGCCCCCGGGCGGCGGCGAGGTGGGGGCGGGCGGCGGCGCGGTGGCCGGCGGCCTCGGCGGGGAGTTCCAGGGCGAGTTCGCGGCGGGCTCCGGCCTCGGCGAGGCGGGCGGCGCGCAGCCGGTGCGTGTCGGCGGTGCCGAGGAGTTGGCGGGCGAGGACGGCCCGGCGCAGCTGGAGGTGGGCGTCGTGCTCCCAGGTGAAGCCGATGCCGCCGAGAATCTGGATGGCGTCCTTGGCGCAGGTGTACGCGGCCTCGGGCGCGGTGGCGGCGGCGAGCGCGGCGGTGAGCCCGCGCGCCCCGGGCCCCGTGCCGTCGGACCGGGCGGGTTCGTCGCCGGAACCCGCCGCCCCGGACCGGCCGGGGGCTGACCGGGCGGATGCGTCGGCGGCACCTTCACATTCGTCGGCGGCGCGGGCGGCCTCGTCGGCGGCGCGGGCCGCGTCCCAGGTGAGGGCCCGGGCCTGTTCGAGGCGGACGAGCATGTCGGCGCAGAGGTGCTTGACGGCCTGGAACGCCCCGATGGGCCGTCCGAACTGCTCGCGTACGGTGGCGTGTCCGACGGCGGTGTCCAGGCTCCGGGCGGCACTCCCGCAGGCGTCGGCGGCGAGGAGCACGGCGGCCAGGTCGTGGACGAGCGCGGAGTCCAGGGGCAGCACCCGGTGCGCCGGTACGAGGACGGCGTCGGCGCGCACCTCGGCGGTGGGCCGGGTCGGGTCGACGCTGCGGTGCGGGCGCACGGCGATCCCCTCGGCCCCGGCGTCCACGAGGAACCAGCGCTCGCCGTCGGACGTGGCGGCGGGCAGCAGGAGCAGGTCGGCCGCCTCGGCCGTCAGGACGGGCGGGGCCGCGCCGAAGAGCCGGTGGCCGCCTTCGGCGGGGGTGGCGGTGAGGGTGCCGGGCGCGAGGGCGAGGGCGGCGGTGCGGTCCCCCGCGGCGAGCTCCCGGAGCGGTCCGCCCAGCTCCTCGGCCCCGGCGGCCACCGCGTGGCGCAGCACGGCGGAGGTGAGCGCGGTCGCGAGGTAGGGGCCGGGCAGCGAGGCGTACGCGGCCTCCTCCAGGACGACGGCGAGGTCGAGGAGGCCCCCGCCGCCACCTCCGTACGCCTCGGGCAGATGGATGCCGGTGAGCCCCTGCGCGGCGAGCCCCTCCCAGTGGGCCGGGCGTACGCCGGGGGCGGCCGGGCTCCCCGCGTCGAGGATCCTGCGCACCTCGCCGGGTGGTGCGGCGCGGGCCAGCCATCCCCGCACGGAGTGTGCCAGCGCGCGGTGCTCCTCGGTGATCCCGATGCAGGTACCGATGCGGGTGCCTGCGCCTGTGCCTGTGCCTGTGCCGATGCCTGTGCCTGTGCCTGTGCCTGTGCCGATGCCTGTGCCTGTGCCTGTGCCGATGCCCATGCGAGTCCTCGCCGGTCGGGGCCGTGGGAACGGCGCAAGAGTAGAACACGTTTCAATTTGACGGAAGGTCAGGAGACCGGTGGATCCGGACCGGAATAGGGCACGGCCGGGAAGCGTTCACCATGCATGCACTTGGGGGGAGCCCGGGTGGTGACGCTGCCCGGAGGCCCCACGTATGCGACGGACGAAACAGATACGGACCAAGCAGGGACGGCTCACCGGGGAGCTCTCCGAGCCGCGCGACGCGCGCTCCGGCCTCCTCGTGCCCGTCCTCGCCTTCGCGGGCATCACCGTCGCGGTCATGCAGACCCTGCTCGTCCCGGTCATCAAGGACCTGCCGGTCCTGCTGGACACCGACCCGGCCAACGCCACGTGGGTGATGACCGCCACGCTGCTCGCGGGCGCCGTCTCGACCCCGATCATGGGGCGGCTCGGCGACCTCTACGGCAAGCGGCGGATGCTGCTCGCCTCGCTCGCCGTCATGGTGGTCGGCTCGCTGATCTGCGCCTCCACCGACGACCTGGTCGTGATGATCACCGGCCGTGCGCTCCAGGGCTTCGCGATGGGCGCCATCCCGCTCGGCATCGGCATCATGCGCGACGAGCTGCCGCGCGAGAGGCTCGGCTCGGCGATGGCCCTGATGAGCTCGTCGATCGGGGTGGGCGGCGGGCTCGCGCTGCCCACCGCCGCACTGGTCGCCCAGCACGCCGACTGGCACGCCTTGTTCCTCGGCTCGGCAGGGCTCGGACTGCTCGCGATGGCGCTCACGTACGCACTGGTCCCCGAGCCGCCGTTGCGCGCGCCCGGCACCTTCGACGTGGTCGGCGCCCTCGGGCTCTCGCTCGGCCTGGTCCTTCTCCTGCTGCCGGTCACCAAGGGCAGCGACTGGGGGTGGACCTCGGCCCCGACCCTCGGGCTGCTCGCCGCGTCCGTCGCCACGCTGGTGCTGTGGGGCCTGTTCGAACTGCGCATCCCGGCGCCGCTCGTCGATCTGCGCACCACCGCCCGCCGCGAGGTGCTCCTCACCAACCTCGCCTCGATCATGGTCGGGGTCGCCTTCTACGCGGTCTCCCTGGTCCTGCCGCAACTGCTCCAGCTGCCCACCTCCACCGGCTACGGCCTCGGGCAGTCGATGGTGGTCGCCGGGCTCTGCGTGGCCCCGCTCGGCGTGACGATGATGTTCGTCGCCCCGCTGTACGCGCGGATCTCGGCCCGCCGCGGCCCCAAGACCACGCTGATGCTCGGCATGCTGGTCATCGCGGTCGGTTACGGGGCCGGCCTCGGGCTGCTCTCCGCCGCCTGGCAGACCGTGCTGATCGCGGTGGTGCTCGGCGCCGGCATCGGCCTCGCCTACTCCTCGCTGCCCGCCCTGATCATCGGGGCCGTCGACCCGTCGGAGACCGGCGCGGCCAACGGCCTCAACACCCTGATGCGGTCCATCGGCACCTCGGTGTCGAGCGCCGTCATCGGCATGGTGCTGGCCAACACCTCCGTGACGACGGGCTCGGTCCAGGTGCCGTCCATGGAGGGCTTCCGGATCTCGTTCCTGATCGCCATGGGGGCGGTGCTGATCGGCCTGGTGCTGGCGGCGTTCCTGCCCTCGCAACGGCCCTCCGCCCACCCGGTGCTCCTGGCGAGCAGCGCGGACGACGCGCGGGCCGCGCAGACCGCGCGGACCGCGCAGACCGCGCAGACCGCGCGAGCCGCCCGGGCCGGGGCCGGGCGCGGTCAGCGCACCGGAGTATCGAACCGCGGCACCGTCGTGAGCAGCCGGGACACCTCCGACCCCGGCCGGAGCTCCTGAGGCTCGGCCGCGCGGGAGAACAGCCGGGCGGGGCGGGCGCCCTGGACGTGGGCCCGCTTCCCGTCGACACGGAGCCAGGAGCCCTCGCGCAGCCCGAGCACGGGTACGTCGTTCTCCTCCAGGAACTCGGCGAGCCGCTCCTCGCGGGTCTCGCCCTTGTGGGTGCTGGCCGGGTCCGGGTCCAGATAGTGCGGGTTGATCTGGAACGGGACCAGGCCCAGCGTCTCGAAGGACGGCGGCTGCACGATGGGCATGTCGTTGGACGTCCGCAGGGTCGGGGCGGCCATGTTGGTCCCGGCGCTGGCGCCCATGTAGGGCAGCCCGCCCCGCACCGCGTCGCGCACGGCCTCGCGCAGACCGGTGCAGTAGAGGGCGGCGAGCAGCCGGAAGGAGTTGCCGCCGCCGATGAACACGGCGTCGGAAGCGGCGAGTTCGGCGACCGGGTCGGGGTTCTCGTGGACGCCGCGCACGGTGACGCCGGACGGCTCCAGCGCCTCGCGGACCCGGGTGGTGTACGCGGTGTGATCGGCGAGCGCGTACGGAACGAAGGCGAGTCGCGCGTTCGCGGGGAGGAACGCGGTGACGGTGTCCAGGGCGTGTTCCAGGTAACCGCAGCCGTACTGGGTGGAGTTGGAGAGCAGCAGCAGATTCACGGGGTTCCTCGGGTACGTGGGGCACATCGGGCACATCGGGTCGGTCAGGTGGATCGGATCGGTCAGGTGGTGCGCATCGGCCAAGCGCATGGGACCGGTCAGGCGGATCGGGGCCGCCGGGCGCGGGGCTTCGGCCGCTGCGGCGGGTGGGTGAGGCGCTGCTCCAGCAGCTGGGCCGCGTGGCGCAGCGCGTCGAGCCGGTCCTCGGGCGCCCCCCGGAACCGGTCCTCCCCGCCGCCGAGGCTGAGGCTTCCGTACGGCTCGCGCCCCAGGAACACCGGTATGGCGACGGTGGCGATCCCGGTGTCGTACTCGCCGACCGTCCAGGCGTAGCCCTGGGCCCGGATCTTGATGAACTCCCGCTCCAGCAGGTCCGGTTCGGTGACGGTGCGGTCGGTGAAGCGGGCCATGGGGCGGCCCCGGAAGAGCCGGTGGCGCTGCTCGTCGGGCAGATAGGCGTAGTACGACTTGCTGGTCGCGCCCGCGTGTGCGGGGTAGAGCTCGCCGACCAGCGGGTAGTAGCGCAGCGGTCCGGTCTCGCCCTCCTCGGCGGCCACGCAGCGCATGTGGAAGCTGTCCGGGAGGCAGAAGAGGACCGTGTCGCCGGTGGTCCGGCGCAGCTCCTCCAGGACCGGACCCGCCAGCAGTTCCAGTGAGCCCGAGCGCTCCCAGAGCCGGCCGAGCCGCAGCACGGCGGGGCCGATGCGGTAGCGGCGGGTGGCCGGGTCGGAGACCAGGAAGCCCCGGCCCGCCAGGGTGGCGAGCAGCCGCTGGGCGGCGGAGGTGTCCCAGCCGAACTCCTCGGCGACCTCGGTGACGCCCCAGTCGGGCCGGGTGCGCTCGAAGGCGAGCAGCACCAGGAGCGCCCGGTCGACGGTCTGCAGCGCCCCGGCGGGCGTACGCCGGTCCAGATCGAATTCGGCCATCGTCATCTCACCATTCAGACCAGAATTGCATATAGCGGGAAACAGTTGCGCTCAACGCTATCCGATCCCGAATGTTGCCTCAGCACCCCGCCCCGCGCTCTCCCCCGTCGAGCGCCGGGCGGGTGTCAGGATCAGGAGAAATGCCCCCATGTTGAAGTACGTACTGGACATCGTCGAGCTGCTGGACGATCCCCAGGTCACTGGCAAGACGGTCGTCGGGTACCTCGACGCCGCAGCGGGGGCCGAGGGCTCGTCCGCGCAGGTCACCACCGTCACGGGTGATCAGGGCTCGACGGACTTCGTGCTCGTCCGCATCCCCGGCTCCCACGGCCGGACGGCGGGCGGCAGCGCCCGCACCCTCGGTGTGGTGGGCCGGCTCGGCGGTATCGGCGCCCGGCCCGAGGTGACCGGTCTGGTCTCCGACGCCGACGGCGCGGCCGCGGCCATCGCCACGGCCGCCAAGCTGCTCGACATGCGCCGTCGCGGCGACGTGCTGCCCGGCGACGTGATCGTCGCCACGCACATCTGCCCGAACGCGCCGACCGAGCCGCACGACCCGGTGCCGTTCATGGGCTCGCCCGTGGACATCGCCACGATGAACCGGCACGAGGTGACCGCCGACATGGAGGCCGTGCTCTCCATCGACACCACCAAGGGCAACCGGATCATCAACCACAAGGGCCTCGCCCTGTCGCCGACCGTCAAGGAGGGCTGGGTGCTCCGGGTCAGCGAGCAGCTCGGCGAGCTGCTGGCCGTGGTGACCGGTGAGCCGTTGGTCACATACCCGGTGACCACCCAGGACATCACGCCGTACGGTAACGGTGCACACCACATCAATTCGATCCTCCAGCCCGCCACCGCGACCGCCGCTCCCGTCGTCGGTCTCGCGGTCACCTCGGCCGCCGCGGTACCGGGCTGCCAGACGGGCGCGAGTCACGAGAGCGACATCGCGTCCGCCGCCCGCTACGCCGTGGAGGTCGCCAAGGGCTTCGGCGCCGGGCAGCTGGACTTCCACGACGCGGTGGAGTTCGACAACCTCGTCAACCGCTACGGGTCGCTGGCTCACCTCCAGACCCTCGGCCGCACCACCCAGGAGTCCTGATGGCATCCGCCCACCGGGCCGACGCCACGGCCCCCGAAGCCAAGAGCATCGGCAGCGACGACTACTCCCTCTCGCGGGTCCCGCGCGACAAGCGCTTCGGGTTCTGGTCCATGCTCCTGCAGTGGCTGGCCCAGTCCGGCTCGATCTCCCAGTTCACGCTGGGCGCCACCATCGGCGTCGGCATGACCTTCGGGGACGCCTTCCTCGCCTTCACGCTCGGCGCGGTGATCCTGGAGATCGTGATCTTCGCGATCGGTCTGGCCGGCATGCGCGAGGGTCTGGCGACCCCGATGCTCACCCGCTGGACGGGCTTCGGCCGCAACGGTTCGGCGCTGGTCAGCTTCGTCATCGCGGTCAGCCTGGTCGGCTGGTTCGGCGTCCAGAACACGATCTTCGGCAACAGCGTCTCGGCGCTCGTCGGCGGACCGTCCTGGATGTGGTGCGTGATCGCGGGCATCGCCATCACGGGCCTGGTGATCTTCGGCTTCAAGTACATGGCCCTCTTCGCGAAGATCGTCACCCCGCTGTTCTTCGGCATGGTCGCCTGGTCGATCATCACCACGCTCAACGACCACTCGATCAGTGAGCTGATCAGCTCGCCGCCGCCCGGCGAGGCGATCCCGCTGGCCGTCGCCGCCACCGCCATCGCGGGCGGCTACATGACCGGCGCCATCGTCTCCCCGGAGATGACCCGCTACAACAAGAAGGGCTCCCACGTCTTCGTGCAGAGCGCCTCCTCGATGATCCTGTCCGAGTACATCGTCGGCATGGTCGGTGTGCTGCTCGGCCACCTGGTGAAGTCGAGCGACGTCTCCCACATCGTGCTCTCCACCTCGGGCGCCTTCGGTGTGATGGTGGTCCTGATGTCCACCGCGAAGATCAACGACTGGAACCTGTACGGCTCCTCGCTCGGCGTCGTCAACTTCTTCCAGGTCGTCTTCCGCAAGCGGCTGCACCGCGGCGTGGTCACCGTCGTCCTCGGCATCGCCGGCACGCTCCTGTCCGCGGTCGGCATCATGACCCACTTCACGGAGTTCCTCTCCCTGCTGGGCGTGATGATCCCGCCGATCGGCGGGATCATCGTCGCCGAGTACTGGGTCGTGAAGCGGATGCGCAAGCCGCTGGACGACACCCGGGAGGCGGAGACCCTGCCGCTGACCTCGCCCACCTGGGTGCCGATGTCCCTGGTCATCTGGGTCGTGGCGTTCTGTGTCGGCAAGTTCTACGACGGCGGCATACCGGCCCTCAACTCACTGGCCACCGCCTTCCTGCTGTACTGCGCCCTCGGCCTGCTGGGCTGGGTCAAGCCGTACGGCACCTCCACCCTGGACGACGAGGACGGCCCCGCCCCCGCCCCCGCCGCCCGCGCGACCACTCCGGCAGGAGCAGCATGAGCCTCACCCCCGCCTCCGAGCAGGCCCAGACCGAGGTCGTGGACCTCTGCGCCGAACTGATCCGGTTCGACACCTCCAACCCGACCAGCGACGAGCGCGCCGCCGCCGACTGGGTGGTGGACCGCCTCGCCGAGGTGGGCATCGTCTCCGAACTGGTCGAGTCCGCCCCGGGCCGGGCCAGCGTCATCGCCAGGATCGCCGGGGACGACCCCACCCGGGGAGCCCTGCTGGTCCACGGCCACCTGGACGTCGTCCCCGCCGACGCCTCCGAGTGGCAGGTCCCGCCGTTCTCGGGCGAGATCCGCGACGGCTACCTCTGGGGCCGGGGCGCGATCGACATGAAGGACACGGTGGCGGTCATGCTCGCCACCGCCCGGCACTTCGCCCGCACCGGCACGCGGCCGGCCCGCGACGTGGTGCTCGCCTTCCTCGCCGACGAGGAGGCGGGCGGCACGTTCGGCGCCCACTGGCTGGTCGAGCACCGGCCGGACCTCTTCTCGGGGGTCACCGAGGCGATCGGCGAGGGTGGCGGCTTCTCCTTCGCCCTCGACGACACGCGCCGGCTCTACCCGATCGAGAACGCCCAGCGCGGCATGGCCTGGATGGAGCTCACCGCAAACGGCCGGGCCGGCCACGGCTCGTCGCCCAACGACGAGAACGCGGTCACCGACCTCGCCGAGTCGCTCACCCGGATCGGCCGCGAGACCTTCCCGGTCCGGCTGATCGAACCGGTCCGCGCCCTGCTGGAGGAGGCCGCCCGGCTCTACGGCGTGGAGTTCGACGAGAACGACATCGAGTCGAGCCTCGCCCGTCTCGGCCCGGTCGCGGACTTCATGCAGGTGGTGCTGCGCAACTCGGCGAACCCCACCATGTTCACCGCCGGCTACCAGACCAACGTCATCCCCGGGAAGGCCACCGCCCGCGTCGACGGCCGGTTCCTCCCCGGTCACGAGCAGGAACTGATCGACACGATCGACCGGCTCCTGCTCCCCTCCGTCAGCCGTGAGTGGGTCAACCACGACATCGCGATGGAGACGACGTTCGACGGCCCACTGGTCGACGCGATGTGCGACGCCGTCCGCGCCGAGGACCCGGACGGCCACCCGGTCCCGTACTGCAACCCGGGCGGCACCGACGCCAAGGCCTTCACCCACCTGGGCATCCGCTGCTTCGGCTTCAAGGGCCTGAAGCTCCCGCACGACCTGGACTACGGGCGCCTCTTCCACGGCGTTGACGAGCGCGTCCCGCTGGAGGGCCTGCGCTTCGGCGTCCGCGTCATGACCCGACTCTGGCAGAGCTGCTGACCTCACGGGCCATCGCTTCGCCGGGGCCCGCCCCGACCCGGGCTCACCCCACGTACGCCCCCGCCGATCCCTTCGGCGGGGGCGTACGGCACGATGGGGCGCCGTTCCGCACGTACCCCGCCCCACCTGGAGGAACCCCGTGACCGCCGAGTCCGCCGCCGCTTCCGCCGCCGCGTCCGCCGGACCGGCCGGACCCGCCGCACCGGCCGGGCCCGCCGCACCGGCCGGGCCCACGCCGGAGATCCTCGCCGCGTTCGAGGCCGCCAAGGGCTTCATGCCGGTCCACGAGGGCCTCGCCCTGTACGCCGCCGCCACCGAGGCCGGTGCGCTCGGGCTGCCGCTGCTGGAGGTGGGCACGTACTGCGGGCGGTCCGCCATCCTGCTCGCGGACGCGGCGCGGGGAGCCGGGATCAGCGCGCTCACCGTCGACCACCACCGGGGCAGCGAGGAGCAGCAGCCCGGCTGGGAGTACCACGACCCGAGCGTGGTGGACTCGGAGGTCGGGCTGATGGACACCCTGCCGACGTTCCGCCGCACCCTGCGCCGGGCCGGCCTGGAGGACCACGTGGTGGCGCTCGTCGGGCGCTCCCCGCAGGTCGCCGCCGTGTGGGCCGGGCCGCTCGGGCTCGTCTTCGTCGACGGCGGGCACACCGACGAGCACGCGAACGCCGACTACGAGGGCTGGGCCCCGCATGTCGTCGAGGGCGGGCTGCTGGCGATCCACGACGTGTTCCCCGACCCGGCCGACGGCGGGCAGGCCCCGTACCGGATCTACCGGCGGGCGCTGACCTCCGGGGCGTTCACCGAGGTGTCGGTGACGGACTCGCTGCGCGTGCTGCGCCGCACGGGGGCCGGGATCTGAGCCGTACGGGAGCGGGATCCGGGTCGCACGGGCGCCGGAATCAGAGCCGTACGGAAGCGGGGCCCGGGTCGCACGGGCGCCGGAATCTGAGCCGTACGGAAGCGGGGCCCGGGTCGCACGGGCGCCGGAATCTGAGCCGTACGGAAGCGGGATCCGGGTCGCACGGGCCGCGGTCCGAGCCCTTCGGACAGGCGGGTGGGTAGCATCGCCGCGTGCCGTACGACGACAGCCCTCCCCCCACCCGCCGCGCCCGGCCCCTCTCCGTGGCCGCCGCGCTGGCCGCCGTATGCCTGACCGCAGCCGGCTGCGGCGGCGGCCCGGAAGCCGACGGGTCCGGTGCGGCCCCGCCCCGGCCCGGCGCGGACGCCGCCTCCCCGACGGCTCCGGCACCGGCCGGAACCGCTCCCCCCTCCGGCTCCGCGAAGCCGCTGCCGAAGGGCCCGCTGACCGGCCGGACCGTGGTGATCGACCCGGGACACAATCCGGGCAACCGGAATCACACCCGGGAGATCAACGAGAAGGTCGACATCGGCACCGGCCGCAAGGAGTGCGACACGACCGGTACGTCCACCGATGACGGCTACGCGGAGGCCCGGTTCACCCTCGACGTGTCCCACCGGCTGCGCACGCTGCTGGAGGCCGAGGGCGCCCGGGTCCGGCTGACCCACGACGGCGACCGGCCGTTCGGGCCGTGCATCGACGAGCGGGCCCGGATCGGGAACGAGGCGAAGGCCGACGCCGTGGTCTCGGTGCACGCCGACGGGTCGGCCGTGGGCAACCGGGGCTTCCACGTGATCCTGCCCGCAGGGGTGAAGGGCGGCGGGGCCGACACCTCGAAGATCGTGAAGAGTTCGGCCGATCTCGGCGCCAGGATCGCCGGACACTTCGTCCGTACGACCGGAAGCGAGCCCTCCAATTACATCGGCGGAAAGACCGGTCTGGACACGCGTAATGATCTCGGCGGACTGAATCTGTCGACCGTGCCCAAGGTGTTCGTGGAATGCGGCAATATGCGTGACCCGAAGGACGCGGCCCTGCTCACCAGCGGGAGTTGGCGGCAGAAGGCGGCCCAGGGCATGGCCGACGGCATTGGCAGCTACCTGAAGGGGTAGTTCTGCGGTGATATTGGGGGGATAACCGCTCATGATCCGGGCACGGGCACAACCCGCCCGGGCAGACGATAGATTCATCCGTACGATGGGGAGCCGCTCCCGAGCTTCGAGCCGCACCGGCGGCAGCGACGACCGCCCCGACGAGACGACCGACTAAGGACCTTCACGTGAATATCCGATCCCTCACTCGAGGCGACGGCGTGGTGATCGGAGCAGCGGTCGTGCTGTTCATCGCCTCTTTCCTCGACTTCTCCAGCTACGACTGCCCGCAGGGCGTCGACTGCTCCCGGTTCGACAGCCCGAACGCCTGGGACTCGCTCGGACTCCTGATGAGCGTCTTCCTCGCCGGAGTCATCGGCGCGGCGCTGTTGATCGTCAGCCGTGCGATGCCGGGCCGCAAGGTCGTCGGCCTCGACCTCGGCCAGTTCGGTGCGGCGCTCACCGTCTTCGCGCTGTGGACCGCCTTCTGGACGATCCTCGACGTCAACAGCGCCGGCGCGGGCCTGATCCTCGGCCTGCTGGCCGCCATCGTGCTCGTCGCGGGTGCAGTCGCCGGTCCGATGATCCCCGCGCTCAAGGCCCCGCTCGTCAGCCCGGCCTCCCCCGCGCAGGGTGTAGGAGCCGGACAGGCCCCGTACGGCGCGGGCCCCGGCCAGGGCTATGGCTTCCCGGCCGGCCAGCAGCAGCAGCAGCAGCCGTACGGTGCCCAGCCGAGCCAGGGTTACGGCTACCCCGGCGCTCCGCAGCAGGGCCAGCCCGCCCAGGCCGACCCGGCGCAGGCGCAGCAGGCGCAGGCCCAGCAGCCCTCGCAGGGCGGCGCGGCCCCGGCGGGCGACTTCACCCCGTTCTGGTTCGCCGTTCCGGTGGCCCGCCCGCTGTACGGCGAGGACGGTTCGCCCAACCCGATCGCCGAGCTGGCGCCGGGCACCTGGTACCTCGCGGTGGAGCAGCGCGGCCAGAGCCTCATCGCCCAGACGCAGGACGGCCGTCGTGGTGTTCTCCAGGACACCACGGGCATCCAGCGCGGCTGATCCGTACGCCACAGCACACGTCTCGGCCCCTCGCCCTTCCGGGCGGGGGGCCGTTGTCGTACAGTCCAACCCGGCCACCCCTACCTGACGTCTCGTCAATTATGGCTGGAGGGCTCGGAATGCGGCTCGGACTCGCGCTCGGATACTGGGGCCGCGGCCCGGACCCCGGCCAGCTCGCCCTGGTCCAGGAGGCCGAGCGGATCGGCTACGACTCGGTGTGGACGGCGGAGGCCTGGGGGTCGGACGCCTTCACGCCGCTGACCTGGATCGCCGCTCACACCTCCCGGATCCGGCTGGGCACCGGCATCGTCCAGATGGCGGCCCGCACCCCCACCGCGACGGCCATGCACGCCCTGACCCTGGACCATCTCTCCGGCGGCCGGATGCTGCTCGGCCTCGGCCTGTCCGGGCCGCAGGTGGTGGAGGGGTGGTACGGGCGGCCGTTCCCCAGCAGCCCGCTGACCGCGACCCGCGAGTACGTCGAGGTGATCCGGCAGGTACTGGCACGGCGGGCTCCGGTGGAGCTGGCGGGCCGCTTCCACTCCCATCCGTACACCGGCCCGGACGCCACCGGGCTCGGGAAGCCGCTGAAGCCGATCACGCATCCGCTGCGGGCCTCGCTCCCCGTCCTGCTGGGCGCGGAGGGCCCGAAGAACATCGCGCAGACGGTGGAGATCGCGGACGGCTGGCTGCCGCTGTACTGGTCGCCGCTGCGAGCAGACGTCTACGGGGCCTCGCTCGCCGGACTCCGGGACGGCTTCATGATCGCGCCGATGGCCCGCGCGCACGTCTGCGACGACGTGGCCGAGGGGCTGTGGCCGGTGAAGGCGATGCTCGGCTTCTACATCGGCGGGATGGGGCACGCGGCCCGCAACTTCCACGCCGACCTGATGGCCCGCATGGGGTTCGAGGAGGAGGCCCGGCGGATCCAGGAGCTGTTCCTTCGGGGCCGCAAGGAGGAGGCGGTGCGGGCGGTGCCCGACGCGTTCGCCGACGAGATCTCCCTGATCGGGCCGCGCGCCCGCATCGCGGAGCGGCTGGAGCTGTGGCGTACGGGCCCGGTGACGGATCTGCTGGTCACCGCCCCGGACCCGCACACGCTGCGGGTCCTGGCGGAGCTGAACTCCTGAGGGACAGCCAAGCCCGCAAGGGCGTGTCCGGGCTTCCGACGCTCAGCCGAACGACGACCGGTCCAGCCAGAAGTCCAGCAGCGCGGCGTCGCCGAGCACCTCGACCCGCGGGCTCGTCGGCTCCAGTCGGCGGTTGAAGACCAGCATCAGGTCGGTGAGCGGCCCACGCAGCGCGACCGTGGCCTTGTCGTGCGCGTGCCGCCAGGTGAAACGGTCGTCGCCGAACTCGATCAGCCACTCGGCGCCGGGCACGTCGGTGGCGTGCAGATGCAACGAGCGCCCGCCTCCGACGAGTTCGGCAGCCTCCGGGTCGCCGCCCTCCTGCGAGAAGGAGACGATGCGCAGCCATTCCTCGATGGTGTCGGCGGCCACCTCGGCGTCGACCTCGTACGGGGCGCGGGCGGCGAGTGCCGCGTCGGCCCGGTGCACAACGGTCTCGTGCGTCATGCGCCGCGCCCAGAAGGCCGTACGCCGCTCCCATCCCCAGGTCCACACCTCGGCGTCGGGCCCCGCCTCCCGCAGCGCGGCGACCGTGGCCGCGGCCCCCTCGGCGAGCCAGGCGTCCAGCTCGGCCGGGTCGTCGCCGTCCGGGCCCTCACTGCCGGGCACCTTGTCCTCGGGGATGGCCTCAACGGCCCGGGTGCGGACGATCTCGCCGACCCAGCGGTGCGCGCCGCCGACGTGTACGGCCAGCTCCCGCAGGGTCCAGTCGGGGCAGGTGGGGACGGTCGCGGTGAGGTCTGCGCCGGTCAGCGCCGCGCGCAGGGCGTCGTTCTGGGCCAGGATCTCGTAGCAGTAACGGTCGTGGGAGAGAGAGGTCATGCGGCGCACCCTAACCGGCGGGGCCCGGATCGATCACCCGGATTCCGCAGGTCGACCGGGCGCCGACGGGCCGGACGTCGACGGAGGGAGAATGAAGGCAAGGGCTGCTCCCACGCCCCCACGCCCCCACGCCCCCACGCCAACGAGTCGAAGCCATCGCGATGAACGGATACGTGACCCACTGATGAGGTTCTCCCCCGACGACGTGGTCTGCCGCGTCTCTCTGAACCTGCGGCGGGTGCGCACCGCCGAGGAAGCGCTGCGCGCCTGGCTGCCGCTGGTCTCCGAGCTCCGGCCGGCGTCGGTGGCGTTCGAGGCGGCCAGTCCTGACGGAGTGCGCCGGGGGTTCCTCGCCGATCTCCTCGTGGTCCTCCGGCCTCCGGAGGGCGGGGCGCGGGAGGGCGGGAGCGCGCGCGGCCGGCTGCTCGCCGGGGTCGACGAGCTCGCCCGACGCCTCGGCCTGGACCCGGCGGGGTTCGAGACCGACGAGGACGGCGTCGGCGGAACGTTGAAGGTGCGGGACGAGCACGACGGCTCGTCCTACGGCGCCTATCTGGTCCTCGCCCTGACCGGCGCGGACCCCCTGCTTCCCGAGGGCGAGGAGATGGACTACGACGGCACGGGTGACGATCTGCTCTGACCCCGGCGGGGCCCGCACGGCGGTTCTCCTGACCGGGCGGGCCTGACCGGCCGGGCCCGCTGAACCGGGCCGAACCGTCCGAGCGTGTCACAGTGGGTGACGAAGGTCGGCACTCCCTCTCAACCCCGCACGGCCCCCACCGGCCGCCACCCGGCACGGGCAGTACGGGTTTCACCCTGCGTAAAGCGGCAACCAGAGTTCCATGTCTCCCAGAACCCGTTCAGGAAGCAGTTCAGCGGCTCGTGTCATCGCCGTCGTGGCCGACGTTCTGGCCTTCGTCATCATCCTCTGGATCCTGATGTACCTGCTGGACGCCAACCGCGGCAACGACTTCGTGCAGTGGGTGCACGACGCGGCCCGCTGGCTGGCGGGCTGGTCGTACGACCTGTTCACGTTCGACAGGGCATGGGCGAACGTCGTCACCGGATACGGCCTGGCAGCCGTGGTCTACCTCTTCATCGGACACGCGGTGGCGGGCCGACTCCGCCGCGGCTGAACAGAGCCCGTCCCAGGGTGTGTTCAGCGGCAGGCCGGCGCTTTCAGCCGCAGCAGTCCGGCTCCAGGCCGACCGGCAGTCGCTCGCCCCCGAAGACCGCGGTGGTCGCCTCGTCCCCCCCGAGCGCGGCCACCGCGAGCAGCAGGGAGCCCGCCGTCCAGGTGGTGAGCTCCTCGGGCCAGAAGGCCCGGTCGCCCTCGAAGACGTAACCCGTCCAGTACAACCCGCCCTCGGCGCGCAGGTGCTGGACGGACTGGAGGATCTCCAGCGCCCGGTCCGACTCCCCCGTCATCCAGAGGGTCAGGGCGAGTTCGCAGCTCTCACCGCCGGTCACCCAGGGGTTGGGCAGCACGCAGCGCACCCCGAGACCGGGGACGACGAAGCGGTCCCAGCCCTCCTGGATGCGGGCGGTGGCCTCGGCCCCGGTGACCGCGCCGCCGAGGACCGGGTAGTACCAGTCCATCGAGTAGCGCCTCTTGTCGAGGAAGCGCTCGGGGTGGCTGCGGATCGCGTGGGCCAGCGCGCCGGTCGCCAACTCCCAGTCGGGCTGCGGCTCCTCGCGGCGTTCGGCGATGGCCAGCGCGCAGCGCAGCGCCTGGTGGATCGAGGACGAGCCGGTCAGCAGCGCGTCGTTCACGGGCGTTCCGTCGGGCTCCCGCTTCCAGCCGATCTGCCCGCCGGGCTGCTGGAGCCCGAGGACGAACTCGACGGCCGCGAAGACCATGGGCCACATGCGGTCGACGAACGCGTCGTCGCCGGTGGCGAGGTAGTGGTGCCAGACGCCGACGGCCACGTACGCGCAGAAGTTGCTCTCCCGCCCCCGGTCGGTCGGCTGCCGCGGATCGCCGTCGTGGTAGGCGGCGTACCAGGAGCCGTCGGCGTTCTGGTTGCGCGCGAGCCAGTCGTAGGCGCGGGCCGCCGCCCCGTGCTCGCCGGCCGCGTCCAGGGCCATCGCGGCCTCGGTGTGGTCCCACGGGTCGAGGTGGTGGCCCCGGAACCAGGGCAGCGCCCCGTCCTCCCGCTGTACGGCGGCGAGCGCGGCGACCGTCTCGATCGCCTGATCCGCCGTCAGGACGCCCGGCAGGACGAGGTGTTCGGTCTGCTCGGGAGTGCTCACGCCTCGGCCTTCGGAAGGTGCGGCTTGGTGGCGTAGGCGACGAAGCTCTTGCCGACGACCGGGTTGAGGAGCTGCTCGGCGACCCGGGTGGCGAGCGGCTTCTTCATGATGTCCCAGACCAGCAGCTTGTGGTACGCCCGCACCGGCAGCGCCTTGTCGTTGTCCACGCCGAAGGCGCACTTGAGCCACCAGTACGGCGAGTGCAGGGCGTGGGCGTGGTGGGTGCCGTACGGCTTGAGTCCGGCCTCGCGGATCCGGGCGAGGAGTTGGTCGGCCTTGTAGATGCGGATGTGGCCGCCCTCGACCTCGTGGTAGGCGTCGGAGAGGGTCCAGCAGACCTTCTCGGGGCCGTAGCGCGGGACGGTGATCGCTATCCGGCCGCCCGGCCTGAGCACCCGGACCATCTCGGCGAGGACGCCCTTGTCGTCCGGGATGTGCTCCATGACCTCGGAGATGATCACGACGTCGAAGGAGTCGTCGGGGAAGGGCAGGTTGAGGGCGTCTCCCTCCATCGCGGTGGCGGTGGCGCCCTCGGGGGCCTCTCCGGCCTCCTTCATCGCGGCGAACCACGTGGCGACCTCGCGGATCTCCTCGCCGTTCCGGTCGAGCGCGACGACCTGCGCGCCGCGCCGGTAGCACTCGAAGGCGTGCCGGCCGGCACCGCAGCCCAGGTCGAGCACCCGATCGCCGGCGGCGAGCGGGAAGCGGGTGAAGTCGACGGTCAGCACGGGGGCCTGCCTTCGAGGTCGGAGGTACGGATGGCGACGATCGGGTCCGCGGTCGCCCGGGGGCGCGCGGTCACCTGCGGATTCCGCGGGCGATGATCGCCTGACGGTACAGCTCGGCCGTCCCGGCCGCCGCCCGGGCCCAGGTGAAGTTGGCCAGCACCCGCTCGCGGCCGGCCGCGCCGAGCCGGGCGCGCAGCTCCGGGCTGTCCAGCAGCCGGGCCAGTGCTCCGGCCAGCGCGTCCGCGTCGCCGGGCGGCACAGCGAGGCAGGTCTCCCCGTCGCGGCCGGAGACCTCGGGGATCGCGCCGCCGGTCGTCGCGACCAGCGGGGTGCCGGTGGCCATGGCCTCGGCGGCGGGCAGCGAGAACCCCTCGTACAGCGAGGGCACGCAGGAGACCTGGGCGCCGCGCACGAGGTCGACCAGCTCGGCGTCGCTGATGCCCTTGACGAACTCGACGGCGTCCGCGAGCCCGTGCCGCTCGATCGCGCGGGCGACCGGGCCGTTCTCGGCGCGCTTGCCGACGACGACGAGATGGGCGGCGGGGTTCTCGGTGCGGAGCTTGGCGAGCGCGTCGACGAGGTGGACGAGGCCCTTGAGCGGGACGTCGGCGCTGGAGGTGGTGACGATGCGGCCGGGCACCTCGGGAACGGAGGGGTCGGGGGACCACAGGTCGGTGTCGGCGCCGATGTGGACGACGCTGATCCGGTCGGCGCGTACGCCGAGGTCCTCGACGATCTCGTCGCGGGAGGAGCCGGAGACGGTGAGGACGGTGTCCAGCTTGCGGGCGACCCGCTTCTGCATCCGGGTGAAGGCGTACCAGCGGCGTACGGAGGCGCGCCGGCGGCGGCTCGGCGCGGCCGCCAGGTCGAGCCTGCGGTCCACGGTGATGGGGTGGTGGATCGTCGTCACGAGCGGGGCCCCGAGGTCGCCGAGGAGACCGTAGCCGAGGGTCTGGTTGTCGTGGACGACATCGAACTCACCACGCCGGGCCAGCAGATGGCGGCGGGCGCGCAGGCTGAAGGTGAGCGGCTCGGGGAAGCCGCCGGTCCACATGGTGGCGACCTCGGCCAGGTCGATCCAGTCGCGGTACTCGCCGGGCTTCGGGGTGCGGAAGGGGTCGGGCTGGCGGTAGAGGTCGAGGCTGGGCAGTTCGGTGAGCGGAACGCCCTCGTCGAGCACCGGGTAGGGCTGCGCCCCGATCACCTCGACGCTGTGGCCGAGGCGGGCGAGCTCCCGGCCGAGGTGGCGGACGTACACGCCCTGGCCGCCGCAGAACGGATTGCCCTTGTAGGTGAGGAGTGCGATGCGCAACGGCCGGTCGCCGGTCCCGGTGGAGCTGCCGTCGCCCGTGCGGGGGCCTGTCTCTATGGCCTCAGCGGTCACACTCGGCCCCCTTCTGACTGCGTGTTCGCCGGAGCGTAACCGGTCGCGCTAATCTAGAACAAGTTTCAGACTTGATAGAACAAGTCGCATACTTGATCGTTCGACGTGCATCGAATCTACCGGCAGGTAGCGTCGGCGCGAGAGCCGGATCAGGTGATTCGCGCCACGACGGACGCCCTGGCATGCTGTGCGCGCCCGCCCGGACCGCTTCGTCCATCGGGCGCGGGATCAAGCCATGGATCACGGATCGTGGATCGGGGACAGCATGACCGCGGACGCCAGACCGGCAGCGCCTCCGCTGACCGAGCGCCAGGAGGCCCGTCGCCGTCGCATCCTGCACGCCAGCGCCCAGCTGGCCGGCCGGGGCGGGTTCGAGGCAGTGCAGATGCGGGAGGTGGCCGAGGCCGCCGGAGTCGCGCTGGGCACCCTCTACCGCTACTTCCCGTCCAAGATCCATCTGCTGGTCGCGACCATGCAGGACCAGCTCCAGCACCTGCACGCCACGCTCCGCAAACGTCCGCCGGCCGGCGACGACGCCGCCCAGCGGGTGGCCGAGACGCTGATGCGCGCCTTCCGCGCCCTGCAGCGCGAACCGCACCTCGCGGACGCCATGGTCCGCGCCCTCACCTTCGCGGACCGCAGCGTGAGCCCTGAGGTGGACACCGTCTCCCGGCTGACCACGGCGATCATCCTGGACGCGATGGGCCTGGAGCACCCGACCCCGGAGCAGCTGTCCGCGGTCCGGGTCATCGAGCACACCTGGCACTCGGCGCTGATCACCTGGCTGTCGGGCCGGGCCTCGATCGCCCAGGTGAAGATCGACATCGAGACGGTCTGCCGCCTCATCGACCTGACGGCGGAGCCGGGCCGGCGCTGAGGAGCGGCCCGTCGGCGGGGCGGGCCGCCGAGGCCTGGGGCGGGTTTCGAACGTCCCGCCTGCTCGGCGGCCTCCGGGCGGAGGGCGCTACTACGGCGCTACTTTCGAAACACGCCCTCGACGCCCGCGAGTGCCACCACGGCCGCACGGCGGCGGTCCGTCCACTCGGTCAGCCGCGCGTCGTCCCGCCCAGACTCGAATCCAGTCTCGACCCCGCCCTCGAATCCGGCCTTGAACAGCGCCTCCCGCCGGACCCACAGCCGCAGCAGCGCCGGGCCGGGGTCCGGCTCGGCGCAGGCGGCGTCCACCGCGTCCCCGGGCAGCAGCCGCCGCAGTACGGACAGAGGCCCCGGCCGGCGCGTCAGGGGTTCCACGTCGATACCGACCGTGCCGGGTCCGACCGCCGCCGCGGCGAGGCCGTCGGCGTGGCTGAAGCTCGCCCCCAGGCCGGGGTGGTCCGGGAGATACGGCCGGCCGTGCCCGTCCCGCCCGCAACCGGGGCAGCGCTGGGCCGGTTCCACCGCGTCCGGCGGCAGCCCGGTGGCCCGGGAGGCGCACAGCCGCAGCAGCAGGCGGGCCGCCACCACGTCGTCGCGGCGGGCCGGCACCCGGATCCCCGCGAGCCGCCGCCGCTCCCACGGGGCGAGCAGGCGCTCGTCGAGCTCCGGGTGCGCCAGCACCTCCGCGGTGGTGGCCACCAGCACGAAGGCGCCTGCGGCCGCCGACGGCGCGGGGGCCGTGCCGTGTTCGCGGGGCGGCGGGGAAGGGGCCACCGGCCCGGACTCAGCCGGCCGGCGCCTCCGCCAGGTCGCCGGCGGCGAGGAAGCGCTCCTTGACGCGGGCCAGGGTGCGGAAGTCGTCGATGGTGACCTCCTGCAGATCGATGCCGCTGCCCGAGATCTCCTCCAGGAGGTCGATGAACTCCAGGAAGTCCATCGAGTCGATGAGGCGGGCCTCGATGAGGTCCTCCTCGACGCCGATCGGTCCGTCGAGTCCGGGGTTCTTCTCGTTGAGCCACGCTACGACACGTTCCATGGGAGAAATCGCTCCTCTTCACTTCTGTTGACGGCGCTTCTGTTGACGGCTTTGCTTCTGTTGACGGCGCTTCTGTTCGGGTGACGGCCGGTCGGCCAGGGCTGAGGATCGGTTCAGGAACCGGCGGCGCGGAGCCGCTCCAGGGCCTGCTCGGCGGTGCCGTGCGCGAGGATCATCGCGTGCACCCAGCGCTCCATGCCGAAGGCGACGCAGGAGCTGTACGCGGGACCGTGCGAGCCGGCCCGTATGCCCAGCCGCTCGCCGAAGAAGTTGCGGTGCCGGTTGACGGAGGCGATGGCCGTGCCGTCGGGGGCGCTGTACTCGTACTTCACCGGGTCCAGTGCCATCAGGCGGGCCCGCGACCCCCCGTTGTCGTAGAACGGGTCGTCGGCCGCCGCCCGGGTCAGGGTCAGGCCGAGACGTCCGGCCACCTCCTGGACGAACTCCCCGCCGCGTTCCTGGTGTTCGGTGGCACCGTCCTTGGTGCCGAGGTAGATCACCTCGCGCATGTGGAACCCCCACAGGCGGCGCAGGCCGTCGTAGTGGGTCTCGTTGCGGAAGCAGCGGCCGACCGCCGAGAGCCTCAGCCCGTCCTCGCCGACGTCCTCGCCCTCCAGGGAGAGCAGCAGCCCGTAGCAGGTCGCGGACGGCAGCACATGGCCGGTCGGGTGCAACGGCAGGTCCTGGGGCGACCCGCCGGAGGCCAGACCGTCGAGCGCCTCCGGGCCGAACCTCCCCGCGGAAACGCCGAGATGGGGAAAGTTCCGGAAGAAGTCGAGCCGCGCCAGCCCCTCGACGGACAGCAGTGGCGGCCCCACCACCTCGGGGGCGGCGAGCCGCGCGGCGAGGCCGGTCAGCAGATCGTCCAGGCCCCGCAGCAGTGCGGTGCGGACCGGGTCCAGCGTGATCAGCCCCGCACCGGGACTCTTCAGCGTGATACCCGGCAGAGCCGTGATGCTGGATGTGTTCATGGAACCGCGTCTTTCTCGGCGTGGGCCGGCAATCGGGGACACCCCTCGGGCGTACGGACCACATCGCCGTGACGGCGGCAGGTCCCGAACAGGTCCGTGACTGTCCGGAGTACGGACAGAAGTACAGATGACAACCCGTCACGAACCCGACCGCGCCCTTGGACATTAGGCCTGTCGCTCACCTGTTGTCTAGACCAAAGAAACCGAACGGCAGGTATCGATTTCGTGGCCGCCGGGGACAGGACGGCACCTCATATCCCCATATGTGGATGGCACTTGACAGTCCGGGCGGTCTGGACCAATCCTGCTGATCGACGTGGTCATGGCTCCTCCCGCCACGGCACTGCCATCCGTCCCGCCGTCCGCGGCGACCCCGCTCCCCCGGGGTCGCCGCACGGCCGGCCGAGGAGAAGGACCTGCCATCAACCTCATGACGACCCCTGCCCCTCGCCGCCGGCCCCGCCTGCACCGCGCGGCGTCCGACATCCCGTACTTCAGCGCGGACGGCGAGGCCTACCTCGCACAGACCGCTCTGCGGGAGCTCGACAAGTCACGCCCGCTGCGAGTGCTCTCCGAGGAGGACTTCGCCCACTGGCAGACGTACGGCTACGTCATCGTCCGGGAAGCGATCCCGGCCCCGGTGGCGCGTCGACTGCTGGACTTCACGTGGGAGTTCCAGGGCCTGGACCCGGAGCGGCCGGACAGCTGGTACGAGGACCGGCCGCTGCGCTCCGAGCTGGACCAGCAGCTGCGCATCTACGGCTTCGTGGAGGCCTACCACCACCAGCTCCTCTGGGACAACCGGCAGTCGCAGCGGGTCTACGACGCCTTCGTCGACGTATGGGACTGCGAGGAGCTGTGGGTCACCCTGGACCGGCTCAACCTCAACCCGCCCAACCGGGGCAACCGTGACCGCGCCCTGATCGAGCCGACGGACCGGGGCTTCGACATCGAGCTCCACTGGGACATCGACACCACGCTCGCCGTCCCGCCGCAGCGGGTGCAGGGCATCATCGCGCTCAACGACACCCGGCCGGAGACGGGCGGCTTCCAGTGCTGCCCGGAGCTGTTCCGGCAGTTCGACACCTGGAAGACCGCTCAGCCCGCCGGCCGGGACCCCCTGCGCCCCACCATCGACCGGGGCGAACTCCCCGTCGTGCGACCGGATCTGCGCCCCGGGGACCTGCTCATCTGGAACGGTCTGCTGGCCCACGGTGTGGCGCGCAACCTCTCCGAGAGCGGGGTGCGGGCCGTGCAGTACCTGTCGATGATGCCCGCGCTGGAGGAGCACGAGCGGCTCCGCAGGTCCCGCGTGGAGTCCTGGCGCCACCTGCGCACCCCGCGCTGGAACCGGACCCTGGTCGGCGACCCGGTGCTGCCCGAGGCCAAGCGCTACCCCACGGCCGGGCTGAACCCCCTGGGCAGCCGGCTGCTGGGGCTCGCCTCGTGGCAGGACCCGGTCGAGGACGCCGAGTACACGGCACCCCCCGCGCGGAGCGGGGAGCCCTCGTGCGCCGCGTCTGTCTGACCCTGCCCACGCACCGGGCCTGCGCCGGCACCATCGCCGCGGTCGGCGAGGAAGCGGCGTACGGGGCACGGCGGTTCGGCGTCGAGGTGCATCTCCTGGTCCTGGACTCCTCCCCCGCGCCGGTGCTCGCCGAGCACCGGCGGGCGGTCGCCGCGCTGCCCCCGTCCCCCGGTGTCACCGTCCACCACCACGACGAGGACGAGCAACGGGACTTCCTGCGCGCGGTGATCGGGCGGTCCGGCGGAGACCGGCCGGACCGGCTGCTGGAACTGATGCTGCCGTCCCGCGTCTCCTACGGCGCCTGCACCAACCGGGCGTTCCTCATCGCCCAGGCCCTCGGCTGCACGTCCGTCCACCGCCGGGACTCCGACAGCCGCTACCAGCGGTTCGACGGCGAACCGGTCTTCCCGCTCCACGAGGAGCTCACCTATCTGGGCCAACGCGCCGACGGTGTACGCGAGTCGACGACCCGGAGCAAGCTGCCGCCGGGGACCGGGAGCCGGCGGGTGACGATGGCCGGCGGCTCCTTCGTGGGGGAGATGTCGGTGGACGTCGCGGAGATCCGCGAACGCGACCCGGACACGTACCGCGAACTGATCGGCCTGTCGATCCCCGAGGGGTACCCGGAGATCTGGCGCGGACATCTGATCGACGCGTCCTTCCGGGGCGCCGGGGACACGGCGTTCGACGGCGATCGCACCACGCTCGCCCCCGTCAGCCCGATGCGCGTGGACATGTGCAACATCGCACTCGACCACGAGGTCTACCGCCGTGTCCCGCTGCCGCCCGCCACCGACACCATCGGCAGCGACTACTTCCTGATCCACCTCCTCCACGACGCCCGCATGCCCGGCGTCCAGCACAACCGGCACATCGTCAACTTCCATACGGCAGAACGGCGTACGGACGACGGGTTCCTCGCGTACCAGGTGCGCTTCGTGAAGTTCCTGCTGTCCAAGGCGTATCTCAACGCCGTGTACGCGAGGACGGCGGCGGCGGGTGACGCGCTGCTCGACGCCGAGGGCCACATCCGGGCCCGTGAGGTCGCCCGGTTCGTCCGGGACAGCACCGGCCTGGACCGGGCGTCGGGAGCCCACCGGCTCGACGTCATCGACGACGCCTACCGGCGGCTCGGCGACCGCTACAAGACGGTCGCCGACGTCCTCGTCGAGCGCCGCTCCCGGCTCCTGGACGAGGCCCGCGACGACATGGCCGACTTCGCGCTCCTGATGGACCGCTGGGAGGCGTTGACCCGTGCGAGCGCGGACGTGGGCCCGAGGGGCGCCCGGGCCGTGAACCGATGAACTCCGCAGCCGGCAAGGACACCATGCGCCCGAACCCCCCGCACACCACCACGACCACGGTCACCGTCGCATACGCGGGCGGTGAGGAGCGCCGGGGCCCCCTCACCATGGGCCAGGCCAACATGATCCGCTGCATCCTGCGGGACGACCCCACCCACATCAACATCCACGATGTGTGGCCCGTCCCCGAGGGCACCACCGTGGAGGCCGTCACCGACGCCTTGCGCGCCTTGGCCGGGCGCCACGAAGGGCTGCGCACCACGTTTCCGCATGCCCCCGGGTCCGCACCGGTCGAGCAGGTCGTGGCGGCCGAGGGCACGTTCACGGTGACGGTCCTGGACCACGCGGCGTTCCCCGAGGAGCCCGCGCGGTATGCCGAGTCGGTGGCCCGGGCGGCCCGGGCCGGGCGCTTCGCCCTGGAGCGGGAGTTCCCGCTGCGGATCTCCCTGCTCACCGTGGCCGGAGCCCCGGTCCACGTCGCGCTGGCGTTGAGCCACGCGGTGGCGGACGCCAGCGCGATGGCCATCCTGCGCGAGGAGTTCGCCGAGCTGCTGGCGGGCAAGGAGCTACCGGGGCTCACGTCCCTGCCCCCGGTCGACCTGGCCGCCGTGGAGGCGTCCCCGGCCGGGCTGCGGAAGTCGGAGGCCTCCCTGCGGTACTGGGAGCGGATCATCCGCACCGGGCCGCAGGAGATGTTCGCGGAGCCGCGCGGCAGGAGGCCGGGGACCGACGAGGAGGCCCGGCGGCTGACGCTCCGCTCCCGCCGGGGCGGCCGGGCGCTCGCCGGGGCGGCCCGCCGCACCGGGCACCCCGAGGCCACCGTGCTGATGGCCGCCTGGTGCGCCCTGGTGGCCCACCGGGCGGGCCAGGACAGCTGTGTCACCGCCGTCCCGAGCGCCAACCGGTTCCACCCCCGGGTCGCCCGTTCGGTGACCACCACCTCCCAGGACGCTCTGCTCCACCTGGATGTCCGGGTGCCCGGCTTCGACGCCCTGGTCGCCCGGACCTGGGGGGCGGTGCTCAACGCCTACCGGCACAGCCAGTTCGACTCCGTACGGCTCTGGGAGATGATCGACCGGGTCACCGCAGAGCGCGGCAGCCACTTCGGCCGGGACGTGGTGTTCAACGATGTGAGCGCCCTGCCCGCCCCGCTCCTGGGCACCGACACGCAGGACCGCGACGACGCCGAGCACGAGCTGACCTGGGGGCCGCCCCAGACGCTGCCGACCCGGCTGCTCGCCTTCACGTACCGGACAGCGCCCCAGCTGCACATCTCTCTGTGGGCGGCCCCCACGCTCTTCACCCCCGAAGAGGCGGAGGGGTTCCTCTCCGGACTGGCCCTCCTCCTGGAGGCTGCCGCCGCCGGGGACGTGCCGATGGAGGCGCTGTCCGAGGTGACGGGAGTCCGTCCCGCCGAACGCGGGCCCACGTGGCTCCGCGTGGACGGCTGCTGGGTCTCGCCCGCCGCGGTGCGCGAGACCCTCGGCCGGGCGGCGGGCGGACTGCCGGTGCGGGTGGCCGAGGAGCTCGGACCGGACGGAACGGGGGACGGCGCCGCGGAGGGGGTGCCCGGCGCGGAACCGCACCTCACGGCGTACATCGCCCGCGGCGCCACCTCGTTGACGCCCGAGGAGGCCCACCGGACGCTGACCGCCCTCATCCCGGCCGCCGGTTCGGGGGTCCTGGCACCCCACCGCTACGTACTCGTCGAGAACCCACCCGCCGAGCCGGACCGGAGCGACGCCTGGCGTCGACTGGAGATCATCGAGGAAGGGACCGGCAGAGGCCGGCAGGTACGACATGAGCGTTGACGGCACACCCCTTCCGCAGCAGCGGGAATCACTGCCCAGCCCCTGGCGGTCGGGCCGGTTCCGGCTGTTCTTCACGGCCCGCAGCGCGTCGCTGCTGGCCGACGGCATGCTGATGGTCTCCCTCACCACGGCCGTGCTGGGAGCGGGCCACGGGGCGACCGGCGTCGGCTACGCCCTGGCCGCCTGGATGACCCCGATCGTCCTGCTGGTGCTGTTCGGCGGAGTGCTGGCCGACCGGTTCACCCCGCAGCTGATGATGATCTGCGCCGACCTGGTGCGGATGCTCGCCATGATCACGCTGGCGGCGCTGCTCTTCTCCTCCGACCGCGTCCCGCTGTGGCAGATCATGGCGCTGATGGCGCTCAGCGGCGCCGCGACCGCGATGTTCCAGCCCGGTATGGCGAGCATGGTCCCCCGGGTCGCGGAGGACATCCAGAAGGCCAACGCGCTGCTGCGCATATCCGAGGCCCTGAGCACGCTGCTCGGCCCCGGTCTGGCGGGCATCCTCGTCGCGTACTGGCAGGTGTCGGGCTCGTACCTGGTCATCGCGGCGGCGTACGCGCTCAGCGCCCTGGTCCTGCTGCCCCTGCGGAAGCTGCACACGGTCCGCGACGAGGGCGACGCGCCGATGTGGCGCAGGCTCGCGACGGGCTGGCAGGAGTTCCGGTCCCGGCAGTGGCTGTGGGGCGTCATCGCGGTCTGGTCCGTCTACGGCCTGTTCGTGTTCGGCCCCGCGCTACCGCTCGGCGCGGCGCTGATGATCGAGCAGCACGGGGCGAGCGGCTACGGCTGGATCGCCTCGGCGGACGGCGCCGGGACGATCATCGGCGGCCTGATCGGCATGCGGGTCCGCCCGAGACGCCCGCTGGTGGCCGGCGCGCTGGCCATGCTCTGCTTCGCACTCAACCCCCTGGCCCCGGCGCTCGAATGGTCCTTCGCGGCCACGGCGATCGCCCACGTGATCGCGGGTTACGGCTTCGCGTTCTGGGGCGTGATGTGGGCGACCAGCGTCCAGTCGCACATCCCGCTGACGGTCCTGAGCCGCGTCTCCGCGTACGACGTCGCGGGCTCCATCATGGTCATCCCGCTCGGCCGCGCGCTGGCGGGCCCGGCTGCCGACACGTTCGGCGCGAACGAGGTGCTGATCTTCTCGTCGGTCATGTCGTTCGCCCTGCTGGCGGTGATGCTGAGCGTCCCGGCGATCCGCGCACTGCGGCGGGCGCCGGAGGGGCTGTTGAGCAAACCGGAGGCCGAACCGGCGGTCTGACTCGTTCCACCGGGGTACGGCGTAGAGGCCGGACTTTGCGGGGCGGGTGGGACGTACCGATCAGACCTGCATGACCGGTATGTTCACCCTCCCCGCCTGACTGCTTTTCGACGTTACTCCAGGTAAGAGCACAGTGACAGCATCCGTGGGTGACTGACCACGGGGATGACATACCTGAGCCCGGCCGCCGGTCCAGGCTCGCCGATCTGGCCGACTGGACCGTGTCCGAGGCCCCGGTGAAGGCCGCACCTCCGGAGCCAGAGCCGGAGCAGGCTCTGTCCTCCGCCCGGCGCGAGTTCGCGATTCTGCTCGGCGAGTTCCGGCGTACGGCGGTCCTCGTTCCGTTCGACGCGTACGGGAGTCTGTGGACGGCGGATCAGAACGGCGTCCGCTGGATCTGCGCGTTCTCGAACGAGCAGGCGCTCGCACGGTTCGCTCAAGCACAGGGCGACGGCAAGCGGGAGTGGACGTACCGCACGATTCTCGGTGCGCGCCTGCTGGATGTGATGGTGCCGATGCTGCCGGGTCCGGCGGGGGTCGCGCTGGATGCCGGAAGCACGGACGGCGTGTTGTTTCCGCCGGTCGCGGGCATCGTGCCCGACCATGTCGCGGTCGATCTGGGGGAGACGGGATGAGCGGGGAGAACGCCGATCTGAACGTGCCGTCGGCGACGTTGGCGCAGATCGCGAAGGGCATCGACCTGGCGCACACCGAGTTGAAAGAACTCGGCATGACCGGGCAGGCGACGGCGGGCCGCGGCTTCTCGGATCTCGCACTCTCCGGGCTGGAGTTGGGGCACGGCGGGCTGACGTCGAAGTTCGAGGCGTTCTGCAACCGGTGGGAGTGGGGCGTGCGAGCGCTGTCCCAGCGGGGCAACGGCCTCGCTGCCGGGTTGGGCCTGTCGGTGGGGTCGTTCGCGGAGCAGGAGCAGTACGTCAAGGACTCGCTCAAGATCGTGGTGAACTCCACCAACGGGAACCCCTACCTGTCCGAGGACGAGGTCAAGGGCATGAGCTGGGACTCGATCAGCAACCAGCACGCCTGGGACGACCCGGACTGGAGCGTGGACTCGTTCACCGAGGCCCACGGCGAGGTGAAGCAGCAGTGGAAGGACACCGGATACGACGTCGGGGACGCGCTGCTGGACGCTTCGGGGGCCGACGCTGCACAGCGTGAAGGAATCGACGCATGGGCTGAGGAGCACCTCGATCCGTCACAGGAGACCGTGGCTCAGGCCGAGGAGCCGCGCTGGGGGCAGGACCGCTGATGGTGGACTGGCGAGGAGGGTTCGACGGCGTCGTCGACGGGACCCTCCGGGGTCTCGACAAGGGCAAGGAACTCCTGGGCAAGGGCGTCGACGCGGCGACGGACAAGGTCGGCGCGGGGCTGGACAAGGTCGGCGCGAACGACTGGGCCGGCAAGGTCGAGGACTGGGGTGACGAGACCGCGTCCTCGCTGGGCGCGGAGGTCGGGGAGAAGCAGCTGGGGCAGAGCGAGGAAGCCGACGAGCTGGTTCATGGAATGCCGGAGAAGATCACCGCGACGGTGAAGAACCTCCGGGACTTCCAGAAGGCTTTCGATCTCGTCGGCGGCGGGATGAAGAAGCTCGACGCCGGTCAGTGGCGTGGGGAGGCGGCGGACGCCTTCCGGGCGAATTTCTCTACGCTTCCCACCGACTGGCTGCGCGCGGCGGACGCGTTCGAGGACGCTGCGAAAACTGGAAAGATTCAACGAATTGACCCAGAAGAAATCTTGGGTTTCGATCTTTGGAGGTCCGTAATGGCTTGGAAGAACGAAGAGGAAGTAGCCGTCGTGATCACCGCTGTCGCGCCGGTCGGATCTCAAGTCTACGCCGATGGCATCACAGGATTTATCGACCAGGTCAAGCATCCTTCCTGGTGGTCGGAGGACGTAGCCCCACCGCAGGTCGGTGACCAATTGCATGCAGTCGTACTGGATGAAACGAGAGAGCCGCCTCGCCTCAGCGCACTCCAAAAGGACATCGAAATAGCACGAGCACTGCGCGAACGAGAGTGATTTCGGATCCTTAGGATCTCTCACCCCACCGGTGGGCGAACGCTGACCCGATCCGAGTAACCGCCCGTAGCGGTCCACCCCCTCACTCCTCCGGCGGAAAAACCACCTCCCCCGACCCCGCCAGCGTCAGCGTGATCGCCTCCACCGGGCAGCCCTCCGCCGCCGCGAGGACCTCCTCGCCCGCGTCCCGGTCCTCGGCGGTCGGGTGGGACTGGCGGGCCGAGTCCAGGTGGAAGGCGTCCCCCGCGTGGTTGACGCACATGCCGGAGCCGATGCAGACCGAGCGGTCGACCTCCACGTGCCAGCGGTCGCCCATCACGCCTCCCGGTAGCCGGCGGGCAGGTGGATCATCTTGTGCTCGAAGAACTCGCCGTACCCCTCGGGGCCGAACTCGCGGCCCAGGCCGGAGTTCTTGTAGCCGCCGAAGGGGCCGAGCATGTCGAGGCTGAAGGTGTTCACGCTGTACGTGCCCGTGCGGACCCGGCGGGCCACGTCGATGCCGCGTTCCGTGTCGGCTGTCCAGACGCTGCCGCTGAGGCCGTACGGGGAGTCGTCGGCGATGCGGACGGCCTCGGCCTCGTCCTCGTACGGGATCAGGCAGATCACCGGGCCGAAGATCTCCTCGCGGGCGATGCGCATGGAGTTGTCCACCGAGCCGAAGAGGGTGGGTTCGACGTACCAGCCTCGCTCCTGGGAAGGGGGGCGGTTGCCGCCGGTGAGGATCTTGGCGCCTTCCTCCTGGCCCAACCGGATGTAGTCGAGGGAGCGTTGTTGCTGGCGTCGGGCCACCAGCGGGCCCAGTTCGGTCGTGGGGTCGAGGGGGTCGCCCACGCGCAGGGCTCCCGCCGCCGCCGCGAAGGCTTCCGCCATCGCGTCGTAGCGGGAGTTCGGGACCAGGATGCGCGTCTGCGCCACGCACGCCTGGCCGTTGATCATCCAGGCGAAGGGGACGATGCCCGCCACCGCCGCCTCCAGATCGGCGTCGGGGAGGACGATCGCCGCCGATTTGCCGCCCAGCTCCAGGGTGACGCGGGTCAGGTTGCGGGAAGCCACCTCCATCACGCGGCGGCCGGCCGCCACCGAGCCGGTGAAGGAGACCTTGTCCACGTCCCGGTGGCCCACCAGGTATTCGCTGACCTCCCGGTCGGCCGGGAGGATGGAGAGGACCCCGGGCGGCAGACCCGCCTCCGCCGCTATCTCCGCCAGGAGGTAGGCGTCCAGGGGGGTTTCCGGTGAGACCTTCAGGACCGCCGTGCAGCCCGCCAGCAAGGCCGGGGCCAGCTTGGCGGCGGCCGTGAACTGCGGGACGTTCCACGGGACGACCGCGGCGACCACGCCGACCGGTTCGCGGCGGACCAGGAGGGGGCCGAGGACGCCGTCGCGGCGTTCCTCGTACGGGAAGTCGCGCGCCACCGTGATCGCCGAGTCCCAGACCATCATCGCGGCCAGCGCCTGCACCATGACGCTCGAACTGTACGGGGTGCCGTTCTGGGCGCTGATCAGGCGCGCGAACTCCTCGTGGCGTACGGCGAAGGCGTCCTTGATCCGGGTGATCACCGCGATCCGCTCGTCCAGGCCCATCCTCGGCCAGGGGCCCTCGTCGAAGGCGCGGCGGGCGGCGGCGACCGCCCGGTCCACATCGCCCCCGGAGGCGTGCGGCACGCGGCCGATGACCTGTTCGGTGTGCGGGGAGATCACCTCGATGACCTCGGTGCCGAGCGGATCGGTGAACTCCCCGCCGATGAAGAGTTGTCCGTGTTCCACAGGCTCCGCAAGCTCCGTAAGTTCCGTCATGGCTGTTGCCTCCCGCGAACCCGCGCACCCGTAACCGCGACCGTGACTGACTGTTCGTCAGAACTGATATCAGTTCTCGTTCGAGGAGTCCACGGCGTGGACCGCACCCAGGGGCGAATATTTGGGAGACCTGGGCTACCACTGGAACAAGTTCTCGTTACAGTGGAGGCCGGTACGGAGATGGGGAGCCCATGACGCAGGTGACGCAGGTGACCGACCACGGCGGAGGCGTCCACAGCATCAAGGTCCCCATCCCCGACAACCCGCTGGGCCACACCCTGGTCCACCTCGTCGACACCGACCGGGGGCCGGTCCTCATCGACACCGGCTGGGACGACCCGGCCTCCTGGGAGACCCTGGTCGCCGGGCTGACCGCCCTCGGCACCGCCGTCGCCGACATCCACGGCGTCGTCATCACGCACCACCATCCCGACCACCACGGTCTCTCCGGCCGGGTCCGCGAGGCGTCCGGGGCCTGGATCGCGATGCACGAGGCCGACACCGCGATCGTCCGGCGCACCCGGGAATCCGAGCCCGGCACCTGGCTCGACTACCTCACCCGCAAGCTCGCCGCCGTCGGCGCGCCGGAGGAACACCTCGCCCCGTTGCGCGCCGCCCGTAGCGGAGGGCGGCTGGGGACCCTGCCGGGTCTGCGCGCCGCCCTGCCCGACCGGGAGATCGTGCCCGGCGAGCTGCTCGGCCTCGCCGGGCGGCGGCTGCGGGCCGTCTGGACCCCCGGACACACCCCGGGGCACGTCTGCCTCCATCTGGAGGAGCGGCATCCGGCGGATCTGGCGGGGCACGGGCGGCTGTTCTCCGGGGACCATCTGCTGCCGGGGATCAGTCCGCACATCGGGCTGTACGAGGACCCCGACGACACGGCGGTCACCGATCCCCTCGGCGACTACCTCGCCTCGCTGGAGCGGATCGGCCGCCTCGGAGTCGCCGAGGTGCTGCCCGCGCACCAGTACGCGTTCACCGACGCGGACGGGCGGGTGCGGGAGCTGCTGGCCCACCACGAGGAGCGGCTGACCGGGCTCCTCGCGCTGCTCGCCACGCCCCTCACCCCGTGGCAGCTCGCGGAGCGGATGGAGTGGAACCGGCCCTGGGAACAGATCCCGCACGGCTCCCGGTCCATCGCCGTCTCCGAGGCCGAGTCCCATCTGCGGCGGCTCGTGAAGCTCGGCCGCGCGGAGGCCGTGCCGGGCGGGCCCCCGGCGACGTACATCGCCGTCTGACGTCGCCGTCTGACGTCGTCGTCTGACCTCGCCGTCTGATCGCCGCCGTCCGGTCACCGCCGTGCGCACACCCCGGCGACGTACACCGCCGTCCGACCGATCACCGCCATGGCGCACGCCCCCGGCGACGTACGCCGCCGTCCGATCACCGCCGTGGCGCACGCCCCCGGCCGCGCCCCCGGCCACGCCCCCGCCCGCCGGCTGCGGACCGGTAGAGTGGGCAGGTCGTCATCATGCCCGTACAGGGGGAAGCCGGTGGGAATCCGGCGCAGTGCCCCAGCCGTGACCCGTCCGCCCGACGGCAGCCGGACCGCCCGCCGCGGAGCGTGACCGGCTCGGGCCACCGGAACCCCGGTGGCCGGCACCGTCGAGGCATACGGGGCCGGAGCCCGGGGCCTCGTGTGCCCGGGGAGTCCGGCCCTCGCAGGAGAGGCCCAGCCAGCCATGACCGTACGCCGCAGCGCAGCCGCGCTCGCGACCACCGCCGTGCTTCTGGGCGCGGCCGCACCTGTAGCGGTCGCCGCGCCGAGTCCTTCCCCGTCGGCGGAGCTGCCGGCCGGGCTCTACGGCACCACGGACCCCACGTACGACGGGGTGTGGCGGCAGTCGCTGGCCTTCCTCGCGCAGAAGATCGAATACGTCACGCCGTCCACCGCCGCCGTCGACTGGCTGGCGGGCCAGCAGTGCGACAGCGGCGCGTTCACCTCGTACCGCGACGCCTCCAAGCCCTGTGACGCCTCCACGGTGATGGACACCAACGCCACCGCCGTCGCCGTGCAGGCCCTCGTCGAGATCAACCAGCGCCGCGACGACGCCAACAACGGGGCCGACTGGCTGAAGTCCGTACAGAACGAGGACGGCGGCTGGGGCTACAACCCCGGCAGCCCGAGCGACGCGAACTCCACGTCCATCGTGATCGGCGCGCTCGCCCGCACCGGTGTCCCGGTCAACGAGCTCACCACCGCCGACGGCAGCACCCCGTACACCGCGCTCCAGTCGCTGGCCATCCCCTGCGGGGACGAGGACGGCGGCGCGTTCGCGTACCAGCCGGGCAAGAAGGGCGAGCTGACCGCCAACCTGGACGCCACCGCGGCCTCGGTGCTCGGCCTGATGGGCAAGGGCATCGCCTCGGGCACGTCCAACGCGGTCAAGGACCCCTCCTGCACGAAGGGCGACGACCTCAGCCCGGAGCAGACCGCCCAGAACGGCTCCTTCTTCCTCGCGGACGCCTTGAAGAAGTCGCCGTACCTGGAGCAGGCCCCGATGCCGGGCGCCGAGAACACCGAGCCGCAGCCCGACTACGGCAACACCGCGGACGCGGTCGTCGCGCTCGCCGCCTCCGGGCACACGGACAAGGCCGAGGCCTCAGTCGCCTGGCTCCAGAAGAACGCCACCGACTGGGCGAAGCAGAGCGGCCCGGCCGCCACCGCACAGCTGATCCTCGCGGCGCACGCCACCGGCGCGGACGCCCGCAGCTTCGGCGGCGTCAACCTCGTCAAGCAGCTCAACACGATGGGCCCCGCCCCGGCCGCCACCGCCCTCCCCTCGCCCACGCCGACCGGCCCGCAGCCCTCCAGCGGCACCGACAGCGACGACAGCGGGCTGAGCCTGGGGTGGCTGATCGGCTTCGGTCTCGTCGCCGGGGCGGGCATCGGCTTCGTGCTGAGCATGCGCCGGAAGAAGCAGCAGCCGTGAGCCGTACGACGGTCCCGGCGCGACCGCGGAACCCCGCCGTCGCCCGGCTTCGGAACCCCGCCGCCGTACGGCTGGGGAATCCCGCCGTCGCCCGGCTGCGGAATCCTCTCGTCGCCCTGCTGGCCGCCCTGGTCGCCGCCTCGGCCGTCCTCCTCGGGGCGGGCAGCGCCGAGGCCGCCGGTTACCGCTACTGGTCCTTCTGGGAGGGCAACGGCAAGAACTGGGAGTACGCCACCCAGGGGCCGTCCCTGCTGCGCCCGGACGACGGTGCGGTCCAGGGCTTCCGGTTCGCCGTGAGCGAGGACTCGGGCGATGCCGCGCAGCCGCGCCGCGCCCCCGACTTCGGGGCGATCTGCGCGGGCACGCCGGCGAAGGACGGGCAGAAGCGGGTGGCGCTGGCGATCGACCCCGGTACGGCGGCGGACGCCCCTGACGGGGAGAAGCCGCCCGCCCCGCGCACCGCGTGCGCGCAGGTCGCACCGGACGCCAGCAGCGCGGAGGCGCTCGCCGCGGTGGCGAAGCCGCTGCGGTACGACAGCAGCGCCATGCTCTGCGCGATCTCGGGCTACCCCAAGGCCGGCTGCGGCGAACAGGTGTCCGGCGAGGACGGCAGCGCGAAGCCGTCCGCCCCCACGGAGACGGGTGACGCGTCGAAGCCCGCCGACGGATCGGACGACGGGTCATCCGAGGGTGCCGGCGGTCCGTCCGTCGGGCTCCTCGTCGGCATCGTCGCCGTCCTGCTGCTGGGCGTCGCCGCCGTGGTCCAGGCCCGCCGCCGCCGGTGACCGCCTCCCCCGCCCCGGCTCCGGCCCGGCTGCTGCGCCGCGCCCTGCACGCCCCCGAGGCGGACCGCGGCAACGCGCTGCCCGCCGGGGCGTGGTGGCTGTGGGCGCTGGGTCTGGCCACCGCCGCGTCCCGGACGACGAACCCGCTGCTCCTCGGGCTGCTGGTCGGGGTGGCGGGCTATGTGGTGGCGGCGCGGCGGACGGATGCGCCGTGGGCCCGCTCGTACGGCGCGTTCGTCAAGCTCGGGCTGTTCGTCGTGGCGGTGCGGCTGCTGTTCTCCGTCTTCCTCGGATCGTCGATCCCCGGGACGCACACCGTCCTGACGCTCCCCGAGCTACCGCTGCCCGACTGGGCGCAGGGTGTCCGGATCGGTGGCCGGGTCACCGCCGAACAGCTGGTCTTCTCGCTGTACGAGGGGATGAAACTGGCCGCGCTGCTGATCTGCGTCGGTGCGGCGAACGCGCTGGCCAACCCGGCGCGCCTGCTGAAGTCGCTGCCGGGTGCGCTGTACGAGGCGGGGGTCGCCGTCGTGGTCGCGATGACGTTCGCGCCGAACATGGTGGCCGACGTGGTCCGGCTGCGCACCGCGCGCCGGCTGCGGGGCCGGCCGACCGGAGGTGTGCGGGCCGTGGCGCAGATCGGGCTGCCGGTGCTGGAGGGGGCGCTGGAGCGGTCGGTGGCGGTGGCCGCGTCGATGGACGCGCGCGGGTACGGGCGTACGGCGCAGGTACCGGCCGCCGTCCGGCACACCACCAACGTCCTCACCCTGGGCGGGCTGCTCGGCGTGTGCGCCGGCACGTACGGGCTGCTGGCCGCGCAGGGGGCGGTGTACGGGCTGCCGTTGCTGCTGGCCGGTCTGGTCACGGCGATGGCCGGGCTGCGGCTCGGCGGGCGGCGCTCGGTGCGCACCCGGTACCGGCCCGACCGGTGGGGCGTTCGGGCCTGGCTGGTGGCGTGCTCGGGTGCGGTGGTCGCGGCGGCGATGATCTGGGCGGGCGCGGTGAATCCGGACGCGATGCGCCCCGGTGTCGTACCGCTGGTCGCGCCGGTGCTGCCGCTGTGGCCCGCCGCGGCGGTGCTGGTCGGGCTGCTGCCCGCCCTGGTCGCCCCCCTGCCGCCGTCCGCGCAGGGGACCGGAAAGCCGTCCGCGCACGGAGCCGGGAAGCCGTCCGCGCACGGGACCGGCAAACAGGCTCGTCCCAGCAAGGAGCAGGCGTGATCAGGTTCGAGCGGGTCTCCGTGCGGTACGAGGGCACGGAGCGCCCCACGCTGTCCGACGTCGATCTCACGGTCCCCGAGGGGGAACTCGTCCTGCTCGTCGGCCCCTCCGGTGTCGGCAAGTCGACTCTGCTGGGTACGGTCTCCGGGCTCGTCCCGCACTTCACGGGCGGGCTGCTGTCGGGCCGGGTCACGGTGGGCGGCCGCGACACCCGTACGCACAAGCCCCGCGAACTGGCCGATCTGGTCGGCACGGTGGGTCAGGACCCGCTCGCGCACTTCGTCACGGACACCGTCGAGGACGAGCTGGCGTACGGCATGGAGTCGCTGGGTCTCGCCCCCGACGTGATGCGCCGCCGGGTCGAGGAGACGCTCGATCTGCTGGGCCTGGCCGAACTGCGCGACCGGCCGATCGCGACCCTGTCGGGCGGCCAGCAGCAGCGGGTGGCGATCGGTTCGGTGCTCACCCCGCACCCGAGGGTGCTGGTGCTGGACGAGCCGACCTCCGCGCTGGACCCGGCGGCGGCCGAGGAGGTCCTCGCGGTGCTCCAGCGGCTGGTGCACGACCTGGGCACGACCGTGCTGATGGCCGAGCACCGGCTGGAGCGCGTGGTGCAGTACGCGGACCAGGTCGTCCTGCTGCCCGCCCCGGGCGCCGCCCCCGTGATGGGGCCGCCCGCCGAGATCATGAAGGTGTCGCCGGTACGGCCCCCGGTGGCCGAGCTGGGACTGCTCGCGGGCTGGGACCCGCTGCCCCTGTCGGTACGGGACGCCCGGCGCGGGGCGGGCGGGCTGCGGGAGCGGCTGGCGGAGGCTGATCCCCCCGGCGAGGAGCCGCCCGTGCCCCCGGAGGTGCCGGGGATGCCGGAGGCGCCGTCCGGTCGGTCCGTCGTGCCCCCGCCCGTGGTGCACGTCCCCCGGCCCGGCCGGTTCGCCCGGCTCCTGGGGCGCGGGGCCGGCGCCCCGGCCGCCCCGGTCGCCGATCCGGTCACCCGGGTCGACGGGCTCGGAGTGCGGCGCGGCCGGGTCGAGGCGCTGCGGCGGGTGACGCTCACCGTGGCCCCGGGCGAGACGGTGGCCCTGATGGGCCGCAACGGGGCCGGCAAGTCCACGCTGCTCGGCGCGCTCGTCGGCATGATCGAGCCCACCGCGGGCACCGTGCGCGTCGGCGGCCTGGCCCCGGCCCGGACGGACCCGCGGGCGATGGTGCGCCGGGTCGGTCTCGTACCGCAGGAGCCGCGCGATCTGCTGTACGCGGACACGGTGGCCGCCGAGTGCGCCGCCGCCGACCGGGACGCGGGCGCGGCGGAGGGTTCCTGCCGGGCGCTGGTGTCGGAGCTGCTGCCGGGCGTCGGGGACGACATCCACCCCCGGGACCTCTCCGAGGGCCAGCGGCTCGCCCTGGCCCTGGCCCTGGTGCTGACGGGCCGCCCGCCGCTGTTGCTGCTGGACGAGCCGACGCGCGGTCTGGACTACGCGGCGAAGGCCCGGCTCGTCGGCGTACTGCGTCGCCTGGCGGCCGAGGGGCACGCGATCGTCCTGGCGACGCACGACGTGGAGCTGGCGGCGGAGCTGGCGCACCGGGTGGTGATCCTCGCCGAAGGAGAGGTCGTCGCGGACGGCCCGACCGGACAGGTGGTGGTCTCCTCCCCCGCGTTCGCCCCGCAGACGGCGAAGATCCTGGCCCCGCAGGAGTGGCTGACCGTGTCCCAGGTGCGCGGCGCGCTGGAGGCGGGCGTATGAGCGGGAAGGAAGCCGACGTCCGGGAACGGGCGGCCCGGCCGGTGCGGCTCGGGCCGAAGTCGGTCGCCGTGCTGCTGCTCACCAGCGCCGTCGGCGTCGTCGCCTTCGGGTGGCCGCTGCTGGCGGACGCCGGGTCCGGGCTGGCGCACGCGCAGGACGCGCCCTGGCTGTTCGCGGCGCTGCTGCCGCTGCTCGTCGCGGTGGTGGTGGCGACGATCTCCGAGTCCGGCATGGACGCGAAGGCCGTCGCGATGCTCGGGGTGCTGGCGGCGGTCGGGGCGGCGCTGCGCCCGCTCGGCGCGGGGACGGCGGGCCTGGAGCCGATGTTCTTCCTGATGGTGCTGAGCGGACGGGTGCTGGGCCCGGGGTTCGGTTTCGTCCTCGGTTCGGTGACCATGTTCGCCTCGGCGCTGCTGACCGGCGGGGTCGGGCCGTGGATGCCGTTCCAGATGCTGTCGATGGGCTGGTTCACGATGGGCGCGGGGCTGCTGCCGGGGGCGGACCGGCTGCGCGGGCGGGCCGAGTTGACGATGCTGGCGGTGTACGGGTGCGTGGCGGCGTTCGCGTACGGCGTGGTGATGAACCTCCAGGGCTGGCCGCTCATCACGGGGCTCGGTTCGGGGATCTCGTTCGACGGGGACGACCCGCTGCACGAGAACCTGGTGCGCTTCCTCGCGTACTACGTCACGACCTCGCTGGGCTGGGACCTGGGGCGGGCGGCGCTGACCGTGGTACTGACGGTCACGCTCGGTCCGACGCTGCTCAGGGCGCTGCGCCGGGCCACCCGCCGCGCCGCGTTCGACGCGCGGGCGGCGTTCGGGGAGCCGGAGGAGCCCGAGAGGCAGCCCGAGAGGAGAGCCGGGAAGCAGCCCGGGGAGCAGCCCGAGGGGACGGCCCCGGGCTCACCGTGAAGTGCCGTCACGGGGTCACAGCCGCTGGATGATCGTGCCCGTCGCCAGGGCCCCTCCCGCGCACATCGTGATGAGCGCGAACTCCTTGTCGCGGCGTTCCAACTCGTGCAGGGCCGTGGTGATCAGCCGGGCGCCCGTCGCGCCGACCGGGTGGCCCAGCGCGATCGCGCCGCCGTTGACGTTGACCTTCTCCAGGCCGTCGAGGTCCGCCTCGAACTCCTGCGCCCAGCTCAGCACCACCGAAGCGAACGCCTCGTTGATCTCGACGACGTCGATGTCCCGCAGCGTCATGCCCGCCTTGCCGAGCACCGCCCGGGTCGCGTCGATCGGGCCGTCCAGGTGGAAGTGCGGGTCGGAGCCGACGAGGGCCTGGGCCACGATCCGGGCCCGGGGCTTGAGTTTCAGGGCCCGGGCCATGCGCTTGGAGGACCACATGATCGCGCAGGCCCCGTCCGATATCTGCGAGGAGTTCCCGGCGGTGTGGATCGCGCTCGGCATGACGGCCTTGAGCCCCGCGAGCGCCTCCATCGAGGTGTCGCGCAGCCCCTCGTCCCGGTCGACGAGCCGCCACATGCCCTGGCCTGCCGCCTGCTCCTCCTCGGTGGTCGGGACCTGGACGGCGTACGTCTCGCGCTTGAAGCGTTCCTCCGCCCACGCCTCGGCGGCCCGCTGCTGGGAGAGCAGCCCGAGCGCGTCGACCCGCTCCCGGGTCAGGCCGCGCTTGCGGGCGATGCGCTCGGCCGCCTCGAACTGGTTGGGCAGGTCGACGTTCCACTCGTCGGGCCAGGGCTTTCCCGGGCCGTGCTTGGAGCCGCTGCCCAGCGGCACCCTGGACATCGCCTCGACGCCGCAGCTGATGCCCACGTCGATGACCCCGGCGGCCACCATGTTGGCGACCATGTGGGAGGCCTGCTGCGAGGAGCCGCACTGGCAGTCGACGGTGGTGGCGGCGGTCTCGTACGGCAGCCCCACGGTCAGCCAGGCGTTGCGGGCCGGGTTCATCGACTGCTCACCGGCGTGGGTGACGGTGCCGCCGACGATCTGTTCGACGCAGTCGGCCTGGATGCCGGTGCGCCCGAGAAGTTCACGGTAGGTCTCGCCCAGCAGATAGGCGGGGTGCAGATTGGCGAGTGCGCCTCCGCGCCTGCCGATGGGAGTGCGTACGGCTTCGACGATGACGGGTTCCGCGGCCATGAGCTCGTCCTCTCCTCGCGCTTCCGCAGGGGGCGTCCCGGCGCCCACGGAAGAAACTAGTACGCGTTCTAGTTCTGCTAGCAGTCTCGTGACGGCGACCCGGCTGCGCAAGGGGCGTGCACGCACCGCCCGTGCGCCCCTCCGGCGGCGCGACGGCCCGCACCGGCACCCGGGGCAGGAGATCCGGCCACGGCTCTTGCCACTTGTAGAACTCGTTACTACCTTGCGGGCAACTTCTGATGGAGCGTCAGACAGTCGCGGCCGTCGGCCGGTCCGCCGACTGATCCGGAGTGGAGAGGTGCCCATGCGCTGCCCCCATCTGCCCGACGGGTTCGACTTCACCGACCCCGACCTCCTCCAAGCCCGCGTGCCACACCCGGAGTTCGCGATGATGCGGGAGACCGCACCGGTCTGGTGGTGCACCCAGCCCCGCAACATCTCCGGGTTCGGCGACGAGGGCTACTGGGCCGTCACCCGTCACGCGGACGTCAAGTACGTCTCCACGCATCCCGAGTTGTTCTCCTCGAACACCAACACCGCCGTCATCCGCTTCAACGAGACGATCAGCCGCGATCAGATCGACGTCCAGAAGCTGATCATGCTGAACATGGACCCGCCGGAGCACACCCGGGTCCGCCAGATCGTCCAGCGCGGCTTCACCCCGCGCGCGGTGCGCTCCCTGGAGACCGCCCTGCGCTCCCGGGCCCGCTCCATCGTCGAGACCGCCCTGGCCTCCGCCGACGCCGACGGCTCCTTCGACTTCGTGACCGACATCGCGGTGGAGCTCCCGCTCCAGGCCATCGCCGAGCTCGTCGGCGTACCGCAGGAGGACCGCTCCAAGATCTTCGACTGGTCCAACAAGATGGCCGCGTACGACGATCCGGAGTACGCGATCACCGAGGAGGTCGGCGCCGAGGCGGCGATGGAGATCGTGGCCTACTCGATGAACCTGGCGGCGGCCCGCAAGGAGTGCCCGGCCCAGGACATCGTGAGCCAGCTGGTCGCGGCGGAGGGCCAGGGGAACCTGTCCTCGGACGAGTTCGGGTTCTTCGTGATCCTGCTCGCGGTGGCCGGGAACGAGACGACCCGCAACGCGATCAGTCACGGCATGCACGCCTTCCTCACCCACCCCGAACAGTGGGAGCTCTACAAGCGGGAGCGCCCGCAGACTACGGCCGAGGAGATCGTGCGCTGGGCGACGCCGGTCGTCTCCTTCCAGCGGACCGCCACCGAGGACCTGGAGCTGGGCGGTCAGCGGATCAGGAAGGGCGAGCGGGTGGGGCTGTTCTACTCCTCGGCCAACAACGACCCCGAGGTGTTCGACGGACCCGAGGCCTTCGACATCACCCGCGACCCCAACCCGCACCTCGGGTTCGGGGGCGGCGGCCCGCACTTCTGCCTGGGCAAGTCGCTGGCCGTGATGGAGATCGACCTGATCTTCAACGCCATCGCCGACGTACTGCCCGACCTGCGGCTCCTGGAGGACCCGCGGCGGCTGCGTTCGGCCTGGCTCAACGGGATCAAGCAGCTTCAGGTGACGACGGTCGCGGCCACCTGACACCGGCCGCGCGGCGCGCGGACCATGCGAGGACGCGGCGGTCCATGCCGAAGGGGTGCCGGGACGGATTCCAGCCGTCCCGGCACCCCTTCGGCCTGCCGCTGCTTCGGCCTGCTACTTGCCGCCGACTCTTTCGGCGGGTTCATGCTCCGGTACGAGGGCGGGTCCGGGCGATTCCACGGCTTCGGCTTCGGCTTCGGCTTCGGCTTCGGCTTCGGCTTCGGCGGATTCCGTGGCCTCGGCAGCTTTGGAGGTCTTGGAGGCCACGGAGGCCTCGGCCGCTGGTGGCTCCGCCGGTTCCTTCGCCGTACCGGTCACCTGCTCCTGCCCGGTCACGAGCTTCCGCGGCCCCGACAGCAGATACGTCAGCCCGAAGCCCATCGCCACGACGAGTGCGCCGCCGGCCGCGTCGAGCACCCAGTGGTTGGCGGTGGCCACGATCGCGGCGATCGTGAAGAGCGGGTGCAGCAGGCCGAGCGCCTTCATCCACAGCTTCGGGGCCAGCATCACGATGACCACCCCGCACCACAGTGACCAGCCGAAGTGCAGCGACGGCATCGCCGCGTACTGGTTGGTGACGGTGGTCAGCGTCCCGTAGTCGGGCTTCGCGAAGTCCTGCACCCCGTGGACGGTGTCGATGAAGCCGAGGCCGGGCATGAGCCGGGGCGGGGCCAGGGGGTAGAGCCAGAAGCCGACGAGCGCGAGCAGCGTGGCGAAGCCGATGGACGAGCGGACCCAGCGGTAGTCGGCGGGGCGGCGCGCGTACAGCACACCGAGGATCGTCAGCGGGACGATGAAGTGGAACGTGGAGTAGTAGTAGTCGAAGAACTCACGCAGCCAGGTGATCTGCACGACCGTGTGGTTGACCCAGTGCTCGATGTCGATGTGCAGCCACTGCTCGATGGCGTGAATCTGCCGGCCGTGCTCCTCGGCGAGCGGGCGGCCCGCCCTGGCGGCGAGGCGGACCTGGGCGTAGGCGTCGTAGACGACCCGGATGAGCAGGAGTTCCAGCAGCAGGTTGGGGCGGGTGAGGACCCGGCGCCAGAACGGCAGGAGCGGCACGCGTCTCCAGCGCGCCGCGACCGGTTTCGCGTAGTCGGTGGGGACCGGGTGCTGCCAGTACGGCGAGGTGCGGGGCACGAACGGGGCGAGGCAGGCCGCGCCGAGCGCCACGAGGAGCAGCACGTTGTCGCGGACCGGGAAGAGCGCCTCGATGTTCGGCAGCAGCATCGTGCCCGGCAGGGTGACGGCCAGCAGCACCACGGACGGCCAGACCAGCCGGTCGGAGGCCCGCTTGCCGACCTTGCCGACGACCGCGAGGAGTACCCAGAGCAGCTGGTGCTGCCAGGCGGTCGGCGAGACGGCGACCACGACGCAGCCGGTCACGGCCACCGCGAGGAGCATCTGCCCGTCCTGCGCGTACCGCACCGCGCGCCGCAGTCCGAGGACCACGACGGCGGCGGAGAGCACCAGGAACACGGCGATCTCCGCGGGCCCTTCGAGGCCGAGCCTGAGCAGCGCCCCGTGCAGGGACTGGTTGGCGAGGCTGTCCGGCCGCTCCCCCAGTCCGGCGCCCGCGAGATGGTGCACCCAGTACGTCCACGAGTCCTTCGGCGCCGCCGCCCAGGCGGCGGCCGTGGCGAGGGCGAAGGTCACGCCCGCGCTCAGCGACGCCTGCCGTCTGCCCGTCAGCCAGAGCAGGGCGGCGAAGAGCAGCAGCACCGGCTGGAAGGCGGCGGCGAGACCGACGAGGACGCCCGCCGCCCGGTGCTCCCGAACGACGAAGCAGGCCAGGAGCACCAGGAGGACGGGCAGGATGCTGGTCTGGCCCAGGTGCAGGGTGTTGCGGACCGGCAGCGACAGCAGGAGCAGGCTGATCGCGACGGGGGCCGCGAGCAGAGCCGTCCGGCGGCCCACCGGCGAGGGCAGGGCCCGGGCCGCGACGATGCCGAGGGCGACGACGAGCAGCAGGGACCCGAACGTCCACGCCACGCCCAGGGCCTCCTGGGCCGACGCGGTGAGAGGTTTCAGGACCAGCCCGGCGAAGGGCGTGCCGGTGAACCGGCCGCTGTCGTACAGCGAGCCCGTCACGTGCAGGACACCGTTCTCCCCGATCCAGGTCTCCAGATCGAGGAGCCGTTCCCCCGGTGGCTGCCGGAGCACCACCGCCACCTGCCGTACCGCCAGCACGGCCACGACCAGCCAGAGCAGGGCCCGGACCAGCCCGGCTCTACCTCCCGTGTCCGTCGCCGCGTCACCGCGCACACTGTGATCCGCATTCACCACGCTGCGCCGACCCTCCCACCGTTCCATGCATCTCCCCTTCGAGTGGGGCCATGCCGGATGAAGCCTCGCATTGCCCTACGAGGTAGACACAATCAACCCCCTCTTTGCCTGACTGTCATCCTGCTTCGGTCCGGAAGATGTCGTCCGTGGGGATGACGGGAGGCTGCTGACAGGTCTCAGGCGTCCGGGCCGGCGGGGGCCTGGGCCTGCCAGGCGGTGAACAGCGGGGTGTCCTCGGTCCCGGCCAGCACGACGATGCCGAAGGGGCGGTCGAAGGCAATGTGGTGCACCCGCCGCGGCCGGGGGGCGGCGCCCGCCGCCCGCATCGCGACCACCGTCACGGCCGCGGCCTCCACGCCCTCCTCGGCGATCTTCAGCACGGCCTCCTGGACCACGTCGGAGATGGCGAGGGGTTCACGTGAGAGACCGGAGAAGTCCGCGGCGTCCGTCAGAGCCAGCCGGACGCCGAGGGAGGCCAGCTGCCCGGTGACGGGCACCCGCGTCCGCAGGGTGAGCCGGGGCAGCCCGATGGTCACCCGGTCGGTGTCCAGCGGGACGCCCGCGGCCCGGGGCGCCCAGCCCACCGGCAGTACCCGGCCTGCCCCGGCCCCCGGCTCCCCCAGGACGAGGCGGACCCGGGCCCCGGGGCCGCCACCCGGTTCCGTCGCGCAGCGCAGCTCGACGACGTACGCCCCGCCGGCCGTCCAGGCGTCGGCCGGCGGCACGTCCTTGACCATGGTCGGCACCGGAACGACCGTCCCCGCCGCGTCGGTGAACGGCAGGTCCTGGGTCCGCCGGGCCTCGAAGGGCTTCTCCCAGCGGGCCTTCAGCGCCAGGACATTGACCAGCGCGAGCAGGGTCTCGTCGGTGATCTCCAGCGGCAGCCGCTCGATCAGCCCTCCGGTGGCCTCGCGGACCCAGGCGTCGACGGCCGCCGCGTCCATCGGGTCGAAGCGGACGTCCGGCAGCGCCTCCTGGAACGCGGGGAGGACGGCCACCCGGCTCCAGACCCGGGTGGCCACGCCCAGCGCCCCGGTCCGGGCCAGCGCGCGGGCCAGCTCCGTGACGGCCGGCGCGGCCTCCCGGTCCGCGGTGCCGAGGAGCGCCCGCAGCTCGGCCGCGGTCGCCCCGCGCGCACCGGCGGCCACGGCGGCCAGGGCGAGCCAGAGCCCGGCGGGCGAGCACACGAAGCCGGTGCCCGTCCCCGTACCGCCAGGCCCCTCTCCCGCTGCCATGCCGTCCCGTATCCAGCGCTCGGCGAGGCGCTGGACGGCTCCGGTCGTGGACGCGGCGTCGGTCGTGGCATCGGTCGCTGCGTCGGTCATGGCATCGGTCATGGCATCGGTCATGGCGTCGGTCATGGCGTCGGTCATGGCGTCGGTCATGGCGTCGGTCGTGGCATCGGTCGTGGCCGCGGACACATCGGTCACTACTGCCCCCTACAGGTAAATTGCGTCGTCGTTCGGCCGTGCGGCAGCAAGAATGCCCCACATGACCTGGACCGTGGCCGCCGAACGATTCGACTCCCCCGACGCGAGCGCCCTGCGCCGTGACTACTACGACGAGGTCGCCAGCCGTTACTGGCAGCGGCCCGCCACCGCCGAGGAGATCGACGACGGGCTCGACGGCGACGGGGCCGACCTGCTCGTACCGCCGACCGGGCAGTTCGTCGTCGGCCGGTACGGGAGCAAGGCGGCGAGCTGCGCCGGGCTGGTGCTGACGGAGTCCGCCGGTCCGGGCACGGCGGAGCTGACGCGCGTGTACGTGCGCCCGGCGTTCCGGGGCACGGGCGGGGGCGGGCTGCTGCTGGCCGCGGTGGAGGAGGCGGCGAGGGCGTACGGCGTACGGCTGCTGCGGCTGGACACCCGCGACGACCTGGTCGAGGCACGCGGGCTGTACACGAAGCACGGATACCGGGAAGTGCCGGCGTTCCACCGACGCAATCAGTACGCGGAGCACTGGTTCGCCAAGGAGCTGTGACGGCGGCGGCTGCGTACGGGCGCGGGCCCGGGCACAGGCGCGGACGCGCCAATTGCTCAGGCGGGCGGGGGGCGGTGGCCGAGGTCGTCAGGGTCGTCGGGCCGCCGGTACTGGCCCTCATGGCCGTCGCCGGGTCGCCGGTACTGGCCCTCATGGCCGTCGTCGGGTCGCCGGTCGTGGCCCTCGCGCTCGTCGAAACGCCGTTCGTGGGCCTCGCGCTCGTCCTGGCGCAGGTGGGCCTCGTGGTCGCGGGGCGGCTGCGGGGTGTGGGGGCGCTCCCTGGTCGAGCCGCTGACCTCGGCGGTCAGTTCGCTGACGAGTCTGACCAGGTCGGTGGGGCGCTCGGGGCCCCACCAGTCGCCGAGGAGTTCGGCGAGGGAGTCCTCGCGGGCCTGCGAGAGCCGGACGACGGCCTCGGCCCCGGTGTCGGTGAGGATCATCTGCAGGCCCTCCCGGCGGGCCAGTCCGCGTTCCTCGACCTGCCGGGCCGCATCGGTGATCACGTGCAGGGGCACGGGTGCCGTCTCAGCGAGCCGGGCGGGTTCGACGGTACCGTGCCGCTTGATCCGCAGGAGCAGCCAGCTGGCGGCGGGCAACAGGTCGTACCCCGCCCGCGCGGTGATCCTCTCGTAGATCTCACGGCGGCCCTCCCGGGTCGCGAGCACCGACAGGGCGCGGGCGCACTCGTCGTACGAGGAGCGCTCGACGGGGTTGGAGGCGAGCGTCTGGCTGGTGTCGGGGGCGGTCACCGAGCCCCGGAGCTTGTCCTCACGGAGGAACCAGGCCAGGACGAAGGCCAGGAGGACCACCGGGACCGCGTACAGGAAGACGTCCGTGATGGAGGTGGAGTACGCGCCGAGGACGGGGGGCCGCAGATCGGCCGGGAGCTGCCCGATGGCCCGGGGGTCGGCGGCCAGCCGCCCCGCGTCGACACCCGGCGGCAGCGACTGCCCCGCGAGCGCGTCCGTGAGCTGCCCGGACAGCCGGTTGGCGAAGATGGTCCCGAAGATGGCCACGCCGAACGCGGAGCCGATGGACCGGAAGAACGTCACGCCGGAGGTGGCGACACCGAGGTCCTGGTAGGAGACGGAGTTCTGGGCGACGAGGACGAGGACCTGCATCACCAGGCCGAGACCGGCTCCGAAGACGAAGAAGAAGGCGCTCATCAGCCAGGTGGAGCTGTTCTCGTCGAGCTGGTGGAGCAGCAGCAGCCCGACGGCGGTGATGGCGGTGCCCAGGACCGGGAAGACCTTCCAGCGGCCGGTGCGGCTGACGATCTGGCCGGAGCCGGTCGAGGTGATCAGCAGGCCGAACACCATCGGCAGCATGTGCACGCCGGACATCGTCGGGGTGATGTCGTGGACCACCTGGAGGAAGGTCGGCAGGTAGGTCATCGCGCCGAACATGGCGAAGCCGATGACGAAGCTGATCACGGCGACGAGGGCGAAGGTCCTGATCCGGAAGAGTTGCAGGGGCAGTACGGGTTCGACCGCGCGCCGCTCGACGGCGACGAAGGCCACGAGCAGCACGACGGCGAGCACCGCGAGCCCGATGATCTGCGGAGAGCTCCAGGCCCAGGTCGTGCCGCCGAGGGAGGCGACGAGCACCAGGGCGGTGGCGACGGCCGCGATGAGGAAGGTGCCGAGGTAGTCGATGGTGTGTTTCTCGCGGCGGACCGGGATGTGCAGGACGGCCGCGATGACGACCAGGGCGACGACGCCGATCGGCAGGTTGATGTAGAAGACCCAGCGCCAGCTGAGGTGTTCGGTGAAGAAGCCGCCGAGGAGCGGCCCGAGGACACTCGTCACGCCGAAGACCGCGCCGAAGAGCCCTTGGTACTTGCCGCGTTCGCGCGGTGTGACGAGATCGCCGACGATGGCCATCGACAGCACCATGAGTCCGCCGCCGCCGAGTCCCTGGAGGGCTCGGAAGCCGATCAGCTGGGGCATGTTCTGGGCGACCCCGCAGAGGGCGGAGCCGATCAGGAAGATCACGATCGCGGTCTGGAAGAGCTTCTTGCGGCCGTACTGGTCGCCGAGCTTGCCCCACAGCGGGGTCGCCGCGGTGGCCGCCAGCAGGTAGGCGGTCACCACCCAGGACAGGTGGTCGAGGCCGCCGAGCTCACTGACGATCGTCGGGAGAGCCGTGGAGACGATGGTCTGATCGAGTGCCGCGAGCAGCATGCCGAGGAGCAGCGCACCGATCGCCACCAGGACGCTCCGGTGGGACTGCCCCTCGCCGGGCGCCGGGGGTGACGGGCTCAGCTGCTGGGCCATGGGCGTCTCCTCGATCCGCTGCGTCCACTGATCCACTACACCCCCATCCTGGACGTTTCGCCCCGTTATGGCCTGCCGGGGGCGGGCCGAGCCCCAGCGGGCCGTTGGGCTTCCCCGGAGCGGGCTGCATAATCGCAGGCAGCTCAAGGGGAGGGGACCCACCATGACCGGACACGCATGCCCGGAGTGCGGGAGACAGACGGCCGGGCAGCCCGGCACGGAGCGCCGGGTGCCGTGCCGGTGCGGCGACGGCACGCCGTCGCCGCAGCTCACGGAGGACGAACAGCGCGCCGCCCGTACGGCGGAGATCGCCGCGGCCGAGGATTTCGACCCGCTGCGCATCCGGCCCTACGTGACGCTGACGGACCTCGCCGGGACGGGCGGAGGCGAGGCCGGGGGGCCTCGCTCCGGGTCCGGTACGTGGGAGGGCGCGGCCGCCGGGACCGGCCCGTCGGCACCCGACGCCGAGAGGACCGCGACGGGGACCACGGGGGCCGCGAACGATCCGGGGGCGGCGGCGAGCACCATGCCGCTGTTCCTGGGCGGCGACGGCCCGGACGGCGGCCTGGGCGTGAGCACGGGCTCCGCGCCGGACGGCCCGGACCGCAGTGGCGCCGCGCCGGACGAGAGCCGGAGGCGGACCGCGGGCGCGGCCCCCGTCTTCGCCCCCGACCCCGTGCGACCGCGCCGCAGGCGCCCCCTCGGGGCACTCGCCGTGGGGGCGGCCGTGGCCGCGGTGGTCGGCACGGCGGCCTTCGCCGGCGGGCTGTTCGGCGGCGACGACGGCGGGGACGAGGCGCTTCCGGAGGCCACCACGAGCGTCCCGGACACCGAGGACGAACCGGCCGCTTCGGTGGCCCCGTCCCCCTCCGCCTCGGCCACGTCACCCCGCACGCAGTCCCCCTCGGCCACCCCGTCCACATCACCGTCCGCGTCCGCCTCGCCGACGAAGAGCCGGGAGCCCGAGCCGACCGCCACCGCGTCCCCGTCCGCGTCGCCGACGGCGAGCGCGTCGTCCACCGCGGACGGCGGCGCTCCGTCGGCCGCACCGCCCGCCGATCCGCCCCCGGGGCCGGCCGGCTCCTCGCTGCGCCCGGGCGACCGGGGCCCGGAGGTCGCCGAGCTGCAGGGCCGGCTCCAGACCGTCGGGGAATGGCTCTACTCGGGGCCGGTCGACGGGAGGTCCTACAGCGACCAGGTGGCGTACTCCGTGGCGGTCTACCAGTCGTACAAGGCGATCCAGGGCGATCCGACGGGCGTGTACGGGCCGAACACCCGGCGCGCGCTGGAGGCGGAGACGAACGGACGCGGACGCCACCGAGCCCACTGAGCGCACCGAGCTCCTCGGGGCCGCGCGCCGCGCCGGGGGATTGGCGTTCCGACCCCGGTTTTTGTATCGTGATGGAACAAAGTAGCTCCCGCCCGCACTCCCTGACCGGCGGGCGGGGGTTGCTCTGCTTTGCCGCACGTGGTACCGCACGCCTTGTACCGCGCACCCTTCGCAGCCCGTGCACGTCACGCCCCGCGGCACGCGCACCCGGGCTGTTCGCACACCTCCCCGCGTTCTGGAGCAGCCGATGCCTCCCACCGTCCTCACCGCACAAGCCCTCCTGCTGGACATGGACGGCACCCTCGTGAACTCCGACGCGGTGGTGGAGCGCTGCTGGCGGCGCTGGGCGACCGACCACGGGCTGGACCCCGAGGCCGCGCTGAAGGTGGTCCACGGCCGTCAGGGGTACGCCACGATGGCCGTCCTGCTCCCGGACCGGCCGGTGGAGGAGAACCACGCGGACAACCGGGTGATGCTGGCCGAGGAGACCGCCGACGTCGAGGGCGTCGTACCGATCGGCGGGGCGCCCGCGTTCATGGCCGCGATCGCCGAGCTGCCGCACGCACTGGTGACCTCCGCCGACACCCCGCTCGCGACGGCCCGGATGGGCGCCGCCGCGCTGCCGATGCCCGCAGTCCGCGTCACCGCCGACCAGGTCGGGGCCAGCAAGCCGGACCCCGAGGGCTTCCTCAAGGGCGCGGCGGAGCTGGGCTTCGACGCGGCGGACTGCATCGTGTTCGAGGACTCCGAGGCGGGCATCGCGGCCGGCCGGGCGGCGGGCATGCGCGTCGTGGGGGTCGGCCCGCGCGCCGCGGCCCTCGCGCCGGACGCCCATGTCGAGGACCTGACGCGGGTGCGCGTGGAGGCGGCCGAGGACGGCTCGATCCGCCTGCACGTCGACGAGGCCTGAGCCACCCCCCTCACACCGAAGCGGGCCATCCGGAAGCGGGCCATCCGGAAGCGGGACCCAGCTCGAAGCGGGGCTCACTCCCGATGCAACAGCCCGCGCGCGACCAGTTCCAGGACCGCCGCGACGGCGACCACCTGTACCGCCATCAGCGCCACCAGGACGAACAGCTGCACGGCGCCCGCCTCCACGGGTGAGGCGCCGCCCAGCAGCATGCCCACGAACGCCCCCGGCAAGGTGACGAGCCCGACCGTCCGGGTCTGGTCGAGCCCGGGCAGCAACGCGTCCGACGCCGCGGGCCGCACGATCTCCAGCCTGGCGTCCCGGTCGAGCAGCCCGAGGGCCATGCCCGCCTCCACCTCCCCGCGCCGGCCGGCGAGTTCGTCCAGCGCGCGCCGCCCGCCGAGCACGGTCGCGGTGAGCGCCCCGCCGATGAGGATGCCCGCCACCGGGATGAGCGCCAGGCCCCGGACCGGCACGAGCCCCGTCAGCAGCAGCACCCCCACCACGGGCAGCACGCCCGCCCCGATCGGCACGGCCGCCCACCGCCAGGTGCGGTTGCCGGTGATCCGGCGACCCGCGGTCCACACGGCCACGGCGAACATCAGCGCCACGAACCCGAGAAGCGGCGCCAGGGAACGGACCACCCAGCCGATGAGCAGGGACACGGCGGCGAGTTGGACGGCCGCCCGCACCCCGGCGACGAGGATCTCGCGCGACCGGCCCAGCGAGGCCCACGCGGCGACGGCGGCGGCGAGGACCAGCAGGACGGCGAGCACGACGCCGAGGGCGGGGGAGACCGGAAGCAGCACGCGGCAACGATAGGGCCGCTCCCGAGACCGCCCCGGGGGGCGCGCCCGGGACGGCGAGCGCCCCCGAGCCCCCGAGGGATGCCCAACACCACCCGGGCAAACCGCCCGTGACGGCTCCGCGCGCCCCCGCGATCCGTCACTCCCCCTGCACACCCCTTGATGTGACGTGCACATGTCGTCAGTCTGTTACCTGACACCCACCCCACGGAAACCTGACGTCGCCACGATGGCCGGGGCTCCACACGCCCGCCCAACCACCCCCCACAGCAAGGGAGTTCGTATGTACCGGTGTCTACGCGCGTCGCCTTCACCAGTGCACGGACTCCCTGAACAAGCATGCGGAGGAAGGCAAGAATGAAGAACGTTCTCTCCACGGCCGCCGTTGCCCTCTCGGCGCTGGTCGCCTACACCGGCTCAACCGTCAGCCCCGCCGACTCCGAGACGCTACCCACGGCCCCCACCTCAGCGACGGCCGCCGACCCGGGTCGGCAACTGGAGCAACTGACCGTGGCAGCCCGCGGATCGATGGATGGTTACAGCCGCAGCAAGTACCCCCACTGGATCGATCAGGGCGACAGCTGCAACACACGGGAAGTCGTCCTGAAGCGCGACGGCGAGGGTGTCGAAACAGGCAGCAACTGCTACCCCACCAGCGGCACCTGGAAGAGCCCGTACGACGGCGGGACGTGGTCGGACCCGTCCGATGTCGACATCGACCACATGGTGCCCCTGGGAAACTCCTGGGTCAGCGGAGCGAAGGCATGGACGAACGCAGAGCGTCAGGCGTTCGCGAACGACCTGACGCGTCCACAACTGTTCGCGGTGACGGACAACGTGAACCAGTCGAAGAGCGACAGGGCGCCGGATGAGTGGCGCCCTCCGCTGGAGTCGTACTGGTGTGAGTACTCGACGGACTGGATCGAAGTGAAGCACCACTACGAGCTGACGATCACCACGCAGGAGAAAGCAGCACTGAAAGACATGCTTACCAGCTGCTGAGGCCGGTCAGTCAGGTCGCAGGTGGCACTACCTGGCGAGTCGGGGCGCGCTGCGGGCGCGGCGCGGAGTCGTGAGTGCGTCAGCGGTCGCCCTTCGGCCGTGTCAGAAGAGCTCGTCCAGGAGTTGGTAGAAGGCCATCTTGTCCTTCTCGACGCGCTGGTGGCCGTAGCGAGCGACGAAGTGCTCCGCGTATGCGGGGCCGAACCAGGGGTCCTCGTCGATCGCCAGTTCGCGGATGGTCAGGGCGATGTCGGCGTGGCGGTCGGCGCGTCCGAGGCGGCCGACATCGATCACGCCCGTGACCTGGCAGGTGTCGGGGTCGAGAAGAATGTTGTTGGGGCAGAGGTCTCCGTGGCAGACGACGATGTCCTCGGAGTCCGGACGGGTGCGGTCGAGCTCGGCGAGGAGCTGTTCGCCGGTCCAGTTCTCGTGTTCCTCCTGGAGGTCGTCGAGGTCGACCAGGCCGGCGCGCACGTTGTGCCGGGCCTCGGCGACGGCCACGTCCAGCCGGTGGTCGAAGGGGCAGTCGTCGACGGGCAGCTCGTGCAGGGTCCGGGCCAGGTCGGCGATCGCCTCGACGACCGAGAGGCGTTGGTGCTCGGGCCATTCCTCGGAGGCGGCCACCCCCGGCAGCGCCTCGGTCACCAGCCAGGTGGAGGTGTCGTCGGCGCCGCGCTCGACGACGCGGGGAGCCGGGATGGCGTGGCGGGCCAGCCATGCCAGCCTGTCCGCCTCGCCGGCCAGGTCGAAGGCCCAGTTCCCGGGGGCGTCCTCAGCGGTGCGTGGAGCGACCTTCACATAGAGTTCGGGCCCGTGTCCGGTGAGGTGGTAGACGAAGGCGCCCGAGTCCCCCTCACTCACGGGGGTCCATTCGTGGTGCGGGTATTTGCTGCGTAACGTGCTGTTCATGAACGGCATCATGGCAGAGCGGGGAGCGCCTTCCGGGCGGTTGTGACGGGCCCCGTACGGTTTCGGACACTCGTTGTCGCGGCGACCTGCGCGCGCCACGAACGTCGCCTCATCCGTCGGGTCGAACGACTGTACGCAGGGCGAGAAGTAGGCCACCGCGAGGAGCTGCAGATACGCCATCTCGGCTGCCATGTCCCCGGTGTCCTGACTGAGGGCGAGCCCGTCTCCGACTGGATTGGGGGCGGCGCCGGCGAGCTTGGCCGCGCGGGCGCGGCGGAGTTCGCACGCCTTCACAAGAATGTCCTGCCGGTCGGCCGGGTCGCAGTGGCGTGCCACTTGGGCGCGGGCGCTGTCAGAAATGGCCGGATCGGCATAGTGAGCGAGAGTGAGAAGGGCGTCGCGGATCTCGATGGACTTCCGGTAGGCGACGAGCCGCCAGGAGAGATGCGGCTGAAGAATGGCCAGCACCCGGCTGCCGCTGTCGTCGAGTTTGACCTGAGGTACAGCGTCCACCAGGTCCCGCCAGAGCGGCCAGATCCGCCAGATGGTGCGGGCGCAGATGAGGGATCGGCGCAGCTCGACGACCGTGGGGACGAGCAGCGCGGCCGCGCGCAGACAGGCGTGCGGGTAGAGCAGCAGATGCAGCGCGCGCCCAGGGACGGCGCCGGTGGCAAGCAGCACGAGGTGACCGAGCCAGAAGACTCCGGCGAGGGCGGTGCCCCAACCGAACAGCCCGAGGACCAGGCTGAGGCAGGGGCTGGCGCAGTGCCGGCCGTACACCCAGCAGACGCGGACGCAGGCGGCGCAGGCCACCAGGTGGGTGACGATGACGATCAGCCAGTACGCGGCGGAGGGGGCCTGGGTCAGGGTGAAGGGGGGGCCGTGGGGTTGCGGTCCGGATCCGAGGGTGGCGAGCACCAGCAGGACGGCCACGATGCCGAGGGTGGCCAGCAGGACCGTGCCGCAGCGGCGGGAGCCGGTGGTGTGCACGGAGAAGTACAGGACCGCGCCCGCTGACACGATGCCGACCTGGTTCCTGGTGACGGATACCCATCGGGCGGAGCCGGTGAACTGGACGAGCTGGTCGCACACGGGATCCAGGGCGAGGGTCATCGCGGACGCCGCCGCGAGCACCGCGAGCCAGAGGGTGCGCTGGTAGGGGTGGTGGATCGCGGCGCGGAAGCGCAGCAGCACCGCCGTCCAGAGGAGACAGACGCCCGTCACGGCCAGGGCGGGACCCCAGCCGTCCGCTAAATCAGAGTTCATGGTCGCTGCTCACCCCGAGAGCGGCGTGCAACTTGCCATATGTGTCCAGCGGTTCGCGGTGCCCGGCCCCGGTCTCGCCGGTGCGGATGAGGCTGGCGAGCATCTCGGCTTCCTGCTCCTGAAGGGTGGAGTAGTTTGCGCGAGCCAGGATGCGGTGGATCAGATGGGGGCTGAGGTCGTTGAACAGGCTGCCGGGCAGGCCGCCGGGCAGGCCGGATCCGGTGGTGGAGTGGTGATCGAGAAGCATGTGCCCGATCTCGTGCAGGACGATGTGCTCCTGGTGGGAACGAGCGGTGCGCCGCTCGTAGAAGATGTGATCGTCGGTGTCAGTGGCTATCCACAGGCCGCAGGCCCCGGCGGCGGCGGCCTTGCCGGGCAGCTGGTGAAGGTGCAGAGGGCGGCCCCTGCGCGCCGAGAGGTGCGCCCGCGTCGTCTCGATGGCGAAGGGGTGGGGGAGATCGAGCTGGGCCAGCAGCGGCTGGCAGCGCCGACGCAGCATAGCGATTCTGTACGACATCCGGTGTGTACCGTTCGGCCTTCCTCGGCGATGCGGGTGTGGACATGCGAGCCTTGCCTGCATCCGTGCCCGATCTCGCCGAGCACGCGATCGACCCGGCGTACGGTCGTCCGCTGTTGCGGCGGCCCGGCGAGGACGGGGCTGCCGTGCGACGCGACGAGACGGCCGGTCCACTCCGGGCGGGGTGCGTGCGCCTGGCGTGCGCTGCGGAGCCGCTCCGTTCCGGTGGTCTCCGGGGTGAAGCGGAGGGCCGGGCCCGTATGGTCGGCGCGCCGGTGTCACGCCGGCGAGCGCTCCTGGGTGGGATCGCGGTGAAGACAGGCGGGCGGATGGCCGGCGGCGGCCATGGGTTCAGGTCGCGCGGCGTGCCTGTGGCAGCCCGCGACTGCGCTACGGAGAGAACGAGTCGAAGAAGAAGATTCCTCGATGTCCCGGCCGCCCGAGGAAAGGACACGGGGCAGGCTTCTCGGCTGGTCTCGTCCGACGGCCCCACGAGTCGATGCGGTAAAGAATGACAGCCTCCCCTTGCATGGCGTCTCTCGCCCCCGACGCCTGCGGCCAATGGTTCAGTACCCCCGTTGGTCTGCCCAGTGGTTCGTCCCGGCCCTGCCCCACGCCCCTGGCCGGTTCCCGCCGCGTACGGAAGGGAGGTCAGTCCCCGTCCGGCGCAGTGGCCTGTTCCTCGTCCTCGACGGAGGCGAGATTCTGCACTTTGCGGGCCGCGTCGACCATGATCAACAGTGCGTCGAGGCTTTCCGCGGAGAGCCCTTCGGCTCGCAGGGCGAGGTTGCGCACCCGTGCGTCGCGAAGCGCCACGGCCAGCCGCAGTTGCGCGTTGACCCGGTCGGCCGTGTCCTCGTTGAGGAAGTACTCGGCCGGCACCCCGAAGAACTCCGCCAGGACGTCCAGCAGTTCGAGGGTGACATTGCACTTCTGGGCCGTGGCGAGTTCCCAGAGGTAGGTGCCGGAGATGGTGCCACCGGTGGTCTCCCTGATCTCCTTCGCCAAGCGGGCGTATCCCGGCCGCTTGCGTTCGTCCGGATACAGGGCGGCGATCAGTTCGTTGAGACGCTGATCGAACTTGCGCAGGAGCGGTCGCTGCGACAACCGGGACCCTGGTCCGGCCTTCCCGCTGTCCGACATCCCCACTCCCCTCGCTTCGTCGACGGCGGGCGCACCCACTGTACTCCTGGACGGCCGACCGCTACAGCGGGCGTTACTCAGCCATTTATTTGACAACTACCAGCTCTCATTGACAACTTGACGCCCTCTCAGCTTACGATCGCTCCCGACTTCATCCGCTTAAGCGAATAAACCCCCGTCCGGAGAACCTCCGGACGCTCCTGACCATGGAGGTTCGGTTCGATGAAGGCTCTGGTGTTCGAAGCCCCCGGGCGAGCCGTGCTCACGCACCGGGATATGCCCACCCCGGTTCCTGGCGAGGCCCTCGTCCGTATCGCCTACAACGCGATCTGCGGCAGCGACCTGTCGTTCTACAAAGGGGTGTGGCACGGCTCTACGTATCCGGTCGTACCGGGCCACGAATGGAGCGGAACGGTCGTCGAGGTGAACGGGCCGGAAGGGGCGGAACTGCTCGGCGGCAACGTGGTCGGGGACCTGACGTGCTCCTGTGGGGCATGCGCGCACTGCGTGGCCGGTACGCCCACCCTCTGCGAGGACCTCCAGGAACTCGGCTTCACCCGCGACGGTGCCTGCGCCGAGTACATGACCATTCCGGTCGCCAACCTCAAGCGGTTGCCGGACACGCTGCCGTTGCGCTCCGCCTGCCAGGCGGAAGCCCTCGCGGTCGCGCTCAACGCGGTCGACCGGTTCGGCGTCGCTCCGGGCGAGAAGGTCGCGGTCACCGGGGCCGGCGGCATCGGACTTCTCCTCGTCCTCGCGGCCCGCCTGCGGGGGGGCATCGTCACCGCGGTCGCCGAGCCTGTCCCCGAGCGGCGGGACGCCGCACGGGCGATCGGTGTGCCGGTAGCGGTGTCGGGAGAACCGGGCGCACTGGTGGGGCTGACACGCAGGGACCCCCGGACGACACCCGACGTGGTCCTGGAAGCCTCCGGCTATCCCTCGGCGGTACAGGAGGCGATGGAGGCCGTCCGGCCGGGCGGGCGCGTCGGCCTCGTCGGCTACCGCCTGGAGGAGGTCGGACCGATGGCCCCGCACCACGTCGTGCTGAAGGTCCTCAGCGTGCAGGCGTCGATGGGCCCGGGCACCCGGTTCGAGGAGGCCATCGAGGTTCTGGCGTCCGGCGCGGTCGACGTGGACGCCCTGCTCAGCCACGAGTTCGCCCTCGACGACCACGCCAAGGCACTCGACGTGGCGCTCCGCCGCGCCGACGGCAACACCCGCTCCTACTTCAACCTCCGCGTCTGAGAAGGGAAGTCCTCATGGTTTCCCGATTAGTGGTAAAGGGCGGCGACCCGATACGCACGCGTCCCTGGCCCGCCTGGCCCCAGCCCGCTCCCGGTGTGCCCCGGGCGGTGGCGGACGTGCTCGCCTCGGGCCGGTGGTCGATCAGCGGCCCGTACCTCGGTACGGACTCCCACGAACGGCGCTTCGCCCGTGCGTTCGCCGACTACAACGGGGTGGCGCACTGCGTGCCCGCCGCCAGCGGTACCGCCAGCCTGATGCTGGCCCTGGAGGCATGCGAGGTCGGCGCCGGCGACGAGGTGATCGTTCCGGGGCTCTCCTGGGTGGCGTCCGGCTCCACCGTCCTGGGCGTCAACGCCGTCCCGGTCTTCTGCGATGTGGACCCGAACACACTCTGCCTCGTCCCCGAGGCCGTGGAGGCGCTGATCACGAAGCGCACCCGTGCGATCGTCGTGGTCCACCTGTACTCGGCGGTCGCCGACATGGACGCGCTGAACGGCCTCGCCGACCGGTACGGCATCCCGCTGATCGAGGACTGCGCCCAAGCGCACGGCGCGACCTACCGGGGCGTCCGGGTCGGCGGCCTCGCGACCGCCGGCACCTTCAGCATGCAGCACAGCAAGGTGCTAACCAGCGGCGAGGGTGGCGCGGTGATCACCCGCGACGCTGAGTTCGCACGCCGCGTGGAGCACCTGCGGGCCGACGGTCGCTGCCTGGCCGAGGTGCCGCCCGCGCCCGGGGCGATGGAGCTGGTGGAGACGGGGGAGCTCATGGGCAACAACCGCTGCCTGTCGGAGTTCCAGGCCGCCATCCTCACCGAGCAGCTGACCCTCCTCGACGCGCAGAACGAACGCCGCCGCACCAACGCGACGCTCCTCGACGAGCGCCTGGCCGGGCTCGGCCTGCGCCCGCAGACCACTTCCGAAGGCACCACGTCACGCACGTACTACACCTACGCGGCACGTCTGCCCGACGGGAAGTTCGAGAACACCACACTGTCCGCCGTGACCGACGCGCTCTCCGCGGAGCTCGGCCTCACCGTCGCCCCGTGCTACACCCCGATCCCGGCCAACCGGCTGTACGCGCCGCACACACGCAGGCGCTACACGCTCAACCTGGCCCACGAGGAACGGATCGACCCCAAACGGTTCGCGCTGCCGGTGTGCGAGGACGTGGCCCGCCGCACCGTGACCCTGCACCACACCGCCCTGCTCGGCGACGCCGAGGACATGGAGGACATCGCCGCAGCCTTCGACAAAGTCCTGCGGCACGACGTCGAACTGGCGCGTTGACGGCGGCATCCAGCGTCGTCCCAGGCCCGCTACCCCGGAGGATCGGGATACCCATGCAGGTTACACCTATTGCGATGGAAGACGCGTCATTTCCCTACCGGCTCGGCACGGACTGTTCCGCGGACATCGTCGGACACCTCGCCGCGTACGGCGCCAGCAGGTATCTGGTGGTGGCGGACACCACGGTGGCCAAGTTGTACGGCCTCGACCTGATCGCCCGCATCGAACAGGAGGCGGGACCGGCCCGGCTGCTCGTCCACGAGGTGGGGGAGGTGAACAAGGGACTCACCACGATCGGCGCGCTCGCCGAGCAGGCCCTGGAGCACGGGGCCGACCGCCGCTCCGTCGTCGTCGCTCTCGGCGGCGGCGTCACCGGGAACATCGCGGGCCTGCTGGCCGCACTGCTGTTCCGTGGTATCCGCCTGATCCACGTGCCCACCACAGTGGTGGCGATGCTGGACTCGGTCCTGTCCCTGAAGCAGGCTGTCAACGCCACGTTCGGCAAGAACCTCGTCGGCACCTTCCACCAGCCGGTCGAGGTGCTCGCGGACACCGCCATGCTGCGCACCCTGCCGCAGCGCGAGATCCGTTCGGGGATGGGAGAGGTCGTCAAGAACGCCGTCGCGATCCGGCCGTCCATGCTTGGCCGTCTCGGTGCCGAGCTGCGCCCCGACGCCCGGTACGACGACGGGACCATGCGATGGATCATCGCGGAGAGCCTTGCCGCCAAGGCGGACGTCACCCGGGACGACAAGCACGAGCGGCGGGCGGGCCTTGTCCTTGAATACGGTCACACCGCCGGGCACGCCATCGAGCACGCCTCCCGCGGACAGGTCGCCCACGGAGCCGGGGTGGCCGTGGGGATGACCATCGCCGCCGAGGTATCGCGGCTCATGGGCCACACCGACGGCGCGTTCGTGTCCCTGCACCGCGCGCTGGTCGCCGCGGCGGGGGTGGAGCCCGTGATCCCCGAGTTCGTCGACCCCGCCCGGGTGAAGGACTGGCTGGCGTACGACAACAAGCGCGGGTACCTGGAACACCAGCCCGGCCATACCCCCATGGTGTTGCTCTCGGCTCCGGGAGAGGTGCTGCACACCGGCGCGATGCCGTTGGTGCCGGTGCCGCTGGCGCTCCTCGGCGAAGCCGTCGACAGGGCCGCCGACCGTGGACCGGGTGCCGAACACGGGCCCGCGGGCGACGGCGCCGCCTACGCGGCGGCAGGTCCACTGCGATAACGGTTCGCGCCGGCGGCGGTCCCCTGCCGTGGTGGCGGCTCGCTCCCTTCCGACCGGGAGCGAGCCCACCGCACCGGCAGTGGTCCGCTCCGGCGACGGGCCGGCCCGGACTCCCCGCGCCCCTTCGCGTGCCATGCCTCCTTCGAGTGCCTCCCCGGCTCTCCCCCGTCCCCGTTTCCCGCCCTGGTCACCTCTTCCGCTCCCCCGGTTCCGTCCTTTGCCAACCGCCGTCCCTCCCCTGGAGATCCCGTGCGCGTGCTGAGGCTCACTCCCTTCTTCCACCACGACTGCGTCACCGAATGGCCGGCCGAGTTCGACGCCGTCGGTGGCATGCAGGTGCAGATCCTCCGCCTCTCACGGGAGCTGGCAGACCGCGGCGTGGAGCAGCAGGTCATGACCGTGGGCTTTCCCGGCCTGCCCCGCACCCGGACGGACCGCCCCGGACTGGTCGTACGCGTCACCCGCGCTCCGATTCCCCGGCTCCGCTCCGAACTCACCGGGCTGGTGGGGCTGAACCAGGCGTGGCTGGCGGCCGTCATCGCCGCCAGCCTCCGGCTGCGCCGCACGTGGCGCCCGGACCTGATCCACGTACACGCCGACGGACAGTTGTGGGCCCTGCTCGCCGGACCGCTGGTAGCGCTGATCACAGGCGCCCCGTACTGCCTGACCCTGCACTGCTCGCGCATGGCCGTCTACGAGCCGATGTCCCGCTTCGACCGACTGCAGCACGGGCTGGTGCACCTGGCAGAGCGCTTCGCGCTGCGGCACGCCATCCGCGTCTCCACGCTGACCTCGCGGACCGCCGACATCGTGGCGCGGAAGCTGCCGATGGACCGTGCCCGCATCGACGTGCTGCCCGACTCGGTCGGAGCGGTGCGCCGGGTGCCGGCTCCGGTAGCCCGAGGGTTCGTACGGACGCTGGGCGTGCCGGAGGGCGTACCGGTGGTCGGCCTGGTCGGCCGGGTCGCGCACGAGAAGGGGTGGCGGGACTTCGTCGCGATGGCCCGGCGGTGGGACGCGGTGGCGGGCGCTCCCGGAGCGATCTTCCTCGTGGTCGGCGACGGACCGCAGTGGGGGCGGATGAGAGAGACCGTCGAAACGGCGGGGCTGGCGGACCGGTTCGTGTTCACCGGCTTCCTGCCGCACGACGCCATGCCCGCGGTGATGACCGCGCTGGACGTCCTGGCCATGCCGTCCGCCCACGAGGAACTGGGCGGCAGCGCCCTGGAGGCGATGGTCTGCGGCACACCGGTGGCCGGCTACGCGGTCGGAGGTCTGCGGGACACGGTGGGTTCGGTCACGCCCGCCCTGCTCGTGGAACGCGGGGATGTGAACGCGCTGACCCGTGCGGTCGGCCACGCGGTGACGGCCGCAGGCGAGTGCCGCGCGGCGGTGGCCGCGGCCATACCCGGGCTGCTGGCCTCCTACGGCGCCGACACCACCGACCGGGCGCTGGAGCACTACCAGGTAGCGCTGGGCAGGCCGGTCGCGGTGGCGGCCGATGCACGGGAGGCCGAGGGGGGTGCCGGATGGCGGCCCTGACCTCGTTGCGGCGGTGCGCCGGTTATCTGCGGCCGCACCGGTGGTTGATGACCGCCGCGTGCGGGGCGGCGTTCGGGTCGATGCTCGCCGGCCTGGTGATGCCCCTGGTGTTGCGACGGGTGGTGGACGGCCCCGTGGCCCGCGGCGACTTCGAAACGCTGCCCTGGTACGTCGCCGGCTTCGCGCTGCTGGGGGTGGTGGAGGCGGTGCTGCTGGGTGCGCGCAGACTGCTGGTCATCCGCCCGGCGACCCGGCTGGAGACCGCGATGCGGGCGGACGTGTCGGCGCATGTCCAACGACTGCCGCTGTCGTTCCATGGCCAGTGGCATTCGGGGCAGCTGCTCTCCCGGACGGTGTCGGACGTGACGGAGATCGGACGGTTCACGGCGTTCTCCGCTGTCTACCTGCTGGTGAACATGGCAGCCTTGGTGGTCGGTCTGGGGGTCCTGGCCCTACTGGAACTTCACCTCGCGCTGATCGTGCTGGTGGCGTACGCGCCCATGGTGCTGGCGACCACGGTGTTCGAGCGGCGGTTCCGGCTCGTGGCCCGGTCCGCGCAGGAGATGAGCGGCGACCTGTCCACCACCGTGGAGGAGTCGGTGCTCGGCGTACGGGTACTGAAGGTGTTCGGACGGGGGCCGGAGACGGTGCGCCGGTTCACCGAGCAGGCCCGGCACCTGCGCGGTCTCGAGATGCGCAAGCTGTCGTACACGGCTGCGCTCTGGTGGGTCATCACGGCGCTGCCGGATCTGGCGATCGTGGCGATGATCGGGTACGGCGGGCACAGCGTGGTCACCGGCTCGCTGACTCTGGGCACGCTGCTGGCCGCGGTGACGGTGGCGACCTTTCTGCGCTGGCCCGCGGACACCCTGGGCTGGCTGACCGCCGACGCCGCGACGGCCGCCGCGGCGGCGGACCGCTACTGGCAGCTGCGGGACGAACCGGTGACGGTGACGGACCCCGAGTGCCCGAGGCCGCTGACCCGGCCGGTCCGCGGTGAGATCAGAGTGGAGGACGTGCACTACACGCACCGGGGAGGCGCGGCGTCGCTGCGCGGCGTCGACCTGACGATCCGGGCGGGCACGACGGTGGCCGTGGTCGGTGCCACCGGGTCCGGCAAGAGCACGCTGCTGTCCCTGCTGTCCCGGCTCGACGACCCGACCGTCGGACGGATCACGCTGGACGGCACAGACCTGCGCGAGATGGCCCTGGCCGAGTTGCGGTCTGCCGTGTGCTGCGCGTTCGACGACCCGGCGCTGTTCTCGGGCACGGTGCGGGAGAACGTCCTGCTGGGCGTGGCGCAGCAGGACCGAAGCGATCGCGCGGACTCCGACGAGCCGGTCTGGCAGGCGCTGCGCGCGGTGCGGGCGGATGGATTCGTCCGGACGCTGCCCGACCGGCTGTCCACCATGATCGGCGAGCAGGGACTCGGCCTGTCCGGTGGCCAGCGTCAGCGACTGGCGCTGGCTCGGGCGGTCCTCCCGCGGCCCGCGGTGCTGGTCCTGGACGACGCCCTGTCCGCGCTGGACGTGCGGACCGAGCAGGAGGCGATGGGCAACGTGCTGGGCCGCAGCACCACGGTGATGACCGCTCACCGGCCGGCCACGCTCCGGAGGGCCGACCAGGTGGTGTTCCTCTCCGGCGGACGCGTCGCGGCGACGGGCACGCACGACGAGCTCATGGCGCGAGAACCGGGGTACCGGTTGCTGGTCCGCGCTCCCTCTGTCCCCTCGGACATGGACGAGGACACGGACGAGGACGCCTTCGGCGAGGTCTGCCGGAACCGCGTGGACGGCAGGGCGCCGAGCGGATCCGCCGGGAAGGCGGACGGCCGATGAGCGACACCGAACACACGAGGACAGAGGCGCGCAACGCCCTGCTGCGCATGCTCCTGTGGCCGAAGCGACGGCGGCTGGCGGCCGCCACGACGCTCGCCCTGGTGGAGAACGCCTGTGGGCTGGCAGCACCGCTGCTGATCGCCGCGGCGATCGACCGCGGCCTTCCGGCGGCCGCCGAGGGGCGCTGGTCGCCGCTGGTCGGATTCACGGGTGCGGCGCTGGTGGCTGGACTGACCACCGCGACGTTGAAGTACGTGTTCCTGCGTTACTCCGGAAGCATCGCGCAGGATCTGCTGTTCGAGCTGCGGCACCGGGCGTTCGCCCATGTGACCGGCCAGCCGCTCGCCTTCCACGAGTCGTACCCGTCCGGCCGGGTCATCGCGCGCCTGTCCAGCGACGTCGAGTCGGTCGAGGAGATGCTGGAGATGGGGCTGGACGGGCTCTTCTCGGCGGTCTTCTCCATGGTGGGCATCCTCGCGGTGATGTTGTGGCTGGACGGGCCCATGGCCGCCGTGGTCATCGTGCTCTTCCTGCCGCTGTTCGTGCTGACGCGGTGGTTCCGACGCCGGTCCCGGATCGCCTACCGGCACACCCGGACCGCGATCGAAGGCATCGTCGGGCACACCGTGGAGGCGTACAACGGGATACGGGCTGTCCAGACGTTCCGTCGCGAGGACGCCAACGCCCGTCGGCTGGCCGACCTCGACGGCCGGTATACGGTGGCGCGCACGGAGTCCGGGTGGGTGAGCGCCGTGTTCAGCGGCGGAGTGAAGCTCATCGGCAACCTGTCCCTGGTGGGTTTGCTGACCCTGGGTGTCTTCCGTATCGATCAGGGCCATCTGCAGATAGGCGCGCTCACGGCCTTCCTGCTGTACGTGCACCGGCTCTACGACCCGATCGACGAGCTGGCGAGCTTCGCGAACGCCTTCGCGTCGGCCTCGGCCGGCCTGGAGAAGATCGGCGCGCTGTTCGTGCGCCATCCGGCGGTGGCCGAACCCGCGCGGGCGGTTCCGCTGCCCGGATCGCGGGACCGGGACGGTGCCGGCCTGGGCGCCGTGCGGTTCGAGAACGTGCACTTCCGGTACGGGGAGCAGGGCAGGCCGGTGTTGTCGGCCATGGACCTGACGCTGGAGGCGGGTCGGACCGTGGCGTTGGTGGGCACCACCGGAGCGGGGAAATCCACCATCGCCAAGCTGCTCGCCCGGCTGTACGACCCGACGTCCGGGCGGATCACTCTGGACGGGGTCGATCTGCGCCACCTGGGCGACGGCGAACTGCGCGGCGCGGTCTCGATGATCACGCAGGAGGCGTTCCTGTTCTCCGGTTCGGTGGCGCGGAACATCGCGCTGGGCCGACCGGACGCCTCCCCGGAGGAGGTCCAGGCAGCCGCGGAGGCAGTGGGCGCGCACGGGTTCATCAGCGCGCTGCCGGAGGGGTACGGCACCGACGTACGCAAGCGCGGTTCGGCGTTGTCGGCCGGACAGCGGCAACTGATCGCCATGGCGCGCGTGATGCTGACCTCTCCCCGGTTGCTGATCCTGGACGAGGCCACCTCCAGCATGGACGCACCGTCCGAGCGGGCTGTTCAGGAGGCGCTCGCGCGGGTCCTGGCCGACCGTACCGCGGTGATCATCGCGCACCGCCTGTCCACGGTCACCATCGCGGACCGGGTCCTCGTCATCGAGGACGGGGAGGTGGTGGAAGACGGCTCGCCCGCCGCACTCGCCGTCTCCGGGGGCAGGTTCGCCGGGATGCAGAGGGGGTGGCTGGCCGCCACACGCGCGTGACGCGCGCCGGAGCGTCTCTCGGGCTGCTCCCGGCCTCTCCCGGCGCTCGCGTGCTTGCCCTCCGGTGCTCCCGCACCCGCACCGCACCCGACCACCCCTACGAAAGGCAGACGATGAAGCGTCTACGGGGCACCCTGCCCACGGACACCCCGCACGCGTGGCACCCCGACGCCCTGGGCCCGGCCCATCGCGACGGGTGGGACACCCAGGACGACGGGCGGGTTTGGGATGTCGTCGTGATCGGCAGCGGCGCCAGCGGTTCGGTGGCCGCCGACCGGCTGGTTCGGCAGGGCCTGGATGTGCTGATGCTGGAGGAGGGGTTCCGGCTCTCCCCCCGGCTGGGCAACCCGGAGCTGGACGACATGTGCCGCACGGCTCTGGTTCCGGACGGCAAGGGGGGGTGGTCGGACGAGGGCTGGCCGTGGACGACCTCCAACCTCGGGGGCGGCACCGTGTTCTACGGCGGGGCCTGCTGGCGGTACCGCCCCTTCGACTTCGACCCCGGCGAGCTGATCGACGCCGGCGACCTCGACCTGCGCTGGCCGTACGAGCTCGCGGAACTCGCCCCCTACTACGAGGTGCTGGAGCGTCGACTCGGTGTCTGCGGCGGTGAGGGAAGCGAGAAGAGCCGCGGCCCGGGACACCCGCCCACGGCGGCGGCGGAGCTGCTCCACGAGGCAGGCACGGAACTGGGTTACGACCCGTTCCCCACCCCGCTCGCCATCAACCGACATGTGCACAACGGACGTTCTGCCTGCGGCCGGGACTCGCTGTGCGTGAGCCACCAGTGTCCGACCGGAGCCAAGGCTGACGCCGTGTCGGTGTTCCTCACCCCGCTGGCCCGGCATGTCGGCTTCACCCTGCGGACGGGAATGCGGGCGCTGCGGCTGGAGCAGGAAAGTCGGGACGGGGTCACGGCGGTGACCTGCCTGGACCGGCTCTCCCGCACAGTCAACCGGATACGGGCTCGGTCGTTCGTCGTCGCATGCAACGCGATCCAGACGGCGGCCCTGCTGCTGCGCTCCCGGGGCGGGCACGCGCCGCAGGGCGTGGGCAACCACTCGGGGCTGGTGGGACGCGGTCTGACGATGAAGCTGAGCGAGTACGTCAGCGGAGTCGTCGAGCCGCCGGAGGGACTCACGGTGGCCGACTGGCGGAAGCACGGCGGCCCGTTCTCGACGATCGCCTTCCTCGACCACTACCTGGACCCCGACTGCCCGACCGGGGTGGGCGGCATGATCTACGAGTCGAAGAACGACGACCCGCGGCTCATCCGGCACGACGCGTTGGAGCTCAGGATCGAGACGATTCTGGCTGACCACCCGAATCTGGACAACCGCGTACGGCTCTCCGACCACCTCGACGAGGACGGTGTGCCCTCCGTCGTCATCGACTACACCACCGACCCGCGGGACCTGCGGCGCCTGTCCTACATGACCGACCGGTGCGAGGACCTCCTGCGGCAGGCTGGGGCACGCGCCATCCGCCACGAGGAAAGCGACTTCGCCCGGGGCAGCTGCCACCTCCACGGCACCTGCCGGGCCGGCGCGGATCCGGCCACTTCGGTGGTGGACGGCTGGGGCCGGATCCACTCGGCGCCCAACGTGTACGTCGTCGACGGCAGCTTCATGCCGTACCCGGGCGGCTTGAACCCCACGCTGACCATCCAGGCGCACGCACTGCGCAGCGCGAGGGCGGTGGGGGTCGACCTCGTCGCGCGACAGACCGTCCACGCCTGAGTCTCCCCGCCCCGTCCACTCTCCCCCCACGCATCCCGTTCTTCCGGCACTGCGCCACCCCAACCGATCGAGGAGGCACCATCATGGGATCCGACAACGTCTGGCCGCCGCCCGTGCGGCGTGTCCGCGCCTACCGCAACATCGTCGTCGACGGCGCCTGCAACATCCGGTGCTCCTACTGTGAAATCAAGAAGGCGAAGGTGGACCAGGCGGCGACCATCCGCTCACTGGACCGGATCTTCGCCGACTACGAACCGGACGACGTGCTGTTCCGGGTCGAGTCCGACGGCGAGATCACGCTGTACCGGAAGATCGTCGACCATCTGCAGAAGCGTGCCGCGGAGGGGTACCGGATCGAGGTGCTGAGCAACGGCACCAAGCTGCCGACTGCCCTGGAAGGCCGGCCGGACCTGCTGTGGGTGTTCTCCGTCGACGGGCACACCGAGGAGATGAACTCCAAACGCGGTCTGAAACAGGCCCAGGTCGACCGCATCATCGACGCCGCCGTGGAGCTGGAGGCGGAGCTCCAGGCCGTGTACTGGGGTCAGAGCGTGGAACAGGTCAACGGCTGGATCGACCTGCTGCAGGCGCGCGGCTACCGGGGCAAGCTGCACTTCATGCCGCTGCTCGCGTTCAAGGGGCGGCCGCTCACGGTGAACCTGCGCTACGCCGACCTGCACCCGGCCGACTTCCTGGCGCCGCCGGAGTACTTCCGCCGGTGGAACCACATCTTCGAGACCGGCAAGCGGGACGCGGTCTGCGACCAGATCACCAACGGCTACAACTACCAGGTGTCCGGGGACGAGATCCGGATGGTCAAGTGCGACTGCTACTCGGTGCCCAAGCACCTGGTACACGGCTTCGGCCCGATCCGGGAGTTCGACGACTGGCCGTGCGGCACGTGCATCGCCAATCAGGAGTTCAACAACTCCCGTGAGCGGATGACCGCGCCGCTCGGCCGGACGCCCCTGCCGCTCGTATGACCGGCGACGGGATCGGGGGCGGCCCGCGTCCGCGGCGGCCCGCCGGCGCCCACCAGCGGTTCGTTCTGATCAGGCACGCGGAGGCGAGCCTGAACGTCCTGGAGGATCACGACCTGCTACCAGGCTTCGACCCGTTCGCGGAGCTGACGCCCCGGGGCGAGCAGCAGGTCCGGGCGCTCGCCTCCCACCTGCCCGGAGACCCGGCTGTACAGCCGGGCTCCGGGCCCGGGGCCCGGCTGTACAGCAGCCCGCAGACGCGAGCCGCGCGCACGGCGGAGGCGCTGGCCGTCGCGCTGGACGTGCCGGTCGTCGCGGACGGGCGGCTGGCGGAGCTGCGCGCGCCGGAGGCGTTCGCGCACCCGGTGACCGTCCGGGAGTGGGACGCCTTACTGGAGGAACGGCTACGCCGGCCGGACGCGCGGGTGTCCGGCGTGGAGAGCTGGACCGAACAGCGCGGACGGGTCCGGGAGTTCCTGGACGCGCGCTGCCCGGTCAGCGGTGCCGGTGGGCACTGGGTGCTGGTGTCCCATTCCGAGACGCTCCAGGCCCTGCTCTTCGAACTGCTGGGGCTGGACGACGTCCTGCTGCACCGCACGCGTTTCAAGATCAGCAATACCGGTGTGTTCATTGTGGACCGAACGGAGGACGGATGCGCTTCCCTGGTGGTGGCGAACAGCAAGACGCACCTGGCCAGGACGGCCTGACCCGCATGCTCGTCCTGAAGTGCCTCGCCGATGAGAGCGGCGACGAGCCCGGCGAGATCGTCGCGCGCGGATACCTGGATGTCGACGACCGGGAGTTCGCCCATGTCATCAACCGGCTGGAGGGTTACTTCGACTGCACCCTGTGGTTGAGGAAGGAGACGCAACGGCGGTTCATGGTCGACGAGTTGGTGGAACGGGTGACGGCTGTGCTCGCCTGTACCGGAACGAGGGCCGCCGCCGGAGCGGGAGCCGGTGTCGCGACGGAGGCCGGACATGCCTGAGGCCGCCGGCCCGCGAGCCCTCTTCGAGATCTACGACGAGGGCTTCTCCTCCCCGTCGTGGGGTGGTGTGGAGACCGCCCTGTGGTACCTGGTGCGGTCGCTGCGCGCGGGGGGCGTCGACGCCTCCTTCTACCCGGAGTCCCAGGGCGCCGACCTGGACGCGCTGGCGGCGCGAGTGGAACGGGACCGGGTGGACGCGGTCTTCCCCCTCGTCGAGAGCGCCCTCTTCGGGGGCGGGGCATGTCAGCGGTTGCCCGGACTGCACCGGCGTACGGTACGGATCTGGCACGACGTCAGCCTGCTGGCGGGGGACCTGTCCGCCCCGGCAACGTGCCCGGTCCACGCGGCCGAGCCCGCCGTGTCCGGGCGGACCGTACCGCCCGGATGCCCGGCGCGGAGCGCACATCCCGACGGGCCGATGCGCGAGGTGTTCTTGCGCGACCTGCCCTGGACACGGTGCTTCGCCGACCGGTCGGTGATCGGCTGGGCCGCCGACCACCTGCCGGACAAGGACCTCCACGATCCTTCCGGCCCCGTCCTCCTCCAGCTCGGAAAGATCGACACGGCTGACGCGGAACGGTGCCTGCGCCGTCTGCTGGGCGCCGGACTGCGGCTGCGGGTCATCTTCGCCACCTGGTCGCGCCGGGGCCGTGAGGCACGGGAGCTTGTCCACGCGTTCCCCGATCCGGACGGGCGGATCGAGGTGCTCGACACCTACGACATCCGTACCGACTGGGAGCGGGTCTTCGGCGGCTCGGCGCTGTTCCTGCTGCCGTCGGTGTTCCACGAAACGTTCAACTTCGCGGCGGCGGAGGCGGTCCAACTGGGCGTGCCGGTCGCCACCCTCGGCGAGGGTGGCAATCTGCCCGGCTTCGCCTCGCTCCGGGCCGCGACGGTGGACGAACTGCTGGAGCAGGTGGTGGCCTGCGCGGCCGGCGACGGGGAGGGCGGCCGGCTCCCGGCACCGCTACCGCGGCCGGCCCACGGGTGGCGGACCGTCGCCGCCCGGTACGCGGAGCTCATCCGGGAGGGGGCCGCCCGCGATGAGTGAGGAGACGCGGCTGGCCGAGCGGCTGAGGGAAGGGCGAACCCTGCTGATCTCGCCGCACCCCGACGATGTGGCGTACTCCTGCGGCGGGCTGCTGGCGACCCTGGGGCGCCCCGTGCACACCACCCTGCTGACTGTCTTCACCCGGTCGGCCTGGGCGCTGCCGCGGCGGCTGCGCCGGGCCGGAGCACAGGTCGTCAGCGCGCAGCGGCGCCAGGAGGAGCTGCGCTACTGCCGTCTGCGGGGCTTCGCGGATTACTGGCCGCTGGGTTTCGCGGACGCGGGTCTGCGCGGCTATGACGACGTGACCGAGATCTCGTCCCCCGTGGAGGAGGACGGCATCCGCGAGGCGGTCGCCGAGGAGGTCGCCGAAGCGGTGGAGCGGTCGGGTGCCGACAGCGTGCTCGCCCCGGCGGGCGTCGGAAGCCACATCGACCACCTGTTGGTCCACGATGCCGTACGCGGCACGGCCTGCGGCGGGGCCCTCACCTTGTTCTACGAGGACCTGCCGTACGCCGGGCAGCACGACGCCGCCGCGGTGGCAGGAACCCTGCGGGACAGACGAGGGCTGGCGCCGTACGTCAGGGTCGACATATCCGGTGTGGTGGAGCAGAAGGTGCGTGGCATGTACGTGTACGCCAGCCAGACCGACGACGAGTGCGTCCGAGAGGCACTTCATCACGCCCGCCGCTCCGCCGGGCCGGTCCCGGCGGCGGGTGACGCGCCGCCGGAGCAGTCCGGCTTCCCTCGGGCGGCATCTCATGCGGAACGCCTGTGGACGGCCCTGCCCACCGGTGAAGCCCGGTGAGCGGGGCCTCCCACGGGCCGACCGCGCCGGTGCGCCGGGGTGCGCCCCGGCGTGGCCGGCGACAGGCGTCAGGCGAGGCCCGCCACGTACTCGGCCTGTGCCGCCAACTCGGCGGTGATGCGGTCGACGGCGGGCCCGGTCGGCTCCGGGGCGCGGCGCAGCCAGGTCTTGACGTTCCAGTGGAGCGCTTCACCGCCCAGACGGAGTGCGGCGTCGAAGGCGCGGGTGTCGTCAGTGGCGTCGGCCACCGCCTCGCGGAGCAGGCCGATGGCGGGGGCGTCGAGTCGGTTCTCCACGAGGAACGAGGCGATCTCGCTCTCCAGACAGCCGCCCCCGCCCCAGATCCAGTCGAGCCCGAACCGCAGCAGGCCCGTTCCCGCGAGCTGCCAGTGCCAAGGGGAGTGCCCGTACGGCAGGGGGGTGCGGAACAGCACCTCGTCGACGCCGCCGACCGGCGCCCGGTCGGGAACCCGGCGGGCAAGCCAGTTCCTGTCCACCGGCAGCGGGCGACCCGTGTGGTCGCGCAGTCGGCGCAGCGCCGTGTCGAGCCGCTCCCGCGGGTTGTACACGGCCTGCGGGCCCGGTCGGCCCAACTCCCCGAGTGCGCGCAGCCGATGCCAGGAGCGGGCCACCTCGCCGAGGACCCGGCGCTGCTCGGTCTTGTCGAGCTCCGGCAGGGCCTGGCGCAGCGGACGCAGGTCCCGCTCGTGGGGCGTCACGAGATAGCCGTCGGTGAAGACCGTTCCGACGGGGAGAAGACCGCTCAGGGCGTGCAGGGTGCGGGCGCAGTGCAGACCGTGCGTGCCCGTGCCGATGAACCGGAAGTGATACGCGGCCCGGCGGAAACCGGTGGACTCCACCGGGGACAGGGTGAAGGGCCGGCGCCGCGGGTCGATGCGGCGGGCCGCGCTTTCCTTCGCCGTCGTGTCGCGCGGGGGGCCGTACACCTCGGTGAACGTGTCACGGAATCGCTCCGCCCGGTAGGCGGTGTCGGCCGACAGGGGCACGCCGGCCTGGCGGGCGCGCGCCACGAGCGGGCCGGTGTCGGCGGAGCCGGTGAGTTGCCAGAGCCGTCTCCCGTCACCGCGTACGGGCGGACGTTCGACGGTCAGCCGCACCAGAGTGTCGGCCAGGTCGTAGAGGCGGCCGGGCGAGGCGAGGACGATGCGGTGCGCACCGGCGTACCGGGCGGCCAACTGGTCGCGCACCGCCAGAGCGGTGGCGCCGGTGTCCGGTTGGTCGTCGACGAGAACGATGTCCGTACCGGTCGCCAGTACGGCGGGCAGCGCGGCGAGTTCGACGTCGGGCAGCGTGATGCCGTGCTCGCCCCGGACAGGGCGAACGCTGTGCCAGGGGCCCGCGGAGCGGCCGGCGTCCTCGGCGGCAGCCTGCCAGTAGGGCGCGAGATAGGAGCCGCCGGTGCGGACGGCCACGACGAGGACGGGCGGGGCCGTATTCCCGGCGGAAAGCCAGTCGGCCGCCTGCCCGAGGGTGAGTTCGGGGTCGGCGAGGTCGTAGCCGTAGCACTCCGGTGTCTTCCAGTCGGCGGCGTGCCGCAGCAGGGCGGCCGTCACCGGATCGCGGTGCGCGTCCTCGGAGCGCCACAGGGCGTTCACCGTTTCGGTGGCCAGGCGGAGGGCTCGTTCGACGGAGTGCAGACGCAGGTCGGCATCGCGTGCCGGTGCCTCGGGGGACGCTGCGGTCTCCCGAGCGATCGTGGTGCACAGGGCGCGCAGCCCGGCGGTGACGACCCGCGGCCCGGTGGTGGGGCTCTGTGGTTCGGTCCCGCGCCCGAGGGTCTGCGCGGCGGCGGCCGCGTCGGAGGACAACTGCTCGGCGAAACAGGCGCACGCGTGCAGGGCCATCGCGCTGCCGTCCCACCGGGCCGTCTCCACAAATGCCTGGTGCAGGGACGGCAGCGTCACGTCGGATGTCATCACGTAAATACCTTCCGGAAGTCGGGGTCGTGTCTCCGTCGTTTCGGCGACCGATTCGCTTCTCACTGTGCGTCCGTCCTGATTTCCTTTCAACGCAAGCCTTCATCTGAGGTGGACAATGACGGAAAACTTTTCACTGCTGGCCGAGTTCCCCACCTGCCCGCGTGACGCGGACCGCCGCCCACGGGTTTTCACTTCCGCGTCCGGTGCCCGTCTCGTAGCGGAATCCGGATTCGACTGGATCGATTTCGACAACGCGCGGGGCTCTGTTCTGCTGGGGCACGGGGATCCGGGCGTCGCGGAAGCCGTCGAGCGGGCGGCGAGGGGCGCCGACGGCTCCGCCACGGGGTGGAGCCCCCGCGTCGGCTCCGTACTGGAGCGGCTGCACGAACTGTGCGGCGGCGAGGTGGTCGGCCTGTTCAGGTCGGGTACAGCCGCGGTCCGCGCGGCGGTGCTGGCGGTGCGCGAGGCGACCGGTCGGCCGCTGATCCTGAGCTGCGGCTACCACGGCTACGACCCGATGTGGTATCCCTCCGCGACGCCGCTGGAACCCAACGCGGACGGGGTGGTGGACTTCTTCTACGACCTCGAACTGCTTGCGGAGCTGCTGGCGAGGCGGGAGCGGGTCGCGGCGGTCGTGGTGTCCCCGGATCACATGCACCTGTCACCCGCGTGGTATCGGGAAGTGCGCCGGCTGTGCACCGATGCCGGGGTGGCCGTCGTCGCGGACGAGGTCAAGGTGGGGCTGCGGTACGGACCGGGTCTGTCTACGGCGGAGCTCCTGGCGCCGGAGGTGTGGACGGTGGCCAAGGGCATGGCGAACGGGCACGCGGTGTCGGCGGTCGGCGGTTCACGCAGGCTGCTACGGCCGCTGAAGGAGGTGTCGTTCACCTCGTTCTTCGAACCGACGATCCTGGCGGCGGCGGACGCGGCCCTGGCACGGGTGGCCACAGGACAGCCGCAGCGCGCCGTGCGCGAGGCGGGGGACCGCTTCCTGAGGCACGTCCGGAAGGCTCTCGCGGAGGCATCGCTTCCGGTGGATGTCGTCGGCGACGGCACGTTCTTTCAGTTCGTCCCGGCCACCGAAGAGCTGGAGGACGACTTCTACCGGGCGTCGGATGCCGAGGGGCTGCTCTTCTACGCGGGCGACAACCAAGCGGTGTCCGCTTCTTTCGACGACGCCGTGCTGGCGGACGCCGAGAAGCGGTTCACCCAGGTGTGCGCGCGGCTCGCTCACCACGCGGGACCCGTGGAGGTCGACGAGGCGAGCCGGTACCGGGTCGCCTGGAACGTGCTGGACGGCCTGCGGGAAGCCGACCGCGACCGGGCCGGGACCGAGGAATTGCTGGCGCGGCTCCTGGACGACTGAATCCCCGGCGGGAGCGAGTCCGCGCATGCGTACCGAACACAGAGAAGAGCAGGCATCGAAAATGGAAAAAGAACAGGGACGACCGTACGAACCGGCAGAGGAGAAGGACAAATACGGTGCCAAATGCGCCCGTCTTCTCGCCCTTTCCCGTGACCCCGAATTCACCGCAGTGGCCCTCCCGTTACTACCGTTCGATCCTGTCGACGCGTACGCCTACCTGGCCCAGGACGGCGCCGCCGTCCCCCTCGACGGTTCAGTGGGGCACACCGCGCAGCGGGAACTCGCCGCGGGCTACGCCGCGTTCCTCAGGGACCGGCGCCCCGATCTCGCCGAAGAGCTGCACGCGGTCTGCGGCGACGCACCGTGGATCGTCCGCAGTTCGGGGGACGAGGACCACGAGGAGAACGTCAACGCGGGCGGCTACGAAAGCCTGGTGTGCGCCGGCCCTGAGGCGTTGTACAGCACGGTCGCAGCGGTGGTGTTCAGCGGATACGGCGAGCACGCGATCGCCCAGCAGAGACTGACCGACCCCTCGTATCGCCCCGCGCCCATCGCGGCGTTCGTGCAGCCGCTTGTCGATGTGGCGGCCTCAGCCGAAGGACCCCCGGTAGCGGCATCGGAGACCCCTCTGCCGGCACCGGCGGATGTGGCCGCGCTTGCCGGGCTGCTGGTGCGGCTGCACGAGCGGTTCGCCATGCCGCGGCTCGATTCGGAGTGGGTCCTGGAGACCGACGCGGGCACCGTATCCGTCACCGGCCTGACCGAACTCACATCCGACGACCGGCTGGTGGGCCAGTTGTCGCTCGGCTTCGGCTTCGGAACAGCGCAGAAATCCGGCGACGGGGGCAACAGCCTCGCGTGGCTGACCGGCGTCCCCGGCACCGTCCTGTGGCAGGGGGAGATGCTGCGCCGCGTGGAGACCGCGCGGTCCACGCTGGTGCAGGTCCGGCCGGCCACCGCGTTCGATCCCGAACCCTCGTTGGACGCCCTGACCGAGAAGTCCCGGGACGCCTGGAGGGCGGCCTGCCTCAGCGCGCCGGTCGACATCCTCGTGCCGCCCCGCCGCGTCCGTGCGACGTCGTTCCTTACGTCCGTGCGGCTGGAGGACGCCTGGAGCCGCTACCTGCTGATGCAGCCGGAGCAGCGTGAGCGTCTCGGCCACGTCCTGGTCGAGCGGGGAACCCCGGCGGAACACGCCGCGGTGATGTTCCGGCAGCACGGGGTCGCGGTGCTGCGTGGCCGCCCCGAGGACCTGCCGGAGACCGCGTCGTACGCCCTGGCCGATCCTTGGACGCAGGAGTGCCACTTCGGTACGGGCCGGCCCCCGGAGGTGGAGGTGGAGACCCGGCGGATGTCGGCCGTACCGCAGGGGTGCCGCCTGCTGTTCACCCGAGCGGACGGCGAGGAGGCCGCCGCCGCGGTGCTCGTGGACGGCGTGCCGCCCGGTCCGACGCTGATGCCGGGAGCATCCGGTCTGTACGACTTGCCCCATGTACCGCCCCGGGTGCGCGACCGGATCGTGGCGAACAGCTTCCGGCCCGCACCGGAGGTGTTCGTCCGGGACGGCGCCGAGGTGGCGTCGCCGGCGTTCACCGCCCGCCTCGCCGAGGCACTTCTGGCGCGAGGGGTTCCCGCGGACCGGGTGACGGAACTTGTACGGGACACGGCCGACGGGTACACACGCGGCCTCCGCGCGGCACGGGCGGACTCCTTCGGCGTCCCGGCCGTGCTGCCGCGCTGCGCCCGGTCGGTACCGCCCGGGGCCCTCGGCGCTGCCATCGCCGGCGCCGTCGACGTCCGGCTGCCAGTGGTGCTGGCCCGGTTGGAGGACGCGGTCGCGCTGTCCGATACCGCGTTGGCGGAGGTGCTTCCCCGGGTGCTGGCCCTGGCCGGTACTGCCGGAGGGCCGCACGTCGGCCCGGGCAGGGAGGCGGCGCTCGCCCTGATCGGCGCGGTGGAGTCGCTCACCGTGGCCATGACGGTTCTGGACGTGTACGACACACCTGAGCGGGACGAGGTGATCGGCCGTGCGGTGGCCGCCCTGCCGGTCGACGACCCGGTCCGGACCGAGGAGCTGTGCCGCTTCGCCGCCCGCTCCTCGGCTCCGCCCACCGAGATCCACCACCTGCTCGAAATGGCCGCCGCCGAACCCGATTTCGCCGTGCGGTGCCTTGCCCTCGAACGGCGCCGGGTCGATCTCTCGGCGGCCGACGCGGGCGACGCGGCGCGGTGCGGGCACGCCCTGAACGAGGCCTTCCGCGCGTACGCGGGCGCCGGAGCGTGGCACGACGGCGGAGCCGGGACCGCGCAGGACAGCGGTGGCGGTGCCCGGGCGCCGGAGGGAAGCCCGGTTCTGCTGGATCTGGTCCGCAGCGATCTGATCGAGGCGTACGACAGCACCCTCAAGCGGCTGCTGCTGGAGGTGGTGAGCCGCCCGGACCAGGCCGCCTACCGGGCCTATCTCGACGTCCTCGACGCCTGGTTGTCGGCGGCCGCCGGGTACGACCTGTCACCGGCTGAGGAACGGTCGGTCGCCGGCTTCGGCCGATGGGTCCGCGAATGGCGTGGCCGACCGGTGCCCGAGAACTTCGTGCTGGACGAGGAACTCACCTGGAGCCGCCTGCTGGAGCTGAGTGCTGCGGGCGAGCCGCTGGCCGGTGGCCACGGACCGGACCATCCGCACCAGCTGCACAACGCCCTGCACCAGTGGTTGCTGCACCGTACCGCCAGGTACCCGGTAGAGCGGGCGCCCTCGGTGGTGCGTGAACTCCAGCGGCTGTCGGACCGGTTCGGACCGGGCGGCAACAAGTTGCTGCGCTTCACCCGGAACGCGTTCGAGCTGGACGTTCCGCTGGGAATCCACAAGGCGAGCCTGCTGTTCCGTCCCGACCGGGTGGAGGGCGAGTGGACGGAGCCGCCGGACGTGACCGAGGCCGATTCCGGTCGGCTGACGGGCCTGATGATCCTGCTGGAGCGCTGCGAGAGCTGGTTCCCCGAGCTGGAGTTCCGTGGCGAGCGGGTGAGGATGGCAGGTACCTGGACCCTCCGAGTGGAGGCCCGGCAGGCGAACGGCGAGCGGTTCACACCCGCCGGGATGCGTCTGGCACTGGGCGTGTTCCGCACCCTGTTCGACGGCTCCTACGACTTCTCCTACGTGCCGGTGGATGAGGTCGCCGGTCTGGACGGGGCGTTCCTGGGACCGGAGTGGAAGCGGATCTTCCGTGCCCTGGTCGACTACCGGCTGGTGTACGAGGACGCCGAGCTCTTCGAGACCCTGGAGACCCTTCCCCTGGGCACCGCGATCGGCATGCTCTGCCTGGACGGGCACATCCGGTCCGAGGTGGCACGGGCCTCCGCAGCGGGACCCGAGGGAGCGGTGGCCAGGCTGGACGCGGCATGGCGCCGGTTGGCCGGCATCACGGACCCGGCAGACTGGATCGCCGGGTACAACGCGGTGCAGCAGCTCGCCCTGCTGGTGGCGGCACGGTTCCCCGAGGCGGGGGTGGCGGCCCTGTGCGCGGCGGACCAACCGGGCTGGGCGGATGTCCTGGCCTCCGCGTTGCTGCCCCGGGCGGACGTCCGCGACGCGGCCGTCCGGGCGTTCAGCGGCCGGCCGGAGGGAGACAGCTTGTTGCTGGGCCGGGCGCCGTGGCTGGCGCTGTCGGAGGAGAACGCGGCGGAGGTCGCCCGCCGTGTGATGGCCGCCCCGGGGGCGTACCGCCGCTGCAAGCAGTTACTGGTCCATCGCTACGCGGACGTCCTCGCGGGCGCCGGTGTGCTGGAGGAGCTGGTGGCCGGTCTGGAAGTGGTCCCGTACGGAGCCGGGCCGCGGCAGGAGAAGCTGCTGGCGGCCGCGGCGGACGGCCGACTACGCCGTGATATCCGTGTCAAGCCGGGCGTGGGCGGGGCACGTCCGGTGGCCCCGGGTGGGGTCGGCTGAGGCGCTGCACCGGGGTGGCGAGGCGGGACTACGGGCGGCCGGACACCGTGCCGCCTCGCCGCCCCGTCCGCCCAGGAGGGGGCGGCGAGCCGGCACGGTTCAGTCGTCGGCCGGAGCCGCCGCCCCCAGATGGCTTTCGATCCAGTCGACCCCGAAACGGACCACGTCGGCCGCCTCGAAAAGGTGGCTTCGGGCGGCGCCGACCATGCCGGTGCGGCCGAGACCGGCGTCGAGTACCTCCTGGGCGATGGCCGTGAAAGGCCACACCCCGGAGGGGAGCACCTGCCCGTAGTCGAACGCCTCGGTCTCGGTGTCGACATCCCGGAACCGTCGCCACACCCGCTTACCGGCCACCGTGATCGGCTGTTCGTACGTGACGTACCTCTTGCCGGGCGCTTCGGCCAGGGCCTCCGCGTGGTGCAACAGAGTCAACGTGTCGAGAGGGGCTCCGAGGAGGAGGACGCGGCCACCGATCGCGGTGAGCCGGGCGAGCGGACTGTCGGGCCCGTGTGGATCATCCCACGGGTGATCGTCCAGCAACCTGTGTGCGGCCGGTCCGGCAGCCACGCAGCTGGCATCGGGATGACGGCTGCGTACCGCTCCCGGCCACCTGCGGAGCGCCTCGGGGACACGGCCGACACCGTGGTCCGCCTCGCTGAGCAGTGGGTCGAACGCGGGCCAGGCGGATCGGGCCGCCTCCCGCCAGTTCTCCGGCCAGTCGGCGAGGGAATAGGGCGGAGCGTCGTTCCAGCCGCAGTACGCCATGAGCGTGCCGGTGTCCCCGACCGTCTCCGCGAGAGCCTCGACGACGGTCCGGGTTCCGCCCGGAACGAATCCGATGGCCGACATCCGGGTGTGGACCATGACCGTGTCACCACGGTGGACCCCCAGCGTGGTCAGGTCGTTCACGATGCGGCTCCGGGTCACCGGACCACCTGCCCGTTCAAGGAGCTCCATTTCGTTCACGTGAGACAACTTAACGCCGCGTGCGTACAGTTCGGCCGCAAGCTCCCCCGGCGGACCTGAACAATGGCCTGCACTCCTTGCACCGAAAAGCTGAGCTACTTCACTTTCCTCCGTCGGCCACGTCTCCGGCACCGTGACGCACGCCGCGCACGTCTCTCCCCACGTCGCGGCCGCTGACTCCCCGACCCGTCCGCACGGCCCGACCACCGGAACCCGTGCACCTTCCTCCCGCGTTCTGTACGTTACGGACCCCATCCGTGACGGCGTCGCGAGGAGATATCACATGGCCGGGCTGCGCCTGGGACCACTGCTGCGGTACGTCGACTGGGAGTCGGGGACCACCGCGACCGTCTGGGTCGAGGCGAGCCGTCCGTGCACCGTGGAGGTCCGGTGCGCGGACGGCGCCTCGGGGGCGTCGCCCACGTTCTCGGTGGCCGGGCACCACTACGCCCTGGTCGTCGTGGAGGGGCTGACCCCCGGTTCCACCACGGCCTACGAGGTGCTGATCGGATCCCGGCGCGTCTGGCCGCCCGACGGCACCCGCCTCCCGCCGAGCACCATCACCACGCCGTCCGGGGCGACCGCGGGCGACGCGGGGGCGGAGCCGGACGGGGTGCGGATCTCGTTCGGGTCGTGCCGGTGGGCGGCCGCTCCCGGCGGCGGGCACGACCCCGTGGGTCCGGACGCCCTGGTGACCCTGGCCGCTCGCCTCGCCGCGGATCCGGCGGCCGAGCGGCCCGACGTCCTGCTGCTCCTCGGCGACCAGGTGTACGCGGACGAGACCTCCGGGGCGACCCGCCGCAGACTCGCCGCCCGCCGGGACCTGGGCGAGGCGCCGGGCACGGAGATCGCGGACTACGAGGAGTACACCTACCTCTACGACGAGTCGTGGCGCGATCCGGAGGTCCGCTGGCTGCTCTCCACGGTCCCCAGTTGCATGATCTTCGACGATCACGACGTCATCGACGACTGGAACACCAGCGCCGCCTGGCAGCGGGACATGCGCGCCACACCCTGGTGGCACGAACGGATCGTCAGCGGGCTGATGTCGTACTGGGTCCACCAGCACCTGGGCAATCTCTCCCCCGTCGAGCTGGCCGCCGACCCCGTGTACGCGGCGGTCAGAGCATCACCCGACGGCACCGAGACGCTGCGCCGCTTCGCCGCCGAGACCGACGCGGATCCCGCCCGTACCCGGTGGAGCTACCGGCGTGTTTTCGGCCGAGTACGGCTGGTGATGGTCGACACCCGCGCGGCCCGCGTCCTGGCCGAGAAGGAGCGGGCGATGCTCGACGCCGAGGAAGCCGACTGGCTGCGGGACGCGGTCCTGAATGACCCCTCTTCCTACGATCATCTCCTCATCGGCAGCTCCCTGCCGTGGCTGCTGCCCCCGCTCGTCCATGACGCGGAGCGCTGGAACGCAGCCCTGTGCGCGGGCGTACGCGGGCCACGCTGGGCACGCTTCGGCGAGAAGCTTCGCCGCGCTTCCGACCTGGAACATTGGGCCGCCTTCCCGGAATCCTTCGACCGGTTCACGGAGCTGCTGCGGGAAGCGGGGAGCGGCCCGGACGCCCCGGCGACGGTATGCGTCCTCTCGGGCGATGTGCACCATGCGTACGTCGCCGAGCCACGGTGGCCGAAGTCCGACCCCGGACCCGGTTCCCGCCCGGGGACCGATTCCGGGCCTGGCTCCGGGGGCGCACCGATCGCCCGTGTCCTTCAGCTGACCTGCTCACCCGTGCACAATTCGATCCCCCGGTCGATCCGAGCGGGTTTCCGTTTCGGCTGGAGCCGGGCGGGCCGGCGGATCGGCCGACTGCTGTCCCGCCACAGCCGTACGGGCGCGTCGCCGGTGAACTGGAACAAGGCGGGCGGCCCCTGGTTCGGCAACCAGCTCATGACGCTCACGTTGCATGGCCGGAAGTCTGCGCTGACATTGGTCCAGGCCAAAGCGAGCAAGCAGGGAGCCCAGCTCGAAGCGGTTCTTGAGCGTTCACTCACCCCTGAGTAGGAGGCGATTTTCAGCCACTCGACAGAATGTTGAAGTTGCAAGCAATGCTGAGGTCTCCCTAACCTTTGGCGCTCAATCGGTTCACGTCCCCACCACGACCGAAGGAGCCCGCCCCCCATGCTCATCCGCTTGAACCAGACCCAGCCCTACGTCCTCAGCCTCTTCCGCTTCGTCGTCGGCCTGCTCTTCGCCTTCCACGGCGCCGCCACACTCTTCGGAGTACTCGGCGGCAACCAGGCGGAGAGCGGCGCCTGGCCCGGCTGGTACGCCGCACTGATCCAACTGGTCTGCGGGTCCCTGGTCGCCCTGGGCCTGGGCACCCGCGTCGCAGCCTTCGTCGCCTCGGGGTCGATGGCCTACGCGTACTTCAAGGTGCACCAGCCCGAGGCGTTCCTGCCGCTCCAGAACGGCGGCGAGGCCTCGGCGATGTTCTGCTGGGCGTTCCTGCTGCTGGTCTTCACCGGCCCGGGAGCCGTCGCTCTGGACCGCTTCTTCGGTTCGCGGAACACGGCGGCCGTCGCCGCGGACACGCCCAGGCGCGACAAGACCTCGGCCGTCTCGGCCTGACCGGTATCTCGGCCCGACCCTGCTGTCTCGGCGTCGCCCTGCTTTCTCGGCGTCGCCCCGCAGCCTCCTCGCACGGAGCGGACGACGGCGTACGGCGGTGCCCGCGCCCCTCCGGTGACGCGGAGGAGCGGGACACCGCCGTACGCCGTCGTCCGCGCGAAAGAGCGGAGCCCGGTCAATCCCGCCCGTGGGGCCCGAACGGCACCGTGAAGCAGGCCGCCCGCTCCCCCGCACCGCCCTGTCGGTCATGGATGATCACCGACCGTGCCCCGCCCTCGCGGAAGCCCCAGCCGTGCAGGGCCTCCGCGCGGCCGTCGCCCTCCTCGTCCGTCCGGAAGTCCAGCCACACCTCGTTGACCGGGTCCGCCGTCACCGCCGGGCGGTGCTGGTAGTGGGGCCCGGCAGCGGCGGGGTCGGCGCCGCAGGGCGAGGTGTGCACGTGCATTCCGTACGCACGGCCGGGCACGAGCCCCCGCAGCCGGGCCCCGACCCGGGTGCCGGACGGATCCGCGAACTGCGTGACCTCGATCCGCGCGCCCGCCGGCACCAGCCCGGTGTCGTACGTCAGCGCGTCGGACGGGACGAAGGAACCGGGCGGGGAGAACACCCCCGCGGCCCGCGTCCACGAACTGCCGCCCACGGCGACGCTGACGTCGCCCTCGCGGCTCGGCTCTCCACCGCCGCCGCCCGGCTCCCTCGCCGAGACCTCGGCCGCGGGAGTCCCGTGCCCGCCGTGGCTGCCGGAGGCGTCCGCCGCGCCGCCGCCCGCTCCGTGGGCGACGCCGACTCCGCAGGCCAGCGCCAGCAGGGCTGCCGTGCCCGCCAGTACGCCCGGGACCCGTGAGACCCGCCGACCCCGCGACCTCGCCCCGCCCTCGCGTCCCGCCGTCCCCCGTCGCCCCGAAATCGGGTGCGCCGGACCCCGTCCCGCCCGTACCATCCATGCCGTCATGCGCTGCTCCTCGCTCGTGCCGGTCGTTCTCCCCGCCTAACGGCCACAAGGCCTCCAGGTGTACGTGACCTGCACAACATCACCCGCCCCGGGCGGCGTCCGGATGACCCTCACGCGTACGCTGTACAGCTGAACCTGCCGCCCATGCCGCTCCCCTGCGACGTCGCGGCGTTGACACGAGCAGGGAGTAGTAGACGGTGCCAGAGAGTGTGGCCGCGCTGACCAGCAGCCCATGGATCTACGCGGTGGTCGCCCTCTCCGTTCTCCTGGACGTCTTTCTGCCCCTGCTGCCCAGTGGCGTTCTCGTCATCACGGCGGCCACGGCGGCGGCAGCGGGCAGTACGACCGTCAGCGATGCCGGTGAAGGCACCGGCGGGCAGGTTCCCTCGCTCGTCGTACTGATCCTGTGCGCGGTCACCGCCTCGGTACTCGGCGACCTCGTCGCGTACCGGCTCGCCTGGCGCGGGGGCGACCGGCTGGACCGGGCCATCGCGCGCTCCCGGCGGCTCACCTCCGCGCAGGAACTTCTCGGCACGGCGCTGAGCCGGGGCGGTGGCGCGCTGGTGATCATCGCCCGGTTCGCCCCCGCGGGCCGCTCCGTGGTCTCCCTCTGCGCGGGCGCCGCCCACCGCAGGAAGCGGGACTTCCTTCCCTGGTCCGCGCTAGCGGGCCTGGCATGGGCGGGCTACAGCGTGGGCCTCGGCTACTTCGGCGGCCGGTGGCTGGGCTCGACGTGGTTCGGCACGGCCGTCTCCGTACTGGCCCTGTTCGTGGCGGGCGCGCTGGCCACGTTCCTGGTGAAGCGCCCGGCGACGCGGACGGGGACGCGGACGCGGACAGCGGCCGAAGCCAGGACCAAGACAGCGGCGACGACAAATTCGGCATCGGCATCGGCATCGGCATCGGCATCGGCATCGGCATCGGAGATGGTGCCGACGACTACGGAGGCACTGGCATCCGGAGCCGGATGAACCCCCGGGTCCGCATCCGGATCCGAGGCTAGACGGGAGTTCGACGACAGGGCCTAGCGGGCGGCGCGCCTCAGCCCCGGGCCGCGCCCCGTATCTCCAGGCCGTCGAGCAGCTTCATCGTGGCTGCGGTGATCTCGTCGACGGCCCGGTCGAAGACCTCCCGGTTGTGCGCGGCGGGCGCGCGGAACCCGGAGACCTTGCGTACGTACTGAAGGGCGGCGGCCCGCATGTCCTCCTCGGTGGCCTCTTCGGGGAGGGCGGGCGGGCGGAGCGTCTTGATGCTGCGGCACATGACTCCAGTGTGTACCGCCCCACTGACAACGCACACCCGTGGCAGCCGCCAGGCCGGTCCGCCTGCCGTCCGCTCTCCTCGCTCAGCTGCTCCGCACCAGGTCGCTCGGGTTCGACCGGTCGGTGCACAGGGCCCAGATGACGAAGACGTCGATCGCGATGGTGACGATGGCCCAGACCGGGGTGTACGGGAGCCACATGAAGTTGGCGATGAGGTTCAGGGAGGCGAGAACGACACCCGCTCCGCGGGCCCAGGTCGCGCCTTTGAGAATGCCCCAGCCCACGAGGATGAGGATCACGCCGAGGATCAGGTGGATCCAGCCCCACGAGGTCACACTGAACTTGAAGACGTAGTCGTTGACGCTCGTATAGACATCGTTCGACGCGATCCCCGCGATGCCCTTCAGGACGCCGAGGATGCCGTCCACAAAGAGCAGGACACCGGCGAACACGGTTCCCCCGGCCGCCCACGGACTGCCGGTGTTGCCGCCCGGACGGGGATCGGCGGGGCGCGAGGCGCCGGGTGCGGGGGTGCTGGGCTGCGACATGAGGACTCCTTAGCCGGAACAGGCGCCAACGGGCGCCTGCTGTCCTGACCTGCCCTGGTCAGTGCGTGCGGATCAGCTCCGACGCTCCTCCCGGCCCCGGCGCAGGGCCACCCGGACGCGCCCGTTCGGGTGAGGTGTCACGGCGCGCCGACCGAGACGACGCGCCCCTGGGCGTCGACGGTGAGCGCCACCCGCTCGACGCGGTTGGCCAGGGCGACGCCCGCCCACACGATCCCCCATGCCAGGCACGAGAAGACGGTGAGGAAGGCGTGCAGCACATGGTTCACCGGGATCACTCCCACGTGTCGAGGTCGCCGCCGCGCCACTCGATCAGCCCCGGCCGGTCCAGCTCGACGACCTTGTCGGGCCCCGGGGCGAACCCGGCGGACCGCAGCAGCGCGGCCACCTCGCCCCGCCCGTGCGCCAGGCCCACGATCTGCCCGTGCACGGTGACCCGCCGCCCTCCGGTCGCGGAGGGCGGATAGACGATCACGGGCGGGTGCTCGGCCATGCCTCCACGGTGCCCCGAGCACTGCCCCCGCGCATCCCGGGACGCGTGGCCCCTGTCCCGCTCACCTCGGCGGAACCGCCCGATCATGGCCGGGCGTCCCCGCAGACGTTCGTTCGATCATGAACCGCGACGGAGGACCCGCCCATGACGGCAACGGCTGCCCGCTACCTCTACCTCACCCGGCACGGCCAGGCCTCCGCCGACGAGAGCACGCTGACCGACGACGGCCGGCGCCAGGCCGCCCTGCTCGGGGAGCGGCTCCGAGGGACCCCCATCACGGCGATCCACCACGGCCCGCTCCCGCGCGCCGAGCAGACGGCGCGGCTGGTCGGCGAGCGGCTGGCGGGAGTTCCTCTGCTGCGGTCCGAACCGGCCGGCGACTACCTCCCGTACCTGCCGCGACGAGAGGAGCTGCCGGCGGAGTCGGCCGACGAGACGCTCGCCCGGCTGGCCGGGTTCCCGGCGGCCGAGCGCGAGCAGGGGCCCGGGCTGGCCCGGGAGGCTCTCGCGCGGTTCACGGGAACGGTCGAGGGCGACGAACCCCGCCACGAACTCCTCGTGACCCACAACTTCCTGGTCGGCTGGCTCGTCCGGGCCGCCCTGGACGCCCCGGAGTGGCGCTGGCTGGGCATCAACCACGCCAACGCCGCGCTGACCGTCATCCGTTACGCGCCCGGCCGCCCCCCGGCCCTCCTCCTGTTCAACGACACCGGCCACCTGCCCGCCGAACTCCGCTGGACCGGCTTCCCTCCCGAGCTGCACGTCTGAGTCTGTGCCGTCCGAGGTGCGTCGGCGGCACCCCGGACGGCACAGGCGGTGCGGTGGCTCAGGCACTCCGCCCGCGACCGCGGATCAACGACATCAGCAGCCCGTGCGTTCCGGCGCCCCCGGGCCGGGCGGCACGGATGATGGCGAGGATCGCCTCCTCGGCCGCCCCATCGGCGTCGGTGGCGAAGTCCCCGGCGCCCTCGTCGGTACGGGAGTGCCGGCCCCCGTACCGGGCGGGAGGCCACAGCCGCCGTACGGGGAATGCGCGGCACAGCCCTCACGCTCCCCCGGCGTCCTGCCCCCGACCGCGGCCGAACAGCAGCGCCTCCGAGCCGACCGGGCGGAATCCGGCGGCCTGGAACGCCCGGATGCTGCGCGCGTTGCCCGCGGCCTGCTGCGACCAGAGCGGCTCGCCCGGGGGTACGAGGTGCCGTGCGGCGGCGGCGAGGGCGCGGCCGAGGCCCCGGTGCCGGGCGTCCTCGTCCAGTTCGACGGCGACCTCCCACCGCCCCGCCACCCCGCGCCCGAGCACCAGCACTCCCCCGTCGGCCTCCCACATCCGCACCCCGTCCCGGCGTCGACGGGCACTCATCACCCGCGGGTGTACGGGATCGGTGACCTCCCGCAGCTCCAGCGCGGGTTCACCGGGCAGCGAGGCCGCCACGGTCAGGAGGTCGATCGTGTCGGTGACCCGCCCGGTGCGCTCCAGGAAGGCCGTCAGGAAGCGGGGATGCATCGTGGCGGCCAGCGCATCGCACTCCAGGGCGGCCAGCGTCGCATGGACCCACTCGGGGTCCTCATCGGTGAACACGACGGAGTGCGCGGTGAAGGCGATCACCCCCGTGTCGCGGCCACTCGGCGCGGCGACCACGGTCGTCCTCCCGTCGGTCTCCGGAAACCGCCCGTGCGCCGCCCCGCCCAGGATCTCGGCCAGCGTCTGCCCCATGAACTGCCCCCTCGTACCTCGTCGTTCGGCCGAACCGCCGTCTCGCCGTATCGCCGTATCGCCGTATCGCCGTTCCACCGCAGCCTGCGTCACCGCACGGGGCCGATGGACGACGACACGTTCATCCGCTGCTCTCGCGGCGCACCGGCCCAGGGTAGGCCGGTCCGTCGCGCGGCGGACATCCAGATGCCCCCGTACACGCGCCCAGGGAGGAGCCCCGACGCTCCCGCCCTCTCAGCGCTTCCGGCCTTACCTCCTGCGTAATCGACCGCGTGCGCCCGCCCCGGTCGGGGACGGTGCGGGCGACGGGCAGATCCTTCGAGGGACCGTTCGCGCTGCGCCTCACGTGAGGGAGACGCCGAAGGCCCCCGACCATGATCGGTCGGGGGCCTTCGTACGAGTGGGCGCGGACGGTTTCGAACCGCCGACATCTGCTTTGTAAGAGCAGCGCTCTACCCCTGAGCTACGCACCCGTGGATGAGGCAACAGCGTACATGGGTCGGCGCCCCTGCTCATAAACCGGTCGGGACGGGACCGGGCCGCCTCCACCGGGGCCGGTGCCGGGGGCGGCGCCACGGTCGGGGGCGGTGCCGGGGGCGGGGCCACGGTCGGTGCGGGGGATAACCCCACCAAGAGACGGTAGCCGTCCGGATCCCGCCGGGGGGCGTCGGTGCATACGGTTTGAGTGCACCGGCAGCGACGTCCGGTGCGGCACCGTACGGCAGCACGCACTGGGGGAACGATCACCGTGGACATCGTCAAGAGCGCAGCGACCCGCACGCTCCGGGGAGCGCCGGGGCGGGCCCTCGCTCTGGGGGGTGGGATCGCGTTGCTGGTCCTGGCTCTCACCGGGTGCGGGAGTACGGACGTCGACGGCGCCCCCGTGGAGCGCAAGACGTTCGCGCTGGAGGGGAAGACCCTGACCATCGACTCCGAGAACGCGACCGTGGATCTCGTGCCGGCCGACGTGGAGCAGGTCGAGGTGGAGCGGCAGGTCGACGGGTGGGTGGTGCTGGGCAGCGGGCCCGACCCCGTCTGGAGCATGGAGGGCGACACCCTCACGCTCCGCGTGAAGTGTGACGCGCTGATCAACAACTGCGAGGCCCGGCACCGGGTGAAGGTGCCGCGCGGGGTCGGTGTCACGGCCTCGTCGGACAACGGGACGATCAGCGCCACCGGCTTCGACCGGGCGCTGGACCTCTCGTCGGACAACGGGGAGATCAATGTCCGGGACGCGAGCGGCGCGCTGAAGCTGAAGAGCGACAACGGGGAGGTGCGGGCGGACCGGATATCCGCCTCCTCCGTGGTCGCCCGTGCCGACAACGGGGAGATCCGGCTGGGCTTCAGCTCCGTGCCCGACCTCGTGGACACCGTGAGCGACAACGGGAGCATCACCATCGACCTGCCGCCGGGCGGCCAGAAGTACGCGGTGAACGCTTCCGCGGACAACGGGGACGTCTCGGTCGGGGTGCCGCGCGGCGACGACAGCGCGCATGTGGTGAAGGCGCGCAGCGACAACGGCCAAGTCACTGTGCGAAGCGCGAACTAACCGACCCGTGTGTTCGTCCTTACCTGGTGGGAGAATGTACCGGGCAGGGCGAATCGGCACGGGAGAGGGATGTGACGGCGACACACGCGCGGCCGGAGGCAGGAGCGGGTGGGAGTTCCGCCGTCCAGAGTGGTCAGGGCCTGCCGGGGCAGCACGCCCCCGGGAGGTCGCCGAGGCCGCGCGCGCGGGGCCGTTCCGGCGGCCGGGATGTCCTGGCGCTGATGCTCCTGCCCGTGCCCCTCGTGCTCGCCGCGCTGCCCGCCGCCTTCGCCGGTGGCGGTACGCGCCGGTGGTTCGGCGGGCGCGGGGAGAACGAGCGGGCCGAGGCACAGGCCGCGAAGGACGCCGCCGCCGAGGCGTTCTACGAGCTGGACAGCGCCCAGCGTGATCTCAGGATCTCCATCGAGACCATCAACGCCGTGGACAGCTCATCGCGCGGCCGCAAGGCATCCGAGGACTTCGCCGCGCTCGGTCGGCGCATCGACGAGGTCAGTCACACCTACATCACCGCCGTCGACAGCCATGACCTGGACCGGGACGATCTGGAACCCGCCGTCGCCTCCCGGGCCCGCACCGAGCTGACCCGGGCCAAGGACGACCTCGTACGGGTCAAGGGCGAGCTGGATCGTTTCACCCAGGGGCTCGGGCCTCTGCTGGGCAGCGCGGAGACGCAGCTCGCCCGGCTCGCCCCGGCCGTCGAGCGGGCCCGGCAGGCGCTCCTGGGAGCGAGCAACGCCCTCGACGGGGCCCGGGCCTCGGGACTGCGGGCCGATGAGCTGGCCGCCCGGCTCGCCGCGCTCGCCCCGGAGCTGACCAAGCTGAACCAGGGCGCGGGGACGCACGGCGTCCCGGAGACCCTCCAGCGGGCCGACGCGGTGCTGCGCGATGCCGAGGCCGTGCGCATCGAGGCGGAGCGGCTGCCCGAGCGGGCGGCCGAGATCGACCGCAGGCTCGTCTCGCTGCGGACCCGCGCCCAGGCCCTGACGACTCGGGCGGGCTCGGTGGAGCCGGTGCTCAGCGAGTTGCGGCGGCGTTTCTCGGCCGCCTGCTGGCAGGACCTCCAGCCCGTCCCGGAGCAGGCCGCCGTCAACGTCCGGCAGGCCGAGGACAAACTCGCTGAGGCGGCGAAGGCGCGCGACGAGCAGCACTGGGCGGACGCCACGTCCCGGCTGTCCACGGTCCGCGCCCTCCTCAACGCCACGGACGAGGCGGTCTCCGCCGCCGGGGACCGGTTGCGGCAGTTGAACGCCGTGGCGAAGGACCCGCAGCAGGAGATCGAGCGGACCCGGTTCGCGGTGCGGGACGCCCAGCGCCTCGCCATGGCCGGCCGGCACACGCCCGACCCCCGGCACGCCCGGCCCCTGGACGACTCCGTGGCCCGGCTGGAACGCGCCATCGCCGGCCTGGAGGGGCGCCACCCCGACTACTGGCACTTCCTGACCGAGACCGAGGCCGTGCGGCAGACCGCCGCCCGGGTCGTCTCCGACATCCGCGAGGAACGCGGCACCGGGGCCTGAGGCGACCGCCGGGGGGGCGTAGCCCTCCGGCCGCGATGGCTCTAGCCTGAGCCCATGCCTCGCTATGAATTCCGCTGCCGCACCTGCGGAGACACCTTCGAAGTCAGCCGTCCCATGGCTCGGTCCTCGGACCCCGCCTCCTGCCCCGCAGGCCACGACGACACCGTCAAGCTGCTCTCCACCGTGGCCGTGGGCGGTGGAGCCGGGTCCGCTCCCGCGCCTTCCGGCGGCGGTGGGGGCGGGGGCTGCTGCGGGGGCGGCTGCTGCGGCTGAACCCGGCCGGAAACCTTTTGGGCCCCCGCGACGGCCGGGGGCCTTACTCCTTACTCCCTACTCCTTGCGGGACAGCGTCAGGCCGTCACTTCTTGCGGGACAGCGTCAGGCCGTCCGAGACGGTCAGCAGGACGCTGTCCATCCGGTCGTCGGCGCTCACGTGGTCGTTGAACTCCTTGATCGCCGCCGTAGGACCGGTCGCCCCCGGGTCCGTGACCCCGCCGTGGAAGAGCACGTTGTCCGTGGCGATGACCCCGCCCGGCCGCATCCGGGGGACCAGCTCCTCCCAGTACGCGATGTATCCGCCCTTGTCCGCGTCGAGGTAGGCGAAGTCGATGTGCGGCTCGGCGGGCATCGCGCGCAGGGTGTCCAGGGCCGGGGCGATGCGCAGGTCGATCCGGTCCGCGACGCCTGCCTTCGCCCAGGCCTCACGACCGTACGCCGTCCACTCCTCGGAGATGTCGCAGGCGATCAGCGTGCCGTCGGCGGGCAGCGCCCGGGCCATCGCCAGGGCGCTGAAGCCGGTGAACGTGCCGACCTCCACCACATGCCGGGCGCCGACCAGCCGGACGAGGAAGGCGAGCAGCGGGGCCTGTTCCTCGGCCGACTGCATGCCCGCGTGGTCGGGGAACCGTGCGTACGTGGTGTCCACCAGTTCCCGCTGGACCGGGTCCAGCGGCGGGTTGTGGGCCAGCATGTACGCGTACAGCTCGTCCGTGATCGTGGTGTCGTTGCCCTTGGTCATGCCCCCAGCCTCGCGCAACGCGCGCCCGCCCGCAGGGGATATCGACTCAGCCGGCCGCAGCCGCCAGGAACCGGCGCAGGATCTCCTCGCCCGCCGCCCCTCCCCGCTCCTCCAGGGCCACCACGTGCGGGGCCCGCCAGCCCTCGTCGGCCAGTTCGCCGTGGCCGGGGCGCCAGCCGAGGTCGGCGGCGAGCAGCAGGTCCGCGTCGAGGAGGGAGTCCCCGGCGGCGAGGGTGCGCGTGGCGCCGGTGCGGCGGGCGACCTCGTGCATGGCGGCGCTCTTGGTGAGCGGTGCCGGGACCGCGTAGATCTTGCGGCCCTGGAGGGAGACCGTCCAGCCGAGCGGCCCGGCCCAGGCGGCCAGTTCCTTCACCCATTCTTCGGGCAGCAGCGAGCGTTCGACGACGAGGTAGGCGAAGAGGTTCTCGGCGACCCGTTCCTTCAGGAGCCAGGCCGGGTCGGCGGAGGTGGCGAGGTGGGCGCGGATCTCGGTGAGCGGGGCGCACTCCTCCGTGATGCGGGCCTCGACCCGCTGCCGCCAGTCGCGGTCGGAGACGCCGTCGACCAGGATGTGGCCGCCGTTGGCGCAGATCGCGTACCGGGGGGCGGGGCCGGGGAGGTGGATGCGCCCGTACTGCTCACGGGTGCGGGTGGTCGTCGGGACGAAGACGGTGGAGGTCGCCACCTCGGTGAGGAGGGCGGCGGCCGTCTCGGTCAGGTACGAGAGGGGCTTGTGGCCGTACACCTCCACGCACAGCAGGCGGGGGGCCTCCGCGTCCGGCATCGACAGGTCGAGCGAGGCCGCCGAGTAGATCAGCGTGCGGTCGAGGTCGCTCGCCACCAGGGTGACCGGTGAAGTCGCCGCCACCGGGACGGCCGGTGAAGTCGTCGCCACCGGGGTGGCCTGCGAAGTCGCGCTCATGCGCCCTGCACCGCCTTGCCGTCCGCGCCCGTCGCGCCGCGCGTGAACCGGGGGTGGATCAGACCGACACAGCTGTACGGGAGGTCGTCGACCTCCTCGACCGGGACGCCGCGCTGCTCGGCGAGCAGCCGGATGTGCTCCAGGTCCGCGCCGGCGCCGCGCTTCGCGAGGATCTTCCAGGGGACTCGGCGGAGCAGGACTCTGGTGGTCTCGCCGACGCCGGGCTTGACCAGGTTGACGTCGTGGATGCCGTACTCCTCGCTGATCCGCTCGACGGCCGCCCAGCCTTCCCAGGTCGGGGCGCGGTCGGCGGCGAGGAGTTCCTTGGCCTCGGCCTCGACCCGGCCCGCCACCTCGTCGAAGCGGGCGGCGATCGTGTCGAGGAAGAGTCCCGAGACGTCGGAGTCCGCCAGTTCCCGGTAGAACTTCCCGCCGTGGAAGTCGTCGGGGCCGACCAGGTCGGCGCGGAGCACCGTACGGGAGATGAGGCCGGACACCGTGGAGTTGAGGCAGGCCGAGGGGATGAGGAAGTCCTCGCGGGTGCCGTACGTCCGCACGCAGCCGCCCGGGTCGGCGAGCACCGCGATCTCCGGGTCGAAGCCGGCGGGTCCGCCCGTGGTCTCGAACTCGGTGATGGCCGCGGCCAGTTCGCGGGTGATCGCGCCCTTCCCGGTCCAGCCGTCGACGAACACCACGTCGGCCTGGTCGTGATGGGCGGCCAGCCAGCGCAGGGCGGTGGCGTCGATGCCGCGGCCCCGGACGATGGAGATGGCGTAGTGCGGCAGGTCCAGGCCGTGCCGGTGCTGGGCCCAGCGGCGCATCAGCACGCCGACCGGGGTTCCGGCGCGGGCGAGCGAGACGAGCACGGGGCGGGGGCCGCGTTCGGCGAGGACCGTCTCGGTGACGGTGCCGACCGCGCGGGCGATGCGCGCGGCGGAGGTCTCCAGGGCGGCGGTGAACAGGGCCTGGTAGGCGGCGCTCGGCTGGTACTCGACGGGCAGCGACTCCGCGTAGTGCGCGCCGCCGCTCTGGATCGCCTCCTCGCGCTCCTCCGTGGGCGCTTCCAGTTCGGTGCCCGAGAGGTCCTGGAGCAGCCAGCCGACGTCGTCCGGCGCGTAACTGGAGAAGTCGGGGCCTCGGAGGGGCTCGGGCAGCACGGCGGGCTCCTGCCGGTGGGGGACGGGTACAGGGGTGTACGAGGGGACGACCGCGAGGAGTACGCGGCCGGTGTGCTCGGCGAGCCGGGACAACAGCCCCTCGGGGGCGTGCAGTTCGGGGGTGTCGGCGATGGAGTCGACGACAGCGACCACCGCGTCGAAGCCGGCGCCCGCCACGTTGTACGCGTACCGGTCGCCGGGTCCGTCGGCCGGGTCGTCGTGGGCGGGGAAGACGAGGCGGGTGCGTATCGCGTAGCCGGGGTCGTCGACGGCCAGGACGGGTGAGCGGGTGGTGGTGGAGTAGCGGACCTCGGCGTCGGTTCCCAGCGCGGCTTCGAGGGCGGTGCCGAGGCGCAGCGGGGCGTACATCAGCTCCTCGAAGCCGAGCACCAGGATCCGGCGGGGGCGGGGGCCGTCGTGGTCGCCCAGGGTGGCCGCGATCCGGTCCGCCATGCCCGGGAGCGCCGCTTCCAGCGCCGTCCGGTGGGCGGGGGTGAAGCCGTGCCGTCCTCCGTCGGGCACGGCGGCCGGCCAGTCGAGGTCGACGCGGGTGACGGGGGCGGTGTCCGCACCTCCGGCGGCCCCTGCGGGGTCCTCCGCCCGCCCGCCCCGTGCCGCCCGGTCCGCCTGTTCCGCTTCCTGGGCCGTGACCAGGGCCTGGCCGCGTTCCAGCACGCCGTCCGGCAGGGCGACCGTTCCGGTGCTGCGCGTCACCAGGTCGACGCGGGCGCCGATCTCGGCGGCGAAGGCGGTCAGCCGGTCACGGTCGCCGGCCGAGCGCATGTCGACCAGGGCGACGATGACGTACCGCTCGCGCGGGTGCAGGGCGTGCAGCGCGCGGATGGTGTTCAGGACCGTGTTGCCGGTGGAGAACTCGTCGTCGACCAGCACCAGCACGGAGGCGTCGGCCCCCCTCCCGCCGCTCGCCAGCAGGTCGCGGTCCTCCGGCAGCAGCAGGTGCGAGGTGGCGTGCGAGTGGGCTTCCTCGAAGCCGCCCGCCTGCTCGACGCCCGCCACCGGGCGGCGGGTGGAGTGCAGGTACGGGGCGTCCCGCAGGCCGTCCGCGACGGCGTGGCCGAGGCCGGTGGCCGTCTCCGCGTACCCGAGGACCACCGCGCGGCGGGCCTCCTGGGCGCCGAGCAGCGCCCGTACCCGTTCACCCAGCTCGAACCCGGCCCCGTGGACGACGGAGGGCCGCTGGGGCACATGCTTGCCCAGCACGTTGGACACCAGCAGATGCGCCCGCTTGGGGTTGCGGCGCAGGGCCAGGCCCAGCAGTTCCCGGAGTTCTCCGTCGCCTTCGAGGGCGACTCCCAGCCGCTGAGCCACCCAGCTGCCCGACCACACCACGTCCACGGTCTCTTCTCTCGTCACGCGCTCGCTCATCGACGCGCGCTCAGTTCGTCAGTCCGGCGGCCAGCAGGTCCACGAAGCCGACGTCTTCCCTCGCCACCCCGAAGACCTCGGCCCGCTGGAGCGTGCGCTCGGCCCAGGCCCGGTGGGGCTTCACTTCGTTCATCTTGTTCGTGTACGCCGAGCGCAGCACCCCGCCGCCCTCGCGCTCCGGGCTCAGGATGTCCTGGGCGTCGGTGTACTCCTCGTGGCTGACCACGGACAGCGCGTGGACCGGCGCCACGTGCGAGGGGTGGATACAGGTCTTGCCGAGCAGGCCGTTGGCACGGTCGAGCTCGATCTCGCGGAGCAGTCCGTCGAGGTCGTGCTCGATGAGGGCCGTGCGCAGTTCCTCGGCCCGGCCCTCCAGGAAGGGGCTGCGGCGCAGCTGGGGCTTGAACATGCGCTCCTGGCGGCGGAAGTACTCCCAGACCGGTCCGGTGATCGTGAAGCCGGTGCCGTCGGCCCGGCCGAGCACGTTGACCACGTCGGCGATCACGGAGGCGACGATATGGACGTCGTACGCCGTCATGTCGGGCGCGCGGCGCAGTCCGTAGGCCGAGCAGAAGTCGGTGACGCCGAGCCGCAGGGCGAGCACCCGGTCCCGGTGCTTCTCGACGCTGCGGGCGATGCCCTGGAGGATTTCGCCGCGTGTCTCCAGATGGAGCAACTCGGGGGATTCGAGGACCGGCATCGCGAAGAGCCGTCGTCCGCACTCCGACTCGGCCTCGTCGAGCGCCTCCAGGAACTGCCGCCCCCGCTCTTCGGTGAATTTGGGAAGTACGAAACCGGACAACATCCGGACCGAGTCGCCGAGGCGCCGCACCAGGTCGGTGATCTGAGCCGGTTCCCGTACCCGGATGAAGAGCAGCGGTACATCGGCGGCCACGACGTCCGCGGCCTCGCGGGGGTCCCGCGGGGCGGTCCCCGAAGCCGCGGCCTGGGTCCCCGCTGCCGCGTCGCGGGCGGCCAGCTCGGCGAACTGCCTGATCAGATTGGCTTCGGCGCCGGTGACCTCGGCATCGTCGATGGAGTCCTCCAGGCACAGCACCATGGAGACGACGCCGCGCGCGGCCTGCTTGAACACGTCGTCGGCGAGCGACAGCCGGGTCGCCGGGGAGTAGAGCGTGGCTCCCAGGGCGACGGAGAGCATCCGTGCCGGGGAGTCCGCGGTGAACGTGCAGGGCTCCCTGAAGAACAGACCCTCGCGGGCAGTGGGCGATATGTGCCCGAAGTGACGCATGATTTTCCCCCGAACTGCCTGACCGGCCGAACAATGTATGGCCGGTAATAGTACGTACGGACGGGTGTCAACAGTTCCCCATGTACATGAATTTCCGGTTACCCGCCCCTTGTCCAGCCTCCCGTCGCGGTATCTTCACGCCTTGCCCACACCGCGAACGGGCACGGTCGTGCCGCCCCCCGCGTTGTCCGCACGGGCCCCCAGCAGGCAGGATGACCGTATGACGCACACGATGCTGAAGGGCTCGAACGTCCCCGTCGATGCCGCGGCCGTCCGGGCCGTGCTGCGCTGGACCCCGGGCGCCGGGGTTCCCGACGTGGACGCCTCCGCCCTGCTCCTCGGTGCGTCCGGCCGGGTGCGGTCCGATGAGGACTTCGTCTTCTACAACCAGCCCCGGCACCCCTCCGGCCTGGTCCGGCGGCTGCCGAAGCGCAGTGTCCCGGAAGGGCTGACGGACACGGTCGAGGCGGACCTCGGGGCGCTCGACGCGTCGGTGGACCAGGTGGTCATCGCGGCCTCCTCCGACGGGGCCGCCTTCGAGCAGGTCCTGGACCTGCGGATACTCCTCTTCGACGCCGCGTTCGCCGAGGGCGAGCCACTGGCGGTGTTCGATGTCCGGCCGGAGACCGGGGAGGAGACGGCGATCATCTGCGGCGAGCTGTACCGCCGCGGCGAGGGGTGGAAGTTCCGCGCGGTCGGCCAGGGGTATCCCACCGGCCTGATCGGCCTGGCCACCGCCTTCGGCATCTCGGTGGACGAGTCGGAGGCCGCGAACGGGGCCCAGGCGGTGAACGGGGCGCAGGACCCGGTCGCTCCGGTGGCACCGGGGCCTCTCCCGGCCGCTGTGCCCCCGCTGCCGGCCGTGCCGCCCGGTCCCGGGCCGGACTCCCAGGCCACGGTCCAGCACCAGCAGCCCTCCTACGGCTATCCGCCGCCGGTCGCGCACCCCGCTGCCGCCGCCGTGACCCATCAGCCGGCGTACGGCTATCCGCAGCCTGCCGCCGAGCCGCCCGCGTACGGCTATCCGCAGCCCGCGGCAGCCGCCGCGCACGCGCCCGACCCCCATTTCGCGCTGCCTCCACAAGGTCCGCAGTTCGTCCGGTCCTGAGCCGCCCCGGTCCGGTTCCCGCGCGTACGCGCGGTTTCCCGCGTACGCCCCGTTCCCGCCGCACGTGCTGGTTCCCGCGTACGCCCCGTTCCCGCCGTACGTCCTGATTCCCGCGTACGTCCTCAGGACCGCACGGCTGCCCGGGCTCAGGTCCGGGTCTTGTAGCCGCGTCCCCATTGCATGCCGTAGCCGTACAGCCGGTCCAGCTCCGACTGGAAGCCGTACACGAACTTCACTTCGCGCCGCACGATCAGCTCGTCCTTGATGTTCTCCACGGTGAACACCGCACAGGAGCGGGCCTGCGGTGCGCGCTCGTCCAGCTCGATCTCGATGCGCGGGCCGTTGCCCGGGTAGAGCGTGACCTTGGCGTGCGTCCGGTCGAACGCGGGCGTCCGGTCGTAGATGTAGACGAAGAACAGCAGCCGCTTGATCTGGTCGCGCTGGTCGAGGTTGACGTAGACCGTCTCCCCCGAGGGCGCTCCGAACCGGTCGTCGCCGCTGAGCCGGACGTAGGGCGGGCCGTTGAGGTCGCCGATCAGGCTGCCCAGCGGCTGCACCACTCCCTTGGTGCCGTCCATCAGCTCGTACATGCAGCCGAGGTCCAGGTCGACGTTGACGACGCCTTGGGTGTGCGCCTGGACCACCTCGGGCTTGAAGAGCTGGAGGGGGTGCCGCAGCATGCCGCTCTGGCGCGACCGGCCCTCGATGTCCGAGGTCCGCATCCGCCAGGACAGGTTGACCCGGAGGTTGCCCGACAGGGCGCCCTGCTTGTTGAGCGAGATCGTCGCGTTGCGTTTGGACAGCACGATCGCGCTCGACGTCGAGTTGCCCGAGTCGAACTGCGCCGCGCGCCCCGGCCACAGGCCGTCGAAGAATCCCATACCAACCCCCACCTGTTCGCGCGCCCCGGACATCGCTGCGGGGCGGCCACCGGGCCGGGTCCGGGAGATCCCGGAGAGCCGTCGCCGTGTGGGCCGCCCCGCAGAGAGCGTTCCTCAATCCTTACCGGGTCACACCCCGGAGGACACTTCGGACTTGCTTGCCGAGCCGCCGCCGCCATCGGATTCCGCGGCGAGGGCGCGGTTGCGCCTGACCGAGGACCAGAAGGAGAGGGCGATCAGGATCACGCCGACCGAGCCGGTGATGAACTCGTTGATCTGGTGCTGGATGGTGATCAGCAGGATGATCGAGAGCGCGCCGATCGCGTAGTGCGCGCCGTGCTCCAGGTAGACGTAGTCGTCGAGCGTTCCCTCGCGCACCAGGTAGACGGTGAGCGAACGGACGTACATGGCGCCGATGCCGAGGCCGAGGGCCATCAGCACGATCTCGTTGGTGATGGCGAAGGCGCCGATGACGCCGTCGAAGGAGAACGAGGCGTCCAGGACTTCCAGGTAGAGGAAGAGGAAGAACGCGGCCTTTCCGGCGAGGGCGACCCCGGTGACGGGCTTGCCCTTCTTCTTGGCCTCTTCCTCGGCCTCGTGCTCGCGCTCCTCCTCCTCTTCCAGCTTGCCCTCGAAGAATCCGGAGAGCCCGCCGACGACGAGGTAGGTGATCAGACCGCCGATGCCGGAGAGCATCACGGTGGCCGCCTTGTCGACGTGCCCGCCACCGTGCTGGTGGGCCTGGGTCGCGAAGGTCATGGCGGTGATGAGCAGGATGATCAGCGCGACGCAGACCGACAGCATGTCGACCTTGCCGAGCTTGGCGAGCGGGCGCTCGATCCAGCGCAGCCAGTGGATGTCACGGTCCTCGTCGAAGATGAAGTCGAGGAAGATCATCAACAGGAACATGCCACCGAAGGCGGCGATCGACGGATGGGCGTCCGTGACCAGTTCCTTGTACCTGTCCGGGTCGTTGAAGGACAGGTCGATGGCCTCGATCGGCCCGAGCTGGGCGCTCACGGCCACGATCACGACGGGGAACACCAGCCGCATTCCGAAGACGGCGATGAGGATGCCGATGGTGAGGAAGATCTTCTGCCAGAAGGCATTCATCTTCTTCAGGATTCCGGCGTTGATCACCGCGTTGTCGAAGGACAGCGAAATCTCCAGGACGGACAGGATCGCGACGATGCCGAATGCCTGCCACCCCCCGTAGAAGATCGCTGCGACCAGGCCGAGCGCGGTGACCGCGAACGACCAGCCGAAGGTTTTCAGAACCACTGGCTACCTCATCGTGTTGGTAAAGGGTCTCCCCCGGTGCGGCGGGGTCCCCCGGCGCCTGGGGCCTCTCGTTTGGATCATGCCGGGTTCGCGGGGTCCGGCATGATCCAAACGAAAGGCCCGAGCGCGGGGTTATGAAACGTTGACGCCGAAGTCTAGAGCGATGCCGCGCAGGCCGGACGCGTACCCCTGGCCGACTGCACGGAACTTCCACTCGCCGTTGTACCGGTAGAGCTCGCCGAAGATCATCGCGGTCTCCGTCGAGGCGTCCTCGCTGAGGTCGTAGCGGGCCAGTTCCTGGCCGTCGGCCTGGTTGACCACACGGATGAAAGCGTTGCTGACCTGGCCGAACGCCTGGCCCCGGTTGTCCGCGTCATGGATCGAGACCGGGAAGACGATCTTGTCGCAGTGGGCGGGAACCTGGTCGAGGCGGACGATGACGGACTCGTCGTCGCCGTCGCCCTCCCCGGTGAGGTTGTCACCGGTGTGCTCGACGGAGCCCTCGGGGCTCGTGAGGTTGTTGTAGAAGATGAACCACTCGTCACCGAGCACGCGGCCCGACTGGCACAGCAGGGCGCTGGCGTCGAGGTCGAAGGCGGCTCCTGTGGTGGAGCGTGCGTCCCAGCCGAGCCCGACCAGCACCTGGGTGAGGTTGGGTGCGACCTTGGAGAGGGAGACATTGCCTCCCTTGGCGAGCGTGACGCCCATGTGTGTCCTCCCCGAGTCGTGTAAAACGCTGCCGGGCGCTTTCGACGCCCGGGGCCGGGCGTCGAAAGCGCCCGGTCGGGGGGCGTCCGGCGCATCGGGCCGGCCACCCCTCTGGCCCTGTCGTCGGACTCCCGCCCGCCCCCTCCGGGCGACGACGGGAGTCCGAGAACAGGACCTGGGGCCCAGCGACGTCAGACGTTGACGCCGAAGTCCTGGGCGATGCCGCGCAGGCCGGAGGCGTACCCCTGGCCGATGGCGCGGAACTTCCACTCGGCGCCGTTGCGGTAGAGCTCGCCGAAGACCATGGCGGTCTCCGTCGAGGCGTCCTCGCTCAGGTCGTAGCGGGCGAGCTCGGTGTTGTCGGCCTGGTTGACCACGCGGATGTACGCGTTGCGGACCTGGCCGAAGCTCTGCTGGCGGCTCTCGGCCTCGTAGATCGAGACCGGGAAGACGATCTTGTCCACGTCGGCCGGCACACCGGCCAGGTTCACCTTGATGACCTCGTCGTCGCCCTCGCCCTCACCGGTGAGGTTGTCACCGGTGTGCTCGACGGAGCCGTCGGGGCTCTTCAGGTTGTTGAAGAAGACGAAATTGCCGTCGGCGGCGACCTTGCCCTCGGCGTTCGCCAGCAGCGCGCTGGCGTCGAGGTCGAAGTCACCGCCGGTGGTGGTGCGGGCGTCCCAGCCCAGACCGACGATGACCGCGGTCAGGTTGGGCGCGGCCTTGGTCAGCGAGACGTTGCCGCCCTTGCTGAGGCTGACTCCCACGAGTCCTCCAGTAGTTTTCTCAGGGGCCGGCGGACGCCGTCTTCCCCGTCGTTCATTGGCATCGGATCAACGAGTGGATCCTAGTGACCGGTTCCCGGCCAAAACAGGCTTTTGACCAGGCGTCGCCAGGAGATCGTCTCAGAGCGCTTCGAGCGCCTTGACGTAGTCGTTCAGGTCACGGGCGTCCGGGAGGCCGTTCACGACGCTCCAGCGGACGACGCCCGCCTTGTCGATGACGAAGGTGCCGCGCACCGCGCAGCCCTTGTCCTCGTCGAAGACGCCGTACGCCCGCGAGGTCTCCCCGTGCGGCCAGAAGTCGGACAGCAGCGGGTACTCCAGGCCTTCCTGCTCGGCGAAGACGCGCAGGGTGTGGATGGAGTCGTTGGAGACGGCGAGAAGCTGGGTGCCCTCATTCTCGAAGCGGGGCAGCTCGTCGCGGAGCGCGCACAGCTCGCCGGTGCAGACGCCGGTGAAGGCGAACGGGTAGAACACCAGCACCACGTTCTTCTCACCGCGGAACTCCGACAGCCGCACGGTCCGGCCGTGGTTGTCCTTGAGCTGGAAGTCCGGGGCCTGACTGCCGACCTCGATCGTCATGGAACACGTATCCCTTCGCCGCTTCTCCGCATCCCGGGCCGGGTCCGTCCGGGTGACACCCACCCTACGCAGGCGCCCCGTGCCGGTCCCGGAGGGGCCGTGGGCCGGTTCTGGAGGGGGCCGCGCCCTTGCGGACGCACGAAGGCCCCCACAGGCGCGGCGTGCGCCCGTGGGGGCCCCGGATGGTGCGATACGTGGTTCAGCGCTTGGCCTTGGCCCCCTTGGGGGTGACCAGACGGCTGCCCGTCCAGTCCTTGCCCGCGCTGATGCTCTTGGTCTGGGCGAGACCGGCTGTCTGGGCAGCCTCATTGATGTCGCTCGGTTCGACGTATCCGTCACGGCCGGTCTTCGGCGTCATCAGCCAGACCGTGCCGCCGTCCTCGATCAGACCAATGGCATCCACCAGCGCGTCCGTAAGGTCGCCGTCCTCGTCGCGGAACCAGAGCAGGACGACGTCTGCGACGTCGTCGTACTCCTCGTCGACGAGTTCCTGGCCGGTAGTGGCCTCAATGCCCTCACGGAGCTCCAGCTCGACGTCGTCGTCGTAGCCGATCTCCTGGACCACTTGTCCGGGCTCGAACCCCAGGCGTGCTGCCGGGTTGGTTCGCTCCTCCGCGTGGTCCGCGGTCGCGCTCACGGGTTGCCTCCTGATCATGTCTTCGGAAAATGCTGCAGCCACGCGCGTGCGCGGGGCATTGGCCGTAGTCCACACGGGCTCGGCGAATCGCGCAAGTACCCAGCGTGCGAGACCGCCTATACGGTGACGTTCCCTGCCACGTCGCCGCAAGTTCAGGCATGTCTCTCCGGCGGCTTCCCGGGGTCTCCCCCGGGTCACTCCATCCGTTTACGTCCTTCCTCAGCTTATGCGGTTTCGATCCGCTAATCGGAGTCGAACAGCCTTTGGGAACACTTGGACGCCTTGGGCGTAAGGTTGCGGTTTGCCCGTACCCAGCCGCGTACTGCCCACACGCGTGCCCCGTGGACGCGTTTCGGAACCTCGGGGTTACCCCACGGTAGAGATGACGTTCGGGCCCTCGCGGTAGCACCATGGAGACGGCGCACCCAGAGTTGTCCCCGAGGGCTTGTTCCCCGGAGCAGGCCCCGTCGAGCACCACCGAACAGCGAAGGAACAGTGTGGCTTCCGGATCCGATCGCAACCCGATCATCATTGGCGGCCTTCCGAGCCAGGTCCCGGATTTTGATCCTGAGGAGACCCGGGAATGGCTCGACTCCCTCGACGCCGCCGTCGACGAGCGCGGCCGTGAGCGGGCCCGCTATCTGATGCTCCGGCTCATCGAGCGCGCGCGGGAGAAGCGCGTCGCCGTGCCGGAGATGCGCAGCACGGACTACGTGAACACGATCGCCACGAAGGACGAGCCGTTCTTCCCCGGCGACGAGGAGATCGAACGCAAGATCCTCAACGCGACCCGCTGGAACGCCGCGGTGATGGTCTCGCGGGCCCAGCGTCCCGGGATCGGCGTGGGCGGCCACATCGCCACGTTCGCCTCCTCCGCCTCGCTTTACGACGTGGGCTTCAACCACTTCTTCCGGGGCAAGGACCAGGGCGACGGCGGCGACCAGATCTTCTTCCAGGGACACGCGTCCCCGGGGATCTACGCCCGCGCGTTCCTGCTGGACCGGCTGAGCGAGGCGCAGCTCGACGCGTTCCGCCAGGAGAAGTCGAAGGCCCCGAACGGGCTGTCCAGCTATCCGCACCCGCGGCTGATGCCGGACTTCTGGGAGTTCCCGACCGTCTCGATGGGCCTCGGCCCGCTCGGCGCGATCTACCAGGCGCGGATGAACCGCTACATGGAGGCGCGCGGCATCGCCGACACCTCCAAGTCGCACGTGTGGGCCTATCTGGGCGACGGCGAGATGGACGAGCCGGAGTCCCTGGGCCAGCTGTCCATCGCGGCCCGTGAGGGCCTGGACAACCTGACCTTCGTGGTCAACTGCAACCTCCAGCGGCTCGACGGCCCGGTGCGTGGCAACGGGAAGATCATCCAGGAGCTGGAGTCGCAGTTCCGGGGCGCCGGCTGGAACGTCATCAAGCTGGTCTGGGACCGTTCCTGGGACCCGCTGCTGGCGCAGGACCGCACGGGCATCCTGGTCAACAGGCTGAACACCACGCCGGACGGCCAGTTCCAGACGTACGCCACCGAGACCGGTGAGTACATCCGCGAGCACTTCTTCGGCGACGACCCGCGGCTGCGGGACATGGTCAAGGACATGACCGACCAGCAGATCCTGCACCTGGGCCGCGGCGGCCACGACCACCGCAAGGTCTACGCGGCCTACGCGGCGGCCAAGGCGCACAAGGGCCAGCCGACGGTGATCCTGGCGCAGACGGTCAAGGGCTGGACGCTGGGGCCGAACTTCGAGGGCCGCAACGCGACCCACCAGATGAAGAAGCTCACGGTCGAGGACCTCAAGCGCTTCCGGGACCGGCTGCACATCCCGATCACGGACAAGCAGCTGGACGAGGGTTACCCGCCCTACTACCACCCGGGTCGCGACTCGGAGGAGATCCAGTACATGCACGACCGCCGCCAGGGTCTGGGCGGTTACGTCCCGACCCGTGTGGTGCGTGCGAAGCCGCTTCCGCAGCCGGAGGACAAGACGTACGCGGCTGCGAAGAAGGGTTCGGGTACGCAGTCGATCGCCACCACCATGGCGTTCGTCCGCGTCCTGAAGGACCTCATGCGGGACAAGGAGATCGGCAAGCGTTTCGTGCTGATCGCTCCCGATGAGTACCGCACCTTCGGCATGGACGCGTTCTTCCCGAGTGCGAAGATCTACAACCCGCTCGGCCAGCAGTACGAGGCGGTCGACCGCGATCTGCTGCTCGCGTACAAGGAGTCCCCGACGGGTCAGATGCTGCACGACGGCATCTCCGAGGCGGGCTGCACGGCCTCGCTGATCGCGGCCGGTTCGGCGTACGCCACGCACGGCGAGCCGCTCATCCCGGTGTACGTCTTCTACTCGATGTTCGGGTTCCAGCGCACCGGCGACCAGTTCTGGCAGATGGCCGACCAGCTCGCGCGCGGCTTCGTGCTGGGCGCGACCGCCGGCCGGACGACGCTGACCGGTGAGGGGCTCCAGCACGCGGACGGCCACTCGCAGCTGCTGGCCTCGACGAACCCGGGCTGTGTCGCGTACGACCCGGCGTACGGGTTCGAGATCGCGCACATCATGAAGGACGGGCTGCGCCGGATGTACGGCGAGGCGGACGAGGACGTCTTCTACTACCTCACCGTCTACAACGAGCCGATCCAGCACCCGGCCGAGCCGGAGGACGTGGACGTCGAGGGCATCCTCAAGGGCATCCACCGCTTCTCCACCGGCGAGAAGGGCGAGATCCCGGCCCAGATCATGGCGTCCGGTGTGGCGGTCCCCTGGGCCCTGGAGGCGCAGAAGATCCTCGCGGACGAGTGGAACGTCAAGGCGGACGTCTGGTCGGCGACCTCCTGGAACGAGCTGCGCCGCGAGGCGGTGGACGTCGAGCGCTACAACCTCCTGCACCCGGAGGAGGAGCAGCGCGTCCCGTACGTGACGAGGAAGCTCGAAGCGGCCCAGGGCCCGTTCGTGGCGGTCTCGGACTGGATGCGTTCGGTTCCGGACCAGATCGCGCGCTGGGTGCCGGGCGCCTACCAGTCGCTGGGCGCGGACGGCTTCGGCTTCGCGGACACCCGGGGTGCGGCCCGCCGGTTCTTCCACATCGACGCGCAGTCGATCGTGCTGGCGGTCCTCACCGAGCTGGCCAAGGAGGGCAAGGTCGACCGGTCGGCCCTGAAGACGGCTGTGGACCGCTACGAGCTCCTGGACGTGGCCGCGGCCGATCCGGGCGCGGCGGGCGGCGACGCGTAGGCAGGGACGGTCGGGAGGGGCGGTGGCGCCGAGGGCGGTTTCCAGGCGCCACCGCCCCTCCCGCGTGTCCGGGCTCAGTTCTCCCAGATCTTGAAGGCCCGTACCTGGTACGGGGACCGGGGCGTCCAGGTGCCGCCGCCGGGGTACGTCTCGAACTCCCCCGTCTCGGCGCACTCGGCGGACTGGTAGGTGGTGACGGGCCGCCCGGTGCGGTTGGCGAGGGACTGGGCGTCGCCGCCCTTCGGCAGCGGGACGCAGCTCTCGATGTCCACGCCGGAGAGCTCGAAGGTGCGGCGGGCCCCGGTGAAGTCGGGCTTCTTCCAGAGGCAGAGCCTGCCCGCCTCACAGGCTCCGAGGGCGACGCCCGGGGACCGCTCGGGGGCTGCCGCCGCCCGGTCGTGGGCCAGGGCCTGGGGAACGAGTGCGGTGACGGCCAGGGCGGCCGCCGCGAGGACGGTCGTACGCATGATGGATCAACCCCCGTGGTTGGTCGGTGTTCGCTTCCGCCGCTCACTCTGTGTCACCGGGCGTGGTGTGCGGAAGGGCGGCCGGGGGGCGCCACCCTGATAGGCGAGAGCCCCGCCGAAAGGATTCGGCGGGGCTCCGGCCTGCGCTGTGTTGACGATCTGCGCCGCTTCGGGCGTCAGATGCCGCTTCGGGTATCAGATGCCGCTTCGGCCGTCAGATGTGGCCGACTCCGGCCCCCGCCTCGGCGTTCTCGCCGCGCTTGGTGAGGGTGGCGACGAAGGCGGCGATCACGGCGACGATGCCCGCGACCGTGAAGGCCAGGCCCATGCCGGACATGAACGTGTCGTGGATGACGCCGCCGATGGTGTCGATGACGTCCGGCGTCATGTTGGGAGCCTGGGCGAGCGCCTCGGTCGGCACTATGCCGAACTCGGCGGCCTCCTCCAGCTTCGGGTCGGGTGCCCCGGGCAGACCCGCGCCCGCCCAGTTGTCCGCGAACTCGGAGCTGACCTTGGAGGACATGACCGCTCCGAGGACGGCGGTGCCGAGCGCGCCGCCGACCTGCATGGCGGCCTGCTGGAGACCGCCGGCCACGCCGGACAGCTCCATGGGCGCGTTGCCGACGATGACCTCGGTCGCGCCGACCATGACCGGGGCGAGCCCGCAGCCGAGCAGGGCGAACCAGAGCGACATCGCGAAGGTGCCGGTGGAGTCGGTGAGCGTGGTCATGCCGAACATCGCGGTGGCCGTGCAGACCATGCCGCCCACCAGCGGGACGCGGGGGCCGAACTTGGTGATCAGCAGGCCGGCGACCGGCGAGGAGACGATCATCATGGCGGTCAGCGGCAGCAGGTGCAGACCGCTGTCGACCGGGCTGAGGCCGTGGACGCCCTGGAGGAAGAACGTCACGAAGAAGAGGCCGCCCATGAAGGCGAAGGCCATCAGCATCATGAGGACGACACCGGCCGTCAACGGGATGGAACGGAACATCCCCAGCGGAACGAGCGGTTCCTTGACCTTGGTCTCCCAGAGGCCGAAGGCCAGGAAGAGCAGGATCGCGAGGCCGAGCCACGCCCAGGTGCGGCCGTCACCCCAGCCCCAGGACTCACCGGCCTTGATGATGCCCCAGATGAGGGAGAACATCGCACCGGAGAGCAGCACGATGCCGAGGACGTCGAAGGAGCGCGGCGCGTTGGCGGCACGGTGGTCCTTGAGGATCACCAGGCCGAAGACGAGCGCGATGATGCCGACCGGCACGTTGATGAAGAAGACCGACTGCCAGCTGACGTGCTCGACGAGCAGACCGCCGACGATCGGGCCGCCCGCGGTGGACGCGCCGATGACCATGCCCCAGATGCCGATCGCCATGTTCAGCTTCTCGGCGGGGAAGGTCGCGCGCAGCAGGCCGAGTGCGGCCGGCATCAGCAGGGCGCCGAAGAGGCCCTGGAGCACACGGAAGAGGACGACCAGGACGATCTCCTGGGAGAAACCGATCGCGGCGGAGGAGATCGCGAATCCCGCGATACCGATCAGGAAGGTCTGACGGTGGCCGAAGCGGTCGCCCAGCTTGCCCGCGGTGATCAGGGCGACGGCGAGCGCCAGGAGGTAGCCGTTGGTGATCCACTGGACGTCGGCGAGCGAGGCGCCGAGGTCCTTCTGGATCGCGGGGTTCGCGATGGCGACGATGGTGCCGTCGAGGGCGACCATCATCACGCCGAGGGCGACGGCGAAGAGGGTCAGCCAGGGGTGGCCGCGAAGCCCCTTGACCGGGGCGGGTACTGCGTTGTCTTCCGGCTCCCGCGGCGCCTTCTCGACGGTGGTCTGACTAGTCATACGGCGAGACTAGTGACAGCCACTGACAGTTGACAAACCAATTCACAAGACAGTAACTGTCACGTAGCTCACACGTAGCGCACAGGTATGCTGAGCTGGACAAACACGGGAAAAGAGGAACCGGTACGTGACCGACGGGCAGACAGTCGAGCCCCGAGCCGGACTGCGTGAACGCAAGAAGCAGCGCACCCGGGACGCCCTGGTACGCGCCTCCCTCGACCTGTTCACCACCCAGGGATACGAACGAACCACCGTCGACGAGATCGTCGACGCCGTGGAGGTCTCCCAGCGCACCTTCTTCCGCTACTTCGCGAGCAAGGAGGACGCCACCTTCGCCGTGCAGGAGATGGTCGAGTCCCGCTTCATCGAGGAGCTGCGCCGCCGCCCCGCGGACGAAGCCCCCTTCGAGGCCATGCGCCGGGCCGTGCTGTGCGCGTGGAGCAGCATCGGCGAGGCGATCGAGGAGGTCGTCAGTGTCGATCTCCATATGCGGACCTACCAGATGATCGAGTCGACCCCCACCCTGCTCGCCGCCCACATGCGGCGCGGGGTCGCCCTGGAGAACCAGATCGCCCTGCTGATCGCGGAACGCGAGGGGCTCGACGTGGAACGGGACCCCCGGCCGCGGGTGGCCGTCGCCGCGTTCTCCGGGGTGATGCGGGTGACCGGTCAGCTGTGGGGGCGGGGGCTCGACCCGAGCGTGGAGGCACTGCGCGACCTGACCGAGGAGTACCTCGACCAGCTCGCCCCGGCCCTCGCCCGGGACTGGCGTCGGAAGTAGCGGGGCCACGGGGCGGTGGTGACCCTGTGTGAGAAATCCGTGATGAATCCTTCGCGGACGGGTGATGTACCTCACCCGCATCACGGGGGTCGGCACGCGTCTCCTAGGGTGTGGCGCAGTGACTTCCTTCGACACCTCACCCACGTTGGCCGCATGGCGCGCTCTGCTCGCCGTGGCGGTGGTGTTCGTGATGCTGGCGACGACGGGCTGGAGCGCCGTCCGCGATCAGCACTCCCGCGGGGAGCGTGAGCTCGCGCTCGCCTCCTGGGCGAGGGACCGGATAGCGGGCCGCTCGCTGCCGGACGCCGACGCTCCCGCCTACCGGCTGGCCCACTTCTTCGCCACCCTCACCTCGGGACAGCGGATCGCCCTCGCGGGCAAGCACCCGTCGGTGGTGGGGAATCTGAACGGCGCTCCGGTCACCCTGCGCTACCACGCCAACCGGGTGGCCCTCAGACAGGCCGTGGCCGTGGAGAGGACACGGGCCCGCGACGAGAAGCTCTCGCCGGACGGGCGCGGTGAGGCGAAGGCCCGTCTCGGCCGGTTCCGGTCGATGCTCGCGGGTCAGCGCCAGATCCTGGCGTTCGATCCCTCCGGGAAGGGCCGGGCGGCCGAGGTGTTCGGGAATCTCGACCGGGCCGCCCGGGTCTCCGTCGTCGTTCCGGGCGTCGACACCCATCTGCTGACCCTGGAGCGCAGCACTCGCGCGTACCGGGCCCCCGTCGGCATGGCCAGGTCCCTGTACAAGGCGGAGCGCTCGGCCTCCCCGGGCACGCGCACGGCCGTCATCGCGTGGGCCGACTACACCGCCCCGGCCGGCCTCGGCATGGACGCGGCGCTGGGCGGGCTCGCGGCGAACGGCGCGATCCGGCTGAACGCGATGGTCGGGGCGCTGCCCGGCGCCTCGAAGGTCTCGCTGTTCTGCCACAGCTACGGCTCCGTGGTGTGCGGGGTGGCCGCGCACCGGGCCCATGACCGGGTGGCCGACATCGCGGTGGCGGGCAGCCCCGGCATGCGGGCCGCCAACGCCGGGCAGCTGGGGACCGGCGCCCGGATCTGGGCGACGCGGGACGGGGACGACTGGATCGGGGACGTCCCCCATCTGGAGTTCGGCGGGATCGGTCACGGGGCCGACCCGGTGGACCCGGCCTTCGGCGCGCGGATCGTCTCGGCGGCCGGCGCCGCCGGGCACAGCGGTTACTTCGAACCGGGCACCGAGAGCCTGGACAACTTCGCCGCGATCGGCGTCGGAGCGTACGGATCGGTCAGCTGCGCGCGTGCCGACAGCACGTGCCACAGCGGTATTTCCGGTGGGCGGGGCAGCTGACGCGCGTAGAGGTCGGTGTCGGGCGGATTAATTGGGACTTGCTCCGAGGGGGGACGCGGGCGACTGTGCCGCATACGATGAGGCACATGGGTGATGTGCTGGCCGGAATTCATGCCACCTGGGAGTTCGACACCGACTCCGTGCTCATCCGCTTCGAACGGGGCATCCGCACACCGAAGCTCTTCCAGAGCCTGCGGGAACGCCGCATCCCGTATGCGGCCCTGTCGTCGGTGACGCTGACCCCCGGCAAGCGGGGCACGGTGGTTCTGCGTGCCGTGCCGAGAGCGGGTGCCGATCCTCTGGTGGAGGCTGCCTCCGGGCAGCTCAAGGAGGGGTGCGACCCCTATCGCCTGGTGCTTCCGGCGGAGCGGGAGGTGCTCGCCGAGTACTACGCGGACGAGCTGCGGGCCCTGCTGGACCCGGCGTCCGGCGAGAGCGCCGACCGGTTCCTGGTGGCGGCGCCCGAGGCACCGATGCACTTCAAGGCGTACGACGGCCGGGCCAGCTTCGACGGCGAGCGGATCTCCTTCCGGTGGTCCTGGACCGGGGCCTCCAGCGCCAAGTGGAAGGCCGGCGACCAGACCTTCCGGGTGAGCGAACTGGCTGGAATCGTGTGGCGCTCCCCCGAGGCGCTGGACGGCTATCTGCGTCTGGTGCCCCGCGCGGCGGCCCCGGTCGACCACCGCGCCGGCGGCAGCCTGGGCGATCTGCACGGCCCCGGCGGCAGCGGGTGCCCGGACGGCGGGGCGCCCACGGGCGGGTCCGCCGAGCCTCCGGTCGCCACCGCGGACAAGGATCCGGCGGCCGTGCTGTTCGGCCTGGGCTACGGGCCGGTGCACGAGTCGCTGCCCTTCGCCGCCGCCGTCCTGGAATCCGTACGCCGGACCCAGCCCGCGCCCGCCGCCTCCACCCCGGTCCTGGTGAACGCCGGGCGGCGCGATCCGGCGGACATCGCCGAGCGGATACATCACCTCGGCGAGCTGCATCAGGCCGGACTGGTGACGGACGCCGAGTACAGCGCGAAGAAGGCCCAGCTGCTCGCCGAGCTGTGACCCCGCGCCGGCCCCCGCCGGGCATGGGCCCGTGGCCCGCGCCGGGCGGGGCCCGTCTCCCCGGGCCCCGCCCCGGGAGACATCCGTTCCCCGGGCCCGCGCCGGGCAGGGGACACGCGCCTCCTGACGCGCCGGGAGGGGGCCCCGTACCGGGGTATGAGGCGGACCCGCCGAGGATCGCGACCCCGGTATGACGCCCCGCGCCCCCGGGCCTGCCTAGGCTGACCAGGCCATGTCCACTTCCCCCGCCGGGCCGCCGCCGCCCGCCGACGGCCTCGTGAGCGCCGCCCGCCGCAATCTGCGCGAGCTCGCCCACGGGCTGTCCCACGCGTCCCATCCGTCCACCCCGCTGCTGGCGGAGGCCCCGAAACGGTGGCAGCGGCTGCTGCCGTACGTCGTGGTACTCGCCCTGACCGCGACCTTCATCCCGGTCACCATCAACGTCCTGACCTCGCAGTACGGCGTGCCGGGTGCACTGGCCGGGGCGCTCGGAGTGGCCCAGGCCGCTCCCCTGCTGATGCTGGCCCACCGGCCTCTCCAGGCGTGGTGGATCATCTTCCCCGCCGACATCGTGGGCGCCCTGGTGCTGCTGACGAACCCCGACGAGCGGCACGAGGTCTGGCCGTGGACCGCCCCGGCGCTGGTCGCGTACCTCTTCCTGCTGCTGGCCCTCGGTCTGCGCGAGACCCGGCGGACCCTGGTCGGCGTCTGGCTGGCGACGGGCGCGGCCGGTCTGGTGCTGCATCTGATCGCGCCGGCGGACCGCAACACCGGCAGCGCCCTGCTGCTGCCGATCCTCGGCGCGGTGGTCCTCGTGATCGGCGGCGCCGTACGGGAGCGGAGCGAGGCGACACGGCGGCTGGCCGAGCAGGAGACGATCAGCGAGGCGGAGCGGGCGCAGCGCACGCTGCTGGAGGAGCGGACGCGGATCGCCCGTGAGCTGCACGACGTGGTCGCGCACCACATGTCGGTGATCACCGTGCAGGCCGACTCCGCGCCGTACCGGATCTCCGGGCTCTCGGAGCCCGCCCAGGAGGAGTTCGCCTCGATCGCGGCGGCCGCGCGGGAGTCCCTCGGTGAGATGCGACGGCTGCTGTCGGTGCTGCGCAGCGACGGCACCGAGGGCGACCGGGCGCCGCAGCCGGGCCTGGACCGGCTCCAGCAGTTGGTGGAGGCGACGGTACGGGCCGGGCTGCCGGCGGAACTGTCGCTCGCCGCGGAGCTGGGCGAGGTGCCGCCGGCGGTGGATCTGTCGGCGTACCGGATCGTGCAGGAGGCGCTGGCCAATGTGGTGCGGCACGCGCCCGGGGCGCGCACCCAGGTCTCGGTCCGGGCCTCCGGGGGCCATCTGAACGTCCTGGTCGTCAACAGCCCCGCGCCGAAGCCCGCCGCTCCGCTGGAGAGCACCGGGACCGGGCACGGGCTGGTCGGGATGCGGGAGCGCGTACGGTTGACCGGCGGCACGCTGGACACCGGGCCGCTGCCCGACGGCGGGTTCCGGGTGGCCGCCCGGATGCCGCTGCCTCCGGCCGTGTCGCCGTCCGCCCCACCCCCTTCGGAGGATCTGTGACCATCCGCGTGATCATCGTCGACGACCAGGCCATGGTGCGGGCCGGATTCGCGGCGCTGCTGGCGGCGCAGAGCGACATCGACGTGGTGGGCGAGGCGGCGGACGGCCGCCAGGGCGTCACCGTCAGCCGCAACCAGCACCCCGACGTCGTCCTGATGGACGTCCGGATGCCGGAGATGGACGGACTGGCCGCCGCGCGCGAGCTGTTGAACCCGCCCGTGGGGGTGGTGCACCGGCCGAAGGTCCTGATGCTCACCACGTTCGACGTGGACGACTACGTGTACGAGGCGCTGCGCGCCGGCGCGTCCGGGTTCCTGCTGAAGGACGCCCCGCCCGCCGATCTGATCGCGGCGGTACGGGTGGTGGCGGCCGGGGACGCGCTGCTCGCGCCCTCGGTGACCCGCCGCCTGATCGCGGACTTCGCGGCGCAGCGGCCCTCCGGGGCGACGCGCGGCGGCCAGGCGCTCCGGCTGAACGGGCTGACCCCGCGCGAGAGCGAGGTCCTGGAGCTGATCGCCCGGGGACTGTCGAACCAGGAGATCGCGGGGCGGCTGGTGCTGGCCGAGCAGACCGTCAAGACGCACATCGGGCGGGTGCTGGCCAAGCTGGACCTGCGGGACCGGGCGCAGGCGGTGATCTTCGCGTACGAGTCGGGGCTGGTGACGCCGGGGGACGCGGGGGTGTAGAAGCCCGCGAGGCCCACCTCTTCCGGCCCACCCCCTACCCCGGTATCACCTCACGGTTGGCCCTCCGGTGTGACGCCCCCTCACCCGTCCTCTTCCTACCTTCCTCCCGGTCGCACCGGTCGGTGCGGATCCGGAGAGGGAGGGAACGATGCGTCGATACGCGAGGACCGTGGTCGCGTTCGCACTGGCCACCAGTGTGGTGGCGGGGACCGCGGGCTGGGTCTCGGGAGATGCGCAGCAGGCGCTGACCGGGCCGCCGCCGGGCAGTACGCAGTGGCGGGCGGACCGGACGCTCGGGACGGGGCTGCCCGATCCGGAGCGTGCCACGCCTGCCGAAGTCGCCGCGTTCTTCTCGGGGTTGAGCGACGGCGAGCGGCAACTCCTCCTCGGGCGCCATCCGTCCGTCGTCGGGAATCTCGACGGGGCGCCCCTCGAACTGCGCTACCGCGCCAACTCCCTCGCGCTGGCCGCCGAGGACGACCCCCGCTACCGCTCGCTCGCCGCCCCCGGCCGCCAGATCCTCGCGTTCGACCCGCGCGGACGCGGCCAGGTCGCCGAGGTCTTCGGGGACCTGCGTACGGCGCACCGGGTCTCGGTGGTGGTGCCCGGGTCCGACAACGACGCCGGGACCTTCGACCGGAAGACCGCGAGCCACGGGGCCCCGGTCGGCATGGCCAGGACCCTGCACACCGCGGCCGGTCCGGGGACCGCCGTCATCGCCTGGGTCGGGTACACCACCCCGGTGGGCGTCGGCATCGACGCGGCCACCGGCGGCCTCGCGGAGGCGGGGGCCGGGCGGCTGACCCGGTTCACGGAGGGGCTGACGGCGGACGGGCTGCCCGCGCCGGCCGTGTTCTGCCACAGCTACGGCTCGGTGGTCTGCGGCCTGGCCGCGCACCGTCTCCCCGCCACCGACCTGGTGGTCCTCGGCTCCCCCGGGATGCGCGCCGACGACGTGGGCGGGCTGCGGACGAGCGCCCGGGTCTGGGCGGCGAAAGACCCGACCGACTGGATCGACGACGTGCCGAACGTGCGCTTCGCGGGCCTCGGTCACGGGACGGACCCGGCCGATCCGGCGTTCGGCGCCCGCCGGGTGCCGGCGGACGAGGCCCGGGGGCATGCCGGCTACTTCGAGCCCGGGACGGATTCGCTGCGGACCTTCGCCGCCATCGCGCGCGGCGAAGCGGCGGAAGCGGCTCCGGACGCGCCGGAACCGGCGGAAGCGACCCCGGACGCGGCAGACCCGGCCCCGGCGGAAGCCGCCTCGGCACTGGATGCCGTCCCGGCCCTGGAAGGAGTGGCCCGATGAACGCCCTGCTGGAGAACGGCCTGCTGAAGAACGGCCGACGGCTCGCCGCCCGTATCGACGCGTCCACCCCCGCCCACCGTGACCGGGCGATCGACGGCCTGCGGGCGCTGGCGCTGCTCGCCGTGCCGCTCGGTCACTGGATGCTCGGCGGGTTCCGGCTGGACGCCGACGGCCTGCACAACGCGAGCCCGCTCTCGACGTTCGCCGGTCTCGCACCCGCGAGCTGGGTACTCCAGATGCTGGGCATCTTCTTCCTCGTCGGGGGGTACGCCTCGGTGCTCTCCTTCCGCCGCCGGGCCTCGACGACGGCCGCCTGGCTGGGCGGCCGGCTGGCCCGCCTCGGCCGGCCGGTGCTCGGGGTGACCGCCGTGTGGGCGGTGCTGCTGGCGGTGCTGTCCGCGCTGGGCGTGCCCGGCGACACCCTGCGTACGGGGTCGACGCTGGTGATCCAGCCGCTCTGGTTCGTCGGGGTGTACACGGTGGTCACGGCGCTCACCCCGGTCTGCGTCACGCTGGCGCGGAAGCTCGGCGGGTGGGCCGCGCTGCCGCTGCTGGCGTCGGTCTCGGTGGTGGACTTCCTGCGCTACGGGCCGTTCGCGGAGGCGATGCCGTCGTGGCTGAGCATGCTCAACATCCTGCCCGGCTGGCTCTTCGCGTATCAGCTGGGCGTGTCCTGGGGCGAGGGGCGGATCGGGAGGCGCGGGGCCCGGCTGCTGCTGATCGGCGGCGGGGTGCTGTTCGCCGCGCTGCTGCTCGCCTTCCACTACCCGGCGTCGATGGTCGGGGTGCCGGGCGAGGCGCGGACGAACTCGCATCCGCCGTCGCTGCTGGTGGTGGCGCTGGCGGCGGCGCAGAGCGGGGCGGCGATCCTGCTGCGCGACCGGCTCGGGCGGCTGTTGCGCAAGCCGCAGCTCTGGGCGCCGGTCGTGGTGGTCAACCTGTCCGCGATGACGATCCTGTGCTGGCACCAGACCGCGATGCTGGCCGCCGCCGTACCGGCCTCGCTCGCCGGGGCGGGGACGGCGGTGGCGGGGCTGACGACCGCGCCGGACACGGTGGGCTGGATCCTCGCCCGGATCGCCTGGCTGCCGGTGTTCGCGGGGCTGCTGGTGCTGATCGCCCGGTACGCGCGCCACTTCGAGGCCCCGTGGCAGGCGGGCACCCGCGCCGCGAACGCCCGCCGTGCGCTGGCGGGGCTGCTCGCGGCGGGGTTCGCGGTGTTCGCGCTGGGGCTGACGTGAGGCATCGCCCGGGGCGCCCCTCCGTCGTCATGGACTTCATGAACCAAGCGATCACCGCGTACGCCAACCAAGCGATCACCGCGTACGCCTCCGGGCTACTCCTCCCGCGCCGCCGACGTACTGCTCATGTCCGGGTAGCGGTCCCCCGCCACCCGGCCCGCGATCGGCTCCAGCACGGCCAGCTCGTCCGCCGTCAGGGTCAGTCCGGTCGCCGCCACGTTCTCCAGGAGGCGGCTCCGCTTACGGGTGCCGGGGATCGGGACCACGGTCACTCCGTGCACCCGGGCCCGCTGGTGGACCCAGGCGAGGGCCACCTGCGCGGCGGTGACCCCGTGCGCGGCGGCGATCCTGTGGACGGGCTCCAGCAGGGCGGCGTTCGTGCGGGCGTTGTCGCCGTTGAACCGGGGCTGGCGGGCCCGGAAGTCGTCCGCGGCGAGGTCCTTGCCCGCGTCGGTGAAGGCCCCGGTGAGGAAGCCCCGGCCGAGCGGTGAGTACGGGACGAGCGTGACGCCCAGCTCCACCGCCGCACCGAGCGCGCTCTTCTCGACGTCCCGGCTGAAGAGGGACCACTCCGACTGGAGGGCGGCGATCGGGTGCACCGCGTGCGCCTCGCGCAGCTCGGGGCCGGTGACCTCGCTCAGACCGAGCTGCCTGACCTTGCCCTGCTGGATCAGTTCCGCCATCGCCCCGACCGATTCGGCGAACGGGACGGCCGGGTCGCGGCGGTGCATGTAGTAGAGGTCGATGACGTCGGTGTTCAGCCGGCGCAGGCTCGCCTCGACGGCGGTGCGGAGGTACGCGGGGTCGTTGCGGATGGCCCGGTAGTGCGGGTCCTCGGTGCGGACCATCGCGAACTTGGTCGCGAGCGTGATCTCGTCCCGGTGAGCCCCGACGAACGGCGCGAGGAACTCCTCGTTGGCCCCGAGCCCGTAGGTGTCGGCGGTGTCGAGGAGCGTGACGCCCGCCTCCAGGGCCGCGTCCAGGGTGTCCCGGGCGGAGAGCTCGTCGGTGTCGCCGTAGAACTCGCTCATGCCCATGCAGCCGAGGCCCTGGACACCGACCCGCGGTCCGCCGACGCCGCCCAGCTCGACGGTGGCGAGCGTGTTCCTGTCGTGGTCGGTCATCAGGCGCTTTGCCTTTCCGGCGCCCTGCGGGCGCCCGCGTAGAACTCGATCTTGTGGTCGAGGACGGCGAGGGTGCCGTGGAGCTCCGCGATCCGTGTGATCACATCGCGGCGGGTCGCCTCCAGCAGTTCCTGCCGTGCCTCGAAGGTGGACGCGCCCTCGCGCAGCAGTTCCGCGTACCGCACCATGTCGGCGACGGGCATCCCGGTCAGCCGCAGCTTGCCGACGAAGGCCAGCCAGTCGAGGTCGCGGTTGCTGAAGCGGCGCTGGCCGGTGTGCGAGCGGTCGACGTGGGGCATGAGCCCGATGCGCTCGTACCAGCGCAGCGTGTGCGCGGTGAGTCCGGTGAAGGCGACGACCTCGCTGATCGTGTAGCTGTCCTTGCCCGCGGGGCGGGGGTGCGGCTTCGGGGCGGCCGCGCAGAGGTCCACCGCCGGCGCGGGCGGCGGATGTGCGATGGTCGCGGGAGTGCTCCGGGAGGTTCTGCCGATCACCGTCATGCCCTCCACGCTAAATCCTTGGAGTGCACTCGAAGCAAGAGGGAACGGCTCGGGGCGCGAGGAATGGCTCGGAGCCAGCGGGAACGGCGGGGCTTCTCGGGCTGGGCGTTCCCACAGAGGGACGGAAAGCACACCCGAAATGAAGGATTGTTCATCTTGGCTTCATCTTCGTACCGCTCGGGACAGTCAGGGTGAATACATGGCTTTCTCACCTCGTCTGGCGGCCCTGGCAGCCGTCGTCGCCGTGCCCCTCGGCATAGCGGCCACCAGCTATGCCATGACCGACACCTCGGAAGCGCCGAAGGTGCCTCCCACCGTCCAACTGGAGGAGAGTCCGCGCGGCACACCGTCGCCGAGCGGTGTCACGTCGCCGCCCGACGCCCCGACGCCCAGCGGTTCCTCCTCTCCGTCCCGTACACCGGACAGCTCCGTCGTTCCGGGCCCCTCGGCGGCCGACGACGACGATGACGACGACTTCGGTGATGACGGTTAGCTTTCCGAGGATCTCCGCCCGCGTACGGATCATGCTGTGGTTGCTGGTCGTGATGGCGGTCGCGCTGGGCGCGGTCGCCGTCACCGTGCGTTCGATCCTCCAGCGGGACGTGGACCACCGCATCAGCCAGCTGCTCACCCAGGAGACCGGCGAGTTCGCGAACTTCGTGCCGCAGGGGGTGGACCCGGACACCGGCGGCCGGTTCGACACCGCGGAGAAGCTGCTCCGCGTCTATCTGCAACGGCAGTACGCGGACCCCGACGAGGAGCTGCTGGGCCTGTCCGGCCCGCCCGGCGACCGCCCCCTCGTCATCCGGCAGCGCCGCGAGCTGCCCCCGGACACCGCCCTGTGGCGGGACCGCGCCGCGATCGACCGGATCCACGCCTCCAAGGACTCCTTCGGGACCCTGGAGCGCCCGCAGGGCGAGGTGCGCTGGGCCAAGGTCGTCATCGGGCCGTCCGCGGGCAAGCAGCCCGGCGCGTTCGTCGTCGCCTTCCATCCGGAGCGCGAGCGGGCCGTCGCCGACAAGACGTTCTGGACGCTGCTCGCCCTGTCCGGTGTGGCGCTGCTGATGACGACCGGGATCGGCTGGGCCGTCGCCGGTCGCATCCTCGCGCCCGTACGGCTCGTCCGGCAGACGGCGGCGGAACTGACCGAGCAGGACCTCACCCGGCGCATCCCCGTGGAGGGCCGGGACGACATCGCGGCCCTCGCCGAGACGTTCAACGCGATGCTCGACCGTCTGGAGCGGGCGTTCGCCGCGCAGCGGGTCTTCGTCGACGACGCCGGGCACGAGCTGCGCACCCCCATCACCATCGTCCGGGGCCACCTGGAGCTGATGGGCGACGACCCGGCGGACCGGGAGGAGACGGTACGGCTGGTCACGGACGAGCTGGACCGGATGAGCCGCATCGTCGAGGACCTGCTCCTGCTCGCGGGGGCCGAGCGCCCCGACTTCGTGCGCCCCGAACCCGTCCAGCTCGCGGAGCTGACCGCCGACGTGTACGTGAAGGTGCGGACCCTCGGCGACCGGGAGTGGCAGCTCGACGGCGTCGCGGACCTCGAAGTGCGCCTGGACGAGCAGCGGATGACCCAGGCGATGGTGCAGCTCGCGCAGAACGCCGTCCAGCACACCGTTCCCGGCCAGCGCATCCGGATCGGCTCGCGGGCCGAGGAGAACCGCGTCGAGCTGTACGTCGCCGACCACGGGCCCGGGATTCCGCCGGAGGACGCCGAGGTGATCTTCGAGCGGTTCCGCCGGGGGACGTCCCGGCGTGGGACCCGCACGAGCGGCGCGGGGCTCGGCCTCGCCATCGTCAAGGCCATCGCGGAGGGCCACCACGGCCGCGTCGAACTACGCCGGACCGAAGGCGGCGGAGCCACCTTCGTACTCACGCTGGAGACCGCCACATGAACCGCATCCTGATCGCCGAGGACGAGGAGCGCATCGCCTCGTTCGTCCAGAAGGGGCTGCGCGCCAACGGCTTCACCACGGTCGTCGCCGAGGACGGGGACCTGGCGCTGAGCCACGCGCTGTCCGGCGGGTTCGACCTGATGGTGCTCGACATCGGCCTGCCCGGCCGGGACGGTTTCACCGTGCTGCGGGAGATGCGCGAGGCGCGCGTCACGCTGCCGGTCATCGTGCTCACCGCCCGCGACTCCGTGCGGGACACGGTGGCGGGGCTGGAGGGCGGGGCCGACGACTGGATGACGAAGCCGTTCCGCTTCGAGGAGCTGCTCGCCCGGGTACGGCTGCGGCAGCGCACCGCCGCCCGCGCGCCCGAGGTCACCATGTTGCGCAGCGGCAGCCTCGCCCTGGACCTGCGGACCCGCCGGGCCCGCGCGGGCGAGAAGACCGTGGATCTGACGGCGCGCGAGTTCGTGCTGCTGGAGATGTTCCTGCGCCACCCCGGCCAGGTGCTGTCGCGCGAGCAGATCCTGTCCCATGTGTGGGGGTACGACTTCGACCCCGGCTCCAACATCGTGGACGTCTATGTGCGCGCGCTGCGCCGGAAGCTGGGCGCGGAGCGGCTGGAGACGATCCGGGGCATGGGCTACCGCCTGCCCTGAGCCTCTGTCCCCTCCTGCCCTCACCCCCGGCCCCGACCTCGGCCGGAGCCCCGTCCCGCGTTCCCGGGGGCGGGGCTTCCGCGTTCCCGGGGCGGGGTCCTCCGCTGTCCCGGGCCGCCTCGGGCTGCGGGTTTCGGAGCGCCGGCGAACTTGATGAAAAGGCCTTCACCGGACACTCATCAGGCGCTCACCCCGCCTTCAGAGGCTGTACAGCGTGCCTCTTCCACTCCGGCAGACCGTCGGCCTCTGTGCCGTCCTCGGACTCTGCGCTCTCCTCGCCGTCCCCGGCGCCGCCCCCGGCCTCAGCGTCGACGGGCGGATCTCCCTCGCCGTCTTCGCCCTGGCCACCGCCGCCTGGATCGCCACTCCGGTGGACGACGCCTACATCGCGCTCGGCGCGGGCCTGGCGCTGACGGTCACGGGGGTGATCAGCAGCGAGGCCCTGTTCGCCACCCTGGGCGACGAGACGGTGTGGCTGCTGATCTGCGCCTTCGTCCTGGCGGCGGCCGTGACCCGGACCGGTCTGGCCGGCCGGGCCGCCGTCTTCCTGGTCGGCGGGGCCAGGACCGTGCGCCAGCTGGTGCACCTGACCACGGCCGGGCTGGTCGTGACCGCGTTCGCCGTGCCGGCCACGTCGGGGCGCGCCGCCCTCGCGCTGCCCGTGTTCCTGGCACTGGCCGCCGCCCTGCGCGAGCGCCGCCGTCTCGTGGTGATGCTGGCGCTGCTCTTCCCCACGGTCATCCTCCTGTCGGCCGTCGCGACCCTGATCGGCGCGGGGGCGCACCTGATCACCGTCGGGGTCCTGTGGGAGCAGACCGGGGAGCAGCTGAGCTTCGTGCAGTGGCTCGTCCTCGGGCTGCCGCTGGCCGTCGTCTCCTCCCATCTGGCCGCCGAACTGGTGCTGATGACGACGACCCGGCGCTCCGACCGCAAGGGCCCCGTCACCATCACGGCGGCGCAGATCCAGGAGCACTCCGAGACCGCCGTCGAGGGGCCGTTCAGCCCGGAGGAGTCCCGGTGCCTGCTCCTGCTGGCGACGGTCGTCCTGCTCTGGTGCAGCGAGCCCCTGCACGGGGTGTCACCTGCCGTGGTCGCGCTCATCGGCGCGCTGGTGGCGACCTCTCCGGCGCTGGGGACCGTGCGCTTCAAGGACGGTCTGAAGACGGTTCCCTGGCCGCTGCTGCTGTTCATGGCCGCCACCATGGCGATGGGCGTCGCCCTCTCCGACTCGGGCGCGGCCGACTGGCTGATGGACTGGATACCCCTGGGGGCGTCCACGCCGCCCTGGGTGTTCCTGACCGGCGTGGTCGTCGTCAGCACGGCCGCCCACCTGGCGCTCCAGTCGCGTTCCGCCCGGTCCTCCGTGCTGGTCCCGCTGGTGATCGCGGCGGCGATCGGGGCCGGGGTCAACCCGGTCACGGCGGCGCTGGCCTCCACGGCCGCCGCCGGCTTCTGCCACACGCTGCCCTCATCGGCCAAGCCGGTCGCGCTCTTCGCGGACGTGCCCGGCACCCCGACCTACACCCCGCGCGACCTGCTGCGGCTGTCCGCGTTCCTCGCCCCGCTCACCGCGGCCCTCGTCCTCGTTTTCGCCCTCGCCGTCTGGCCGTTGCTCGGCGTGCCCGTCCTCCTGGAGACCCAGCCATGACCCGCCCGACCCTCCGTACCCTCCGTACCCACCGCATCGCCATCGCCCCGAGCGGCTTCAAGGAGTCCCTCTCGGCCGCCCGGGTCGCCGAGGCCATCGCCGTCGGCGTACGGCGTGTGATCCCCGACGCCGACCTCGACCTCATCCCGCTGGTGGACGGCGGCGAGGGCACGGCGGAGGCGCTGGCCCTGGCGGGCGGCGGCCGGCTGGTCCCGGTCACCGCGACGGGCCCGGTGGGCGAGCCGGTCGCCTCGCACTTCGCGCTGCTGGGCGGGCCCGGTCCGCTGACCGCCGTCGTGGAGATGGCCGCCGTCGCGGGCCTCGCCCTGGTGCCGCCGGGCCTGCGCCACCCGGGCGCGACCACCACGTACGGCGTCGGCGAGCTGATCCGGGCGGCCCTGGACGCGGGGGCCCGGCGCATCCTCGTCGGCTGCGGCGACTCCGGTACGTCGGACGGGGGCGCGGGCGCCCTCCAGGCGCTGGGGGCCCGGCTGACGGACCGGCACGGCCGTGAACTGCGCAGGGGCGGCGGGGCGTTGCACGAGCTGGAGGGCATCGACCCGTCCGGCCTGGACCCCCGGCTGGCCGACGCCGAACTGCTCGTGGCCTGCAACCCGTACAACGTGCTGTGCGGGAAGCGCGGGGTGGCCCGGGTGTTCGGGCCGCAGAAGGGGGCGACCCCGGCGGAGGTGGAGCTGCTCTCGGCCGGCCTGGAGCGGCTGGCCGACGTCCTCACCCGGGACCTGGCCCCGGCCTTCGCGCCGACGACCGGTGCCGCGATCGATCTGCGTACGGCTCCCGGCACGGGCGCGTCCGGCGGCCTCGGGGCCGGCCTCGCCGCCGTGGGCGCGCGCCTGCTCCCCCGCTACGACGTGCTGCTCGACGGTCTCGACCTCGACGCGCGCCTCGCCCGCGCGGACTTCGTGATCACGGCGGAGGGGGCGCTCGACCACCAGACCGTACGGGGGAAGATCCCGGCGGAGGTCGCCCGGCGGGCCCATGCCGCAGGGGTGCCGGTCCTGGTGCTGGCCGGGACGATCGGGCCGGGCGCGCAGGACGTACGGGCGGTGGGCGTGGACGCGTACAGCTCGATCCTGCCCGCGCCGATGACGCTGGTGGAGGCGATCGGCAGGAGCGGCGAGTTCCTGGCCGACGCCGCGGAGCGCTCGATGCGGATCATGGCGCTGGGGACCCGGCTCGCGCCGCTGGCGGCCGCTTGACTCGCACGCCTTACGTCCCGGGCTCCCCGGGGGCCCGGGACGCAGCGGGGTGCGCGGCGGGCCATCGGCGTCCCGTCGCCGTCCCGGGCCTCCCGGGGCCGGGGACGGGACGCCGGGCGCGGCCGTTAGGCTCGGAGCTATGGAGAGCCTGCGCATCATCGACACCTGGCCGGTCACGACGGCGGCGGCCGCCGTCGTACGGTCGGACGGCACGGTCCTCGGCACGCACGGGCCGGCCGACCACCGCTTCCCCCTCGCCTCGGTCACCAAGCCGCTCGCGGCCTACGCGGCGCTGGTGGCGTACGAGGAGGGGGCGATCGAGCTGGACGAGCCGGCCGGGCCCGAGGGGTCCACGGTGCGCCACCTCCTCGCCCACACCAGCGGCCTGGCCTTCGACGAGCACCGGGTGACGGCCCCGCCCGGCAACCGCCGCCTGTACTCCAACGCGGGCTTCGAGGTGCTGGGCGACCACATCGCCAAGGCGTCCGGCATCCCGTTCGCGGAGTACCTGCGCCAGGCGGTCCTGGAGCCCCTGTCCATGACGTCCACGACCCTCGACGGCTCCCCCGCCCGCGACGGCGTCTCCACCGTGGCCGACCTGGTCCGCTTCGCCGCCGAGGTGCAGGCCCCCCGCCTCCTCGACCCGCGTACGGTCCTGGAGGCCCAGAGCGTCGTGCATCCGGGCCTCAAGGGCGTGCTGCCGGGCTACGGCCACCAGAGCCCGAACGACTGGGGCCTCGGCTTCGAGATCCGCGACGCCAAGTCCCCGCACTGGACGGGGAATTCGTCCTCCCCGGCGACCTTCGGGCACTTCGGCCAGTCGGGCACGTTCCTGTGGATCGACCCGGTGGCGGGCGCGGCCTGCGTCGCGCTGACGGACCGGGCGTTCGGGCCGTGGGCGGCGGAGGCGTGGACGCCGTTCACGGACGCGGTTCTGGCCGAGCTGTCCTGAACCGGCTGCCGCCCTTCTCCGGCGGCGTCAGGCACTCGAACCAGACGGTCTTCCCGCTGCCGTCCCACCGCTTGATGATGCCCCACTCGTCGGTGACGGCGTCGACCAGGACGAGCCCCCGCCCCCCGTCGTCCAACGGATCGCCGGTGATGGCGAGGGGCACGGCCGGACTGCTGTCGGACACCTCGACGCGGACGCCCTCGCCGCGCGGCAGCCGGAAGATGAAGGTCTTGCCGCGCCGGTCGGGCACATGCTGCACGACGTTGGCGATCAGCTCGGTGAGCGCCAGTTCGGCGGCGTCGACGAGGAAGGGCAGCTCCCAGGCCTTGAGGTAGAGCCGCAGGACACGGCGCAGATGCCGGGCGGAGTGCGCGCCGAGGGCGAAGTCGGCGCGGTAGACGGGCTCCCCGGGATTCCTCCGGGGGACAAGTACGTGATTCATGTCACCAGGCTGCGATGCGATGGCTACGCTCGGCTACGTACCGAAACGAACGCCGCGAGGCGTTGCACCCGGAGGTCCATCCGTGGCCAACATCCAGACGCTCGATCCCGACGCTTCCCCGCTCGCCTACTACGGCGGGGAGTTGCGCCGCCAACGCGAGGCCCAGGGCCTGACCCAGCCGCAGTTGGGCACCATCATCTTCTGCACGGGCTCCCTGATCGGCCAGATCGAGACGACGAAGAAGATCCCCACCCGTGACTTCTCCGAGCGCGTGGACGCGGCGCTGGGGACGGACGGAACGTTCTCGCGGCTGGTGGGGCTGGTGCTGCGGAGCCAGTTGCCGACGTGGTTCCAGCCGTACGCGGACATGGAGGCGAAGGCCGCGTACATCTCGGCATACCAGGCGCAGGTGGTCTACGGGCTGTTGCAGACAGAGGAGTACGCGCGGGCGTTGCTCCGCGTTGAGCACCCGCGCCGCGTCGACGAGATGGTGGCGGCCAGACTGGAGCGCCAACGGATCCTGACACGGGAGAGCCCTCCCGCACTGTGGGTCGTGCTCAGCGAGGCAGCACTCCTCCAGGAAGTCGGCGGACACGCCGTGATGCGAAACCAACTCGCCCGGCTGTTGGAGTTCCAGAACGACCCGTGGGTGCAGATCCAGGTACTGCCTTTCACGGTCGGCGAGCACACGGCGATGATGGGGTCGTTCAACCTCCTCCGGTTCGACGACGACCCGGATCTGTTCTATGTGGAGAGCTACGACCAAGGCCATATGACCGCCAACCCGTCTGTGATCAAGGAGCGTTCGGTCGGCTACGCTCGGCTGCAAGCCTCAGCCCTCTCCCCCGAGGACTCGGCGACGCTGATCACTCGTGTGATGGAGGAACGCTATGGGAACCAGTCATGACCTCACAGGAGCGCACTGGCGGAAGTCCTCGTACAGCGGAACAAGTGGTGGCGACTGCGTCGAGTGCACCGTGACCGGCGGCGCGGCCTGGCGGACCTCTTCGTACAGCGGCAACACCGGCGGCTGCTGCGTCGAGGTCGCCGACGGCTCCGCCTGCGGGTCCGTCCCCGTCCGCGACAGCAAGAACCCGACCGGCCCCGCCATCGTCCTCGGAGCCCACGCCTGGCAGGCGTTCGTGGACGGGCTGCGCTGACACGACCGTCACCGGGAGCAGGGCGGTACGGGCAACTGGCCCCCGTACCGCCCTGCTCGGCGTCGCGCCGATACGTTGTCGCAGGGTGCGGTAATCAATGGACGGGAGCAGGGAACCGAGATGAGCGCGCGGGACGAAGACGACAGGACCGAGACTGCCTGCCGGATCTGCGGGCATGACGACGGCGAGCCCGTGTTCGACGCGTACGGCGTCCCTCGGTACGTCATCTGCCCGTGCTGCTACAACGAGTCCGGCATCGGGGACGACACCGTGTCGCAGGTCCGTGAACTGCGTGGCTACTGGGTCGGCACCGGAGCCCCTTGGCATGATCCGAAGCGGCGGCCGTCCGACTGGGATCTGCTGAAACAGTTGGCGAACATCCCGCCGCAGTGGCGCTGATCCGGACAGCCGCCCGCTGCCTGCCTCACGTCGTGAGCCGCCGCCAGCGACGACGCCAAAAAGGGATTGCCCGGTGGCCGGCCCCTGACATAGCTTCTCGCTGGCTCCGGGTGGTCCAGACCAAGCCTCGGGGTGTCGAGCCACGTCAACGGGACATCCATGACTGCGGAACAGGCCCTCCGACCTTCACCGAGCGACTCGGGCGACACCCTGCCGGGCATCTTCTCCCGACCGTACGCGGCGGCCACCCTGACCTTCGCCACGGTGATGTTCCTGACCGGCTTCGCGGCGCTGGCCGTGGTGCCGACGCTGCCGACCGCCGCCGAGGACCTGAACGGGGTGTCGCTGTTCCCCCTGGTGGCGGGCAGCTTTGTGGCTGCCAGTCTGCTCGGCGGCGTGCTGGGCGGGCACTGGGCGGACCGCTCCGGCGCCCGGCGTCCGCTGGCCCTGGGCATGATCCTCTCCGTGGTGACGCTGCTGGTGTCGGCGTCCAGCGGCTCGATCTGGCAGTTGGTGATCGGCCGCTTCGTCGACGGTCTGGCGGCCGGGATGGTGGCGGTATCCGTGACGACCGCCATCGGCCAGTCGTATCCGGAGTACCTGCGGCCCAGGATGCTCGCGATGATGAGCGCGAGCTGGATCATCCCGTCCCTGGTCGGGCCGCCGATCGCAGGAGTGGTCGCCGAGGTGTGGTCATGGCGGACGGTCTTCTACGGCCTGGCCGTGCTGACCGCACTGCCCTCGATCGCCCTGGTGGCGGTGCTCCGCAGGGCCCCCGCAGGCGACGAGACCCAGGCCCCGCCCGTCGAGGAACGCGCCTCCCGGCCGCCGCTGGTGGTCGCGGGGATGCTCAGCCTGGGCGCGGCGCTCGGCCAGTACGGCGTCTCGGGGTGGGACGCGCGCCATCTGCTGTTCGTCGTCGCCGGCGTCGTACTCCTGGTGGTCTTCGCGCCCCGTCTGCTGCCGCAGGGCACGTGGCGCAGTGCCCGGGGCCTGCCCACCGCCGTTCTGCTGCGCGGGCTGACCTCCGGTACGTACTTCACCGTCGAGGCGCTGGTGCCGCTGATGCTGATCACCGAGCGGCGGGTGGCGGCGGTGACGGTAGGCGTGGCGTTCACCGCCTCGGCCGTGCTGTGGGCGGTCGCGTCCTGGGCGCAGGGCAAGCTCCTCCAGGACGTGGCCCGGCACCGGCTCGTCACGGTCGGCGCCCTGATCATGGCGGCGTCCGTCGCGTTCGCCGTCGTGGGCAGCTTCTCCGGGGTATCCCCGCTGCTCGCCATGGTGGCCATGCCGCTGGCGGCTGTCGGGATGGGGATGCTCGATCCGTGCGTCACGGTGCTGTCGCTCTCGCACAGCGCACCGGACCGGCTGGGCCACACCACCAGTGCCATGCAGACCAACATGAACCTCGGGCAGGTCGTCGTCCTGGCGTTCGCCACCGCCGTCCTCAACGCCGGGCTGGCTGCCGGAGCCAGCCGGCTAGGGGGCTACGCCATCACCTTCTCGCTCCTGCTCGTACCGACCCTGCTGGTCGCCGTCCTGGCCGTCCGCGCACGCAAGGACGTTCCCGGGCCCGGATGACCGGTCGAGACAGAGTGGCAGAGTGGGCCCATGTCGACCTACGAGACCATGCCCTACCACCTGGAGACCGAGCGGCTGATCCTGCGGCCGTGGGCCGAGTCGGACGCCGCCGAGTTCAGCGACCTGCTCGCCGAACGCGGCAAGGGGAAGCCCCCGGTCGAGCGCATCCGGACGTCCATAGGGGAGCTGCTGGCCGCGACGGAGACCACGGGGATCGCCCTGCTGCCCATCCAGCGCCGCGAGGAGGGCGACTTCATCGGGTACGCCGGGCTGATCATCGGCCGTTCCACCCTGGAGGAGCCCGAGATCGCTTACGAGCTGTTCCAGCGCGCCCACGGACACGGTTACGCCACCGAGGCGGCCGGCGCGGTACTCGAAGCCGCCGTCGCGACCGGGCGGAAAAGGCTCTGGTCGACCGTCGCCACGTGGAACACCGCGTCGCTCCGCGTCCTGGAGAAGCTCGCGTTCGAACGGGACCACCTTTCCATGGAGGAGAACGGCGAATTGGCGTGGCTCACCCGGGCGTTGGCATGAGGCAGGTCGGCCCGCCGCACGCCGCGCGCTGCTAGATTCGTACGCCATGCGATCACGAGAGTACGACCTCGAATTCCGTGAGCGATCCACCCGCATACGCGACTGCGGGACCGGCCTGTTGATCCTGGCGGCTTTTCTGTGGGGCTGGTGCGCCATTCTGCTTCTGACCGGCTACACAGCCGAAAGCGTCCCCTACGGCCTCACCGACACGTGCGAAGCGCGACTGTTCACGGAGGGTGGCACGGCCAACGAAGGTGCCTGGCAGGGAGATTGGTGTGCGGAGGAACGCGACTGGCCCGAGGCGCTGGCCATCCTGGGGCTGTCCCTTCCCGTATCGCTCGTGGGGACCGTGCTGTTCACGACCGGCCATGTGAGCCGGCGGATGAGCGGGCACTCCCAGGCCCTGCGCGAGCTGAACGAGGCGGCGGACGAGCGCGAGCTGAACGAGTCGGCGGACGAGCGGGAGCAGGAGGAGCAGGCGGACGAGCGCGAGAAGCGCTCCGAGGCCTGACCCGCCCCCGACCCACCCCGGAATTCGGTCGCGCGCCGCGAGGTGAGCCGTTAACTTCCCTCCGTGCGCCGTGGATCGCGTGGCGCGCCGACGAGGGAGCCACGCATGAACGACGACGATCGACGGACCGACCGGCTGAGCATCCTGATCGAGCAGTTCGACCAGGCGCGGGAGATGGCCCAGGTCCGGCTGAAGGGCCTCGGGGACGAGGAGTACCTGTGGGAACCGGCCCCCGGCGGCTGGTCGATCCGACGCCGGGACGAGGCGGTGACCCCCCGGGCGTACGGGCCCGGCGCGTGGGTCATCGACAAGGGGGCGCCGCAGATCCCGGCGAGCGAGTACGCCGAGGTCGCGCGGCAGGCGGCGGGCGGGATGTCCGTGGCGAAGATCGCCGAGGACTGGAGCGTGAGCGCCGAACGGGTCGAGGAGGTCCTCGCGTTCACCGGTGAGCCGGAGCCCGACGTCGTGCCGATCACCACCATCGCGTGGCGGCTGGGTCACCTGCACTCCGACTTCGCGGGGCGCTGGGAGTGGACCTTCGGCGAACGGCGGCGGGACCCGCATCTCCTGGTCGACTTCACGCCGTCCGCCTCCCTGGCGCTGGACCGCTTCTGGGAGACCATCGACCGTCACCGCGCGAGCATCGCCGCGCTCACCGACGAGCAGCTCGACACGGTCGGTCTCTCGCGGTATCCGTACGGCTCCGACCCCGACGACCCGTACATCGGCGTGCTGGCCAACGCCAACCTGGAGCTCATCCACCACATGGCCGAGATCGCGCTGCTCCGCGACCTCTGGCGGGCCCGCCGCTCCCTGTGACACACCAGGGGCCGGCGGGGCGAACGCGCTGATAGCTGGCTTCAGGAACTCGGAGTGCTCCCGTGGGAGACCGCCCGTCGAAGGTCAGCCCGTTCGGAGCTGCTGTGCCGGACCTGGAGGCCTTCGACTTCGTTGAACAGGTCATCGAGAAGGAAGCCCGCGCCTTCCAGCACTGCCCTGGTCCCCGCCTCGTAGGCATGTGCGGCTTTCAGGAGCTCGGAATACACCTCCCGTTGCGCCGTACGGCGCGTGACGTCGAGCGATCCCAGATAAGCGCTGCGGGCCGCCTTCGACGCTCCGACCACAGCAGCGGCACCGCCGATCAGAGCGCCAGTGAGGGCGCTGCCCGCCCCGATCAACGCGATCATCAGCTCGTTCTCCATAACCGGATCCTGCCGTGGACCGGCCAGGCCGTTGTGCGTTCCCCTTATTTCTGCCGTCCGCGGTTGTGTGACCCACGGCTGGAGCGTGGAACGCAGCACAGGGCTGCTGCGTTCCAGCGGCATGAGAAGCGCTCTGGTTGTGGTGACAGTCGGCGTCGCTGCCGGCATCTGCCTGATCCTGGCGGACCGTGCCTTGCTGTGGGCAGAGCGCCGGGGATGGATCTACTACCGCACGACGAAGGGACGTACCGCGGCGCTGGCGGAGGAGTACTCTCCGGCAGCACAAGCGGTGAAGCGGGCGATGGAGCAGGAGCGGATCCGCAAGAACGTCCGGCCGGCAGAGGGCCCGCCGCTCGGCGTGGACCTGGACAAGGGCGTCGCACGGATCCGCCGCTCACACGGGTCTACGAGAATCTGCCCACTCGAATGAGATCGTGGCTGGAGGCCCGCACCACGCTGCTCGTGGCGGTCGCGCGCCACCACCACGCTCACCTGCCCGCCGCCGTCGTCAGCCGCGCGGTGCGCTGGAGCTCCCGGCTCCCGGCTACCCGTAGCGGGCGCTTCAGGGGTGCGGTCGTCCCGGAAGGCTGCGCGGTCAGCGCCGGCCGCCGCCCATGCGGCGGTCGTCGGCCAGTCCGGTCAGCGGGCCGAACTCGCAGGCAAGCTCGTTCCACGTCAGAACCTCGCCACAGCGGGCCGGGAACTCCTTCGGGTTGAACTCGGGCATGGTCCAGGTGCCGGTGCCCCGGTCCCGCAGCCACAGGTCCCCGTCACCGTCGACCACCGTCGGCGGGACCGGTACGGGCTCGGCCTGATCGATGGGATCCCAGGTGACCCGGCCCGGGTGGGAGGCGCGGCGCAGCTCGGTGGTGGCCAGCCGCGCGGCCGCGTCACGGGTGGACTCTTCGGCCTCCTTGACCGACGCGAGTCGGTAGGCGTCGTCCAGCACGGGCAGGGCTGGATTCTTGCTGCGCTTTGAACTCATACGCTGACTGCCTCCGGTAGGGGGCGTCACATCCGTTATGGCACCCCGTAGAGGAACACGGTATCCGAGGCGGGAGGCGGACCGGCCACGACCACTGTCCAGGTGGAGGCGTCCGGCAGGATCGCTGACCAGGCCGTCACTCTCCTTCGCGAGCGCGCCTCCGTGAGTGCCTCACCCCGCCAGCTCCCACACCAGCAGCTCCGCCGCCCCCGCCACCGCGACCGCCTCCAGGCCCTCCGCTCCGGTGATCCGGGCGGCGTCGCCGGGGCCCAGCTCCTCGTCGTCCAGGGCCACCCGCCCGCGCACCACGTGGACGTAGGCGCGCACCGCGTCCGGGACCGCCATGCGCTCGCCCATGGCCAGGCGGCGGACATGGAGCATCGCGCCCGCGCCGGGCAGGGCGTACGGGGTGGAGTCGGCGATGCCGGGGACCACCGTGTACGAGGGTTGGCCGCCCGGCTCCAGGGGGGCCAGCCACATCTGGAGGAAGGTCAACGGGCCTGTGCCGTCGTTGCGTTCTACGTGGCGGACCCCGGAGGCGGCGCTCAGGTGGGCCACGTCCCCGGCGCGGACGACGGTGGCATGGCCGGCCGAGTCGCGGTGGGTCAGCTCGCCCTGCACGACCCACGTGACGATCTCCGTGTGGCTGTGCGGGTGCTCCTCGAAGCCCGCGCCCGGGGCGAGGCGCTCCTCGTTACAGGCCAGGATCGGGCCGAAGCGGAGGTTGTCGGGGTCGTAGTGGGGACCGAAGGAGAGGGCGTGCCGGGTGACGATCCCGGCGGTCTCGTCCCCGCCCCGGTAACGGTCATCGGACCGGTGCACGGAAATCACCCGGCCACGGTAGCCCGGGGGCGCCCGCCGCAGGGCCGCGGGAGCGGGACGGTGGCGCGGCGGCCTGCGGCCTGCGGCCTCGGAAACGGGACCGGTCACGCCCGCCGTACGGCCGCCGGAGCGGAGCGGTTGCGTCAGGTGTTCGTCTACCCGCCGGTACGGGGCACCGTCGCCCCGGCCCACCGATCGTCCGGCCCGATAAGGCAGTCTTGTCCTCGTGCCCCGACCCGATCCTGAGCTGCCCCCCGCCCACGACGCCCACCTGCACGCCGCGACCCTGAAACGGCTGGAGCAGTCCTCCGGCCGGCTGGCCGCGAACGCGATTGCCCGCATGGACGAATCGCTGCCGTGGTACCGGGCGATGCCTCCGGAGAACCGGTCGTGGATCGGCCTGGTCGCCCAGGCCGGCATCGCCGCGTTCACCGAGTGGTTCCGGCATCCCGAGACCCCGCAGGCCATCTCGACCGATGTGTTCGGCACCGCGCCGCGCGAACTGACCCGGGCCATCACCCTGCGGCAGACCGTGGAGATGGTGCGCACCACGATCGAGGTCATGGAGGCCGCGATCGAGGAGGTGGCCGCCCCGGGCGACGAGTCGCTGCTGCGGGAGGCGCTCCTCGTCTACGCGCGCGAGATCGCCTTCGCCACCGCCCAGGTCTACGCCCAGGCCGCCGAGGCCCGGGGCGCCTGGGACGCCCGGCTGGAATCCCTCGTGGTGAACGCGGTGCTCTCCGGCGAGGCCGACGAGGGGGCCGTGTCCCGGGCCTCCGCGCTCGGCTGGAACTCGCCCGAGCACGTGTGCGTGATCCTCGGCACCGCGCCCGACGGGGACAGCGAGCTGACCGTGGAGGCGATCCGGCGCGCCGCCCGGCACGCCAAGCTCCAGGTCCTCACCGGCGTCCTGGGCAACCGCCTCGTCGTCATCGCGGGCGGCAGCGACAACCCGCTCCAGGTCGCGAAGGGCCTGATCGGGCCGTACGCCGCCGGGCCGGTCGTCGCGGGTCCCGTGGTGCCGGACCTGCTGGCGGCGACCCGGTCCGCGCAGGCGGCGGCTGCCGGGCTGAAGGCGTGCCTGGCGTGGCAGGACGCGCCCCGGCCGGTCCTGGCGGACGATCTCCTTCCGGAGCGGGCGATGGCCGGAGACCCGGCCGCGCGGGACCAGTTGGTGGAGGAGATCTACAGACCGCTGGAAGAGGCCGGTTCGGCGCTGCTGGAAACGCTCAGCGTCTATCTGGAACAGGCGAGCAGTCTCGAAGGCGCCGCCCGGATGCTCTTCGTGCACCCCAACACCGTGCGCTACCGGCTACGACGTGTGACCGACGTCACCGGATGGTCCCCTTCCGATGTGCGCTCCGCGTTCACGCTGCGGATCGCCCTGATCCTGGGGCGCTTGGCCGCAGCGGATCCTCAGTCCTAGACTTTTGTTGGACTTCAACAATTCCCCCGACGGTTCTTCGTCCCTGTCCCCACGGGCGCGCGGAGCCGTCCACAAGAGAGAGTGTGAGGGTGCTCGTACTCGTCGCTCCCGGCCAAGGCGCTCAGACGCCAGGCTTCCTGACCCCCTGGCTCGACCTCCCCGGTGCCGCCGACCGCATCGCTGCCTGGTCCGACGCCATCGGGCTCGACCTTGCCCACTACGGCACGCGCGCCGACGCGGACGAGATCCGCGACACCGCCGTGGCCCAGCCGCTCCTGGTCGCCGCCGGACTGCTCTCGGCAGCCGCCCTGGACGCCTCGCCGTCCGTCGTCGCGGGCCACAGCGTCGGTGAGATCACCGCCGCCGCGCTCGCGGGCGTCATCGACGACGAGGCCGCACTGCGCTTCGTCCGCACCCGGGGACTCGGCATGGCCGAAGCCGCCGCGGCCACCGAGACCGGCATGGCGGCCCTCCTCGGCGGCGACCCCGACGTGACGGTCCCGCACCTGGAGAAGCTCGGTCTGACCCCGGCCAACGTCAACGGCGGCGGCCAGATCGTCGCCGCGGGCACCGCCGCCCAGATCGCCGCCCTGGAGGCCGACAAGCCCGAGGGCGTGCGCCGGGTCGTCCCGCTGAAGGTGGCCGGCGCGTTCCACACGCACCACATGGCCCCGGCCGTGGAGAAGCTGCGCGCGGCGGTCGGCGACCTCACGGTCTCCGACCCGACCGTGCGTTACGTTTCCAACGCCGACGGCCACACCGTGGCCACCGGCACCGAGGTCATCGCCCGGCTGGTCGGGCAGGTCGCCAACCCGGTCCGCTGGGACCTGTGCATGGAGACCTTCCAGTCGCTGGGCGTCACCGCACTCGTCGAGCTGAGCCCCGGGGGCACGCTGACCGGGCTCGCCAAGCGCGCGCTGCCCGGTGTGAAGACGGTCGCGCTCAAGACCCCCGGCGACCTCGACACGGCCCGCGCGCTCATTTCCGAGCACGCAGGCGCCTAAGGAGCGAGCATGTCGAAGATCAAGCCCAGTAAGGGCGCCCCGTACGCACGGATCCTCGGGGTCGGCGGCTACCGTCCGACCAGGGTCGTGCCGAACGAGGTGATCCTCGAGACGATCGACTCGTCCGACGAGTGGATCCGCTCCCGCTCCGGCATCGTCACCCGCCACTGGGCCTCCGACGAGGAGACCGTGGCCGCGATGTCGATCGAGGCGTCCGGCAAGGCCATCGCGGACGCGGGCATCGATCCCGAGCAGATCGGCGCGGTCGTCGTCTCGACCGTCTCGCACTTCAAGCAGACCCCTGCCGTGGCCACCGAGATCGCCCACAAGATCGGCGCGGGCAAGCCCGCCGCCTTCGACATCTCGGCCGGCTGCGCCGGCTTCGGTTACGGCCTCACCCTCGCCAAGGGCATGGTCGTCGAGGGCTCCGCGGAGTACGTCCTCGTGATCGGCGTCGAGCGGCTCAGCGACCTGACCGACCTGGAGGACCGGGCGACGGCCTTCCTGTTCGGTGACGGCGCGGGCGCGGTCGTCGTCGGCCCCTCCCAGGAACCGGCCATCGGCCCGACCGTGTGGGGCTCCGAGGGCGACAAGTCCGACACCATCAAGCAGACGGTGGCCTGGAACGACCTGCACATCGGTGACGTCTCCAAGCTGCCGCTCGACTCGAAGGGCGAGATCAAGTTCCCGGCCATCACCCAGGAGGGCCAGGCGGTCTTCCGCTGGGCCGTCTTCGAGATGGCGAAGGTCGCCCAGCAGGCGCTGGACGCGGCCGGGATCGCCCCGGAGGACCTGGACGTCTTCATTCCGCACCAGGCCAACATGCGGATCATCGACTCGATGGTGAAGACCCTGAAGCTGCCGGAGCACGTCACGGTCGCCCGTGACGTCGAGTCCACCGGCAACACGTCCGCCGCCTCGATCCCGCTCGCGATGGAGCGGCTCCTGGCGACCGGTCAGGCGAAGAGCGGCGACACCGCGCTCGTCATCGGCTTCGGGGCGGGTCTCGTCTACGCCGCGACGGTCGTTACCCTCCCCTAGGCACACCGGACCTTCTGGTCCGTACGTACGAACCCTGAAGAAAAACCCACCGAAGGAGCGCCAGATGGCCGCCACGCAGGAAGAGATCGTCAAGGGTCTCGCCGAGATCGTCAACGAGATCGCCGGTATCCCGGTCGAGGACGTCCAGCTGGACAAGTCCTTCACCGACGACCTGGACGTCGACTCGCTGTCCATGGTCGAGGTCGTCGTCGCCGCCGAGGAGCGCTTCGACGTCAAGATCCCCGACGAGGACGTCAAGGACCTCAAGACGGTCGGCGACGCCGCCGGCTACATCCTGAAGCACCAGGGCTGATCCCAGCCCGGCTGTGTCGCCACCCGGCGGTGGCGCCGCTGATTCACGACCCTCTACACGTGGAGAAGATTTTCCAGTGAACTCGACCAATCGCACCGTGGTCGTCACCGGTATCGGCGCAACCACTCCGCTGGGTGGCGACTCCGCATCGACCTGGGAAGGTCTGATGGCCGGCCGGTCCGGCGTCAAGCCTCTCGAAGGCGAGCGCTTCGCCGAACTGCCCGTCCGGATCGCCGCCCCCGCGGCCGTCGACCCGGGCGACGTACTCCCCCGCCCGCTGGCCCGCAAGCTGGACCGCTCGGCGCAGTTCGCGCTGATCGCGGCCCGCGAGGCCTGGGCGGACGCGGGCTTCACCGCCAAGGCGGGCGAGGACGAGAGCATCGCCCCCGAGCGCCTGGGCTCCGTCATCGCCTCCGGCATCGGCGGCGTGACCACCCTGCTCGACCAGTACGACGTGCTGAAGGAGAAGGGCGTACGCCGCGTCTCCCCGCACACCGTTCCCATGCTCATGCCCAACGGCCCGGCGGCCAACGTCGGCCTGGAGGTCAACGCCCAGGCCGGTGTCCACACCCCCGTCTCCGCCTGTGCCTCGGGCGCGGAGGCCATCGGGTACGCCGTCGAGATGATCCGTACCGGCCGTGCCGACGTGGTCGTCGCCGGTGGCACCGAGGCGGCGATCCACCCGCTGCCGATCGCCGCGTTCGCCAACATGATGGCGATGTCCAAGAACAACGACGAGCCCGAGACGGCCTCGCGCCCGTACGACACCGGCCGGGACGGCTTCGTCCTCGGCGAGGGTGCGGGCGTCGTCGTCCTGGAGTCCGCCGAGCACGCCGCCAAGCGGGGTGCGCGGGTCTACTGCGAGGTGCTGGGCCAGGGTCTGTCGGCCGACGCCCACCACATCGCGCAGCCCGAACCCACCGGGCGGGGCATCGCCGCCGCGATGCAGAACCTGCTGGACTCCAGCGATCTCAAGCCGTCCGAGGTGGTTCACCTCAACGCGCACGCCACGTCGACGCCGCAGGGTGACCTCGCGGAGATCAAGGCGCTGCGCAAGGTGCTGGGCGACGATCTCGACCATGTCGCGATCTCCGCGACGAAGTCGATGACGGGTCACCTGCTGGGTGGCGCGGGCGGCATCGAGACCGTGGCGACGGTTCTGGCGCTGCACCACCGCATCGCACCGCCGACCATCAACATCGACGAGCTCGACGAAGCGATCGACGCGGACATCGTGCGCGGTGAGCCGCGGGTGCTGCCCGAGGGGCCGATCGCGGCGATCAACAACTCGTTCGGATTCGGTGGGCACAACGTGGTGCTCGCGTTCCGGTCCGTGTGACGCCACGCCTGTACGTGTGAAGCCCGCTTCCCGGGTCCTGGGAGGCGGGCTTCCGCATGCAGCCCCTCCGGCGGTTGAGGAGCGGGGTCCGGGGCGGAGCCCCGGGTCACACCACCTGGTGGAGCCAGCGGACCGGGGCGCCCTCGCCCGCGTGGCGGAAGGACTCCAGCTCGTCGTCCCAGGGCTTGCCGAGCAGGGCGGCGATCTCGGTCTCCAGGTCGCTCTCGCCGCGCACCGACCGGGCCAGCGCGGCCCGCAGCCGGTCCTCGGGGATCAGGATGTCGCCGTGCATGCCGGTGACGGCGTGGAAGATGCCGAGGCCGGGGGTGGAGCTGTAGCGCTCGCCCTCGGCGGTGGGGCACGGCTCGGCGGTCACCTCGAAGCGCAGCAGGTCCCAGCCGCGCAGGGCGGAGGCGAGCTGCGAGGCGGTGCCGGCGCGGCCCTTCCAGGAGAACTCGGACCGCCAGGTGCCGGGCGAGGCCGGCTGTCTGATCCAGTCCAGCTGGACCCGCACACCGAGGACGCCCGCCACTGCCCACTCGACATGTGGGCAGAGCGCGCGCGGTGCGGAGTGAACGTACAGGACTCCACGTGTCGTCACCGGAACCTCCCGTGTGGGACGAGGTACGCCTTCCCCAGCGGCCTCGCGCCCGTACCGTCTCTTTCCGGCCGGTTCCCGAGGTTGTCATCAGTAAACAGCATCGGGAGTTAATCTCCTGAAAAGGGACAGTATGTGACGTGACGTAATGTACCGGAGCCGCCCGTGTGTGCGCGGGCGGGCGGGACGCCACTGGTTCGACGGGGAAAAGCTACCGTGCGCCGGGGCCGTCCGTGTGACGTACCGTCGGTCTCGGGCCCCTGATTCGCCGGCTTTCACCCGGCAGGGCGCGCAGAGCCCCGACCTGGGGATCGTGTGCTTGCCGGGGGCATGTCCAGAGGCATAGGCCACTGCTTGACCGGAGGGGATCCGCGTGATGCCGGAGCGTGCGACACGCCCACGAATGCGTACTACCGCCGCCGCGCTGACGGCGCTCTCCTGCGTCGGCGTCGTCGCGTTGGCCGGGTGCGGCTCCGACGGGGCGGAGGGCGGCGTGTCGCGGAACGCGCCGGCGGCCACGCGCGGTGCATCGCCGTCGCCCTCGCCCTCCCCCGCCCCGGACTGGAACCCCCGGCCCGGCTCGGTCGCGGCGGTCGGGGACTCGATCACCCGGGGCTTCGACGCGTGTTCGGTGCTGGCCGACTGTCCCGAGGTGTCGTGGGCGACCGGTTCGGACGACGCGGTGCGCAGTCTCGCGGTCCGGCTGCTCGGCCCGTCCAAGGCGGCGGACCGCAGCTGGAACCACGCGGTGTCGGGGTCGCGGATGGTGCAGTTGCCCGAGCAGATGGCGCTGGCGGCGAAGGAGCGGCCGGAGCTGGTCACGGTGATGACGGGCGCGAACGACGCGTGCCGGGACTCGGTGCGGCTGATGACGCCGGTCGCGGACTTCCGGGCGTCGTTCGAGGCGTCGATGCGGCAGCTGCGGGCCGGGGCCCCGAAGGCGCAGGTGTACGTCTCCAGCGTGCCGGACCTCAAGCGGCTCTGGTCGACGGGGCGGGTGAACGAGCTGGGCAAGAAGATCTGGCAGCTCGGCATCTGTCAGTCGATGCTGGCCGACGCGGACGATCTGGGCCCGGCGGCCGTGGCCCGGAGGGACGCGGTGCGGGAGCGGGTCGTCGCGTACAACGGGGTGCTGCGGGACGTGTGCGCGAAGGACCGGTACTGCCGGTACGACGGCGGGGCGGTGTTCGACTTCCGTTTCACCGGGACGCAGCTCAGCCAGTGGGACTGGTTCCATCCGAGCCGCGACGGCCAGGCCCGGCTGGCGGAGATCGCCTACCGCAACATCACGGCCCCCGAGCCGCCCGCGTAGGGTCGAGGACCATGACGACCAGCGCGGATACGGCGACGTACACGGAAGATCTCGGCGCTCTCGCGGACGGGTCGCCGGTCCGCCGGTGGACGCTGGAGCGGGACGGGGTCCGGGTGCGGGTCCTGACCTACGGCGCGATCGTGCAGTCGGTGGAGGTGCCGGGCCGGGACGGCTCCCGGGCCCCGGTGGCGCTCGGGCTGCCGGACGTCGCGGGCTACGAGACGTTCCCGGCCCCCTCGGTGCGCTGAGGCCTCGCCCCCTCCTCCTTCGGCGCTCCGCCCGGCCTTCTTCGGCGCTCCGCTCAGCGGGCCAGGCCCAGGGTGACGCCGAGGCCGACCAGGACCGAGCCGATCGAGCGGTTGAGGGCCTTCTGGCGGCGCAGCATCGCACCGCGCAGCCGGGAGTGCGAGAAGAACAGCGCGACGAGGGCGAACCAGCCGAGGTGGGCGGCCGACATGAACAGGCCGTAACCCGCCTGCTGCCACAGGGCGGTGTCGGGCCCGACGACCTGAGTGAAGGTCGCGACGACGAACAGGGTCGTCTTCGGGTTGAGGGCGTTGGTCAGGAAGCCGCTGCGCAGCGCCCCGAACGGGGATAGGCCCGGCCGGTCGCTCAGGTCGACGTCGAGGTTGGCGCGGGCCAGGAAGGTGCGCACCCCGATGTAGATGAGGTAGGCGGCGCCCGCCAGCTTGACCGCCGTGAACAGGACGGTCGAGGAGGCGATGAGCAGCCCGACGCCGAGCATGGTGTACGTGACGTGGACCAGGACGCCCGCCGCGACGCCGGTGGCCGCGAGGACGCCGGTGGTGCGCCCGTACAGATAGCTGTTGCGCACGACCATCGCGAAGTCGGCGCCCGGCGAGATGACCGCGCGGACGGTGATGGCGGCGACGGCCAGCAGTTCGGTCACGCGGACCAGGCCCGGGGGGCCGGTGCGTCACCGCTGTCGGCGGTGCCGGGCCCGGGGCCCGGGTCCGACGCCGCGTCCGGGTCGACCAGGTCGCGGGCGAGGAGGGTGGCCCCGGCGACGGCTCCCGGCATCAGGAACACCGCGACCACGGGGATGAGGAAGGCCAGGGTCAGCGGGACGCCGAAGCCGAGCACCAGCATCCGGCGTCCGCGCAGCAGGACGAGGCGGTCCTTGAGGACCATGCCCCGACGCTGGAGGGCGACGGCGGTCAGCTCCTCGGCCAGGAAGTAGCCGGAGACGCAGAAGCCGATCGCGGGGACGACGGTCTGCCCGATGACGGGGATGAAACCGCAGGCGAAGAGGGCGATCCCGTACAGGGCGACGCGCAGCAGGATGCGCACGGAGTCGCGGGCGGAGATCCACAGTTCCCGCCAGAGCGGCAGTCCGGACTCGGGGACGTCGCCGCCCTCGCTGCGGTCGACCTCCTCGGAGAGCGACTCGTAGAAGGGCTGGCCGACCAGGAGGGTGACGGCGGTGAAGGTGATGACCGCGAGGAACAGGCCGAGGACGAAGACGAGAGCGGTCAGCCCGGTGCGCAGGATGCCCTGCCAGGGCGAGGACCAGTCGTCGGCGAACGGCGTCGCCCAGCCGACGAGGTCGTCGGCTCCGTAGCCGAGTCCGATCAGTGCTCCGGCGTAGATGACGAGGGTGACGAGTCCGGGCAGCAGCCCGAAGCCGAACCATCGTCCGTGTTGGGCAACCCAGCGTTGCCCCTTCATCAAGTAGCCGAAACCCGCCCCGAGATCACTCATGGGCGTCAGCGTACTGGCGGGGGAAGGCGGTGAGGACCGCACCCCGGGGCGGGGTGCGGTCCTCACGCGGTGGTGCCTTCGACGGCGGCGGCGCTGTGGTCGGCGGCGCTGTGGTCGGCGACTCCTGGGGCAGCGACTCCTGGGTCAGGCGACCGAGAGCGCGACGTTGATGTTGCCCCGGGTGGCGTTCGAGTACGGGCAGACCTGGTGGGCCTTCTCGATGAGCGCCTGCGCGGTGGCGGCGTCGACGTTCGGGATGGAGGCGGTGATCGCGACCTCCAGGCCGAAGCCGCCGGCCTCGGTCTTGCCGATCGAGACCGAGGCGGTCACGGTCGAGCCGGAGATGTCGGCCTTCTCCTGGCGGGCGACGACGCCCAGCGCGCCCTGGAAGCAGGCGCTGTAGCCGGCCGCGAAGAGCTGCTCGGGGTTGGTGCCCGCGCCGCTGCCGCCCATGGCCTTCGGCGGGTTGACGACGACGTCGAGCTGACCGTCGTCGGAGGAGACCCGTCCGTCGCGGCCGTTCTCGGCGGTGGCGACGGCGGTGTAGGCGACGTCGATCTTCTGAATGGTCATGGTGTGAGGATTCCTCCTGTTGGTGCGCCGCGACTCGCGCCCACGGATCGCGACGGCCTGCGGACGAGCCTAACGCGTGACCGCGACCGGCAGGGAGCGGGTTCGGACCGGGGAGCGGGTCGGGCCGGGGGCGGGTCGGACCGGGGGGCAGGTCGGACCGGGGGGCGGACCGGGGGGCGGGTCAGACCAGGGAGACGATCATCTTCCCGGTGTTCTCCCCGCGCAGCAGCCCGACGAACGCGTCGTAGCCCTTCTCGATGCCCTCGACCGTCGTCTCCCGGTACTTCAGCTCGCCCGAGGCCAGCCAGCCGGCGACCTCCTGGACGAACTGCGGCTGGAGGTCGGAGTGGTCGCTGACGAGCATGCCGGTCAGGCGCAGCCGCTTGCCGATGATCAGCGCCATGTTGTTCGGGCCGGGGGTCGGCTCGGTCGCGTTGTACTGGGCGATCATGCCGCAGATGGTGGCGCGGCCGTGCACGTTGAACGAGGAGATCGCGGCTTCCAGGTGCTCGCCGCCGACGTTGTCGAAGTAGACGTCGATGCCGTCGGGGGCGGCTTCCCCGAGCTGGTCGCGGACGGGCCCGTTCTTGTAGTTGAACGCGGCGTCGAAGCCGTACTCCTCGGTGAGGAGCTTGACCTTCTCGTCGGAGCCGGCGGAGCCGATGACCCGGGAGGCGCCCTTGAGCTTCGCCATCTGGCCGACCTGGCTGCCGACGGCGCCGGCCGCGCCGGAGACGAAGACCGTGTCGCCCTCCTTGAAGGAGGCTACGTCGAACAGGCCCGCGTAGGCGGTGAGTCCGGTCATGCCGAGCACGCCGAGGTAGGCGGAGAGCGGGGCGAGGTCGGGGTCGACCTTGACCGCGTGCTTCGCTGGCACGTCGGCGATCTCGCGCCAGCCGAGGCCGTGCAGGACGTGGTCGCCGACGGCGAAGCCCTCGGCGTTCGAGGCGATGACCTCGCCGACCGCGCCGCCGTCCATGGGGTGGTCGAGCTGGAAGGGCGGGGTGTAGGACTTCACGTCGTTCATCCGGCCGCGCATGTACGGGTCGACCGAGAAGTACTTGTTGCGGACGAGGACGCGGCCCTCGGCCGGAGCGGCGACCTCGGCCTCACGCAGCGCGAAGTCCTCGGCCTTGGGCCAGCCGTGCGGGCGGGCGACCAGGTGCCATTCACGGCTGGACGTGGGAAGTGCTGCAGACATGGGCTCGGGTTCTCCTCAATGTCATACGAGGGGGTGTGCTTCCGCGCCCGGCGGCGCGAAAAGCTTCATGACATGAAACAACCATGCTCCTGAATATTTCATGATGTCAAGTAAATCGGTACGCTGTGCCTCATGGCCACTCGCACAGACCCCCTGACCCTTGAGGTCGTCGAGCTCATCGGCGCCGTCGTGGCCCGCTACCACGAGGAGTACGACCGGGCCGCCGCCGAGCACTCCCTCACCGGGGCGCAGGCGCGGGTGCTCGGGCTGCTCTCGCTGGAGCCCCTGCCGATGCGGAAGATCGCCCTCAGGCTGAAGTGCGAGCCGTCCAACGTCACCGGGATCGTCGACCGGCTGGAGGCCCGGGAGCTGGTCGAGCGCAGGCCCGATCCGGCCGACCGGCGGATCAAGCTGGCCGCCGCGACGGAGAAGGGCAGGCGCACGGCCCGTGAGCTGCGGGACGCGCTGGACTTCGCCCGGGAGCCGCTGGCCGGCCTCTCCGACGCCGAGCGCACGGTCCTGCGGGACCTGCTGCGCCGGATGCTGGGCGAGGACGCTCTTTAGCGGTCGCTCATTAGCGGTCGCTCTTTAGGCGTCGCGTCGCGTCGCATCGCGCCTACCTGCACCACCACAGGAAGGGGGTGCAGGTCGGGGACGGCGTCGGGGCGGGTGTCGGTTCCGCCGGGGGCGGCGGGGGTGCGGGCGCGGTCGTCGACTCCGGCGGATCGTCCGGTTCCGGCGGATCGGCGGGCGGGCGGTCGGGGGTCCGGGACGGGTCCGTGTCGTCGGGGTCCGCGTCGTGGGGGTCCGGGGAGGCGGTGGTCCCGGCGGTGGGCGAGGCTTCAGGGCTCGGCGCGCGTGAGGGGTTCCCACGGCGCGTGCCGGCCGGTGAGGCGTCGGTGGCGGGGCTCGGGGTCGCCCCGGCGCGGGACCCGGCCGGGGCGGGATCGCGGGGCTCGTCGGCGGACGGATCCTCGGGCGCGGCCCCGGGCGGGCCGGATGGCGACTCACGTACGTAGTCGGCGGCGGTGTCGTCCCGCCCGGGCTCCCCGGCCAGTTCCGCCAGGCTCAGGGCGCCCGCCGCGAGGAGCAGCCCGAGCGCGCCGAGCAGGACGGTCCGGCCGCGTCGGCGATGACCGCCGCGGGCCCGCCGCCGCGACGCGGGGCGGGCGTCGGACGGGCCTCCGGCGTCGGGCCGGCCTCCGGCACCGCGTCGGGCGTCCAGCCGGGCGTCGCGTCGGGTGCCACGTCGGGCGTCCAGCCGGTCATCGCCTCGGGTGCCGCGTCGGGCGTCGCGCCGCGGGCTTCCCGGGGCGCCGGGCGCGGCCGTCCCGTCCGGCGGCGCGGCGACTCCGCGCGGCGCGTCACGCACGTCCGGGGTGGGCACGGCGTAGGGGCCCAGGGCCTCGGCGGGCGTACCGCACCCGGCGCAGGCCAGGGCTCCGTTGAGATGCCGTCGGCACGGGTGGCAGTAATCCATGGCGCCCGCAGGTTAGGCGTGCGCGGAAGAACCAGGGAAGCCGCACAGGTGAGGATCCTGTGACGAAGCGCTGCTTCCGGTGACGGCCGGTCCGATACGCCTGACACGCGGGAGGATGGGCGGCATGACCGCTCCCGCCCCCTTCGGCCCCCTCCAGTTCCAGCTCGTCCTGCTGCGCCGGATGGCCGACCACCAGCCCGGTCTGGTCGAGGAGGCCCGGCATGAACTGAGCGCCTCCCTCGCCGATATGCGGGAGGCCAACCGCTGCTGGCAGGCCATGGTCCGGGCGCCCCGGGGGCGGGGGTCGCTGCGGCGCTACCGCTCGGTGCTCGGCGAACCGGAGGCGATCTGGCCGCGCCGGATCGGGGAGCTGGAGTGCGAGGCGCTGCTGTGGCCGGTGCCGCTCTGGCCCGACCTGCGGTTCGAGGTGATGGCCGGGCCCGGCGGGGCCGTGTGGAACGAGTGGCTGGTGCGGGCCCCGGGCGCGGCCGGACCGGAGCTGACCTCTCCGGACGCGCTGCTCCCGTGGTCGTGCACCGTGGACGAGGCGGCCCGCGCCTTTTCCCCGGCCCGGCCGATGGAGGGCAGCGCCCCGACCCGGTGGTCGCTGGCCGTCACCGACCCGGCCACCGGCGGGGAGCGGGTCGCGGAGTTCACCTGGGGCCTGTTCCAGCGGCTGCTTCCGCGCCGCTGACACCCAGCGGCTTCTCCCGGCTTCCACTGCCCCGGAGGCTGCTTCCGGCCCGCCGGCCTGAGGAGCCGTCAGCTCCGGCCCCCCTTACGGCGCACCTCAGCGCGCGCGACGGGCCGGGGAGCGGCAAAGTTGCAAAGAGAGATACCGGCTGCCGCCGGTGCCCCCCTCCATCCGCGCGCTCGGGAGAATCGCCGTGACCGTCAGCCTTGAGCAGTTGCAGCGTTGCCACGTCGCCGTCGATCTCGGGGCCGCGAGGACCCGGGTGTACGTCAAGGGGCTCGGCCTCGTCGTCGACGAACCGAGCGTCGCAGCCGTCAACACCCGTACCGGCTCCCTCATCGCCGTCGGTGCGCTCGCCGAGCAGATGACCGGCCGCACCCCCGACTACATCCGGGTGGCCCGCCCGGTCTCCGGCGGCACCGTCGTCGACATCGAGATGGCCCAGCGGATGCTGCGCCACCTGCTGGGCGACAAGCTCCGCCGTCAACTGCGCCGCAAGCCCCGGCTGCGCGCCGCCGCCTGCACCCCGCACGAGGCCGACCCGCTGGCCCAGCGTGCCACGGTGGAGACCCTGGTCGGGCTCGGCGCCCGCCGGGTCGAGCTGGTGGACACCCTGATCGCGGCGGCCGTGGGCTGCGGGCTGCCGGTCGAGCAGCCGACCGCCACCATGATCATGGTGTGCGGGGCCGCCACGACCCAGATCGCGGTGCTCTCGCTCGGCTCGATCGTGACCGCCGTCCGGATCCCGGTGGGCGGCAACGCGATCGACGAGGCGGTCATCCAGCATCTGCGCCAGCGCCACGAGCTGGTGCTCCCCAGCCAGTCCGTGCGCCCGCTCCAGCTGGCGCTGCACGGCAACGGCCTCCAGCTGACCGGCCCCGCCCTCACCGAGATCCACGGCCGCGACGTGGCGACCGGGCTGGCCCGCTCGGTGCAGGTCGACACCGCCGCCGTGCGGCAGGCCATCCACACGCCGCTCACCGCCGTGCTCGACGGGGTGGGCAAGGTGCTCCGCGACTGCCCGCCGGACCTGGTGGCCGACCTCGCGGACCGGGGCATCATGATGGTGGGCGGCAGCGCGCTGCTCCCGGGCCTCGACCAGATGCTGCGCGACGCGACCGGGATGCCGGTGCACATCGCGGAGCGTCCCGACGTCTGCTCGGTGCTCGGTCTGGGCGCGATGCTCGACGGCAAGATCCAGCCGATGGTCCTCAACCCGCTGGCGGGGTGAGCGCGTCGGCACGGACCGGGCGGTGGAACAGCCGACGCGGGCGGCGCGGATGACAGGGCCCGTGGAGCCCGGCCCGGCCGCCGCCGGGCGGCTGCCGATGCTCCTGGAGGCGGTCCTCAACGTCGGCAGCGACCTGGAGCTGGGCTCCACCCTCCAGCAGATCGTGGACACCTCCACCGCCCTCACCGGGGCCCGCCACGGTGCGCTCGGCGTGCTGGACCCGGACCGCGACCGGGTCGAGAAGCTGTACACCGCCGGGATGACGGAGGCGGGGCGGCAGCATCTCGACCTCTTCCCGGACGACTCGTCGGCGGGTCCGGCCACACTGGTCGAGGAGGACCGGCAGGGCCGTCCCCCCGGCGGTTCCTCCGGCCTTCCCCCCGGCGGTTCCTCCGGCCTTCCCTCCGGCGGTTCCCCCGGCCGTCCCCCCGGCGGTTCCCCCGTCGGTCCGCCGGCGCGCGGCTTCCTGCGGGCGCCGATCCTGGTCCGGACCGAGGTCTTCGGGCATCTCTGTCTCGCCGAGAAGCCGTCGGGGCCGTTCAGCGACACGGACCGGGCCCTGCTGCGGGTCCTCGCCGCCCAGGCGGGCATCGCGATCGGCAACGCCCGGCTGTACGGGACGGCCCGGCAGCGCGAGCGCTGGATCGCGGGAGCGGCGGCCGTCACCACGGCCCTGCTGACCGGCACCGACGCGGCCGACGCGCTGATGACGGTGGCCGAGCAGGCCCGGGTGCTGGCGGGCGCGTCGGCCGGGGTGATCCTCCAGCCGACGGAGCAGGGCGGGATGGAGATCGTCACCGCGTCCACGCCGGCCGACCCGGCGGGCATCGTCGGCACGGTGATCGAACCCGGCTCCGCGGTGCTGGTGCAGCTGCTCGGCGGCGAACCGGTCTTCATCGAGGACTCGGCCACAGATCCCCGGATGACCACCGGCGTCCGCTCCCGTTTCGGGCCGAGCATGATGCTGCCGTTGCAGAGCGGCGGGCGGCTCATCGGCACCCTCGCCCTGCCCCGGCGGCGCGGCGAACGGCCCTACACGGAGATGGACAAGCTGCTGGCGACCCAGTTCGCCTCGCAGGCGGCGCTGGCTCTGGTGCTGGCGGACGCGCAGGCCGACCGGGAGCAGCTCGCGGTGTACGAGGACCGCGACCGGATCGCCCGTGACCTGCACGATCTGGTGGTCCAGCGGCTCTTCGCCACCGAGATGATGCTGGAGTCGACCCGCCGCCGGGCCGCGTCGGAGGAGACCCGCGGTGACGGGGAGGCGGAGACCGGCGGCGGCGGAGAGGCGGAGACCGGGGAGCTGCTGGGGCGGGCCGTGGACGAGCTGGACTCCACCATCCAGGAGGTCCGCACCGCGATCTTCGCGCTCCAGCAGCCGCCGGCCGGGGCTCCGAGCACCTTCCGGGGCCGGGTGCTGCGGGAGACCGGGGGCGCGGCGGCCCTGCTGGGTTTCCCGCCGTCGGTGCGGTTCGCCGGGGCGGTGGACGCGCTGGTGGGCGACGAGACGGGGCGGGAGCTGCTGGCCGCCCTGCGCGGGGCGCTGGCCGCCGCGCACCGCAGGCCCGGGGTGTCGGCCATCGAGGTGGAGGTGGACGCCACGGTCCGGCTGCCGGACGGACGGACCGGGGTGCGGCTGGTGGTCGCGGACGACGGGCGCGGCGAGGACGGCCGCCCCACGACGGTGACCTGGCAGGCCCCGGCCTGACCCGGTGGTTCCGGCGGCCCCGGCGGCCCCGGCGGCCCCGGCGGCCCCGGCAGGGCGGCGGGGCGGCGGGGCGGCGGCTCCGGCAGGGCTGCGGGGCGGTGCCTCAGTGCTTCGGGGCCGCCCGCAGGGCGATGCGGGTGTTGGAGTGGGCGATGCCCGCCTCCCGTTTCAGCCGGCGCAGCAGCGTGTCCAGCGCCCCGGGGTCGGCGACGGTGGCCCGTACGAGGTAGTCGTGGCCGCCCGTCACGTGAACCACCTCCGTGATACCGGGCAGCATCAGCACCGAGCGTTCGAACTCCTCGTTCGTCGTGTCGAGGCGCAACGTCACATCGATGAAGACGACCAGGCCCGAACGGGTGTCGGCGGCCGGGTCGACGATCACGGTGAAGCCCCGGATGACCCCGTCGCGGCGCATCCGGCGGACGCGGTCGCCCGCCGCGTTGGCGCTGAGCCCCACGCGTACGCCCAGATCCCGGTACGAGATCCGGGCGTCCTCCTGGAGAATGCCGAGGATTTCCCTGTCCAGCCGATCCATACCGCGATTGTCCCAGTTCGCGGCGGTATCGGCTGAGGGAGGCCACCGGGAGCGCCGGGCGCCCGCTGTCCCCCGGTCGGCGCAGCCCGGCGGGCCGTGCGATGTCCCGCGCCCTTGACTGGCTGGTGTGGACACCTCCGTCAAGCAGTCTCCCGAGCCGCCCGCCCCGGCGGCAGCCGCACCACCGGCGGCCGCGTACCGCAACCTCGTCCTGGCGACGGTCGGCTTCGCGCTGACCTTCTGGGCGTGGAACCTGATCGCGCCGATGTCCGGGGAGTACAAGGACCGGCTGGGGCTCAGCTCGTTCCAGCAGTCCTTCCTGGTGGCCGTGCCGGTGCTCGTGGGGTCGCTGGGCCGGATCCCGGTGGGGGCGCTGACGGACAAGTACGGCGCGAAGCTGATGTTCCCGCTCGTGTCGGCGCTGACGATCGTGCCGGTGCTGCTGCTGATCCCGGCGAAGAACTCCTACGGGGCGATGCTCGCGGTCGGCTTCCTGCTGGGGCTCGGCGGGACGACGTTCGCGATCGGCGTTCCGCTGGTCAACTCGTGGTTCCCGCCCGCCAGACGGGGCTTCGCCCTGGGGGTGTTCGGGATGGGCATGGGCGGGGTGGCGCTGTCGGGCTACTCCACCCCGCGCATCGCGAAGCACGGCGACAACCTGCCGTTCCTCGTGGTCGCGGGGGCGCTGGTGGTGTACGCGCTGGTGGCGGCCGTCCTGGTCAGCGACCACCCCGGCCGGAAGGTCCCCACGGACACGCTGGCGCACCGGCTCGGCGAGGCCGGGAAGCTGCGGGTGACCTGGGAGCTGTCGGCGCTGTACGCGATCGGATTCGGCGGCATCGTGGCGTTCGGGGTGTATCTGCCGACGTATCTGAAGACCTGGTACGAGATGTCGCCGACCGAGGCGGGCACCAAGGCGGCCGGGTTCGCCCTGGTCACGGTGGTCTTCCGGCCGATCGGCGGCTGGCTCTCGGACCGGGCGCACCCGGCGCTGGTGACCTCGGTGGCCCTGCTGCTGGCGGCGCTGATGGCGATCGTGCAGGCCTTCGAGCCGCCGCTGAACCCGGTCGGCACGATCGCGCTGCTGGCCATGGCGGCCGGGCTCGGCACGGCGAGCGGCAGTGTGTTCGCCCTGGTCTCGCAGGTGACGCCGCAGCCGAAGGTGGGCAGTGTGACGGGCATCGTCGGGGCGATGGGCGGGCTGGGCGGTTTCGTGCCGCCGCTGGTGATGGGCGCGATCTACAGCGCCAAGGACAGTTACGCGATCGGCTTCATGCTGCTGTCCGATCTGGCGCTGGCGGGGTGTGTGTACGCGTACGGGCGGATGCGGACCGTCCAGCGCGAGGAGTGAGGCCTCTGGCACGGAAGAACGGTCGCGTCCCCGCCGATACGCGGCGGCCGTGGGATGGCCCGACGTTCCGGCGACGATCCCCGAGTCGGACACGCCGAGCAGGTGTCCGGAAACCGACCGGGGGGTGACGCTGCCCTCATCGGCATCCGGGTCCGGGCGGGGCCAGACCGGAAGCCCTAGGCTTCCCGGCGTGACCCTCCTTCTTCCCGCGCTCCAGTCCCCCACCGGCCCGGCGGCCTCCCGGGAGGCCGTCCGCTTCGGTGACCTGTCCCTGAGCTACGGCCGGCTGGCCGGAGCCGCCGGCGCGCTCGCCGCCCGCATCGCGGGCGCGGGCCGGGTAGCCGTCTGGGCCACCCCGACGCCGGAGACGGTGATCGCGGTGGTGGCGGCACTGCGGGCCGGGGTCCCGGCCGTGCCGCTCAACCCTCGTACCGGGGAACGCGAGTTGGCGCACATCCTGGCCGACAGCGCGCCCACGGCCGTACTCGCGGGACCGGACGACGTGCTGCCGCCCGCGCTGGAGAAGCTGCGGCGTGTGAGCGTGGACGCGCGGGCGGCGGGCGCTCTCGCGGAGGACCCGGCGGGCGGGGCCGCTCCGGCCGAGGAGGACCCCGAGTCCCCCGCCCTGATCGTCTACACCTCCGGCACCACCGGCCCGCCCAAGGGCGCCGTCCTGCCCCGGCGGGCCGTCGCCGCGTCCCTGGACGCGCTGGAGGACGCCTGGGGGTGGACCGGCGACGACGTCCTGGTCCACGCGCTGCCGCTGTTCCATGTGCACGGGCTGATCCTGGGCGTCCTCGGCCCGCTGCGGCGCGGCGGCTCCGTCCGCCACCTGGGGAGGTTCTCACCCGAGGGCGTGGCCCGTGAGCTGGCCTCCGGCGGCACCATGCTGTTCGGGGTGCCGACGATGTACCACCGGCTGGCGGAGGTGCTGGACGGCCCGGCTGGCGCGACCGGACACGGCTCCCCGGAGGGCGGGAGCGGACACGGCTCCCCCGTGGCCGGACACGGCTCCCCGGCGGACGGCCGCGGACGGGACGCGCTGGCCGGGGCGCTGGCCGGGGCCCGGCTGCTGGTCTCCGGCTCGGCGGCACTGCCCGTGCACGACCACGAACGCATCGCGGCGGCGACCGGGCGGCGGGTGATCGAGCGGTACGGGATGACGGAGACCCTGATGAACACGGGGATCCGGGCGGACGGCGCCCCGCGCCCCGGCACCGTGGGCCCGCCGCTCGCCGGGGTGGAGCTGCGCCTGGCCGAGGAGGACGGCACGGTGCTCGGCGAGCCGGGGGCGATCGGCGAGATCCAGGTCCGGGGCCCGAACCTGTTCACCGGCTACCTCAACCGGCCCGACGCCACCGCGGCCGCGCACACGGCGGACGGCTGGTTCCGTACGGGGGACGTCGGCACGGTCGACGAGGACGGGTACGTCACGATCGTCGGGCGCAAGGCCACCGACCTGATCAAGAGCGGCGGCTACAAGATCGGCGCGGGCGAGATCGAGAACGTGCTGCTCACGCACCCCGGCGTCCGGGAAGCCGCCGTGACCGGCGAGGAGGACCCGGACCTGGGCGAACGGGTCGTGGCCTGGGTGGTCGCGGCCGACCCCGGCTCCCCGCCCGCCGCCGAGGAGCTGGCGGACCATGTGGCGGCCCAGCTGGCCCCGCACAAGCGCCCGCGCACCGTGCACTACCTGGACGCCCTGCCCCGCAACGACCTGGGCAAGATCATGAAGAGGTCGCTCCGTGCCGGCTGACTCCCCCGCCCGGGCGTCGGCCCGGGAGACGATCGCGCTGCTCACCGGCCCGGCGGGCTTCACCGAGCACCGCCCGCCGTCGCACCCCTTGCCGCCGGACGGTCCGCTCGGCTGGGCGGGGTACGACGCGGCGCGGGAGCGGGCCGCGACACGGACCGGCGAGGAGGAGTCCGTGGTGTACGGCACCGGGGTCGTCGGCGACCGCGCGTGCGTGCTGCTCGCCTTCGAATTCGGTTTCCTGGGCGGCTCGTTGGGCCGGTCGACGGGTGACCGGCTGGTGGCCGCGTACGAGCTGGCCCGGACCCGGCGGCTGCCCCTGCTCGCGCTCGTCGCCACCGGCGGCAGCCGGATGCAGGAGGGCATGGTCGCGCTGACCCAGCTCCAGCGGGCGGCCGCCGCCTCCACCCGGCTGCGCGCGGCCGGGCTCCCGCAGATCGCGGTGGTCCGCGACCCGACGACCGGCGGCGGCTGGGCCACGGTGGGGGCGGGCGCCGATGTGGTGCTGGCGCTGCCGGGCGCGCAGGTCGGCTTCGCCGGGTCCCGGGTGCGGCCGGCGGACGCGGATCCCCAGGCGTACAGCGCCGAGGGGCAGCTCGCGGCGGGCCAGGTGGACGCGGTCGTCCCGCCCGGCGAGCTGGTCCGGGCGCTGACGCACTGGCTGCGCGTGCTCGGCCCGCACGGCGCGCTCTCCGCCGCCCCGTTGCCCCGCGCGCTGTCGGCGGCCCGGCTGCCGGAGACGGGGCGGGAGGCGGTGGCGGCGGCCCGCGACCCTCGGCGTCCTCGCGCGGAGGCGTATCTGGCCGACTACTTCGGCGTCCGGCTCCCGCTCCACGGCGACCGCTGCGGCGGTACGGACCCGGGGCTGCTGTGCGGCTTCGGGCTGCGCGCGGACGGGCTGCCCGTCGCGTACGTCGCCCAGTGCGGGACGCCGACCCGCCCGGCCGGGTACCGCGCGGCGGCCCGGACGATCCGGCTGGCGGACCGGCTCGGCGTCCCCGTCCTCACCCTCATCGACACCCCGGGCGCGGCCAACGACGCCGAGGCGGAGCGGGCGGGCGCGGGCGCGGCCATCGCGGACGTCTTCGCGGCCGTCGCGGCGGCCCGGGTGCCGGTGACGACGCTGGTGATCGGCGAGGGCGGCTCGGGCGGGGCGCTGGCCCTCGCGGCGCCGGACAACACCCACGTCACGGCGGACAGTTACTTCTCCGTCATCGCCCCGGAACTGGCCGCCGCGATCCTCAAGCGGCCGCCGTCGGAGACCGGTGCCACCGCGGACCAGCTGCGGCTGCGCCCGCAGGACCTGCTGGAGCTCGGGTTCGCCCGCTCGATCGTGAGCTGAGCGGGCGGCGGCCGGGGCCGGGCGAGGGCCAGGGTCGGGCCTCCGGGCCGCGGCCGGGGTCGGGCCGGGCTTCCGGGGCCGGGGTCGGGGTCGGGCCGGGCTTCCGGGGCCGGGGTCGGGGTCGGGCCGGGCTTCCGGGGCCGGGGTCGGGGTCGGACCTACGGGCCGGGCTCGGGGCCGGGCCCGGGCGGGGGCCGGGACTCCGGGCGGACTCCGGGCCCGGGCCTACGGCTGCGGGTCGTGGGCGTCGTAGCGGGCGAAGGCACGCCACTTCAGCGCGAGCAGAGCCACTCCGGTCACGCAGAGGACGCCGCCGCCGGTGACGGCGACGGCCGGGGTGGCGAGGTCGGCCACCGAGCCCGCCAGGAAGTCCCCGAGGCGGGGGCCGCCCGCCACGACGACGATGAAGACGCCCTGGAGCCGGCCGCGCATCTCGTCGGGCACGGCGGACTGGAGCATCGTGTTGCGGAAGACCATCGAGATGGTGTCCGCGCATCCGGCGATCGCCAGGAACAGCAGCCCCAGCCAGAGGTTGCGGGTGAGCCCGAACACGGCGATGGCGAGGCCCCAGGAGCCGACGGCCAGCAGGATCGCGAGCCCGTGCCGCCGGATCCGGCCGAGCCAGCCGGAGAACACGCCGCCGAGCAGCATGCCGAGGGCCGGGGCGGCGACGAGCAGTCCGGTGGTCCGCGCGTCGCCCCCGTACCAGAGGACCGCGACGACCGGGAAGAGGGCGCGGGGGTGGGCGAGGACCATCGCGCACAGGTCCGTGAAGAAGGTCATCCGCAGGTTCGGCCGGGTCCCGAGGAAACGCAGCCCGTCCAGGACGGAAGCCCGCTTGCCCGTGTCGCCCTCGTTCCGCTCGGGCAGCATCGAGGGCAGCCGCCACATCGCGTACAGGGAGGCGGTGAAACAGACGGCGTCCACGGTGTACGCGGAGCGGTAGCCCCACCAGCCCACGATCAGGCCCCCCAGCATGGGCCCGACAAGCATGCCCGTCGTGGTGGTCATGGAGTTCAGTGCGTTGGCGGCGGGCAGCTGCTCGACCGGCAGCAGCCGGGCGATCATCGAGGCGCGGGCCGGTGCGTTGAGGGCGAGGCAGACGGCCTGGAGGGCGACGACCGCGTACAGCAGCCCGACCCGCTCGACGCCCGCGAACGTCGCCGCCACCAGGACGACGGACAGGAAGAACGACCCGGCGGCGCTGAACAGGCCGAGCTTGCGCCGGTCGACGGTGTCCGCGACGGCCCCGCCGTACAGCCCGAAGACGACCAGCGGCACGAGCGAGCAGAACCCGATGAGCCCCACGGAGAAGGCGGACCCGGTGATGTCGTAGACCTGGAGCGAGACCGCCAGCGACGTCATGCCCTGGCCGATCCAGGAGATGGTGTTCCCGAACCAGAGCCGTCGGTAGTCGGGCGAGAGCCGCAGCGGGGTGAGGTCGGCGAATATGGAGGCGCGGCGCCCGGGCGGTTCGGTCGTTTCGGTCACAGGCGATGGTAGCCGCGCCCGCCGCGGGGCCCCCGCCTGCCCCGGGGGCTCCCCGCCATCACCTCGCGGTGCGGCCGGAGATCCGCGGGGAACACCTCGCGGTACGGCCGGAGATCCGCGGGGAACACCTCGCGGTGCGACCGGAGATCCACGGGGCCGGCGCCGCACGGACGGCTTTGCGCCCCTCTGAGCACCTGATTCAGCCGCTTTCTTGACGGGGTCCTTCTACTTGATCAAGGCTGGTCGGCACGGAGGCCGAGGGAGCACGCACACCTTCAGGAGAGAGGAATGTCGTGATCGCCGATCGACTGGACCTACCCCCGCCCTGGGCCGCCCGTCCGCTCAGCGGCACCGCCGAGGAGGGCCGCCTGCTGTCCCGCTGGATGGGCCAGGACTATCTGGTGCAGACCTGGCACCAGGACTGGCTCCCGGAGCGCTGGAGCGACGAGCTGCGCCGCCTGCACGGGAGCGAGGAGGCCGGGCCGTTCCTGATCACGTACGAGGGCAGGCCGTTCGCCTATGTAGAGGTCTACCGGCCGCTGCACTCCAACATCGCCTCGTTCCAGCCCTGGAGCCGGCACGACCTCGGTTTCCACCTGGCGATCGTCGACGGGTCACTGACCGGGCGCGGGCTGGGCACGGCGTTCGTCTCGGACCTGGTGCGGACGCTGTTCCGGAGCTTCCCCGAGGCAGAACGCGTCGCCGCCGAGCCCGACGTACGCAACCTGGCCTGCCGCAGGGTGATGGAGCGGGCCGGGATGTCCCTGGTGGGAACGGTACGGCTGCCGCACAAGGAGGCGGCCCTCCACGTGTGTCCCCGGCCCGGGGTCCGGCTCGCGCCCGAGTGGCCGGGCGTCGCGGCACCTCACGGCGGACGGCGGACGGCCCGCCACCCGGCCGCCTGAAGTCCCTCGGGCCGCTCGCGGGGCCCGCCGGGGGCGTACCGGCGGGCCCCGCGGGGCACGGAAGCGGACCAATCACTTGATCCCGGAACATCGGACATCGCCGCTCCCGAAGTCTCCACGAGATGGTCACAGCCATCGCTCCAGGATCGGGCTCCGCCCTGCTTGAACACCTGGTCGAGTTGCTAGCTTGGCCCGAGGCAGAGGGGCCCGTCTAAGGCGGTGTCCTACATGGTGAGTTTGCGGAGTCGTTTGTAGCAGCAGATGGCTGCGGCGAGGCCGAGGAAGGCCAGGTAGTTGGCGGAGTGGCGCTCGTAGCGGGGGCTGAGTCTGCGGTAGCCGGTCAGCCATGACATCGTCCGCTCGATCACCCACCTGCGGCGCCCTAATCGTTCGCTGGACTCGATGCCCTTGCGCGCGATGCGGACACCGATGTGTTTACCCCATAGCCATCGCCGCAGGTGGGGGATGTCGTAAGCCTTGTCGGCGTGCAGTCGCCGAGGCTTCGATTCTGCCGCGTGGGTTTCGTGTCCCATGTGGAAATGGGACAGCATCGGCTTCAGCCCGAGGCTGTCGTGGGTGTTGGCTGCGGAGAGCCCGACGCGTAGGGGCAGTCCGTCCGCATCCGACAGGACGTGCATCTTGGAACCGGGCTTGCCCCGGTCCACGGGGCTCGGACCTGCAAGTTGGCCCCCTTTTTTGCCCGCACGTGCGCTGAGTCCAGCACCGCGCGGGACAAGTCGACCAGGCCATGCTCGTCGAGGAGTTGCAGAACTCTCTGGTGCAGCCGGCCCCACACACCGGCACGGGACCAGATGACAAACCGGCGGTGCACGGTCGACTTCGACGCTCCGAAGCACGGCGGCAGCGCCCGCCACGCGCAGCCGCTGACCAGCACATAGATGATCGCGGCGAAGACTGCCTCATCGTCAATATTCGCCACCCCACCGCCCTGCGGCCGCACCCGCGCTGCGGGCAGCAAGGGTTCCGCGATCTCCCACAAACCGATCGGAACGATCCAGTCCCATCGCCCACTCCTCATGCGAGTCGGCTACCCCAACTCACCATGTAGGACACCGCCTAAGGGCGACGACGACAACACCGGCCGCAACACCCTCGCCCTCGCGTCGGCGGCGCGGTGGCCGGCGGTGTGGCGGAGACGGCGAGCAGCATGGTGCTCGACTCGTTCTTCGAGGACGCCGAGGGGAAGGCCAAGGACAACGCCGGTCCCGTCATGGGCGAACTGTGGGAGAGCGGCGTCGAGAAGAACTCGGAGTACACCGAGCAAGCCGTGGAGGCGGCGGCGAAGGCGCACGGCAGCGACTCCGGCGTCGACGACCCGGATGCCATCGAGAAACTGCTCGTCGCCTACACCAAGGCGGTCGAGGGGTCGGCCGCCTGCGGGTGACCCCGCCCGGCGTACAAGGGGGCGTCCGGCCCTGATGCGGCCGGGCGCCCCTCAGTGCTGTCCGGCCGGCTGTCGCACCAGGGTGTCCCACAGGGCCACGGCGTGGTCCACGGTGGAGCGGAGGCGTTCCAGGGGCACGCCGTCCCGGGCCTCTATCGACAGCCCGTGCAGGATGGTCGCGTAGAAGGCGGCGATCGCGCTGACGTCCGTCCCCGGCTCCAACTCGCCCTCCTCCACGGCCCGCACCAGCCGCTTCTCCAGATCCGCGACCGAGGTTCGCCGCCACTGGGCCAGGTGGTCGGCGACCTTCCTGTTCTGGTGGGAGCAGTTCGTGGCCGACAGCACGATCATGCAGCCCCTCGGGGTCTCCGGGTCGGTGAACGTGTCGATGTTGCCGCGCAGCATGGCCTCCACCGCGGACCGCGCCGTCGGCGCCTCGCGCAGCGCGCGGTTGGTCGCCGAGCCCGCGGTGCGGTCGTAGAGCGCGACGGCCTCGCGGAACAACTCCTCCTTCGAGCCGTAGGTGTTGTACAGGCTGGCGGAGTTGATGCCCATGGCGGCGGTCAGGTCCGTGAGCTTCGTGCCCTCGTAACCGAGCTCCCAGAACGTCTCCATCGCGCGCCGCAGCGCCGCGGCCCGGTCGAACGCGCGCGGTCGGCCTCTTTCGGCCATGTCTGCCTCCTCGGGGGTGGGTTGACCCGTGGTCATCCTGCCTGTTTAGTGTTTCTGGATCGTTCGACCCAGAAATCAACCTTAGCGTGAATGGAGCGAGATGCCTCAGCTTGCGGGCAAGGTGGCACTGGTGACCGGGGGGAGCCGCGGCATCGGTGCCGCGACCGCTCTCCGACTGGCGGAGGAGGGCGCGGACGTCGCCCTGACGTATGTGAGCGCGGCCGACAAGGCCCAGGAGGTCGTCCAGGCGATCGAGGCTCTCGGACGCAGGGGCCTGGCCATCCGGGCCGACAGCGCGGACCCGGCGGCCGTCGTCCGGTCCGTCGAGCAGACCGCGGCGGAGCTCGGCCGGCTCGACATCCTGGTGAACAACGCCGGAGTCTTCCCCTACGGCCCGATCGAGGGCGTGACACTGGAGGAGATCGACCGAACGCTGGCCGTCCACGTGCGCGCCGTCTTCCTGGCCACCCAGGCGGCCATCCCCCACCTGGGACACGGCGGCCGCGTCATCAGCATCGGCAGCTGCTGGGCCAACCGCGTGCCGGTCCCCGACGTGACGCTGTACGCCATGAGCAAGTCGGCGCTGATCGGCTTCACCAAGGGCCTGGCCCACGACGTGGCGTCCAAGGGGATCACCGCGAACATCGTGGACCCCGGGCCCACCGTCACCGACATGAACCCGGACGGCACCGAGGAGGCCGAGGAGGAGCGGCTGAGGACCGCGGCGAAGGTGCTGGGCGCGGGGGCCGACACCGCGAAGGCCGTGGCCTTCCTCGCCGGCCCGGACGCCCAGTGGATCACCGGCACCTCACTGGCGGTCGACGGTGGCTACACCGCCTGAGCGCGACCGGTCGCCGGACGGCGGCGAAGGGTAGGCGACGGTGCCGTCGTCCTGACCACCGGGCCCGATCACCTACCGGCCGATGTCACCGATCGGCGCCCCGTACGGGCTCACGCCCGGACGCCCCCCGGGGGCGTCGCCCGCCCGGTTCCTACGATGCCCGTATGAAGCATCGAATCGCCCTGGACCAGTGGGAACAGTCCACACGGACCCCCTTGCTCGCGCTGGCCGTGGTGTTCGCCGTCGCGTACGCCGTCCCCGTACTCGTTCCTGACGCACCGGGCTGGACGCACACGGCGTGCCGGGCGGCCGAGTGGACGGTATGGGCGGCGTTCGCCGGCGACTACGTGACGCGGCTGATGCTCGCTCCCCGGAGGTGGGCTTTCGTCCGCAGCCACCCGCTGGACCTGCTGGCGGTGGTCCTGCCACTGGTCCAGCCGCTGCGTCTGCTGCGGCTGGTGTCCACACTGCTGCTGGTGGGCCGGCGGGCCCGGCACGCCCCACAGATCACGATGACCGTCTACGTCGCCGGGGCTGTCGTCGGCCTCATGATGTTCGGTTCGCTGGCGGTGCTCCAGGTCGAGCGGGACGCGCCGAGCGGCAACATCCGCACGATCGGGGACGCGGTGTGGTGGTCCTTCACCACCATGACGACGGTGGGATACGGAGACCTGGCGCCCACCACCGGACTCGGCCGTCTGCTCGCCGTGGGACTGATGCTCTCCGGCATCGCGCTGCTCGGTGTCGTCACGGCGAACATCGCGGCCTGGTTCATCTCGCGATTCGACCGGGACAACGCCGAGGGACGAAAGCAGACGGCTCTCCTGGAAGCCCTGACGGCGGAGGTCACCGCTCTGCGGGCCGAGGTGGCGGGCCTGGCGGGCGCTTCCGGGCTCGAAGCACCGAGAGTGCCCGGCCCGTCGTCAGCTGCCGGACCGTGTGCGCACGGGCCGGAACGTGGTCTCCGGTGAGTGAGCGGGGCGACGCTACCGCCAGGGCCCGGTCACTCGGCCGGGTGGGAGCCCGGCGGCAGCGGATCCGGGGCGTCCGGGTGCTTCCTCAGCCGGAGAATGGCGGCGATCAGCCCACCCCAGACGATGAGGATGGCGATGATCATCATGATGATGGCGCTGGTGGACATCAGCGGTCCTTCCGGTCGGCTGGCGACTCCATGTCCAGGTCGATGTCCTCACCACCGGCCGGCCATGGCATCAGGGTGAGGATCACCCCGACCAACAGTGCTCCGATGGCGACGCTCCAGCCCGCGGAGAGCAGGAAGCCGGTCGAGTAGCCCTCGTAGTTCTCCTCGAACTCGGTCCGCAGGCTGTCGACCATCATCCAGCCCAGTACCAGCGGTGTGATGACGCCGAGGCAGATACGCCACCAGCGGCCGAGCCGGACGGCGGAGGTGGCGTCGGCGTTCTGCTGGAGGCCGGGCAGCTGCCGCAGCACCCAGACGACGACGATCAGCCCGACGAGGGCGGCCAGCGCGATGCCGTACTGGTTGATGAAGTGGTCGGACGCGTCGAGCAGATAGATGCCGGACTCGTTCGGGAAGAGCAGGACCGACACCAGCGCGATCAGACCGCCGATGCCCAGGACGGCCGGCATCCGACGCATGCCGGTCCGGTCCTGCACGGCGGAGACGACCACCTGCACGATGGAGATCAGCGAGGAGAGCCCCGCGATCACCAGGGAGCTGAAGAACAGCACGCCGAAGAGGTCGCCGAGCGGCATTTCCGAGATCACCGCGGGAAAGGCGACGAACGCCAGGCCGATGCCCGCGCCGGCGACCTCGTCGACGCCGACCCCCGAAGCGGTAGCCAGATAGCCCAGGGTCGCGAAGACCCCGATGCCCGCCAGGATCTCGAACGAGCTGTTGGCGAAGCCCGCCACCATCGCGGAGCCCGTCAGGTCGGCCCGTCGGCCCAGGTACGACGCGTAGGTGACCATGATGCCGAAGCCGATGGACAGCGAGAAGAAGATCTGCCCGTAGGCGGCGACCCAGACGCTGCCGTTGGCCAGTTCCGACCAGTCCGGCGTGAAGAGGGCGTCGAGTCCGAGGGCCGCCCCGTCCAGCGTGAGCGCGCGGATCACCAGGGCGGCGAACAGGACGAAGAGCAGCGGAATGAAGATCTTGTTGGCTCGCTCGATGCCTCGCCGGATACCGAACGCCAGGATGACCAGCACGACCACCCACACGGCGATGAGCGGCCAGAACACCCCCGGTACGAAACCGTCCAGGAAACCCGGTGTCTCCGGTGCCCGAAGGAAGTCGCCGAAGAGGAAGGCCTCCGGGTCGTCGCCCCACTGCCGGCCGAAGGAGAAGCCCACGTAGCGCACGGCCCAGGCGATGATGACGGCGTAGTAGGTCGCGATCACGAAGGAGATCACGACCTGCCACCATCCGATGGCCTCCGCCGGCCGCGCCATCCTGCGCAGCGCGGCGGGCGGCGAGAGCCGGTACTTCCGCCCGATGGTGTACTCCATGATCAGCAGCGGGATGCCCGCTGTGAGGAGTGCGATGAGATACGGCAGCAGGAAGGCCCCGCCACCGTTCTCGTAGGCGATGGCGGGAAACCGCCAGATATTGCCGAGCCCGACGGCCGAACCGATGGCCGCCAGCAGAAAGCCGGTGCGGGTGGACCATTGCTCACGTGGCTGCACTGTCATATGCGGTCCTCAGGTCTCCTCATGCCGCTGAGCATCGAGCTGATGGCACGTTAGCGCGGAGAGGGGCCCGACGGCGTGGTGACCGGGCCCGGGAGATGGCGGCCGCAGAGCCGGGGCCTGGCGTCGAACGCTTGTCGTCACCCGAAGGGCGGCCGCACCTGATCGTCGGCGCGGACGGGTGCGCGTGTCGGCCGGGGCGGCGGGGGCGACGGTGTCCAGCGGCCGGTGGGCGAAGATGGGGTGCCCCGTCCCCAGCCCGCAAGGAGTGTCCGTCGATGCCAACCTCCGGTCCCGGCTCGCGGCCACCGACGATCGCCGATGTCGCGCGGCTCGCCGAGGTGTCGCGTACGACGGTCTCCCACGCCCTCAACGGGATCGGCAAGGTCGATCCGCGGACCCGGGAACGTATCAAGCGGGTCGCCGCCGAGCTCGGCTACCGGCCCAACCTCCGGGCCCAGCGGCTGCGCCGGGGGGAGGCGAAGGCCATCGCGCTCGCCTCCTCGATGCCCTTCGCGGTGGCCGGTGGGCCGTCGCGGCTCGGGTTCTACATGGAGATCGCCGCCGCCGCCGCGGAGAGCGCGTTGCTCCACGGTTACGCGCTGGTGCTCGTACCGCCCGTGCAGTCGGGGTCCGCCCTGTACTCCGTCGACATCGACGGCGCCATCGTCGTCGAGCCGGACGTGAACGACGCCGCCGCGGCCCAGTTGAGGGAGCGGGGCCTGCCTTACGTGTCACTCGGCCGGCCGGTGTCGCCGGACGACACCTCGCCGTACGTCGATCTGCGCGGCGGGCCGGTCGCCGAGTTGCTGTTCGCGCACCTGCGCGAGCAGGGTGCCCGGCGGCCCGCGCTGATCGTCGGCTCCGGATCACGCCACTCGTCGGTCGACGCGCGCGCCGCGTACGAGCGGGTCGCCGAGCGGTACGGCTGGGAGCCCGTCGTCGCGAGCGCCCCGGAGGCGGGCGGCGAGCAGGCCGGGTACGAGAGCTGTGCCGCCCTGCTGGCCGAGCACCCCGGGACCGACGCGGTCTGCGCGCTGGTGGACGCGTTCGCGGTGGGCGCGGTGCGGGCGATCCGGGACAGCGGGCGGACCGTACCGGGCGACGTCATGGTCGTCACCCGCTACGACGGGCTGCGTGCGCGCACCTGCGAGCCGCCGCTGACCGCCGTGAACCTTCATCTGGACCGTGCGGCGGCAGCCGCGGTTGAGCTGCTGCTCGGCCGGCTGCGCGGGGAGGGCGCCGCCGCCACGGTGGCGACGGCGCCCGAGCCGCGGGTCGTTCCGCGTGCCTCGTCGCTACGGGTCACAGCCCGAGCATGAGGACCAGACCGGAGACCAGGGCGAAGACGAGGACGCACAGCCTCATGCGGCGCGCGTCCAGCCTGTGGTGCACCAGCCGGCTCAGCCACGCGCCCACGGCGATCACCGGCACCAGCGCCGCCGCGAGACCCAGATGCCCGGGCTCGCCCTCCCCGGTCGCGAACAGCAGGCCCAGCGAGGCCACTTCCCCGACGAGGAAGCAGGCGGCGACGGTCGAGCGCAGTTCCGCGGGCGGCCGGTGCTGGTAGACGAGCGCGAGCGGGGGGCCGCCGACGCCGGTCGCGGTCTCCGTGAGTCCGGTCACCACGCCCGCCCCGAGGTAGGCCGCCCGGCCGGGGGTGAAGGCGGGGGCGACCAGGCTCACGACCGCGGCCAGCACGGTGGCGATGCCGACGAACAGGCCGATGCTGCGGTCCGGGATCAGCCAGAGCAGCGCGAGCCCGGCGGGCGTGGCGGCCAGCCGGGCCCCGGTGATCCAGCCCGCGCCGCGCAGGTCGATCGAGGCGCGTTCGCGCCAGGCGACGTACAGGTTGAGCGGGATCATGGCCGCCAGGACGAACACCGGGAGCAGACCGGGGTCGAGCATCCCGGCCACGGGCGCGACGATCAGGGCGAAGCCGAGACCGCTGCTGCCCTGGACGAACGCGGCGACGGCCACCGTGACGGCGAGGACCGCGAGAGCTTCCGTACTCACCGTGCGGTACTCCCCTGCCGTGCCGCCGTGGACGCGGTGCTCCCTTGCCGTGCCGCCGTGGACGCGGTGCTCCCCTGCCGCGCCGCCGACGCTGCGGTGCTCCCCCGCCGTGTCGCCGTGGTTGCGGTGCTTGCTTGCCGTGCCGCCGTGGTTGCGGTGCTCCCTTGCCGTGCCGCCGTGGACGTGGGGTGTACGCGGGTGATGGGCGCTCTCTCGACGGCTGTACGGGCCAGTTCGGCCGCCTGCCGTACGAAGTCGGGGCCGTCCCAGCCGGTGGGCAGGCCGCGCCAGAGCCGTAGGTCTCCGGCGACGAACACGGCGGTGATCTGGTCGCGGTTGCCCCGGCGTACCAGCTCCCACGGCACGTCCCGGGAGAGCGCGAGTTCGGGGGTGGTGAGGTCGACGAGGAGGAAGTCGGCGGCCAGCCCCTCGGCGACCGTGCCGGTGCGGGCGCCGAGGCCGACCGCGTCGGCGCCCCCGGCGGTGGCGTGTTCGAGCCAGGTCCAGCCGGCGCCGCACGACGAGTCCCCGGTGGCAAGACCGTAGGCGATCCGCTGGGCGAACTCGGCCGCGTCCGCGAGCCGGAACCCGTCGCCGCGGGTGCCGTCGGTGCCGAGCCCGAAGCGGATGCCGCGCTCGGCCATCGCGGTGGCCGGGGCGACGGCGTTGCCTTTCCAGGCGCTGGCCACCGGGTTGTAGCTGACGGCGGTCCCGGTGTCGGCGAGCAGCGTCAGTTCGCGGGGGGTGAGCAGGGTGGCGTGGGCGGCGAGCAGTTGAGGGCCGAGCGCGCCGATCCTGTGGAGGTGTTCGAGCGGGCGCAGTCCGTGCCGTACGAGGGATCGTTCGACCCCGGCCAGGTGTTCGTTGACGTGGATCTGCACGATCGCGCCGGCTTCCGCGGCGAGACGGGCGGTGCGGTGCAGGGTCGCCGAGGTGGCCGCCTCGGGGATCGAGACGGCGAGGGAGGCGTGGACCAGCGGATCGCCGTCGTACCGGGCGAGGTGCTTCCCGGCGCTTTCGAGGACGGCGGTGGTGGTCGTGGGGTCCTCGGCGGCGGTCGCGGGGTCGCCGGCGACGTCGTTGCACACGAGACCGAGTACGCAGCGGATTCCGGCGTCACGAGCGGCCGAGGCGACGACGTCGACGTCCACGTCGGCCCGCGTACCGGCGTCGGTGACGGTGGTGAAGCCGCCGCGCAGGGCCTCCAGCGCCGCCAGTTTGGCCGCGGCGTAGGCCGATTCCTCGTCCAGCGCCCCCTCCAGCGGGACCCAGACCCTGCGGAAGATCTCCGACGGCTCACCGAAGGCGAGCGCGGAGCCGAAGCTCTGGGTCAGATGGTGGTGGGCGTCGACGAAGCCGGGCATCAGGAGATGGCCGGGGAGCGTGACGGCGTCGAGGTGCGGGTGCGTACGCGCCAGTTCCCCGGCGGGTCCGACGGCGCGGAAGGAGCCGTCGGCGACGACGACCGCGTATCCGTCGGCGGGCCCTTCCGGCAGCAGCACGGCATCGGGTACGAGGAGGAGCGGGCCGGGTGAGTCGAGGTGGTCGCGGGTGAGCTGGTTCATCGGTCGCTTTCCGTGCGTGAGGTGGTCAGCCGGGCGGCGACGCGCGGCCTGACGTGGTGGAACAGGATGTTGAGTACGGCGGCGACGAACGCGCCGACGGCGACGCCGCTTTCGAGGAGGATGCGGACGTTCGGCGGGAAGCCGGCGTACACGCCGGGGATGAGGATCGGCAGCAGGCCCAGCGCCAGGGCGACGGCGCAGATGAACGTGGAGGTGTGCCGGTCGAGGTCGGAACGGCCGAGCATCTGCACGCCGAGCACGGTGATCACCGCGAAGACGACCATCGCCGTGCCGCCGACCACAGCCGACGGGACGACACTGATCGCGCGGGTCACCGGCGCGAGGAACCCGATGACGATGAGGACCACACCGGCGGCGGCGGTCACGTAGCGGCTGCGGACGCCGGTGACCCGGACGATCCCGATGTTCTCGCCGCTGGTCACCATCAGCGGCAGCCCGAAGAACCCGCCGAAGAGGGAGGTCAGCGCGTCCCCGCGGACGGTCTTGGGGACGTCGGTGCGGGTGTCGATCTCCTTGCCGACGGCCTCGGCGTTGATGACCGTCTGGCCGGTGGCCTCCGCCATGGAGGCGAGGCTGTAGAGCATCAGCGGCAGGGCGGCGATCAGGCTGAACTGGGGCGAGCCGAACGGCATCAGCTCCGGCACGCTGAACAGGCCGCCTTCGGCCGCGCCACCGAGGTCGATGCGGCCGAGGAACCCGGCCAGCACCGTGCCGGCGACCAGTCCGAGCATGACCGCGAGTTGCCGCAGGATGCCGGTGAACAGCAGGTAGAAGACGACGGTGAATCCGATCGTCGCCATGCCGAGCGCGAGGTTCGTCGTGTTCGCGAATCCGGGCTCGCCGGGCCGGCCGGTGACGAGGACCGCCCCGACCTTCACCAGGTTGACCCCGACAATGACGATCATGGTGCCGATGACCAGGGCCGGGAAGAACCTGAGCAGCCGTGAGAAGACCGGCAGGACGACGAAGTAGAAGGCCGCGGTGAGAATGACCGCGCCGGTGGCGGTACGCAGACCGTGCTGCTCGGCGATGGCGATGAACAGGATGAGCGGCGCACCGCCGGGCAGCATCACGAACGGCAGCCGGGGGCCGAACTTCCACGGCCCCAGCGACTGGATCAGCGACCCGACGCCGGAGAGCACGAACGCCGCGGAGAGCAGGTTGACGGTCAGGCCGGCGTCGAGGCGGAGGGTGGCGCTCATCAGGAAGATGGCCGAGATGGGGGTGGCGGCCATGACGAGGACGTGCTGAATCCCGAAGAGGACGATCCGCCCCACGGGGCGCGACTCGTCGACGGGGTGCACGGCGGGGCGCGACTCGTGGGCCGAGGGCGGGGCGGGGCGCGACTCGTCGGCCGAGGGCGGGGCGGGACGTGACCCGTCGGCCGATGGCGGGGCGTCGGCGGGATGCGGGGCGTCGTGCGTGACCGGCTCCGGCGTCGGTGGTTGTTGTTCCGCTCCGGGGGCGGGCTGGCGATGACTGGACACGTTGGAGCTCCATTCGGGCGTGGAGAACGCTCGGACATCAGCCGCGATCCAGCCCCGAACGGAGGGCCAAATCGATTTGGCCAAATCGATTTGGCCGTCAGTATGGGGAGCCTCCGCGACCGTCGTCAAGAGCTGCGACGGCGGCCCGCACGGCCTTGCCCAGCGGACCCACCGGGACAGAGACGCCCCGTACTCGCTCCCGAGGGGGGCTCACGCGAGGTGAGGTGCGGTGCCGGGCGGCCTCTTGACCTCCCCGACGGCAGCAACTACGTTGCCGTGAACCGCCGACCCCCGGCCCTCGAAAGGAGGCGACCAGTTGATGCTCACCTACTCCGACCTCGGTCGCCTCGCCGAGTGCACCGCCTGGGTCCCGGGGCGCATCGCGCACGGCTGCTGAAGCGCGCCCCCCTTCTCCTGTGCCCTTCCGTGGCACCTCCGTGACACCTTCCGGCTGCCCCGCTTCGCCGCTCTGCCCTTTCCCTCACTCCCTTCGCGGCTTCCACCACTTCTTTCGCGGCGCACCGCTGTCGTGCGCCGCTTCGCGCCCGCTCCTCTCCCGTGGCGCGTCCGAATCAAGAAAGCTGTCCGACTTTGACGAAGACATTCACGAAGACCCTGACGAAGACCTTGTCGACGCTGATGAACCGGCCCACCGCGCGGCGGAACGAAGGCCTGTCGTGACGGCGCCACGCATCACGGTCAACGGGACCGAAGCCCCGATCTCTCCGGCCGCGCCCCACACCACGGTGCTGGACTTCCTGCGCGAGCGCGGCCTCACCGGCACCAAGGAGGGCTGTGCCGAGGGTGAGTGCGGCGCCTGCGCGGTCCTGGTCGCCCGCCCCGGGACGAACGAGCCCACCGACTGGGTGGCGGTCAACGCCTGCCTGCTCCCGGCTGCGGCGCTCGACGGACAGGAGGTGGTCACCTCCGAGGGGCTCGCCACCATCGGCGCGGCCGGCCCGCCGGGCACGCTTCACCCGGTGCAGGAGGAGATGGCGGTCCGCGGCGGCTCCCAATGCGGTTACTGCACACCGGGGTTCGTCTGCAGCATGGCCGCCGAGTACTACCGGCCCGACCGCTGCGCCCACGCGGACCCGGCCGGGGGCGCCGACCCCGAGCACGGGCCGAACGGCTTCGATCTGCACGCGCTGAGCGGGAACCTGTGCCGCTGCACCGGATACCGTCCGATTCGCGATGCCGCGTTCGCCGTCGGCGCGCCCACCGACGAGGACCCGCTCGCCCGGCGTCGTGCGCACTCCCCGCCCGCGCCCGTCGCCACCGAGTACGTCCGGGACGGCAGCACGTTCCTGCGGAGGAACACCCTGGGCGAGACCCTGCGGCTGCTGCGCGAGCGGCCCGACGCGGTGGTGGTCGCCGGCTCCACCGACTGGGGCGTCGAGGTGAACATCCGCGCCCGCAGGGCGGATTGCGTGATCGCCGTCGACCGGCTGCCCGAACTGCGGGAGTTGCGCGTCGCATCCGACGCCGTCGAGATCGGGGCGGCACTGACGCTCACCGAGATCGAACGCCGCCTGGACGGCCAAGTCCCGCTGCTGGCTCAGCTGTTCCCGCAGTTCGCGTCGCGGCTCATCCGTAACGGCGCGACGCTGGGCGGCAATCTGGGGACCGGCTCCCCCATCGGAGACAGCCCGCCCGTGCTGCTCGCACTGGAGGCGTCGGTGGTGCTCGCCGACGCCGACGGAGAACGGCAGGTTCCCCTCGCGGAGTACTTCACCGGCTACCGGCAGAGCGTGCGCCGCCCCGGCGAGCTGATCCGCGCGGTGCGCGTCCCGCTGCCGCTGTCGCCGGTCGTGGCCTTCCACAAGATCGCCAAGCGTCGCTTCGACGACATCTCCAGCGTGGCGGTCGCCTTCGCGCTCGACGTCGAGGGCGGGATCGTCCGGAAGGCCCGCATCGGTCTGGGCGGAGTCGCCGCCACCCCGATCCGTGCCCTGACCACCGAGGAGGCCCTGGAGGGCAGGCCATGGGCTGCGGAGACCGTCGAGGCCGCGGCGCGGGTACTCCGGGCGGAGGGCACGCCGATGAACGACCAGCGCGCCAGCGCCGCCTACCGCTCCGCGATGCTGGGCCAGAGCCTGCTGAAGCTGTACGCGCAGACCACCGAGGCGGTTTCCTCATGAGCCAGCTGTCCCAGCGCCCCGAGAAGCCGGTCGTCGGCGTCTCGATGCCGCACGAGAGTGCCACCCAGCACGTCACCGGCACCGCGCTCTACACCGACGACCTGGTCCATCGCACGAAGGGCGTGCTCCACGCCTACCCGGTCCAGGTCATGAAGGCCCACGGCAGGATCAGCCGGCTGGACACCGGGCCCGCGCTCGCCGTGCCCGGTGTGGTCCGCGTGCTGACCGCCGCCGACGTGCCCGGCGTCAACGACGCCGACATGAAGCACGACGAACCGCTGTTCCCCGACACGGTGATGTTCCACGGCCACGCGGTCGCCTGGGTGCTCGGCGAGACGCTGGAGGCGGCCCGGCTCGGGGCGGCGGCCGTCGAGGTCGACCTCGACGAACTGCCCTCCCTGATCGCGCTGCGGGACGCGATCGCGGCCGGAAGCTTCCACGGGGCCCGGCCCGTGATGCTCACCGGCGACGTCGACGCCGGCTTCGCCGACTCCGCGCACGTGTTCTCGGGCGAGTTCCACTTCTCCGACCAGGAACACTTCTATCTGGAGACGCACGCGGCGCTGGCCCTGGTCGACGAGAGCGGGCAGCTGTTCGTCCAGAGCAGCACCCAACACCCCTCCGAGACCCAGGAGATCGTCGCGCACGTGCTCGGCCTGCACAGTCACGAGGTGACCGTGCAGTGCCTGCGGATGGGCGGCGGCTTCGGCGGCAAGGAGATGCAGCCGCACGGCTTCGCGGCCGTCGCCGCGCTCGGCGCCCGGCTGACCGGCCGGCCGGTCCGGGTCCGGCTCAACCGCACCCAGGACCTGACCATGTCAGGCAAGCGCCACGGATTCCACGCGGAGTGGCGGATCGGCTTCGACGCCGAAGGCCGTGTCCAGGCCCTGGACGCCACCCTGACCGCGGACGGCGGCTGGAGCCTGGACCTGTCCGAGCCGGTGGTCGCCCGCGCGCTGTGCCACATCGACAACACCTACTGGATCCCCAACGCCCGGGTCGCGGGCCGTATCGCCCGGACCAACAAGGTCTCCAACACCGCCTTCCGCGGCTTCGGCGGACCCCAGGGCATGCTGGTGATCGAGGACATCATGGGCAGGTGCGCGCCGCTGCTCGGCCTGGACCCGATGGAGCTGCGGGAGCGCAACTTCTACCGGCCGGGGCAGGGGCAGGCGACGCCGTACGGGCAGGTGGTCACGCACGCCGAACGGATCTCCACCGTCTGGCGGCAGGTGTGCGCCGACGGCCGCGTCGCCGACCGGCGGCGGGAGATCGCGGCGTTCAACGCCGCACACCCGAACACCAAGCGGGGTCTCGCGGTCACCGGGATCAAGTTCGGCATCTCGTTCAACCTCACCGCCTTCAACCAGGGCGGCGCGCTGGTCCTGGTCTACAAGGACGGCTCGGTCCTCATCAACCACGGTGGCACCGAGATGGGTCAGGGCCTGCACACCAAGATGCTCCAGGTGGCCGCGACGACGCTGGGCATCCCGCCGCACAAGGTGCGCCTCGCCCCGACACGCACCGACAAGGTGCCCAACACCTCCGCCACCGCGGCCAGCGCGGGGGCGGACCTCAACGGCGCGGCGGTGAAGAACGCCTGCGAGCAGATCCGCGAGCGGCTGCTCCAGGTGGCCGGTGGCCGGCTGGGGACGAACGCCTCGGACGTGCGCATCGTCGAGGGCGTCGCGCGTGCCCTCGGCAGCGACGACGAGCTGGCCTGGGACGACCTGGTGCGCACCGCGTACCTCCAGCGCGTGCAGCTGTCGGCGGCGGGCTTCTACCGGACCGAGGGACTGCACTGGGACGCGAAGGCGTTCCAGGGCTCACCGTTCAAGTACTTCTCCTATGGTGCCGCCGCGGCCGAAGTGGAGGTGGACGGCTTCACCGGCGCGTACCGGATCCGGCGGGTGGACATCGTGCACGACGTCGGCGACAGCCTCTCCCCGATGATCGACATCGGCCAGGTCGAGGGCGGTTTCGTGCAGGGCGCGGGCTGGCTGACGCTGGAGGACCTGCGCTGGGACACCGGTGACGGGCCGGGCCGCGGCCGGCTGCTGACCCAGGCGGCCAGTACGTACAAGCTGCCCAGCTTCTCGGAGATGCCGGAGGAGTTCCACGTACGGCTGCTGGAGAACGCCACCGAGGAGGGCGCGGTCTACGGGTCCAAGGCCGTGGGTGAGCCTCCGCTGATGCTGGCGTTCTCGGTACGGGAGGCGCTGCGGCAGGCCGCCGCGGCGTTCGGGCCGCCCGGAGTGAGCGTGGAACTCGCCTCGCCCGCCACGCCGGAGGCGGTGTACTGGGCGATCGAGGCGAGCCGTCGGGCCGTCCCCTCCCCGAACGGTCACGCCGGCGACGGGTTCGCCATCGCAGCCGGGACTCCGACCGGGACAGCGGCGTTGAGCGGTGCCTGACATGACCTGGTTCGGCGCGGTCGCGCGGCTGCGAGCACGCCGGGAGGCCGGCGTGCTGGTGACCGTCGCGACCGTGCGCGGCCACGCCCCTCGCAACGCCGGTGCGAAACTCGTCGTGGGGCGGAGCGAGACCTGGGGCTCGATCGGCGGCGGCAACGTCGAGGCGGTCACGATCGACCGGGCCCGGGAGCTGATCGCCACGTCCGCGACCGAACCGGAGCTGCTGGATTTCGCCCTGAACGACAAGGTGACCAACCGGCACGGCGTCCAGTGCTGCGGCGGCACGGTCTCGGTGCTGCTCGAACCGCTCCCGGTGGTACGGGCGGTGGCGATCTTCGGCGTCGGGCACGTCGGGATGGAGCTGGCGCGCGTCCTGGCACGGCAGGACCTCGACCTCCATCTGATCGACAGCCGCTCGGACATCCTCGCCGAGGAGCGGCTCGCCGTCCTCGCGGACGCGGTGGCGGGGGTGCGGGTACACCACACTCCGCTGCTGCCCGAGGAGGTCCTCGACGCGTTGCCGCGCGGCACCCACGTCCTGATCATGACCCACGATCACGCCGAGGACGCCGCTCTCTGCGACGCCGCCCTGCGGACACCTCACCTCGGCTCGATCGGGCTGATCGGGTCGGCGGCCAAGTGGGTGCGGTTCCGCAAGCGCCTCCTCGCGGAGGGGGGTCACGACGAGGCGGCCGTCGACCGGATCAAGACGCCGATCGGGCTGGCCGACATCACCGGCAAGGACCCCGCGACCATCGCAGTGAGCGTCGCGGCCGATCTGCTGCGCGCCTTCGAGGCCGAGGCCGAGGGGAGCGAGGAGCGGGAACCCCACCGCGACGAGCCGTTGGACGCCGGCCTCGGCGAGAAGGCCCACGCGGCCGCCCGGGGCGCGTTCAGCAGTACCTTCACCGAGAAGTCACCTCATGCGGATGGGTAGGCACCGAGTGCGCTCGGGTGGCTTCGTCGGGGCCCCGCCGGGTTCACGGTCGGCGTCGGTATCTGCGTCGACGCGGGCGAGATCCGGTCGGAGAGAGTCGACAATGGCGCCATGGATCTTGAGCTCCGCGCGTGGGCGCGCGATTGGTCCGATCGCCTCGGACCGGCGTTCGAGCGGGCCGTCCTGGCGGTCGCAGGGCAGTCACCGGCGGACGACGTGGTCGGCGTCGGCATCGCGACCGACGCCGGCGCCACGTCGATCGTCGCCTTCGCGCACTCGCGGCATCATCTCGACGCGATGATCTCCGAGGAACCGGAGTTCGCCATCGACGTGAAATGGCACCTCGGCGAGTGGGATCTGGACAACGCCGGGGTTCAGGGGATCGACGACCCACTGGGGCCGATCCGCGCCGAGGCAGAACGGGCGCGGCAACGCTTCACCGGTGCGGGCGCCGACCCCGTCGCAGTGCCGGGCCTTCACGCGTTCCGCACGGGGGTGTGGGACTCGATCTCACAGGCGATGACGGACTTGGTCGCCCGTGGATTCTTCGAGCAGTGGCCGAACGCCGTCCGGGTCTTCCTGCCACTCGACGCCGACGTCTCGGGTGACGACATCGCGCGGTGGAACGCCGCACTGAACGATCCGGTCGGCACGGCGGAGTTCCGGGAGTTCCTGCAGATCGGCACCGCCTGAGGCGGCTCGTCCGCACGGCGACGGAGGCTCGCCCTCGGCGGCGTCCTCCTCGTCGGCCGGGAATCGGGACGGCTGTTGCTGTCCGGTACGGCTTGACCTCGCAGATGTCAGCTCTAAGCTGCATCTGATCTTGCAGTGGTCCATGTGACCTTGCATCAAGGGGTCGGGTTGCCGGAAGTGGTGCATGCGTTGGAGGTCTTGCCGGGTGTCGGACGACACAAGGATGACAGTGGGTTCCGACAGCTGATGTCAGTGGTTCTGCCATGAGGCGTGTCAGTAGGTGCTGACGTCGTCGGCGTCGGTGAGGCGGAGTCCGTAGCGGACGTCGTCGGCCAGGACGGCGGTGCCGTCGTCGGCGCGGACCAGGAGCCCCGCAGGACTGGAGCGAGCGATGACGCTATGGCGTCAGGTCCTGGGCGCGCTGAACGACCCGCAGGCCACCGGCCGAGAGAAGGTCCTCGCCAAAGGCGCCGCCGAGCTCGCACGCACCCGCAGCGCCGGCCCGGCCCCCAGACGCGGACGACGTCATCCGTATCGCCATGACCGCGTTCGCGGTGCCGCTTGACCGCGGCGGCCGCGCTGAATGAGCGACGGCAGCAGGAATGAAGTGACGCGCTGTGGCTACCAGCCAGCCGCCTGAAGTACATGTGTGGCGATGTCCTGAACCGATCGGCCGTCTGTCGGGATACGGACCGTGCCCGGTGGAGCCGCCTCGTCCAGGAGCCGCGCTTTCTGCAGGCTCCGCTCGATGTGCGCGGGTAGCTGGGATCCGATTTCACGTTGGGCGAGCCGCTGCCGCACCGTGGCTTCTTCAGCTGTGAGCAGGACGCAGGCGACTCTGCTTGTCTGGCCGCCCATGGCCCGGCGGATCATCGGCTCTTCCAGGATGCTCACCGTGTTGGTGTAGAGCAGTCGATGATGGCCGAGTGCTGCGTAGTTCGACCAGACGGCGGCGATGTTCCGTTCGGTGATCGCGGTTCGGTGAGGATCACCTGCGGGGGCGGGATGGATCTGGTCCATGTAGTCCCCCTCGATCAGGCAGTGCGCCGTGCTCTTCTCCTGAAGTGCTGACGACGCCTCCCAGGCGACAGTCGTTTTTCCGACTCCGGCACCGCCACCGCCACCGCCACCGATGAGCAACAGTTCGTAAGCAGTCATGGCGTGTCAGCCTGGCAGAGTCCGGACCGCCAGATCCAACTGATTCGCGTAACCGCATCCCGACGCCCGAACGACAACTGCCCGACGCCGGGCGGAAGTCGAGGTCGTCGCCCACACGAGTCCCGCCGTGGGCGTCAGGACGTGTGCGCCTGTCGAGCTGGCCAACGCATCGCGGGGCGGAAAGTCACTGACACATCAGCTGTCGGTGCCCACTGACATTCGCATGTCGCCCGACACTAACTAAGCTAGGGGCTTTCGGTCCAGGTGGAAGGCACTTTCTGCGTGCAGGGTATCGGTTCGCATCGACGCCACGCTTATCACCTGCCATTCCGAGAGGGAGGCGGCCACGCCCACCTACAAAGGCGGCTTCGGGTTCCACCCCCTGTTGTGATTCCTGGCCGACACCGGCGAGGGCCTGTCTGAGCGACTTCGGCCGCCCGGGAACGCCGGAGCCAATACCGCCGCTGATCACATCGCGGTGCTGGACGACGCTCTCGCGCAGATCCCCGGCGCCCACCGGCACGGCACCGACATCCTCGTCCGCACCGACAGCGCCGGATCCGCGAAAGCCTTCCTCACCCACGTCCGAGACCTGCGGACACGCGGAGTCCGCACGTTCTTCTCGGTCGGATACGCGGTCACCGGGCCGGTCCGCCGCGCGGTCCGGGCCCTGCCCGAGCAGGTCTGGCACCCCGCCCTGGACCAGGACGACACCCTCCGCGAGGGCGCCGAGGTCGCCGAACTGACCGGCATGGCCGACCTCGCCGGCTACCCGGCCGGCACCCGCATCAGCGTCCGCCGCGAACGTCCCCATCCCGGAGCCCAGCTCTCGCTGTTCGACCAGGACGAGGGCCTGCGGCACCAGGTTTTCCTCACCGACACCCCCTTCACCTCCGGCCCGGCCCGGTTCCTGGAGGTCCGCCACCGCCAACACGCCACCGTCGAGAACCACATCCGGTGCGGTAGGACCACCGGCTTCGGCCGCTTCCCCTCCCGCCGCTTCCCGGTTAACGCCGCCCGGCTCGAACTCGGCCTCGCCGCGATCGACCTCCTCGCCTGGACCCGCGTCCTCCTGCTGGACGGCGAGCTCGCGGCTGCCGAACCCAAGAAACTCCGCTACCAGATCCTGCACGTCGCCGCCAGGATCACCCGGGGCGGCCGCCGCCTCCGCCTTCGGGTATCGGCGACCTGGCCCTCGCGACATGCACTCGCGGCCGCCTTTCACTGTCTGGCCGCACTGCCCCGCCCCGTCGGCTGACTCGCGGTTCCCGCCCACCCTCGACTCAAGGACCTTGGAGAACCCGACCACCGCGTCGGGCCCTCACCATGCCCACCGGCCGATACGACCTCCAACAACCTCCCTCAGCCGCCCAGCAACCCCAAGTGAAACGGCGAGGCCAAGAGGGTGTCTCACGTGGTGCATTCCGCCGGCTTCTTGTGGCAGGTCAGCGCGGCGGCAAGTCCGAGGAAGGCGAGGAGGTAGGAGCCCTTTCGCTCGTATCGGACGGTGAGGCGGCGGTAGCCGAAGAGCCAGGCGATGGACCGCTCGATCTTCCAGCGGTACCGGCCCAGCCGCTCGCCGGACTCGATGCCGGCCGGGCGATGCGCGGGACGATCGCCCGTTCCCGCAGCTAGGAGAGGTGTTCGGCGGAGAAGTACGCCTTGTCGGCACGGAGTTTGACCGGTCGGCGTCGCCGTGGCCCGCGCCGGGAACGGATGGCGGGTATGCCGCGGATCAGCGGCTTGAGGGCAAGCCTGTCGTGCATGTTCGCGCCGGACACGGCGACGGCGAGCGGCAAGCCCTGGGCCTCGGACAGCACGTGCAGCTTGCTGCCCTTCTCGCCGCGATCGACCGCATTCGGCCCGGTCAGCGGGCCCCCCTTTTCACCCGCACGGACGAGGCGTCGCCGATCGCCGAGATCCAGTCAAGCTCGCCCCGGACGCCGAGCTCGTCCAAGACCGCCCGGTGCAATCGCCGCCACAGGCCGGTGAACCGGCGTGCGCCGTCGCGGGCGACACCCCGAAGTTCTCCTGTAGGTGCCGCCAGGCGCACCCGCTGGTCAGCACGTACACCACCGCTGTGAACACCGCCCGCTCGTCCAGCGGAGCTGTCCCGCCGCCCTGCGGGCAGGAGTTGAACGATGGCAGCAAGCGCGCAACCACTTCCCACAGACCGTCAGGAACCAGCCGCTGCGACAGATCAGCACTCACGAAGAACCATCATGCCGCAGCTCACACCATCACCACATGAGACAACCTCTGAAACAAGCGTTCAGCCATCTCACCTTGCTTGTCTCTTCCCCACCCGGCAGAATGTGCGAGGCAAGGATAACCGGGGAAGCGCGCCGAACCAACGCGCCACCACCGGAAACTCGCGGCCGTCAGCGGGTTCCCGAATCACTCTTACTGCAAGGTGAATTGCTTATGCGTACATTCGGCAGAGTCAGAATGACCGGCATTCTCGCCGGATCTCTCGCGCTGCTGCTGGGCGGGCCCTCGCAGGTGCACGCCGCGGAGGGCCAGGTCATCCAGTTCATGCGTGGAGGAACCGGTTACTGGGCCCCCGACCCGTGGAACGGGGATCCGGGTGACGCGATCAAGGCGTGCGACAACACCGCCGATGGAAAGGGCGTCGAGGTGACGCTGGACATCCATCGCGACGGATCGATCGACCGCGTGGCAACCACACGCGGATACAGCGCTGGCTACTGCTCGCCGTGGAAAACCGGCAACTTGAAGGAAGGCACGCTCGTACGCGTCAAGTTCATGGTCGTCAAGGGTGGCACCGTCTACGAGTCCCACTCGTACAACGGCATCGCGTGAACCGGGACTGCCCGTCCGACCACGAGACCAGACACCGGCGGACGCAACGTACGGCACCCGGGCACTCCGCGTGCCCGCGAGACTGACCCGCGAGGGTCCGCCCGGCTCACAGCAGCCACGGTGGAGTTCACCATCGCCGGACGCCCAGCAACGGCCTGTGAGCAAGCGAGGTGCGCAAGGCCCGGAGCGGGGGCCGGGGCCCGCGCACCTAGAGCGTGTCTTCAAAGGCTGTTGATGGGGCATCATATGACGCATGGTGCGGCGACATGAGCTCTCGGATGAAGAGTGGGACGTTCTGTCGGGGCTGCTTCCGCGGACGGAAACGGGGCGGCCCCGGCGGGACGACCGGGTGGTGCTGAACGGAATCGTGTGGAAGCTGCGGACCGGTTCGGCCTGGCGTGATGTGCCGGAGAGATACGGTTCCTGGCGGACGTTGTACACACGTTTCCGCAGGTGGGCGCTCGATGGAACGTTCACGCGGATGCTTGAGGCCGTTCAGGCTCAGAAGGATGCGGCGGGAGACGTCGACTGGCTGGTTTCCGTGGACTCCACGATCACCCGCGCTCATCAGCACGCGGCCGGCGCCCGTAAAAAGGGGCCGGCCATGCAGAAACGGCACACGCTCACGCCCTCGGACGATCCCGTGGCGGACTGACGACCAAGATTCACCTCGCCTGCGACGGCCGCGGCCGTCCGCTCGGTTTTGTCGTCACCGGCGGCAACGTCAACGACTGCACGCAGTTCGAGCAGGTCCTTGCGCAGATCAGGATTCGCCGCCCAGGCCCAGGCCGACCGCGCAACCGGCCCGATCATCTCCTGGGCGACAAGGGATACAGCAGTCGAGGCATACGCAACTACCTGCGGAAACGCGGTATCCCGCACACCATCCCGGAGCGCTCGGACCAGCAGGCAAACCGCCGCCGTCGTGGCAGCAACGGCGGCAGACCGCCCGCTTTCGACAAGGAGCGCTACAAACAGCGCAACGTCGTCGAGCGCTGCTTCAACGCGTTAAAGCAGTACCGGGCCATAGCCACCCGCTACGACAAAACCCGCGAATCCTACGAAGCAGCACTCACCATCGCGTCACTCCTGATGTGGATATGACCCTTTGAAG
>NZ_KB898998.1:0-337636 GCF_000377965.1 Streptomyces sp. CNB091
TGACTGGTACTAATAGGCCGAGGGCTTGTCCTCAGTTGCTCGCGTCCACTGTGTTAGTTCTGAAATAACGAACGGCCGTGTTTTCATCCGGTGTTGGTTAATTTCATAGTGTTTCGGTGGTCATTGCGTTAGGGAAACGCCCGGTTACATTCCGAACCCGGAAGCTAAGCCTTTCAGCGCCGATGGTACTGCAGGGGGGACCCTGTGGGAGAGTAGGACGCCGCCGAACAATTTTTCCGGGAAAGCCCCGCACCTTTTGGTGCGGGGCTTTTCTGCGTTCCAGAACCGACCGGCACCGGCGCCGAGGAGAATCAGGGGAACGCGGGCTGGAGCAAGCAGTTCCCCGGGTACTCCTCGACCGCAGAGCCGGCAGGGCAGGACGCTGGGCTCTCTGTCAGAGACGCCCTGCGGCCTTCAGGGCCAAGTACGTATCGGCAAGCGTGGGAGCCAGATTCTCCGGAGTGGCGTCCACGACGACAACGCCGTGGCGGCGGAGCCTGTCGGCCGTGCGGCCGCGGTCGGCCTGGGCCTGCGCGGCGGCTGCCGCGTCGTACACGGAGTCCACGGTCCCCCGCGCATGGGCCATTCCTTCAATCCGAGGGTCGGAGACCGCGGCCAGCAGAACGGTGTGGCGCTGGGTGAGTTGAGGCAGCACCGGGAGAAGCCCCTCCTCGATGGGGGCGGCCTCCAACGTCGTGAGAAGAACGATCAGCGAACCGCGAGGGGCGTCGGTGAGGGCGGCGTTGCTCAGGCCTCGGGCGTCCGTCTCGATGAGCTCGGGTTCCAGCGTGGCCAGGGTGTTGATGACGGTGGCCAGCACATTGCCCGTGGCCGTCCGGCCTTGGACCCGGGCTCGGACCTGGCGGTCGTAGGCGAGGAGGCTTACGCGGTCGCCCGCCCGGGTGGCGAGCGCGGTGAGAAGGAGTGTGGCGTCCATCGAGGCGTCCAGGCGGGGGACGTCACCTACCCGGCCCGCTGACGTGCGACCGGTGTCGAGGACGATCAGGATGTGCCGGTCACGCTCGGGACGCCATGTCCGGACCGCTACGGCGGACTGGCGTGCGGTGGCCCGCCAGTCGATGGAGCGGGTGTCGTCCCCGGGCACGTAGGCCCGCAGACTGTCGAACTCCGTGCCTTCACCGCGTGTCAGAACGCTGGTGCGGCCGTCGAGTTCCCGCAGCCGGGCGAGCCGGGAAGGCAGATGTTTGCGGCTGGTGAACGGTGGCAGGACTCGTACGGTCCACGGTGCCCGGTGCTGTCCTTGGCGTGCGGCAAGGCCCAGCGGGCCGTACGAGCGGATGGTGATGCGGTCGGCCTGCCGGTCGCCGCGCCGGCTCGGGCGCAGAACAGTGACCAGACGTCGCCGTTCCCCGGCGGGAATCGCCAATGTGTGGCGGGAAGCGCGACGTTCGGAGCCCGAGGTCCAGCTGCTGGGGGGCCAGGCGTCCCGCAGCTGGGCGCGCAGACGCCGACGCGAGGTGTTGGTCACCGTCAGTTGCACTTCGGCCACGTCACCGAGTCGAGCAGATGTGTCGCCGGATCGAGTGAATCGGAGCGTGCGCACTGGCGCGGCCAGCGCATAGTCGCACAGAATTGCCAGTGAGAGCGGAGCGTTGACCGCAAGCATCCCGGTCCAGCTGGGAGCGAGGATGCCTACGGGGAGTGATCCCAGGGCGGCCAGCAACGCGGTACGTCCGGTGAGGGCCATGGTCACCGCCTCATCGGGGTACGGGGACGTGGGCGAGCACTGAGGCGATGACGGAGTCGGGGGTGACTCCTTCCATTTCCGCCTCGGGCCGCAGGTGGATGCGATGACGGAGCGTGGGGAGCGCCAGGGCCTTCACATCGTCCGGGGTGACATAGTCCCGGCCGGTCAGCCAGGCCCAGGCACGGGCGGTCGACAGCAGTGCGGTGGTGCCTCGGGGGGAGACGCCGAGGGAGAGCGAGGGGGAATCGCGCGTGGCACGGCAGATATCCACGACATAGCCGGCGATCTCGGGGGAGACGGTCGTCTTCGCGACGGCTTCGCGTGCTGCTTCCAGATCGGCGGGCCCGGCGACGGGCCGTATCCCTGCGGCCTGGAGGTCGCGTGGGTTGAAGCCGTCGGCGTGACGGGTGAGGACGTCTATCTCGTCCTGCCGTGAAGGGAGCGGAACCGTCAGTTTGAGCAGGAAGCGGTCGAGTTGGGCTTCGGGGAGGGGATAGGTGCCTTCGTACTCGACGGGGTTCTGGGTCGCGGCGACGAGGAAGGGGTCAGGCAGTGGCCGTGGCGTCCCGTCCACGGTGACCTGCCTTTCCTCCATCGCTTCGAGGAGGGAGGACTGGGTCTTGGGAGGAGTGCGGTTGATCTCGTCGGCGATCAGCAGGTTGGTGAAGACGGGGCCGGGCTGGAACGAGAACTCGGCTGTGCGCGCGTCGTAGACCAGTGAACCCGTGACGTCGCTGGGCATGAGGTCGGGGGTGAACTGGACGCGCTTGGTGTCGAGTTCGAGTGATGCGGCAAGTGCACGGACCAGCAGCGTCTTGGCCACGCCGGGTACGCCTTCGAGGAGTACGTGTCCCCGGCAGAGCAGCGCGACGACGAGTCCGGTGACGGCGGGGTCCTGGCCGACGACGGCCTTGGCGATCTCGGAGCGCAGGGCCTCCAAGGACGCGCGGGCGCTGTCGGACGGCTCCGGTTCCGCGGGCCTCACGGGGGCCGCTGCGGGCACCGTGGGCTCGGCCGGCTCGGGGGTCGGGGCGCTCATGAAGTGCGTACCTCTCTTTCGAGGGCGTCGAGTTGATCAGCGAGGAGGACCAGGGCGGCATCGGTGGAGGGAGCCGTACCGAAGAGGAGGGTGCGGAGGTCGTGGTCCGGGGTGGTGATGCGGGCGGACACGGCGGCGAGAAGGGCATCAGGGGTGTGCGCATCACGGGCGGGCACTCCGGCGAGGGGGGCGATACGTGTGCGGGTGGCGGCTCGGAGTGCGTCGGCGGCACGGTCGCGGGCGTTGGCCTTGCGGTAGAGGAGCGAGCGGCCTTCGGCCGATTCGGATGCGCGGATGGCCACTGGTAGCCGTTCCTTCACCAGGGGACCGAGTCGGCGGGCCCGCCAGACGGCGGCAAGGCCTGCTGCAAGGGCGAGTTGGAGCGTTCCCCACAGCCAGCCGGAGGGGATGAGGTCGAGGAAGCCGCTCTCGTCGGACGCGTCGTCCCTCGCGCCGTCTTCTGAGGGGGCTCCGTTTCCGTCGCCGGGGGAGCCGTCGCGGGTTGTCGCGGATGGATCTGTGAGAGAGGGGAGGTACCAGACGAGATGAGGGCGGGAGCCGAGGAGTTGCAGGGCGAGCGAGGCGTTGCCCTGCTTGCCGAGACGCTCGTTGTGGAGGAGGTCGGGGGAGCCGAGGATGACGGTGTCGCCGCCTTCTCCGGTCGGGAGGACGACCAGACTGGGGAGGCCTGCGGCCGGGTAGCAGGTGACGGCGCCGGCGTCCTGTGTCGTGTACCGGGTGCCGCCCATGTCCGCTGTGCCGGCCAGCTGGGCGGCGGGGAGCTCGCACGACGGGGCGAGAGCACTGACGGCCTGGTGCGGCGCGGCGTGGACGCCGGGGGCGAGTCGAGGCGTGGCTCCCGGTCCCGGGGCGATCAGCAGGGTGCGCCCTGCGGAGGCGGAGGCCGCCGCGTCCAGTCGGAGCTGCTGCGACCGGGTCAGGAGATTGGGGCCGGCGACGAGGAGTGTGGTGTCGGGGCCGGTCGCGGCGGTGACTTCGTCGAGAGTGGTGGCGACGGTGACGGTGACGCCGCGAGCCTTGAGGAGTTCGGCCACGGCGCGGCTTCCCTTGGGGTCCGTCGAGCGGGGGTCGAGCTGTCCGTGGTTCGTTCCGGAACGTACGACGGCGAACGTGATGCCGGCGACGACGAGGATGAGGACGACGGCCAGGACGCCTCGGGCACGGGTCCAGACCTGGCCGGGGGTGGGCGCTGTCGAGGTGGGGGAAGCGGTGCTCGCCGTGGTCATCCGGCGGCTCCTCGGGAGGCCCCGGGCAGCAGCGGCTTTGCCTCGTCGAGTTCGAGGTCGAGGGTGCGCAGGGACAGGTATGTCGGCTGGTCCGCGGTGCGGCCCCCGTACGTCACGTCGTCGAAGGCCCGGGCGGCGGCGCGTAGCCGGGCCCTGTGCTCGGGCAGGGCCCGGCCGGCTTCGGCTGCGGCTTCGTCCGCTGTGCGGCTGGGGCGTGGGTCGAGCAGGGCACGTTCCTCAAGGGACCGGACGATGGCACGCATGCGTTCCTGGAGGGCCTCGGTCCAGCGCAGAGCCGTGGCGTGTGTCTCGGCGGTGGCGCGGTGCTGGGCCGCGCTGCGGGGGCCGTCGTTGTCGAAGAGGGCGTCCGGGCTCCGGGAGGAGCGTTGCGGGGTGCCGAGCCGCCACCAGAGGGCGGCGGCAAGGCCGATGACGAGGACGACCAGGACCACGAGTCCGGCCGGGCCGCCGGGGGCGGCGCCCGCGGCGGCGTCGAACACCCCGGCGACCCAGTCCCAGAACTGGTTCAGGGCGCGCTGGAGGAAGTTCGGGTCGTTCTCGTGGTACATCGGCTTGGACAGCTCGCTCTCCGCCGCCTCCCGTGCGGGGAGACGGGGAGTGTCCACGGGTATGTCGCCCGCTGCCGTGTCCCGCCGTGCTGTGGTGATGCCCCCCGCCCCCGACATCGCATCAGCTCCTGGGGGTGTCGGCGCCGTAGCCGGGCAGACCCGCGGCTCGTGCGAGGTCGAGGTCCAGTGCTTCGCGGCGGATGCGCTGGTCCACGTAGAGGAGGGCCATCACACCGGCGACGAAGGGGTAGATCAGTGTCGAGACGATCACTTCGCCGATGCCGGTGACGATCAGGAACGGCCAGCCGAGGGAAGGGGCGGTGCCGCTGAAGAATTCGTTGACGTCGGTTCCGTCGGCGATCACCGCGATGACGCCGAACGGGATGGAGACGAGGAACGTCAGCAGGAAGGTCAGCAGCCAGGTCAGGGCGAGGATCCCGAAGGTACGCCACCAGGCGCCGCGGACCAGCTTCGCCGACCTGCGCAGCGCGGCGACGACGCTCTGTCGTTCCAGCATCAGGGCGGGGGCGGCGAGTGCGAAGCTGACGTTCAGCCAGAGCAGCACGACGCAGGCGGCGGCGAAGCCGAGGAAGGCGAGTGCCGCTCCCGCCTCGGAGCCCAGCAGCAGGCCGGGGCCGATGCCCACGGTCATGATCGCGGCCATGATCAGGGCCACCAGCAAGGTCAGCCCGAGCAGCGGGAGGACCCGGGGGCGGGCCTCTGCCCAGGTGTCGGAGAGCGTGGTGGGACGGCCCAGGACCGAGCGGCTGATGACCACCGTGATGATCGACGCGGTGAAGAGCGTGGCGATCATCGTGACGAGGGAGGCCGGGGCCAGGGAGATCAGTGTCGACCTGGCGGAGTCGGTGGCCTGGCGGAGGGCCTCGGCGCCGGTGGCGTTCGGGTCGACGGAGGTCGGTTTCGGCAGCAGATAGCGCTGCATGAGGATGACGGCGATCTGGGTGACGACCGAGACCGCGAGGCTGAAACCGAGTGCGGTACGCCAGTGGGCGCGCAGGGCGGAGACGGAGCCGTCGAGGATTTCGCCGAGGCTCAGGGGGCGCAGCGGGATGACGCCGGGCTTCGCGGCCGGCGGCGGTCCTGCCCAGCCCTGGCGCTGCGGGCCACCGCCCCAGCCGGGGGCGGGTGGCCGGGCTCCGGGGCGGCTGTCGGGGTTGCTCGGTGGAGACCACTGCCCGGGGGGCGGCTGCTCGGGGGACCACTGTCCCGTCGGGCCGCTTCCGTCCTGAGGGTCGGAGGGGCGGGGAATCGCCGTCTCCTTGCCGTCGGAGGGGGCAGATCCGGGCGACGCCCAGCCCGGAGAGTCGTTCATTCTCGCTCCTTCACCGTCCTGACCGCTCATCGGGGCGGCAGGTTGGCAGCCATCGTGCCACGCGTGGGTCCGGGGTGGACCAGCCGCTCTGTCTCCATGGTGCCTTCAGATACGGGACGCTCAGCGGGCAGACTGGACGGATGGCTGATCAGGACGCGCAATCGACAGTGGGCTTCGAGCCTCCCGCGCTTTCCGTACTCCGCTGGGACGAGCTCCCGGAGGGTCCCGTGCTGGTGCTTCTCGACCAGACGCGGCTGCCCGCCGAGGAGGTCGAGCTGGTGTGCACGGATGTGCCCGCGCTGGTGCGGGCGATCCAGACTCTGGCGGTGCGAGGGGCCCCGCTGCTCGGGATCGCCGGGGGATATGGGGTGGCGCTCGCGGCGGCGCGGGGCTATGACGTGGCGGAGGCGGCCGGTCTGCTGGAGCGGGCGCGGCCCACCGCGGTGAACCTCGGCTACGGGGTGCGGCGGGTGGCGGCCGCCTACGGGGAAGCCGTGGGCAAGGGGGCGGGCGACGAGGCGGCCGCCGCGGCGGCGCTGGCCGCGGCGCGGGCCCTGCACCGGGAGGACGCCCAGGCCAGCAGGCGTATGGCGGAGTACGGCGAGGCGTTGCTGGAGGAGCTGATCCAGGGCGGCGGGTATCGGCTGCTGACCCACTGCAATACCGGGGCGCTGGTCTCCGGGGGCGAGGGGACGGCGCTGGCCGTGGCGTTGCGGGTGCACCGGAAGGGCCGGTTGCGACGGCTGTGGGTGGACGAGACACGGCCGCTGCTCCAGGGGGCCCGGCTGACCGCGTACGAGGCTGAGCGCAACGGTCTGGCGTACAGCCTGCTCACGGACAATGCGGCGGGCTCCCTGTTCGCGGCCGGGGAGGTCGACGCGGTGCTCATAGGGGCGGACCGCATCGCCGCCGACGGTTCGGTGGCGAACAAGGTGGGGAGCTATCCGCTGGCCGTGCTCGCGAAGTATCACCACGTGCCCTTCATCGTGGTGGCACCGACGACGACCGTGGATCTGGAGACCCCGGACGGCACATCGATCATCGTCGAGCAGCGCCCCGGGCGAGAAGTGACGGAGCTCACATCGTGGCGGGGTGTATCGGCCGACGGTGGAGGAGGGATGGTCGTCGCACCCCTCGGGGCCCCGGCGTACAACCCGGCCTTCGACGTCACACCCCCGGAACTGATCACGGCGATCGTCACCGAGGAGGGCGCTGTTTCGCCGGTCACGGGGGCCGGACTGGCAGAGCTGTGTGCCAGGTCATCGCAGGTAACGATTAGCTAATGGGATGATGTCGATTATGAAGGGACGCGTCCTTGTCGTCGACGACGACACCGCACTGGCCGAGATGCTCGGGATTGTGCTGCGTGGAGAAGGTTTCGAGCCGTCGTTCGTAGCGGACGGCGACAGGGCACTGGCTGCATTTCGTGAGGCCAAGCCGGACCTGGTGCTGCTCGACCTCATGCTGCCCGGAAGGGACGGCATCGAGGTGTGCAGGCTGATCAGGGCCGAGTCCGGTGTGCCGATCGTCATGCTCACTGCCAAGAGCGACACCGTCGATGTGGTGGTGGGCCTGGAATCAGGGGCCGACGACTACATCGTCAAGCCGTTCAAACCTAAGGAGTTGGTTGCCCGGATCAGGGCACGTCTGCGGCGGTCCGAAGAGCCCGCGCCCGAACAGCTGACCATCGGTGACCTGGTCATCGATGTGGCAGGCCACTCCGTGAAGCGGGAGGGGCAGTCCATCGCCCTGACCCCGCTGGAGTTCGACCTGCTGGTCGCGCTCGCCCGCAAGCCGTGGCAGGTCTTCACCCGTGAGGTCCTGCTGGAACAGGTGTGGGGTTACCGCCACGCGGCCGACACCCGCCTGGTGAATGTGCATGTCCAGCGTCTGCGTTCCAAGGTCGAGAAGGACCCGGAACGGCCGGAGATCGTCGTGACGGTCCGAGGCGTCGGCTACAAGGCCGGACCGAGCTGAGGTGCCCCGAGGCAGCGTCGCTCCGGGGCCCGGCGAGCCGGGAGTCCGTACGGAGCGGGCTGCCGGCCCGGGACGGAAGGCGTCACGTATGAGCCGTTTTCTGCAGGGCGGCCGGCTGTTCGAGGACCGGACGCCCGGCGGGCCCGTACCGCGGTTGCTGATGCGGTGGGTACGCCGCCCGTTGCTGCCCGCCGTCCGGTTGTGGCGGCGCAATCTGCAGCTTCGCGTCGTCGCGGGCACCCTGCTGATGTCGATCGGCGTCGTGCTGCTGCTCGGCTTCGTCGTCATCGGCCAGGTGCGCAACGGCCTGCTCGACGCCAAGGGCAAGGCCGCCCAGACCCAGGCCGTCGGCGGCTTCGCCGCGGCCCAGGAAAAGGCCAACGTCCCCCTCGCCCCCGACGGTCAGGGGAGCGAGCGCACCGACGGCATGACCGGCAGCACCTCCTGGCGCACCGAGCTCGTCGACCAACTCGCCAGCGGTGGCAAGAACGCCTTCAACGTGGTGGCGCTCAGCGTCGACTCGGTGGCGGAGGGCGCGAGCAGCCGTGCCGCGCGCGGTTCCGGCAGCGTCGAGGCGTCCAGCGTCCCTGAGCGCCTGCGGCAGAGGGTGAGCGAGGGGCAGGGCGCGTTCCAGACGTACTCCCGGATCCGGTACTCCTACGGCAGTGAGGCGCAGCCCGGCCTCGTCGTCGGCAAGCGGCTCTACGACATCGACCAGCAGCCCTACGAGCTGTACTACCTCTTCCCGCTCACGCAGGAGGAGAAGTCCCTGACACTGGTCAAGACGACCCTGGCGACCGCCGGACTCTTCGTCGTCGTGCTGCTCGGGGCCATCGCCTGGTTCGTGGTGCGGCAGGTCGTCACGCCGGTGCGGATGGCCGCCGGCATCGCCGAGCGACTCTCCGCCGGCAAGCTCCAGGAACGGATGAAGGTCACCGGTGAGGACGACATCGCCCGGCTCGGCGAGGCCTTCAACAAGATGGCCCAGAACCTCCAGCTGAAGATCCAGCAGCTGGAGGAGCTCTCCCGGATGCAGCGGCGCTTCGTCTCCGACGTATCGCACGAGCTGCGGACCCCCCTCACGACCGTCAGGATGGCCGCCGACGTCATCCACGAGGCGCGTGCCGACTTCGACCCCGTCACCGCGCGCTCCGCCGAGCTGCTCGGCGACCAGCTCGACCGGTTCGAGTCGCTGCTCGCCGATCTGCTGGAGATCAGCCGGTTCGACGCGGGCGCCGCGGCCCTGGAGGCCGAGCCCATAGACCTGCGGACCGTGGTGCACCGGGTGATCGGTGGCGCCGAACCGCTCGCCGAGCGCAAGGGCACCCGGATCCTGGTCGTCGGCGACGACCAGCCGGTGATAGCCGAGGCCGACGCACGCCGTGTCGAACGCGTCCTGCGCAACCTCGTGGTCAACGCCGTCGAGCATGGTGAGGGCCGGGACGTCGTGGTGCGGATGGGCGTGGCGCAGGGCGCGGTCGCCGTGGCCGTCCGGGACTACGGGGTCGGGCTCAAGCCCGGCGAGGCGACCCGGGTCTTCAACCGGTTCTGGCGTGCGGACCCGGCGCGGGCCCGGACGACCGGCGGGACGGGTCTCGGTCTGTCGATCGCCGTGGAGGACGCCCGGCTGCACGGCGGCTGGCTGCAGGCCTGGGGTGAGCCGGGCGGCGGCTCCCAGTTCAGGCTGACCCTGCCGCGTACGGCGGACGAGCCCCTGCGCGGTTCGCCGATACCGCTGGAGCCCGAGGACTCGCGGCGCAACCGTGGCAACCGGGAACGCGACGAGGCCGGAGCGGGCGCGTCGGACGACCACCGGCTGATGTCCGTGCCGCCCCAGCCCGGGGCCGGCGAGCGTTCGCCGCTGCCCGTGCCCGGTCGCGACCCCGTCGTCCGCAACGGCGCCCCCTCGTCGGTGCACCCCGCCGCGCTGCCCGGCAACGGGGCACGTGTCGTGGCGCGCCCGGCCCAGGAGCGCCCCGGTGGGCGTTCGGGCAACGGCGTACTCGATTCCGACCAGGAGGACACCACTCGTGGGTACTGACCGCGGTCCGGGCGGCCGAGGGCGGGCGGTGCGGATGGTCGCGCTGCTGGGCTGCGGCGTCGTCGTGCTGGCCGGGTGCGGCTCGATGCCGGTGACCGGGGACGTCAAGGCGGTCGACGCCTCACAGCCCGGGGACTCCCAGGTGCAGGTGTACGCGGTGGCACCCCGGGAAGGCGCGGCGCCCAGCGAGATCGTCGACGGCTTCCTGGAGTCGATGACCAGTGACGATCCCGCGTTCGCGACCACCCGGAAGTACCTGAGCGCCGACGCCCGGCGCACCTGGCAGCCGGGCGGGGGCATCACGGTGCTCGCCCAGGCCCCCAACCGCAGTGGCCCGCTGCTCCACGACGAGGCCGACCGGGCCACCCGGGACAAGGCGACGACCTACACGCTGACCGGCGAGAAGGTGGCGGCGGTCGACGCCCAGAGTTCCTACCGTCCCCTCGCGCCCAGCGACTACGCCCAGACCCTGCACCTGGTGCGGGAGAAGGGGCCGGACGGGAAGCAGGAGTGGCGCATCGACACCGTGCCGGACGGCCTGGTCCTCGGGCAGTCCGACTTCAAGCGCCTCTACCGCTCCGTGAACAAGTACTTCTTCGCCACCGGGCGTACGAGCGGCCGGTCGACACTCGTCGCTGACCCCGTCTACGTACGCAACCGTGCGGATCCGGTCACGCGCATGGACACCGCCACGCAGGCCGTCAGGACGCTGCTCGCCGGTCCGACGAACTGGCTTCGGCCCGTGGTCGACTCCCGGTTCCCGACGGGCACTGCCCTGCGCAAGGGCATCATCGCGCTGCCGTCGGACGATCAGAACGTCCTGAAGGTGCCGCTCAACCACAAGGCCGACAAGGCGAGCCCCAGCGCCTGCCGGATGATGGCCGCGCAGGTGCTGTTCACGCTGGGGGACCTGACCCCGGCACGGGTCGAGCGGGTGGAGCTGGAGGGCGGCGAGGGCGCCCAGCTCTGCGGACTGGACGCCGACGACGCGCCGGATTTCTCCGCCGACAACGGCTCCGACGAGGCCGACAGCCAGTACTTCATCAACGACAAGGGCCAGGTGGAGCGGATCCCCGGCGCCACCGACGGCACCGGAACGCCCGAGCCCGTGACCGGCCCGCTCGGCGCGGGCGTCGTGCCGATGAGCGCCGTCGGGGTGGCCCGGGACGAACGGCGGGCCGCCGCGGTCTCCTCCCACGGGCAGGACCTCTACGTGTCCTCCCTGGAGACGGAGAGCAGTGAACTGACCGACCCCCTCGTCAGCAGCAAGGCGAAGAAGGCCGCCGACCGGCTGTCGTCGCCGAGCTGGGACGGCCGCGGCGACCTGTGGGTCGCCGACCGCGATCCGGCCGGTCCCAGGCTGCTGCGGCTGACCGGGGGCGCGGGCGATCCGCAGGAGGTCCGGGTGCCGGGTCTCGACGGCGCCCGCATCGAGGAGCTGCGGATGTCCGCGGACGGGGTGCGGATCGCGCTGCTGCTGAGGAAGGACGGCCGTACGACGCTGAACATCGGCCGGGTCGAGCGCCGGGGCTCCTCCGTGGCGCCCGAGATCTCGGTCGAGGACCTGCGGCAGGCCGCACCGCAGCTCATGGACGTGACGGCCATCTCCTGGTCCGGGCGCAGTCGGCTGGTGGTCGTCGGCAAGGAGGAGGGCGGTGTCCAGCAGGTGCGTTACGTGCAGGCGGACGGCTCCACGTCGGCCTCGGGGTCGTTGCCCGGGGTGAACCAGGTCCAGTCGGTCGCCGCGGCGGACGACGAACTGCTTCCGCTGATGGCGGAGACCGTCGGCGACGGCATAGTGAAGCTCTCGCCCGGGGACAACTGGCAGACGGTTCTCCAACAGGGCACGTCGTTGGTCTACCCCGGCTGATCCGGCAGCGGGCCGGGATCCGCCGGGCGCCCGGGTTTTCCACAGGGGTGGCCCGGTCCCGGCGGCCCCGGCACAGTGGGGCCATGCGGAACGCGTGGCAGGAACTGTCCGGTCTGCTTCTGCCGGTGGCCTGCGCCGGCTGCGGCAGGCCGCGCACCGAGCTGTGCACCGCCTGCGGGGCGGCGTTGCACGGTGCGCCCGCCCGCCCGGTCCGGCCCTCGCCGCGGCCTCCGGGGCTTCCGCCGGTGTACGCGGCCGCGCCGTACGAGAACGCCGTACGCGCGGTTCTGCTGGCCCACAAGGAGCGGGGTGCGCTGGGGTTGGCCGGGGCGCTCGGCCGGGCCCTGGCGGGTTGTGTACGGGCCTGGGCGGGGCGGCCGGGCGGTGCGGGCCCTCTGCTGCTGGTCCCGGTGCCCTCCGCGCGCTCCTCGACCGCGGCGCGTGGCCATGACCCGGTGCGCAGGATCGCCGCCACGGCCGCGCGGGACCTGCGGCGCGAGGGACTGCCGGCCGAGGTGCTTCCGCTGCTGCGGCAGCGGCGCGTGGTCGCCGACCAGGCCGGTCTCGGGGCGCGGCAGCGGCGGGCGAATCTGGCGGGCGCGCTGGAGCTCACGGCAGGGGGAGCGCGGCTCCTCCGGCACGGACTCCTCGGGCAGGGCCCTCTCCGGCACGGCCGGGTGATCCTGGTCGACGATCTGTTGACGACGGGTTCGACGCTGGCGGAGGCGGCGCGGGCCGTCGGCGAGGCGCGCGGCGCCGGTCGGGAGCCCTCCGTGCACGGAGGGTGCCGGGCGGCGGTCGTCGCAGCCTCTCCCTCCGCCTTCGAAATAAACCGGAACTGACCGAGAACCCGCATCGTTGCAGGTAATGAGAGGGCAATACCCCCTGAACGGAGGTACGTGCCAGTAGCGGGTGCCGAGACCCTGGTGCGCAGGCTATGTTCGGTTGTGAGGAACGGTGAATGCCGGACCTCGATGAATGCACCACCAGGTTTCGGGCAGGTAACTCACCGGTAGGAGAAGCACGCGAGTCGGTGGGGTTGCGACCCTTCCGACGGGGGAGGAGGAGGCGAAAGCCACCGAGTCCGAGGCCCTGGTGATCTCCGGGGCCTGGTGCAAAAGGGAGATGCTCCGCCGCTGAGCGGAGCGATCCGGGAACGGAGTTCTGCGTGGACATCGTCGTCAAGGGCCGCAAGACCGAGGTGCCCGAGCGGTTTCGCAAGCACGTGGCCGAGAAGCTGAAGCTGGACAAGATCCAGAAGTTCGACGGCAAGGTGATCAGCCTCGACGTCGAGGTGTCCAAGGAGCCGAATCCCCGTCAGGCCGACCGTTCCGACCGGGTGGAGATCACGCTCCGCTCCCGGGGGCCGGTCATCCGGGCGGAGGCGGCGGCAGGCGACCCTTACGCAGCGCTCGACCTGGCCACCGGAAAGCTGGAGGCCCGGCTGCGCAAGCAGCACGACAAGCGCTACAGCCGCCGAGGCAACGGCCGTCTGTCGGCTGCCGAGGTCGGGGACGTGGTCCCCGGCGTCGCTTCGTTCGACGAGGACGGTGAACTGGTCGGCGACCAGCCGTCGGAGCCCGTCCCCACCACGAAGATCGGCTCGCTCGAAGTGCAGGGCGAAGGGCCGCTCGTGATGCGCGAGAAGACCCACACCGCCGCACCGATGTCGCTCGACCAGGCGCTCTACGAGATGGAACTGGTCGGCCACGACTTCTACTTGTTCGTCGACTCCGAGACGAAGGAGCCCAGTGTCGTCTACCGACGGCACGCCTACGACTACGGCGTCATCCACCTGAGGACCGACCCGCTCGCCGCGGACGAAGCAGGCGGCGCGGGCGGTGCGCTCGGCGGCTGAGCCACAGCGTCGGGGTGCCCCCGGGGCGTTTTCGCGCCACCGGGGGCACCCTCGCACGGGCGCAGGACCACCGTGCCGGTGGCCGGGCATGGAATCATGGCGGCCCGAGCCAATCGGTGTTCTGTGAAGTGCCGTTGGCGAACGACCGACACTTCAGGCCGTGGCCTTCAGGGGGAGGAACGATGGCGGACACCTTCGGGCCCGTGCGCGATGCGAATGACTCCGGCGACGACACCGGTGCGTACACCGGCAGCGGGGCGGACGGCGCTTCACGCAAGGAGCCCATCAGGGTCCTCGTGGTCGATGACCACGCGCTCTTCCGCAGGGGCCTGGAGATCGTCCTCGCCCAGGAGGAGGACATCCAGGTCGTCGGCGAGGCCGGGGACGGCTCCGAGGCGGTCGACAAGGCCGCCGACCTGCTGCCCGACATCGTTCTGATGGATGTCCGGATGCCCAAGCGCGGCGGCATCGAGGCCTGTACGGCCATCAAGGAAGTGGCCCCCAGCGCGAAGATCATCATGTTGACGATCAGTGACGAGGAGGCCGACCTCTACGAGGCGATCAAGGCGGGCGCGACCGGCTACCTCCTCAAGGAGATCTCCACCGACGAGGTCGCCACGGCCATTCGCGCGGTCGCCGACGGGCAGTCCCAGATCAGCCCCTCCATGGCTTCGAAGCTGCTCACCGAGTTCAAATCGATGATCCAGCGCACCGACGAGCGGCGGCTCGTTCCGGCGCCCCGGCTCACCGAACGCGAGCTGGAAGTGCTGAAACTCGTGGCGACCGGCATGAACAACCGGGATATCGCCAAGGAGTTGTTCATTTCCGAGAACACGGTGAAGAACCACGTCCGCAATATCCTGGAGAAACTGCAGCTGCACTCCCGGATGGAAGCCGTGGTCTACGCCATGCGCGAGAAGATCCTGGAGATCCGGTAGCGGACGGCTCCGGCTCCCGTCCCGGTCTTCGGTCCGCGGGGGCCGGTCAGCGGTAGGCGCGCTGGAGTGCGTGGCCGATCTCCGTCCTGAGCGGCTCGCGCAGCTCCGGGGCGTCCACCCGGTCCACCCGGATGTCCGTGCAGCCCACCCAGGCCGCCGCCTCCACCAGGGCCTCGGCCATCGGGGCCACCGCTTTCGGGCCGGCCAGCGACGCCTGCCGGGCGATCAGCGTGGTGCCCTCGCGCGCCGGGTCGACCCGGCCCTGGAGCTTCCCGCCCGCCAGCAACGGCATGGCGAAGTAGCCGTGGATCCGCTTCTGCTTGGGCACGTAGGCCTCCAGCCGATGCGTGAAGCCGAAGATCCGCTCCGTGCGCGCCCGCTCCCAGATCAGGGAGTCGAACGGCGACAACAGCGTCGTACGGTGGCGTCCGCGGGCCTCCTTGGCCAGCGCCTGCGGGTCCGCCCAGGCCGGCTTCGCCCAGCCCTCCACCACCACCGGGACCAGCCCCGAGCCGGCCACCACGGCGTCGAACTCCTCGCCCCTCAGCCGGTGGTAGTCGGCGATGTCGCCGCGGGTGCCGACGCCCAGGGACTTGCCCGCCAGCGCCACCAGCCGCCGCCGGCACTCGGCGTCGCTCAGGTCGTCGTGGAGCAGCGCGTCCGGAATGGCCCGCTCGGCCAGGTCGTAGACCCGCTTCCAGCCGCGCCGCTCGGTGCACACCACCTCGCCGTACATCAGGGCCCGTTCGACGGCGACCTTGGACGCCGACCAGTCCCACCACTCGCCGCCGTTCTTCGCGCCGCCCAGCTCGGTCGCCGTCAGCGGGCCCTCGTCGCGCAGCTGCTTGATCACGGTGTCGTAGGAGCCGTCCGGCAGATCGTGGCCCCAGTGCGGGCGGGAGCGGTAGGCGCGGCGGCGGAACGCGAAGTGCGGCCACTCCTCGACCGGCAGGATGCACGCCGCGTGCGACCAGTACTCGAAGGTCCGGCCGCCGGACCAGTAGGCGTCCTCCACCGTCCGGCGGCTCACCGGGCCCAGCCGGGCGTAGGGGATCAGTTCGTGCGAGCGGGCCAGCACCGAGATCGTGTCCAGCTGGACCGCGCCGAGGTGCCGCAGCACTCCCGGCACCCCTGCCCGGCGGTCCGGAGCCCCCAGAAAGCCCTGGGCGCGCAGCGCTATGCGGCGGGCCTGGTCGGCGGAGAGTTCGACTGCGGGAGGAGGCACAGGCGTCATACGTCGAACCCTAGACGGCGCCACTGACAGTCCGGTCCGGTTGCCCTCCGCGGATCCCGTGGTCACCGTCCGGGACGCGGGGATCCACCGGGCCGCGGGGCATGCCGTTCGGGGACGTACGGGTGGGAGCCCGCGAGCCCCAGGTCGGACGGGAGCAGGGCCGCCGTCCAGGCGTCGCGCCGCACCCCCTTGTTGAGCAGCCCGGACCGCTGGTCGCCCTCCAGCCGGAATCCCGCCCGCAGGACGACGGCCCGGGAGGCCACGTTGCCGATCTCGGCCCGCCACTCCAGCCGGTCCGCCCCGAGGGAGGAGAAGGCCCAGCGGGCGGAGCCGAGCACGGCCTCGGTGACGTATCCGCGGCGGCGGTGCTCCTTGGTGGACCAGTAGCCGACCTCGTACGTCCCCGGCAGACTGCGGCGGTCGATGCCGAGCGCACCGACGAGCGCCCCGGTCTCCCGCAGGACCAGGGCGAAGCCGTAGGCGGAGTCGTCCTGCCAGCCCGCCGGGCAGAGCTTCGTGGTGAACAGCTCCGCGTCGGTGAGGCGGTACGGGGAAGGGACCACCGTCCAGCGCTGGATGTCCGGGTCCTGGCAGGCGGCGTGCACCGGATGGGTGTCCTGCGGGCCGAAGGGCCGCAGCAGCAGTCGCTCGGTGGTGAGAGTGATCGGCTCCATGGACCGATTCTCGTGAGCCGGCCCCCTCGATGCGAGCACTTTTGGGGCTTCCCGGCACCTTCCGTGCGTTTGGACCGTTGTCCTATAAGGGTGCGGTGAGGTCCACGCGACGGCAGCCCTCCCGACGCGGTGGTGTCCTCGCTTACGATGGCCGTTGCGGTGGGGCCCACCTGCCGTGCCCGCGCCAGAGTCCATTACCCGACCCAGTGCCAGGCCCGACCGGCAAGGAGACCAGCCTCAGTGTCCGTCTTCAACAAGCTCATGCGTGCAGGCGAAGGCAAGATCCTGCGCAAACTGCACCGCATCGCGGACCAGGTCAGCTCCATCGAAGAGGACTTCGTCAACCTCTCCGACGCCGAGCTGCGGGCGCTCACCGACGAGTACAAGGAACGGTACGCGGACGGCGAGAGCCTGGACGACCTGCTTCCCGAAGCGTTCGCCACGGTCCGTGAGGCCGCGAAGCGCGTCCTCGGACAGCGCCACTACGACGTACAGATGATGGGCGGAGCCGCCCTGCACCTCGGTTATGTGGCCGAGATGAAGACCGGTGAGGGCAAGACCCTCGTCGGCACCCTGCCCACGTATCTGAACGCGCTCTCCGGCAAGGGCGTGCACCTGATCACGGTCAACGACTATCTCGCCGAGCGTGACTCCGAGATGATGGGCCGGGTCCACAGGTTCCTCGGCCTGGAAGTCGGCTGCATCGTCGCCAACATGACTCCGGCCCAGCGCCGCGAGCAGTACGCCTGCGACATCACGTACGGCACGAACAACGAGTTCGGCTTCGACTACCTCCGCGACAACATGGCGTGGTCCAAGGACGAGCTCGTCCAGCGCGGCCACAACTTCGCGGTGGTCGACGAGGTCGACTCGATCCTCGTCGACGAGGCCCGTACGCCGTTGATCATCTCCGGCCCGGCCGACCAGGCCACCAAGTGGTACGGCGACTTCGCCAAGCTGGTCACGCGCCTCACCAAGGGTGAGGCGGGCAACCAGCTCAAGGGCATCGAGGAGACCGGCGACTACGAGGTCGACGAGAAGAAGCGGACCGTGGCCATCCACGAGACCGGCGTCGCCAAGGTCGAGGACTGGCTCGGCATCGACAACCTCTACGAGTCGGTGAACACCCCGCTCGTCGGTTACCTGAACAACGCCATCAAGGCCAAGGAACTGTTCAAGAAGGACAAGGACTACGTCGTCATCGACGGCGAAGTCATGATCGTCGACGAGCACACCGGCCGCATCCTCGCCGGCCGCCGCTACAACGAGGGCATGCACCAGGCGATCGAGGCGAAGGAAGGGGTGGACATCAAGGACGAGAACCAGACCCTCGCCACGATCACCCTGCAGAACTTCTTCCGCCTCTACGACAAGCTCTCCGGCATGACCGGTACGGCGATGACCGAGGCCGCCGAGTTCCACCAGATCTACAAGCTCGGCGTGGTGCCGATCCCGACGAACCGGCCGATGGTCCGTGCCGACCAGTCGGACCTGATCTACCGCACCGAGGTCGCCAAGTTCGCCGCGGTCGTCGACGACATCGCCGAGAAGCACGAGAAGGGCCAGCCGATCCTGGTCGGCACCACCTCGGTCGAGAAGTCGGAGTACCTCTCGCAGCAGCTCTCCAAGCGCGGCGTCCAGCACGAGGTCCTCAACGCCAAGCAGCACGACCGGGAGGCGACGATCGTCGCCCAGGCGGGCCGTAAGGGCGCCGTCACCGTCGCGACGAACATGGCCGGCCGAGGCACCGACATCAAGCTCGGCGGCAACCCGGACGACCTCGCCGAGGCGGAGCTGCGCCAGCGCGGCCTCGACCCGGTGGAGAACGTCGAGGAGTGGGCGGCCGCGCTGCCCGCCGCGCTGGAGCAGGCCGAGCAGGCCGTGAAGGCGGAGTTCGAGGAGGTCAAGGAGCTCGGCGGGCTCTACGTGCTCGGCACCGAGCGCCATGAGTCGCGCCGTATCGACAACCAGCTGCGCGGTCGTTCCGGACGACAGGGCGACCCGGGCGAGTCCCGCTTCTACCTGTCGCTGGGCGACGACCTGATGCGCCTGTTCAAGGCCCAGATGGTCGAGCGCGTCATGTCGATGGCGAACGTTCCGGACGACGTCCCGATCGAGAACAAGATGGTCACCCGCGCCATCGCCTCCGCACAGTCGCAGGTCGAGCAGCAGAACTTCGAGACGCGCAAGAACGTCCTGAAGTACGACGAGGTGCTCAACCGGCAGCGTGAGGTCATCTACGGTGAGCGCCGCCGCGTCCTGGAGGGCGAGAACCTCCAGGACCAGATCCGGCACTTCATGGATGACACGATCGACGACTACATCCGGCAGGAGACCGCCGAGGGCTTCGCCGAGGAGTGGGACCTCGACCGGCTGTGGGGCGCCTTCAAGCAGCTCTACCCGGTGAAGGTCACCGTCGAGGAGCTGGAGGAGGCGGCCGGGGACCTGGCGGGCGTCACCGCCGAGTTCATCGCCGAGTCGGTCAAGAACGACATCCACGAGCAGTACGAGGAGCGCGAGAACACCCTCGGCTCCGACATCATGCGTGAGCTGGAGCGACGCGTCGTCCTCTCGGTGCTCGACCGCAAGTGGCGCGAACACCTCTACGAGATGGACTACCTCCAGGAGGGCATCGGCCTGCGGGCCATGGCGCAGAAGGACCCGCTGGTCGAGTACCAGCGCGAGGGCTTCGACATGTTCAACGCCATGATGGAGGGCATCAAGGAGGAGTCCGTCGGCTACCTGTTCAACCTGGAGGTCCAGGTCGAGCAGCAGGTCGAGGAGGTTCCGGTGCAGGACGGCGCCGAGCGCACCTCGCTGGAGAAGGAGAGCGCCGCCGCTGCCCCGCAGATCCGCGCCAAGGGCCTGGAGGCCCCGCAGCGGCCGGACCGGCTCCACTTCTCCGCTCCCACGGTGGACGGCGAGGGCGGTGTCGTCGAGGGTGACTTCGCCAACGACGACGCCACCGGTGACACGCGGTCCGGTTCCGCCGACGGCATGACGCGCGCCGAGCGTCGCAAGGCGCAGAAGAGCGGTGGCGGCGGCGGTCGCCGTCGCAAGAAGTAGCACCAGCGGCAGTACCCCGGCAGGGGCCGGACACCACGAGGTGTCCGGCCCCTGCCGCGTCTCCCGGGTCACCGGGGGCCCGGGGCGCCGACGGTGAGGCGTTCGCCGCCCAGCTCCACGGCGGCGCAGCGCCAGCGCTGGTCGGGGCCCTGTTCCAGGCGGAAGGCCATCGCCCGGACCCGGTCGCCCGCGGCGATGCTGGCGAACGCCTCGACCACGCCGGTGGCGGGCTGCGCCCCGCGGCAGTGGCGGAGGACGGGGCGGCTGCCCCTGGTGTCCCCCAGCGGGCTGGTCGGGGCCAGCTCGGCGAGCTGGTCGTAGGCGGGGCCGATGGTGTGGCCGAGCATCCAGTGCACCGGGCGCTGGCCGCTGAGGACCGCGAGCAGGCGCTCGGCGAACCACTGGTGGGGCCGCTGCGGCCGGTGGGGCTGCAGCCTGCGGGACCGCTGCGGAGGTACTGACCGGGGACCACTCTGGTCGCGTCGGCCTGCGGGCCTCGTCCTGTCCGTGCTCATGATCGTCGCCCCCGTTGACCGGGCCCGGCATCTACCGGGCGGTAACTTGTGTTGGGGATCTTCTACGGGTGGGGTCGTCAGCGACGCAAGGGGCCTTCGGCCGCCGAACGGGTGCGGGCGGTTTCACCTGTCCGTGGCTCGGCCCTTGCGGGACAAGGGCGGCAGTGGGGGTGACGGGGCGTCGGCCGTGGACGGACGACCCCGGTTGCCGAAACCCGAAAGGGGACGTTCCCACGTATCCTGAGGACGTTTCCTTCTACGAAAGCGACCTGCCATGCGCGTGTACGTCCCCCTGACCCTCTCCGGTCTCGCAGCGGCGCACGGTGCGGGCGAGGTCGGCCCGGGGCCCCTGACCGCCTACGCGGTGACCCCCGGGCTGCGTGAGTGGTACGTCTCCGACGACATCGAGGAGCTGGAGTACGCGGCGCTCAATCGGGCCGCCGCCGCCTCGCTCCGGATGATCGCGGGGAAGCCGGACGAGGTGCGCCGCCGGGTCGTCGTGGCCGTCGACGTACCGGACGGGGCCGCCGTGGCCGACCCCGACCACGGGCTGAGCGCGGCATCGCTCGGCGAGGTGCGGATCGCCGCCGCGCTGCCGCTGGGCAAGGCGGCGGCGGTGCACGTGGACGCCGACGACGCGGAGAAGGACGTGGCCGCCGCGGCCGCGGTCCTGGGAGCGGCGGACCTCGGCGACGACGACGCGCAGTTCACGGTGGACGGGGCCGAGGACCACGAGCTGCTCTGGTTCGGCGTTCAGGAGATTCCGCAGCTCATCGGCTGAGGGGCGGCGTTGTCGTACCCGGCGGGTATTTTTTCTGTATGACTTCGGGGACGACACGCACTCATCTGGTCTGGGACTGGAACGGCACGCTGCTGGACGACACGCACGCCGTCATCCAGGCGACGAACGCCGCGTTCGCGGAGGTCGAGCTGGCGCCGATCACGCTGGAGCAGTACCGGGAGATGTACACGATCCCCATACCCCGGTTCTACGAGCGGTTCCTGGGCCGGCTGCCCACCGAGGCCGAGTGGGAGCGGATGGACGGCATCTTCCACCGGTACTACGCGGAGCAGCGGGTGGGCTGTGGGCTCACCGCCGGGGTGGAGGAGCTGCTGCACCAGTGGCAGCGGGCCGGGCGCAGTCAGTCGCTGCTCAGCATGTACGGGCACGAGCAGCTGGTGCCGGTGGTGAGGGGGTACGGAATCGAGCCGAGGTTCGTCCGCGTCGAGGGGCGTACGGGGCCGTCCGGCGGGAGCAAGGCGCTCCACATGGAGCGGCACTTCGAGGCGCTGGCCGGGGTGGGCGGAATCGCGCCGGAGAACGCGGTGGTCATCGGGGACGCGCTGGACGACGCGGTGGCGGCGGCGCATGTGGGGGCCCGGGCGGTGCTGTACACCGGGGGGTCGCACAGCCGGAGCAGCCTGGAGGGGGCGGGGGTGCCGGTGGTGGACAGCCTGGGGGAGGCGGTGGCGTTGGCGGAGACGTTTGCCGCGTAGCGGGGGCGGGTGCCGGGTGCGCGTGGGCGTGGGCGGTGCGGGTTTTTCGGGGCGCTGCCCCGGACCCCGGTCCTCAAGCGCCGGACGGGCTGCAAACAGCGTCCTCAAGCGCCGGACGGGCTGGAAGGGCGCCGGGCGAGCTGGAAGGGCGCCGGGCGGGCTGGAAAAGGCACCGGGCGAGCTGAAAAGGCACCGGGCGAGCTGAAAAGGGCGCGGGGCGAGCTGAAAAGGGCGCCGGGCGGGCTGGAAAGGGCGCCGGACGAGCGGGAAGGGCGCCGGACGGGCTGGAAGGGCGCGGGGCGAGCGGGAAGGGCGCCGGGCGGGCGGGAAAAGGCCGCCTCAAGCGTCGGGCCGTCGGGGTCAGGGTGTGTGCGGGTGGGTTGACCTGAGGACCTTCAGGAACTCTCGCATCCAGGCCGGGTGGTCCGGCCAGGCTCGGGAGGAGACCACGGTGCCGTCCACGACCGCCTCCGTGTCCTGGAAGGTCGCGCCCGCGCTCTGCATGTCCGGCTCCAGGGCGGGGTAGGCCGTGACGTTGCGGCCGCTGAGACTGCCGGTGGCGGCGGTGATCAGGGGGCCGTGGCAGATCTGGGCGACCGGGCGGTCCGCGGAGAAGAACGCGCCGACGATCTTCCGCAGTTCGGCGTTGTTGCGGAGGTACTCGGGGGCGCGACCGCCGGGGATCACCAGGGCGATGTACGCCCCGGGGTCGACCTCGGAGAAGGACAGGTCGGCGGGCCAGGTGTAGCCGGGCTTCTCCGTGTACGTGTCGAAGCCGGGCTCGAAGTCGTGGACCACGAAACGCAGCGTCTTGCGCTCGGGGGCCGCGATGTCGACCTCGTAACCCTCCTCCAGCAGCCGTTGGTACGGGTAGAGGACTTCGAGCGACTCGGCGGCGTCGCCGGTGACGATGAGGATCTTCTGCGGCATGGCGGGCTCCTCGGGGCCGGTGGCCCCGGTGGCGTGCCGAGGGCCTGGATCCGTGCGGTACGGACAGACTGCCCAGGTTTCGGGAGTTCGCCAAGGCGGCGCGGCGCACTGTCCAGAGTGTCAAAGTTCGGGGGGTTCTTTTGTACACAAGCGGCTCATGACGCGACGGGGTGCGAGGGGGATAGCCTGGTGCCGTGATCAGCGCGATACGCCTCGGGGGCAGCGAAGCCCCCGGCCGCCGCCCGGAGTGCCACAGCACCCGGGCGATCCGCGATCTCCCGACTCCGGACCGGCTGCCGAAAATGGCCAATATGGTCCCGGGTATCTCTCGAAGCGGCATAGCGTCGACCCAGACCGGAAACCCCGCGTCGTGGCGGTACGCCGCTTTTCTCACCTACGTCACGCAACGGCGCGCGACAGGAGCCAGAGGACATGCAGACCAAGCTGGACGAAGCCAAGGCCGAGCTGCTCGCAGGGGCCGCCAAGGTAGCTGAGAACGGTCCGGGCGGTGGTGTCGGTGGCCCGGGAGGTGCCCCCCGGGCGCGGATTTCCGCTGCCGGGGCCGACGCCGGGGCCGACGAGAGCGATCGTCCCGGTCAGGACACGGTGCTCGCCTACCTCCAGCGCTACTACCTGCATACGGCTCCGGAGGACCTCAGCGGGCGTGACCCGGTCGACGTCTTCGGCGCCGCCGCCTCGCACTACCGGCTGGCCGAGAACCGTCCGCAGGGCACCGCGAACGTCCGGGTGCACACCCCGACCGTCGAGGAGAACGGCTGGACCTGCAGCCACTCCGTCGTCGAGGTCGTCACCGACGACATGCCCTTCCTGGTGGACTCCGTCACCAACGAGCTGTCCCGGCAGGGACGCGGCATCCACGTCGTGATCCACCCGCAGGTCACGGTCCGCCGCGATGTCACCGGCAAGCTCATCGAGGTCCTCTCCGGCGGCCCCGGCCTCCCGAAGGCCTCCCAGGGCCGGAAGAAGTCCAAGGACGCCGAGGCCGAGCTGCCCCACGACGCGCTCGTCGAGTCCTGGATCCACGTCGAGATGGACCGTGAGACCGACCGCGCCGACCTCCAGCAGATCACCGCGGACCTGCTGCGCGTCCTGTCCGACGTGCGGGAGACCGTCGAGGACTGGGGGAAGATGCGCGACGCCGCCCTCCGGATCGCCGACGACCTGCCCGGCGAACCGCTGGACGACCTCGCCGACGAGGAGGTCGAGGAGGCCCGCGAGCTGCTGCGCTGGCTGGCCGCCGACCACTTCACCTTCCTCGGCTACCGCGAGTACGAGCTGAGGGACAGCGACGCGCTGGCCGCCGTGCCCGGCACCGGGCTCGGCATCCTGCGCTCCGACCCGCACCACAGCGAGGACGAGGCCCACCCGGTCAGCCCGTCCTTCGACCGGCTGCCCGCCGACGCCCGCGCCAAGGCCCGCGAGCACAAGCTCCTCGTCCTGACGAAGGCCAACAGCCGGGCCACCGTGCACCGCCCCAGCTACCTCGACTACGTCGGCGTGAAGAAGTTCGACGCCAAGGGCAACGTCGTCGGCGAGCGCCGCTTCCTCGGGCTCTTCTCCTCCGCCGCCTACACGGAGTCCGTGCGCCGGGTGCCCGTCATCCGCCGCAAGGTCGCCGAGGTCGTCGAGGGCGCGGGCTTCTCGTACAACAGCCACGACGGCCGCGACCTGCTCCAGATCCTGGAGACCTACCCCCGCGACGAGCTGTTCCAGACGCCCGTCGACCAGCTCCGCTCCATCGTGACCTCCGTCCTCTACCTCCAGGAGCGCCGCCGGCTGCGGCTCTACCTGCGTCAGGACGAGTACGGGCGCTACTACAGCGCGATCGTCTACCTGCCGCGTGACCGGTACACCACCGGCGTACGCCTGCGGCTGATCGACATCCTCAAGGAGGAGCTCGGCGGCAACAGCGTCGACTTCACCGCCTGGAACACCGAGTCGATCCTCTCCCGGCTGCACTTCGTCATCCGCGTCCCGGCCGGCACCGAGCTGCCGCACCTGACGGACGCCGACGCCGACCGCATCGAGGCCCGCCTCGTCGAGGCCGCCCGCTCCTGGGCCGACGGCTTCCAGGAGGCCCTCAACGCCGAGCTGGGCGAGGAGCGCGGCGCGGAGCTCCAGCGCCAGTACGGCCACTCGTTCCCCGAGGGCTACAAGGCCGACCACTCGCCGCGCGCCGCCGTCGCCGACCTGGTCCACCTGGAGACCCTCAAGCAGGGCGAGAAGGACTTCGCCCTCAGCCTGTACGAGCCGGTCGGCGCGGGCCCCGGCGAGCGCCGCTTCAAGATCTACCGGACCGGCGAGCAGGTCTCCCTCTCCGCCGTCCTCCCGGCGCTCCAGCAGCTCGGCGTCGAGGTCGTCGACGAGCGGCCGTACGAGCTGCGCTGCGCGGACCGCACCTACGCCTGGATCTACGACTTCGGGCTGCGCATGCCCCTGGCCAAGGGCAACGGCGGCTACCTCGCCGACGACGCCCGCGCCCGCTTCCAGGAAGCCTTCGCCGCCGTCTGGAGGGGCGAGGCGGAGAACGACGGCTTCAACGCGCTCGTCCTCGGCGCCGGGCTGAACTGGCGGCAGGCCATGGTGCTGCGCGCCTACGCGAAGTACCTGCGGCAGGCCGGTTCGACCTTCAGCCAGGACTACATGGAGTCCACCCTCCGCAACAACGTCCACACCACCCGGCTGCTCGTCTCGCTCTTCGAGGCCCGCATGTCGCCCGGCCGCCAGAGCGCCGGCACCGAACTGACCGACGGGCTTCTGGAGGAGCTGGAGGGGGCCCTGGACCAGGTCGCCTCGCTCGACGAGGACCGGATCCTGCGGTCCTTCCTCACCGTCATCAAGGCCACCCTGCGGACGAACTTCTTCCAGAGCGCGAGCGAGGGGAGCGACCAGGGGGGCCGGCGCACGGAGGACGGCGCGCCGCATGCGTACGTCTCGATGAAGTTCGACCCGCAGGCCATCCCGGACCTGCCCGCGCCCCGGCCGGCGTACGAGATCTGGGTCTACTCGCCGCGCGTGGAGGGTGTCCACCTGCGCTTCGGCAAGGTGGCCCGAGGCGGGCTGCGCTGGTCGGACCGGCGCGAGGACTTCCGTACGGAGATCCTCGGACTGGTCAAGGCGCAGATGGTGAAGAACACCGTCATCGTGCCCGTCGGCGCCAAGGGCGGCTTCGTCGCCAAGCAGCTTCCGGACCCGTCGGTGGACCGTGACGCCTGGTTCGCCGAGGGCATCGCCGCGTACCGCACGTTCATCTCCGCGCTGCTCGACATCACCGACAACATGGTGGCCGGCGAGGTCGTGCCGCCCGCCGACGTCGTCCGGCACGACGAGGACGACACCTACCTCGTCGTCGCCGCCGACAAGGGCACCGCGAGCTTCTCCGACATCGCCAACGAGGTCGCCGTCGCGTACGGCTTCTGGCTCGGCGACGCGTTCGCCTCCGGCGGCTCGGCCGGCTACGACCACAAGGGCATGGGCATCACCGCCCGGGGCGCCTGGGAGTCCGTCAAGCGGCACTTCCGCGAGCTGGGCCACGACACCCAGACCGAGGACTTCACCGTCGTCGGCGTCGGCGACATGTCCGGCGACGTGTTCGGCAACGGGATGCTGCTCTCCGAGCACATCCGCCTCGTCGCCGCCTTCGACCACCGGCACATCTTCATCGACCCGAACCCGGACGCCGCCACCTCGTACGCCGAGCGGCGCCGGCTCTTCGACCTGCCCCGCAGCTCCTGGGCCGACTACGACACGGGCCTGCTCTCGGCGGGCGGCGGGATCCACCCGCGCAGCGCCAAGTCGATCCCGCTCAACTCGCACGTCCGCGAGGCGCTCGGCATCGACCCGTCGGTGAGCAAGATGACGCCCGCCGACCTGATGCAGACCATCCTCAAGGCCCCCGTCGACCTGGTGTGGAACGGCGGCATCGGCACGTACATCAAGGCCGTCTCCGAGTCGAACGCGGACGTCGGCGACAAGGCCAACGACGCGATCCGCGTCAACGGCGAGGACCTGCGGGCCAAGGTCGTCGGCGAGGGTGGCAACCTCGGGGCCACCCAGCTCGGCCGGATCGAGTTCGCCCGCAGCGGCGGCCGGATCAACACCGACGCGATCGACAACAGCGCCGGTGTGGACACCTCCGACCACGAGGTGAACATCAAGATCCTGCTCAACGGGCTGGTCAGGGACGGTGACATGACCGTCAAGCAGCGCAACAAGCTGCTCGCCGACATGACCGACGAGATCGGCGGGCTCGTCCTGCGCAACAACTACGCGCAGAACGTCGCGCTCTCCAACGCCTCCGCCCAGGCGCCCTCGCTGCTCCACGCCCAGCAGCGCTTCATGCGCCGCCTGGAGCGCGACGGCGCACTCGACCGGGCGCTGGAGTTCCTGCCCGCCGACCGGCACATCCGGGAGCTGCTCGGCAACGAGAAGGGGCTGAGCCAGCCCGAGCTGGCGGTGCTGATCGCCTACACCAAGATCACGACGGCGGACGAGCTGATCTCCACCGTCCTGCCGGACGACCCGCACCTGCAGAAGCTGGTGCACGCCTACTTCCCGAGCGAGCTGCGCGAGCGGTTCCCCGAGGCGGTCGACGGGCACGCGCTGCGGCGCGAGATCATCACGACGGTCCTGGTCAACGACACGGTCAACACCGCCGGTTCGACCTTCCTGCACCGGCTGCGGGAGGAGACCGGGGCGTCGATCGAGGAGATCGTGCGGGCCCAGTTCGCGGCCCGTGAGATCTTCGGCCTGTCCCGGGTGTGGGACGCGGTCGAGGCGCTCGACAACAAGGTCGCCGCCGACGTCCAGACCCGGATCCGGCTGCACTCGCGGCGGCTGGTCGAGCGCGGTTCGCGCTGGCTGCTGGGCAACCGGCCGCAGCCCGTCGCGATCGCGGAGACGATCGAGAGCTTCCGGGACGGCGTCGCGCGGGTCTGGGACGAGCTGCCCAAGCTGGTCAAGGGCGCGGACCTGGACTGGTACCACTCGATCCTGGACGAGCTGACGGGCGCCGGCGTGCCGGACGAGCTGGCGGTCCGGGTGGCCGGGTTCTCCTCCGCCTTCCCGGCGCTGGACATCGTGGCCATCGCCGACCGTACGGGCCGGGACCCGCTGGAGGTCGCCGAGGTCTACTACGACCTCGCGGACCGGCTGCGGATCACCCAGCTGATGGACCGGATCATCGAGCTGCCGCGGGCCGACCGCTGGCAGTCCATGGCCCGCGCCTCCATCCGCGAGGACCTGTACGCGGCGCACGCGGCGCTCACCTCGGACGTGCTGAGTGTGGGGAACGGGTCGGCCACGCCGGAGGAGCGGTTCCGGGCGTGGGAGTCGAAGAACGCGGCGATCCTTGCCCGGTCGCGGTCGACGCTGGAGGAGATCCAGGGGTCGGACGCGTTCGATCTGGCGAATCTGTCGGTGGCCATGCGGACGATGCGGACGTTGTTGCGTACGCACGCGTAGGGGGTTCTTGTACGTCTGTGGGGGCCGGCGCCAGGTGGTGGTGCCGGTCCCCTCGGCGTGGGGGGCCGTCCTCAAGCGCCGGACGGGCTGAACAGATGTCCTCAAGCGCCGGACGGGCTGAACAGATGTCCTCAAGCGCCGGACGGGCTGGGAAAGATGCCCTCAATCGCCGGGCGGGCTGGGGGTGGCCGGGCGGGCTGGAGAGGATGCCCTTAAGCGCTGGGCGGGCTGGGGGTGGGATGTCTGGAGGCGGTCCGGCGGGCTGGGAAAGGTGCCCTCACGCGCCGGGCCGGCTGGGGGAGGCCCGGTGGGGGCTTGAGTTGGCTACTTCCGCTTGGTGAAGGCCTCGTACGCTGCCACTACTTCCTTCGCCGGACCGTCCATCCTCAGTGTGCCCGCCTCCAGCCACAGGGCCCGGTCGCAGGTATCGGTGATCGATTTGTTGCTGTGGCTGACGAGGAAGACCGTGCCCGCCTCGGCGCGCAGTTCCTTGATGCGGTCCTTGCTGCGGCGCTGGAACTTCGCGTCGCCCGTGGAGAGCGCCTCGTCGATCAGCAGGACGTCGTGGCTCTTGGCCGCCGCGATGGAGAAGCGGAGCCTCGCGCCCATGCCCGAGGAGTACGTGCGCATCGGCAGCGTGATGAAGTCGCCCTTCTCGTTGATGCCGGAGAAGTCGACGATCCCGTCGTAACGTTCGCGGATCTGTTCGCGCGTCATGCCCATCGCGAGTCCGCCCAGCACCACGTTGCGCTCGCCGGTCAGGTCGCCCATCAGTGCCGCGTTCACGCCGAGCAGCGACGGCTGGCCCTGGGTGTGGACCCTGCCCCGGGTCGGCGGGAGCAGACCCGCGACCGCCTTGAGCAGCGTCGACTTGCCCGAGCCGTTGGAGCCGATCAGGCCGATCGCCTCGCCCTTGTACGCGGCGAAGCTGACGCCCTTCACGGCGTGCACCTGGCGTGCGCCGGGGGTACGGCGGCGGGTGGTGAGCCGGCTGAGCGCGGAGGTGGCGCTGCCCTTGCCCGTACGGGCGCCATTGACCGTGTACGTGATGTGGACGTCGTCGACGACCACCGTCGGGACACGGTCGTCCCTGGGGGAATCCCTGAGGTCAGCCACGTCCGTAGGTCTCCTCGGCCTTCCAGAAGTACACGAATCCGGCCACTCCGCACAGCAGCGCCCAGCCCGCCGCTACCGCCCATGCGAACGGCGGCAGCTGCGCCCACGTGTAGCTGTCGATGAGCGCGTACCGCATGAGGTTGATGAAGAGCGCCGCCGGGTTGTACTCCAGCGCCACCATCACCGCGTGCGGCACCCGCTCCCCCTTGAGCAGGTGGTCCAGGCTCCACATCACGCCGGAGGAGTACATCCAGGTCCGCAGCACGAAAGGCGTCAGCTGCGCGATGTCCGGGGTCTTCGCCGTCAGCCGGGCCACCGCCATCGACACCCCGGTGTTGAACACCGCCTGGAGCGCGAGCGCCGGGACGGCCAGCAGCCAGGACGGACGAGGGTACTGGCCGAACACCAGCAGGATCACGGTCAGTGCGCCGAGTGAGAACAGCAGTTGCTGCAACTGCTGGAGGGCGAGGGCCACGGGCAGGGAGGCGCGCGGGAAGTGGAGGGCCCGCACCAGGCCGATGTTGCCGCTGATCGCCCGCGTGCCCGCGGTGATCGAGCTGGCGGTGAACGTCCAGATGAAGACCCCGGTGACCAGGAACGGGACGAAGTCCTCCACCCCGTGCTTGGTGTTCATCAGGACGCCGAAGATGAAGTAGTAGACCGTCGCGTTCAGCAGCGGCGTCATGATCTGCCAGATCTGGCCGAGCTTCGCCTGGCTGTACTGCGCGGTCAGCTTGGCCGTCGCGAACGCGGCGATGAAGTGCCGCCGCCCCCACAGCTGCCGGATGTAGGAGGGCAGCGAGGGCCGGGCGCCGCTGACCGTCAGGCCGTGCCGGGCGGCCAGGGCGGCCAGCTCACCGGGTGCGTAGGTGGGGACGTCCTGGGCGGGGGCGCTCATCGGGGACGGCGGAGCTGCTGTCTGGCTCACCACGAACGATCGCTTTCGATGGAAGCGGGAGGGGGATACCGCCCGGACGCCGGAGCGGTGGCGCGAGCGGTGGGGCGGTGGAGCGGTGGGGTGATACGGCGACGGAACGATACGGTCCCGTGGGGACGCCCTCGTTGGGACGGGACCGTATCGTCGTAACGCTGAGAGTAGGACGCTTCCACGTCGCAACGCAACCGTTTCGTCGCGGCCGACTATCATGCGGGCCATGACCACCGAACGGGGAACCCGCCGCCGCGCCCCCGCAGGCGCCGCCGTCCTGCGTGAGGACGTGACCGACGCCATCCGGGCCGCCGTCTTCGAGGAACTCGCCGCGGTGGGGTTCGCCCGGATGTCCATCGAGGGCATCGCCCGGCGTGCGGGCGTCGGCAAGACCGCCGTCTACCGTCGCTGGAAGTCCAAGCTGGCGCTCGTCCTCGACCTGGTCGCGGCCGTCGCCGCGCAGGGAATGCCCGCCCCGGCCACCGGTTCGCTGTACGGGGACGTGCGTGCCGTCCTGGAACTGGCCGCGTACGCCCTGCGCCACCCGGTCGCCTCGCAGGTCATCCCGGATCTGCTGGTCGAGGCGGCCCGCAATCCGGAGATCTCCGAGGCGATCAAGGCCGCGCTCCTGGACCAGCAGCAGGGTGTCGCCGCCGTGGTCGTGAGGGAGGCGGTGGCCCGGGGAGAACTGCCCGAGGGCAGCGACCCCGACCGGGCGCTCGATCTGATCGTCGGGCCGTTGTACTGGCGGCTCGTCGTGGTCCGCGGGGAACTGCCGAAGGGCTACCTGGACGATCTGGCGGCCTCGGCGGTCGCCGCCCTCAAGCACGGCTGAACCCGCAATCGGGGCTGAACCTCAGGCACGGCTGAACCTCAGGCACGGCTGGCCCTCAGGCACGGCTGAACCCTCAAGCGGCTGACCCTTCAAGCACCTGCCCCTCAGTCACATCTGAACCCGCAGGCAGGCCTGAAGACGCTCAGCCCGCCGGTACCCGCGCCAGCACCTCGCCCGTGGCCGGGCTGAACGCCAGCATCGTCGCGTTCTCGGGCAGGCGCTGGAAGCGGGTCAGCAGCAGCCACCGCACCCCGTAACGGGCGGTGATCCCGTCCCGCCGGGCCTGCGGGGTCGACGCGTCGAGGTAGGCGGCCACCGCCCTGCTCCTCTCCCGCCGCTCCGCGCGTGCGAGACCCGCGTCCGGCAGCGCGTCGGCCAGCACGTACGCCCCGTGCCCGGCCAGCGCGTACATCGCCGGGCGGCTGTCCGTCAGGACCACCTCGCCCGGCGGCACGTACGCGGTCGCCCAGGCGTACGGCTCCCCGGCCGCGCGCACCCCCTCGGCCGTCGGCGGGCCCGTGGTCCGGCCCTCGGCGGGGGTGCGCGGGGCGGTCAGCCCGTTGTAGTACGGCCACAGCGCCGCGACGGCCACCGCGCACACGACGGCGAACGCCCACCGCCACACGGTCGGCCGGATCCTGGTCCGCGTCCGGACCGCGATCAGGGCGACGCACCCGACCGCCGCGCCGATCGCCGTCGGCGGGTGGACCAGCAGGACGAGCCCGAGCAGTACGCCGATCCCGGCCGCCTCCGCCCACCGGGGCGTCCGGCCGGGCCTCGGATCACCGGGGCGGGCGGTCCGGGCGGCCGCGCGGCCGGTCCACGCCCACAGGTGCAGGGTGACCGCGACCGCGAACGTGCTCGGCGCGCTCCAACGGGCGGGATCCGCCCAGTGGATCAGGGCCAGGGGCACCAGCACGAGAACCGGGACCCAGCGGTTCGGGGTCAGCAGCCGGGTGAGCCGGCCGATCCCGGTGAGCAGGAGCAGCAGGTTCACCGACGCGGCCACCGCGACGACGGACGGGCCCGAGAGGCCGGTGGCGCGGGCGGCCAGTGCCTGGAGCAGGGCGTACGGGGAGTAGTGTGCGCTCGCCACGGCGGGCAGGTCGGTCATGGGGAACGCCGGGTGCAGCAGGTTCACCCGCAGCCGTTCGACGACCGCCGCCTGGAGCCCGGCCTCGCAGCAGAGCGGAGCCTGCCAGGCCGCGGCCGACAGCACCGCCCACAGCAGGCCGCCCAGCACGAGGTACGGCGACGGCAGCCACAGGGGCGGCCGGGCCGTTCCGCCGGCCCCGTCGCCTCCGGTCGCGGCAGGCGGGAGGTCGGAGGGCGGGGCGGAGGCGGCGGAGGCAGCGGAGAAGAGGGGCACACTTCATGGGTTCCGTGCGGCGGGCCCGCTCTCCCCGCCGCCACCCGTCCGAGGGATTCCGGCCCCGGCTTCCCGACGGCCTCGGGCCGTGTCCGCCAGCAGCCGGTCCGCTACCCGGGCCGCCGCGCGGCCGTCGTCCAGATCGCAGTAGTCGCGGCGGAAACTCTCGTAGGCGTCGGCGTGCCGGGCCGCCAGCGATCCGGTGTCGCGCAGCGCCTGGGCCACCTCGTCCGTCGTGACCAGCAGTGGACCCGGCGCCCGGGTCTCGAAGTCCAGGCAGAATCCGCGCACGGTGTCGCGGTAGTGCTCCAGGTCGTAGGTGTGGAAGAGCATCGGCCGGCCCGTCAGTGCGAAGTCGAACATCAGCCCCGCGTAGTCCGTGACCAGGATGTCGGCGATCAGGAGCAGCCCGGCCGCGCCCGGGTGGTGTGAGACGTCGAGCACGCCGGGCCCGGCCGGGACGCTGCCGGTGACCCGGGGGTGGCGGCGCACCAGCACCGTGTGGCGGGGGCCGAGAGCCCGGGCCAGGGCGGCCGGGTCGAGTGCCGGGTCCCAGCGGTACGGGCCGGGGGCCGTGCGGTCGGCGGACGCGGCCGGGGGATGGGCCAGGTGGTCGCGGTAGGTCGGGGCGTACAGCACGACGCGGTGGTCCTCCGGGATCCCCAGCCCGCGCCGGACCTCCTCGGCGGCCTTGTCCCGGTCCGGCGGGAACAGCACGTCGTTGGCGGGCGACCCGGCCTCCAGCACCTCCCCCTCGTACCCCAGCGACCGGCGCAGCCACGGGGTCGCGAAGCGGCTCGGGGAGACCAGCACCGACCACTGGGCCGACCGCCGAGGCAGGGTGGCGAGGTGCTGGTGGTCGGCGTAGAGGGTGTCGGCCAGGCAACCGCCGAAGCGGCCGAGCGGCGTGCCGTGCCAGGTCTGGACGACCGTCTGCCCCGGCCGCCGCTCGAACCACTCGGGCAGCTGTTCGTCCGTGACGATCCGGCGGGAGCGGGCCAGCGCCTCGTACCAGGCGACGCTGTGCACGGGGACGGCCCGCGCGCCGGGCGGGACGTGGGTCGTGCGGCCGGGGGTGGTACCGGTGACCCACAGGTGTTCGGTCTCCGTGCCCCGGCGCACGAGTTCGGCGTGGACGGCACGCGGGGAGTCGCCGCCCGCGTAGAGGACGGTGTCGCGGAGCGGGAGGAGGGTGCGCCCGTCGCGGTAGTGCGCGGCGCGCAGGAGGCGCCTGCCGTACGCGCTCCGCCCGGCGGCCGCCGCTTCCGCATCCGGCCCCGCGACGACGGACAGCCGGTCGCCGTGCCGCCGCTCCGGACGCAGGGCGCTCTCGGCTCCGCCGCGGGGGAGTTGCCGGGCGGCGGAGCCGAGGACGCGTACGGGCCGGCCGTCCAGGCGGACCTCCCAGCGGCCTTCCGGGAGCGGCGGGGCGATCAGCGCGGAGAACCGGCCCGCCGGTGTCTCTGTCGCGGTCGTTTCTGTGTCGGTGCCTGCGGTGCCTGCGGTGCCTGCGGTGCCTGCGGTGTTTCCCGTGACGGGGTCCGCATCGGTCGTCCCCGCGACCGGGACCGTCTCGTGCAGCGTCTCGTGGCGCAGGACGAGCCGGCCGACCGGCGCGGTCGCCGTCCCCGGCGCGGGCGGAACGTACGTCTCCGGCGCGGGGCGAACGTACGTCCCCGAGACGCGCAGGCCCCCCTCCGGCGTGTACTCGACCCGGTCCGCGTACGGAGGCGCCGCCAGGTCCAGCACCAGGTCGCCCGCCGGGTCCGCGTACGCGGGCGGCGGCAGGTCCGGGGCGGCGGGCAGCGGGACGCGGGCGCCGTCGGCGAGCAGCAGCCGGACCCGCCAGCGCTGCCCGCCCGCCGCCTCGACCTCGCGGGGGGCCCGGTGCGGGGCGGGCGGGGCGCCGGCGAGGTCGGCGAGCGGCACCCGCACCGTGAACCCGACCCCGTCCGGCCCGACCCCGCCGCCCGCCGCACCCGCCTCGTCCGCTTGGCCCGCCCCCCGCGTCCCGTCCGTCTGCCGGCCCCCGCCCGCCGCACGGGCCTCGTCCGGGTTCCCGTCCCAGCCCGCCCCCCGCACCCCGCCGGGCCCCCGCGCCCCGCCCGCCGCACGGGCCCCGTCCGGCTCACCGTTCCCGGCGCTCTCCTCGTACTCCACCGGGCATGAGTGCTCCGCGCCCCCCTCGGTTCCCTCGGCCCCATCACCCCCCTCGCGCGTCAGCACCAGTGCCGTCGGCCTGCTCCCGCTCGCGCCGAAGTACCGGCCCGTGAGTTCCAGTGGGGCCCCCTCCGTCTCGGCGGTCCGGTGGCCCTCCGCCCGTGCTCGCAGGCGCGACACGGTCAGCCGGAGCCGGCCGCCCCGGTAGTCGAGCACCGCCCGCCGCCCGTCACCCAGGTCGTGGACGAGCGGCTGGTCCGCGCCCGCGTCCGGGGCGCGCACCGCTACCCGGCGTACCGCTCCGGGCCAGGCGAGGACCAGGCCGACCAGCCAGCCGCCGCCGTCCGCCGTCGCGGGCAGCCGGTCCGGGTCGAGGACCATCTCGAAGCCCGCGTGGTCGTAGCCGTGCAGCTCCTGACCGGAGTTCACCGTCGCCTCGGGCGTGCGCACGGCGCGCACCGGCACCGGCCGCACCCGCCGGCCGCGCTCCGCCCGGACCACCCCCACCGTGAGCCGCTGCCGGGCGGAGGCGGCGGGGAGGTTGCGCAGATACGCGTACCCGTGCAGCCGCAGCCTCCCGTCCGCGCCCCAGCGCGCCTCCAGCAGCCGCGCCACGGCGGGGACGTCCGTGCGCGCGAGCCGGGCGCTGGCGCCGCGCACCCCCGGGTACACCGCCCGCCGCCGCCCCGGCGGCCCCTCGACCGCGAACGTACCCGCCCCGTTGGCCCGTTCGAAGGCGAGGACCGCCAGCAGCTCCTCCAGGCGCCGCTCCCGCACCAGCGACCATTTGATGCGCAGCTCCACCGGCAGCCCCTCCAGCGCGCCCGGTCCCGCCCGGTCGACGAAGGCCCCGGCGCCCTCCAGGAACGCCGACCGGTAAACCTCGCCGCCCATCGGCAGGCCGTCCAGGAAGTACCCGAAGTCGTCCCGCAGGCAGGACGTGTCGTACGCCCGCCGCTGTGCCGCGTCCCGGCCGCCCAGGAACGCGCTGACCTGCTCGCACGCGGCGATCCGGTCCCGCACGCCCGTGACGTCCGTACGCCGCCGGGTGATCGAGCCCTCCCGCACCCGCCAGTAGTAGACGTGCTCGTGCAGGACGTCGACGGACCGGGCGAGATGGTGCGCGGGGATCATCACCGGGGTGTCCTCGTACAGCTTGCCCACGGGGAAGGCGAAGTCGTGCGTGTCCCAGAACGAGCGCCGGAACACCTTGTTCCACGCCACCCGGTCGGCCAGCAGGCGAGGGTCCCGGGTGATGTGGGTGCGGGGCCGGGTGGCCGTCAGCCAGCGGTACTGCCACGCCTGCTGTCGACCTTGCGCGGTCAGCCGCCACACATTGCCGGTCACCAGATCGGATCCGGTCGCCTCCAGCGAGGCCGTCATCCGCTCGTACGCGTCGTGCACGACGATGTCGTCGCTGTCGGCGAACGCCAGATAGGGGACGGTGGGGGTGGTGTGCCGGACGCCGGTGTTGCGGGCGGCGCTCAGGCCGGCGTTCCGCTGCCGCACCAGCCGGAAGCGGCTGTCCCGGGCGGCGAACTCCGCCGCGATCCGGGCGCTGCCGTCCGTGGAACCGTCGTCGACCATGACCACTTCGATCGCTTCGAGGGTCTGGTCCGCCACCGACCGCAGGCAGTCCCCGAGGTAGGCCTCGACGTTGTGGACGGGAACGACGACGCTGAGGAGGGGCGGCAGTGGTGGCTTCATGTCCTGGTCAACAGGGGGCGGGTCCCGGGGTCACCGGCGCTGACCCGAACGGGTGAACGCGGCTCCTCGGCCGTGCCGGCCCGCGATTACGCTCGGCTGCCATGCCCACCCGAGCTTCCGTGCCCACCCGAGCTTCCGTGAAGCGGTTCGTGCGTCGCCAGGCCATGCGGGCCGCCTACCGCACCGACCTGCACCGCCCGCTCGACCCGGACCTCGCCGTCTACGGGGCGTACTGGAACCGGGGCGTCGCCTGCAACCCCGCCGCGATCCACGCCAAGGCCCGCGAACTGGCCCCGCACATCCGGGGCGTGTGGGTCGTCTCCTCCCGGCACCGCGACCGGATGCCGGCCGGTGTGCCGTACGTCATCGAGGGCTCGCGCCCCTACTGGCGAGCCATGGCCACCGCCACCTATCTGGTCAACAACTCCAGCTTCCCGGGCGGCTTCACCAAACGGCCCGGTCAGCGCTATCTCCAGACCCACCACGGGACCCCGCTCAAGACCATGGGGCTGGACCAGCGCGCGTACCCCGCCCTCGCCCGGAAGACCGACTTCGCCAAGATCCGCGCCCATGTCGGTCAGTGGGACTTCAGCCTCTCCGCCAACCCGCACAGCACCGAGGTCTGGGACCGGGTCTATCCGGGCGGGTACGAACGGCTCGACGTCGGCTACCCCCGCAACGACGCCTACTTCACCGCCACCGCCGAGGACATCGCGAAGATCCGCGCCGAACTGGGCATCGCCGAGAGGCAGACCGCCCTGCTCTACGCCCCGACTCACCGCGACTACCGCGACGGCTTCGTGCCCGATCTCGACCCCGGGCGGCTGGCGACCGAACTGGGACCGGATTACGTTCTGTTGGTGCGTGCGCACTACTTCTACGGGCGGTCCGCCGGAGTCGGAGCGAGGAGCGCGGCGCGGGTCGTCGACGTCACCGGGCATCCCCGGGTCGAGGAACTGTGCCTGGCCGCCGACGCGTTGATCGCCGACTACTCCTCCCTGGTCTTCGACTACGCCTGCCTGGACCGCCCGATCGTCGTCCACGCCCCCGACTGGGCCGCCTACCGGGCCACGCGCGGGACGTACTTCGACCTGCTCTCCGGGCGGCCCGGCGACACCCCCGGCCGCGTGACCACCACCCCGGCCGAACTGGCCGACGTGTTCCGGACGGGGGAGTGGCGGTCACCGGAGGCGGCCGCGCTGCGCACCGCGTTCCGGGAGCGGTTCTGCCCGTACGACGACGGGCGCGCGGCGGAACGCGTCGTGCGGCGGTTCTTCGCCCCGTCCCTGTGACGCGGGGTCCCGCCCCGGCCGGGCCGGCGCGTCCCCGCAACCCGAATGGCTCAAGGCGGCCCACCCGTGCCGATTCCTCCGCGCCGCGCGGTCGTTGTGCCCAACAGCCCGCTCGCCCGCCCACGTTGGGAGACGCCCATGCACCGGTCCGCCTACGAGCAGATGGAACTCTGCATCAAGGAGTATCTGCCCGTCGAAGGGCCTGCCGGCGGGGCCGCGTCCGGCAACGGCCTCTACCGCGTCGTCGACCTCGGATCGCGCGTCTCCGGCAAGCAGACCCGCACCCACCGGGCGCTGCTCGCCGACCACCCCATCGACTACTTCGGGGTCGACGTGCAGGACGGCCCCAACGTCGACGCGGTGATGAGGAAGCCGTACCGCATCCCCGCCCGGTCCAACAGCGCCGATGTCGTGCTGTCCGGGCAGGCGTTCGAGCACATCCCGTTCTTCTGGGCGTCGATGCTGGAGATCGCCCGGATCCTGAAGCCGGGCGGTCACGCGTTCATCACCGCCCCCTCGCGCGGCCACGTCCACGACGCGCAGGACTGCTGGCGTTACTACCCCGACGGGTTCCGTGCGCTCGCCGCCCACTCCCGGCTCGAACTGCGCGAGGCCTACACGGACTTCCCGCCGCAGAAGGGCATCTGGCACGACTACCGGGCCATCGACAAGAAGGCCGCCTACTGGGGCGACTCCGTCGGCGTCTTCCGCAAGCCGGCCCGCTACCCGCGCCTCACCATGTTCGCCGTACGGGAGCTGGCGGTGTGGTGGGCGAACCGGGTCGGCGGCGTGGACGGCGTCCCGCTGCCCCGGCCGCTGGACGGCCGCGAGGCGTGCGGACGCCCCGGGACCGTACCCGCGCAGAAGCCCTCACTCGAACAGGACCCGCCCCGATCAATGGCAGGTTGACGAAAGATGACATGCGGCGCAAACCGCGCGTACTGTCCCGGGGCATGGCTTGGCGCAACGCCGTCAACGGCGTCCTTCAGCAGCTCACCGGATACCAGCTCAGGCGCGTCACGGTGCCCGCCGCCCGCACCGCCCCCGCACCGGCTCCGGCCGCCGCACCCGCCCCCGTAACGGTCCCGAAGCCCGAGGCGAAGAAGCCCGCGCTCGCTTTCCCGGCGGACTACGACGACGAGGCGAAGGAGATCATCCGCGCGGTCAAGCCGTACTCGATGACCTCGCCGGAGCGGCTCAACGCCTTCATCCTCGCCACCCGCCACATCGCCCGGCACGAGATCCCCGGTGACATCGTCGAGTGCGGCGTCTGGCGCGGCGGTTCCATGCAGGCCTGCGCCCGGACCCTGCTCTCCGTCGGCGAGACCGAGCGCGACCTGTACCTCTTCGACACGTACGAGGGCATGACCCCGCCCACCGCCGAGGATCTGCGGCGCGACGGGCGGCCCGCCCAGGAGCTGCTGGACGCCCAGGGCAAGGACCGGCCGATCTGGGCGGTCGCCTCGCTGGAGGACGTCAAGGCGGGCTTCGACAACGTCCCGTACCCGAAGGAACGCGTCCACTACGTCCAGGGGCGGGTCGAGGACACCGTTCCCGCGCAGGCCCCCGAGCAGATCTCCATCCTGCGCCTGGACACCGACTGGTACGCCTCCACCAAGCACGAACTGGAGCATCTGTACTCCCGGTTGGTGCCCGGCGGGGTGCTCCTCATCGACGACTACGGCTACTGGCAGGGATCGCGGCAGGCGGTCGACGAATTCCTCGACAAGACCGGTGAGCGGCTTCTGCTGCTGCGGATGGACGAGGGCCGGATCGCCGTGAAGCCCTGACGCGAGCCCTTCACGGCAGTGCTGAGAAGCCCTGACGCGAGCCCTTCACGGCAGCGCCGAGCACCGAGCCCCGTGCCCTCCCGGTACGGGGCTCGAACGTGCTCCCGGCACGCCCACGGGGTGCGTGACTCCGCCCTCCGCGTCACCCGAACGGGCCCCCTCGGGTGACCCGCCCCTCCGGCGCGGGTTGTACCCCATGGCCCCCGACGGGCCCTACGCCTCGAAGCCCCACGCCCCGAAGCCTCAAGCCCTCGAAGCCGCAAGCCCCTGAAGCCCCAAGCCCTCCAGCCCTGAAGCCCCAAGCCCCCGACGCTCATTGCCCCTGATGTCGTCCGCCCGGAAGGATCGTGCGCCGCGATGGCACCCCGTCTCACCGTCGTCGTCCCCCTCTACAACGTCGAGGAGTACCTCGGTGCCTGCCTGTCCTCGCTCGCCGAGCAGACCATGCCGGACCTGGAGGTCGTCCTCGTCGACGACGGCTCCACGGACAACGGCCCGGCCCTCGCGCAAGAGTTCGTGGACCGCGACCCGCGCTTCCGGCTGATCCGGCAGGAGAACGCCGGGCTCGGCGCGGCCCGCAACGCCGGGGTCCGCGAGGCCCGTCCCGGCGCGGAGTTCCTGACGTTCGTCGACAGCGACGACGTCGTGCCGCCCGGCGCGTACGCCCGGATGCTCGCCGAACTCGACCGCTCCGGCTCCGACTTCGCCACCGGCAACGTGCTCCGGCTACGGGCCAACGGGGATCTCGAACAGTCCCCGATGTTCCGCAAGCCGATGGAGAAGGCCCGGCGGGCCACCCACGTCACCCGGGACTGGGCCCTGCTGGGCGACCGCATCGCCTGCAACAAGGTCTTCCGGCGCGCCTTCTGGGACGAGCACGCCTTCGCCTTCCCCACCGGGGTGCTGTACGAGGACATCGCCGTCGTCCTGCCCGCCCACTTCCTGGCCCGCTCGGTCGACGTCGTCGAGGAGCCCGTCTACCACTGGCGCGACCGCGACGGCTCGATCACCACCCGGCGGGCCGTGCCCCGGGGCATCCGCGACCGGGTCACCGCCGTCACCACCGTCAGCCGCTTCCTCGCCGCCCGGCCCGGTCTGGCCGGGGCCAAGCGCCGCTACGACGCCCACGCGCTCTCCGGGGACCTGTGGCTGTTCATCGAGGCGCTCGGGGGCGGCGACGCGGAGTTCCACGAAGCCTTCCTGGAGCACGCGGGCGCGTTCGCCGCCACCGTCGACTCCGATGTCCTCGCCTCGCTGCCCCTGGACCTGCGGGTCAAGTGGCAGCTCATCCGCGAACGCCGGCTGCCCGAACTCCTCGCCCTCCTCGCCGACGAGAAGAAGGACCGGGACACCTTCCACGTCACGGGGCTGCTCCGCCCCCGCGCCCACCACCCCGCCGTCCGCGACCCCCTGCCGCCCGCCACGACCGCGCTGACCTCCGCCGACCTGCCCGTCCACGCCCACCTCACCGAGGCCGTCTGGCGGGACGGGCTGCTGCACCTGACCGGTCACGCGTACGTACGGAACGCCCCGGGCGGCCCGGTCCGGCTCGGCTGGCTGCGCTCCGGGAAGCGGCTGATCCCCCTGCGGACCCGCCCCGTCCCGGGCGACGAGGCCACCGCCCGCTCCGGCCGCTCCCTCCACCGCTACGACCGCGCCGGGTTCACGGCCGTCGTCGACCCGCGCAAACTCGCAGGGAAGGTGAGCGGCGGGCGCACGACATGGAAGCTGGAGGTTGTCGTCGTCGGCGCCGGCCGGCCGCGCCGGGGCCCCATGCGGCTCGTCTCCACCCCGGCCCCGCCCGCCGTGACGTACACCGACGAGCGGACCCGTATCGTCCCCGTCCTCTCCGGCAACAAGCTGGAGCTGCGCGCCGAACGCGTCGCGGCCGTCCTGACCGGGCAGTCGGCGGTCGAGGACGCCGTGCGCCTGGAGGTGAAGATCCTCGGCGACGCCGGGCCGGCCGCCCTCCGGCTCACCGAGTGGCGCACCAAGGAGACGCGGGAGTTCGCCCTGCGCGGCTCGCTCGGCTCCCGGGCGGCGGACATCCCGCTCAGCGCCTTCCGGGGACAGGACGACATCTGGGGCGTCCAACTCGTCGGCGAGGGTGCATCGTTGACGGTGGCCGCCCGGACCGACGGTCAGGACGGACGTTACGCACTGCCCGGCGGCCGTGAGCTGTACGCGGCCCCCAACCCCTCGGGCGACCTCGTGCTCACCGACCGGCCCGTCCAGCCCGTCGTCACCTCCGTCGCCCCGGAGGAGTCGGGCGCCCTCATCCTCGACGGGGTCTTCCCCGAGCCCACGGGCGCCTTCCGGGAACTCGTCCTGCGCCACAGCGGCCACCGGGAAGAGGTGGTCCTCGGCCTGGAGCGGGGGGGCGGCGACGGCTTCCGGGCCGTGATCGCTCCCGCCGCCGTCGAGGGGCCCGGCGGGACGCTGCCGCTCGCCGAGGGGCGCTGGTACCTCTTCCTGCGCGAGCCGGGGGAGCGGGACCCGGAAGCGTACCGGCCGCTCCGCCTGAGCACCCCCCTGCACCCCACCCTGCCGACGCGACAGCACATCAGTGGCCGGGGCTTCACCCTCCAGCGTCGCCACCACGACCGGCTCGTCCTGGAGTCGGCCTCCGCCCTCCCCGTCGGTGAGCGGGGCCCGTACGCGCAGCGGCTCCAGCGCGAGCGGTACGCCGGACTGCGCGCCGCCGCCACGGCCGGCGAACTGCGCCCCGCCGTCCTCTACTCCAGCTTCGACGGCCGCCAGTACTCCGACTCCCCCCGTGCCGTCCACCGCGAACTCGCCGCCCGGGGGCGGGACATCGAGCACCTGTGGGTGGTGCGCGACCAGCAGGCGGTCGTGCCCGAAGGCGTCCACCCCATCGCCCTGCACAGCGCCGACTGGTACGAGGCGCTGGCCCGCAGCCGGTGGATCGTCACCAACACCCACCTGCCCGAGTGGTTCGAGCGGGCCGAGGGCCAGACCGTCGTCCAGACCTGGCACGGCACCCCGCTCAAACGCATCGGCCGCGACCTCGCGGGCACCCCGCACGCGGACGCCGCGTACATGGCGTCCATGGAGCACCGGTCCGCCCAGTGGAGCGTGCTCGTCTCCCCGAACAGCTTCTCCACCCCCGTGATGCGCCGCGCCTTCGGCTACTCGGGCGAGGTCCTGGAGTGCGGCTACCCGCGCAACGACCTGCTGTACGCCCCAGACCGGGACAAGGTCGCCGCCACCGTACGCGAACGGCTCGCGCTCCCCGAGGGGCGGCGCGTGATCCTGTACGCCCCCACCTGGCGCGAGGACCGCCCACGGCAGGGCGGGCGTCACGGGTTCGACCTCCAACTCGACCTGGACCTGGCCCGGGAGAGCCTCGGCGAGGACCATGTCCTGCTGGTCCGCCGCCACTACCTCGTCGGCGGCAGCGTCCCCGGCACCGACTTCGTCCGGGACGTCTCCCGCCACCCGGACGTCGCCGAACTGCTGCTGATCAGCGACGTCCTGGTCACCGACTACTCCTCGGTCATGTTCGACTTCGCGCAGACCGGCCGCCCGATGCTCTTCCACACCCACGACCTGGCCCACTACCGCGACACCCTGCGCGGCTTCTGCTTCGACTTCGAGCAGCGTGCCCCCGGCCCCCTGATCCCCGACTCCGCCGGGATCGTGGCCGCCCTGCGCGACCCGGAAGCCGCGACCGCCGGGCACCGGGGGGCGTACGAGCGGTTCCGGGAGGCGTTCTGCGACCTCGACGACGGGACCGCCGCCGCCGGGGTCGTCGACCGGATGCTCAAGGGGGAGCTGGTATGAGCGACTTCAGCTGTGTGATCACCGGCGGCGGGGACAACGAGGGCCCCGGAGGCGCCGACGCCCTGCGCGCCTCCGTGGACTCCGTGCTCGGCCAGTCGCTGCGCGGAGCCGAGGCCGTCGTGGTCCTCGCCTCCACCGCCGCCCCGGCCGTCCGGACCGCCGCCCGGGCCCTCGCCGACCGGGCCCCCGGGCGGGTCCGCCTCCTCCACGCCGACCCGGCCGTCCGCACCACCGGAGCCCTGCGCAACGCGGGCCTGGACGCGGCGGGCGGCCGGTACGTCCTGGTCCTCGCCGCCGGCGAACGCCTCCAGCTCCACGCCTGCCGCAACCTCTGGCAGGCCGGCGAGAGAAGCCGCGCCGACCTGATCGCCGGCCGCTGGAGCCAGGTCGCGGACGAGAGCGGCAAGGAACGGGAGCCGTCCTGGCAGGGTGGGCTGTACGCCCGCTCCCGCACCCTCGCCCGCTTCACCGACGCCCCCGAACTCGTCGTCAGGGACGCTCTGGTGACCGGGTTCTGCCTGCGCCGCGAGGCCGCCAGGCGGCACGGGCTGCGGTACGAGGAGGACCTGACGCACGGCGAGATCCTCTTCGGCCCGCTCGCCGCCGCGGCGGTCGGCCGGATCGCCCTCGTCCGCCGGCTGATCGTGACCGGCCGGGCCGTCCCCGACCGGGCCCGCGACCTCGCCGCCCTGGTCGAGGCGCACCGCCGCGTCGCCAACACCCTCCTCGCGCGCGGCCTGTCCGAGCTGCGCGAGGAACGGGAGAAGGCGTTCGCCCGCGACCACCTGGTGCCGCTCGCCCGGTCCTTCCCCCACCTGCCCGCCGCCCGCCGCGACCGGGTCGCCGCGGCCGCCGCCCGTGCGCTGACCGGCTCCTTCCGGGACGGCCCGCCGGGCCTGCCGCCGCTGGAGCGGGTCGCCGTGCGCCTGCTGGCCCGGGGCGACGCCGAAGGGGTCCTCACCGCGGCGTACGCGCTGAGCAGGCCCGCCACCGTGTGCGCGCCGCTGACGACGGGCGCGGACGGCCGGGTGACCTGGGGCGGCGAAGAGCCGGAGGGGGCCGGCGTCGACGTCACCGAACTCGGCCACCAGTACCGCACGTTCGGCGGGGCCCGGCTGATGAACCGGCTCACCCGCGCCACCGCAGACCGGGGCCGCCTGCTGCTGGAAGGCCGCCTCGTGCTGCCCGGCCACGGCGGCCCGGCCCCCGACGCCCCTCTCACCGCGACCCTGGAGTTCCGGGCCCGGGGCGGGGCGCGCGCCGTCGCGTTCCCGGTCGAGGAGATCCGGCACGACGGCAACGGGATCAGCTGGCGCGCGCGGGCCGACGTCGCGCGCCGCCTGCGCCCCGTCGGCATCCGGGACACGGCGTGGGACGCGCGGCTGACCGTGACCGCGGGGGGCCCCGACGGGCCCCGGTCCGTCAGCGATCTGTTCGCCCCGCAGGACCAGGTGGAAGGGGCCGCCCGGTTCCCCGCCAGGCCCCGGCTCGGACGGCTCGCCGGGGACACCTGGGAGCCCTACATCACGCTCAAGGACCACTTCGCGCTCCGGCTGACCGCCCGCCGCCGCCCGGCCCGCACCACCCACCGCCTGGTCCGCTACGCCACCCGCTTCCGGCCCGCCCGCAAGGCGAAGCTCCTCGCCCGGTCCCTGCGCAGGCGCCTGGACCGCTACCGCTCCCGGGCCTTCAAGGTCCCCGTCTACAACACCTGGCTCACCCGGCTCCCCGTGCGCCGGGGCTCCGTCGTCCTCGAAAGCCACATGGGCACCTGCTACGGCGACAGCCCGCGCGCCCTCTACGAGGAGATCCGCCGCCAGGGCCTGAGACTCCGGGCCACCTGGTCCTACGACCCCTCCCCGGCCGGCTTCCCGGACGACGCCCGCCTCGTACGCCGCTGGTCCTGGCGCTACCTGTGGGTGCTGGCCCGCGCCGAGTACTGGGTCGACAACCAGGGCTTCCCGCAGCAGCTGCGCAAGCCCCGGCACACCACGTACCTCCAGACCTGGCACGGCTCCGCCTACAAGCGGATGGGCTTCGACGAGACCCGCGTACGGCTCCAGAACGCCCCCCAGCGTGCACGGCTCCAGCAGGCCGTGGACCGCTTCGACCACTTCCTCGTCCGCTCCGAGCACGACGTGAACACCCTCGCCCGCGCCTACCGGCTGCCCGAGGAGCGGCTCCTGCGCACCGGCTACCCGCGCAACGACGCCCTCGTCGCGGAGCGCGACCGGGCCGAGACGGAGGGAAGGCTGCCGCGCCCGCCGCTGGCCGGGGCGCTCGGGCTGGACGACCACAAGAAGACCGTGCTGTACGCCCCCACGTTCCGGGGCGGGCCGGGCAGGCAGCGCAGAGCCCGACTCCTGCTGGACGTGAGGGAGTTCGCGGAGCGGTTCGGGGACACCCACACCCTGCTCGTACGGGCCCACTACCTGGAGTCCGCCCGGCTGCCGCTCTGTCCGCCCGGGACCGTTGTCGATGTCTCGCGCCACCACGACGTCCAAGAACTCCTGGCCCTCACCGATGTGTTGATCACCGACTACTCCTCCATCATGTTCGACTTCGCCCTCCTCGACCGGCCCGTCGTGCTGTACGCCCCCGACCTGGAGGCGTACGCGGCCGAGCGCGGTAGCTACTTCGATCTGCGGGAGAGGGCCCCCGGGCCGGTGACCGAGACGCAGGAGGAGCTGTTCGCGACCCTCGCGGAACTGAAGAAGTCCGACACCCACTACGCCGACCGACGCCGCGCTTTCGTGCGGCAGTTCGGGACCTACGACCGGGGCGACGCCGCCCGCAGGACCGTCGCCGCCGTCTTCGCCCCCGGATCCTCCCGGAGTGCCCGTCACACCATCGACCTCGACCACGACCGGGGGGCCGGCCGATGAGCCGCGACGTCTTCATCGTCTCCAACAGCACCGACGAACTCGGCGGCGTCACCGGCTGGATGCACCAGACCGCCCGCCTCCTCGCCGACCAGGGGCACCGGGTCCACACCATCGGCATCCACGCCTCCGACCTCAAGATGGCGCTGCCCGCCGAGCCCGGCCACCCCGTCACCGCCCTCTACCCCGCCCACCCGCCGACCCCCTGGACGCCCCACGGCATCCGCGACCGCTTCCGCCTCCCCACCCGGCGCAGGGAGGCGGCCCGGGTCGCCGCCAAGAAGCGGGCGGTGGCCCGGCTCTCGGAGATCTTCGCGACGGCCCGCCCCGGCGCGGTCGTCATCGTCACCCAGGTCTGGGCGATGGAATGGGTCGGCGAGGCCTATACCACCGGGGTGCGGGTCATCGGGATGAGCCACGAGTCCTACGGCTACTCCCGCGCGAGCCACCGCTACCGCTGGATCAAGAACCACTACAAGGACCTCGACCACTGGCTCGTCCTCACCGAGGAGGACGCCGACCAGTGGGCCGGGGACGGCATGAACAACGTCGGCTTCCTGCCCAACGCCCTCTCCCGCCTCCCCGCCGTGCCCTCCCCGCGCACCGCGCCGACCGTCGCCAGCATCGGCCGGCTCAGCGACCAGAAGGGCATCGACCTGCTCCTGGACACCTGGGCCCTGGTCGCCCCCGCCCGCCCCGACTGGCGGCTGCGCGTGTACGGGGCCGGCGAGGACGAGGCCGCGCTGAAGGAGCAGTGCACGAGCCTCGGCCTCGACGGCTGTGTGGAGTGGATGGGCCGCACCGACGACGTGGAGCGGGCCCTCGCCGAGGCCTCCGTCTTCGTCCAGTCCTCCCGGGGCGAGGGCTTCCCGCTGGCCCTGCTGGAGGCGATGGCGAGCGGTGTGCCCTGCGCCGCGTTCGACTGCGCGCCCGGCGTGCGGGAGATCGTCCGCGACGGCGAGGACGGACTCCTGGCCCCCGCCGGAGACGTCGCCGCCCTCGCCGACCGGCTGCTGCGGCTCACCGGCAACCCCCGGCTGCGCGACGCGATGGGCGCGCGGGCCCGGTCCGGCGTCCAGCGGTTCTCCGAGCCGGAGACCCTGCGCCGCTGGGAGGAGCTGTTCGCGTTCCTGGAACGCTGAGCACGCGCGGGGCGCGCGCGGAAGCACGCGTCCGGGTGTGGCGGGGCCGGGTCAGCCCTTGACGCCCGCCCCGGCCCCGTCCCGCGCCGGAAGGGCCTCAGGCGTCCGGCGCGCGGCGGACGGCACCGGCAGCGGCAGCCCGCCGGTCTCCCCGAGGAAGACCCGCCGCACCACCCGCTCGGCGGCGTACCCGTCGTCGTACGGACAGAACCGGGCCCGGAACGCGGCCCGCAGCTGCGCCGAGCGGGAACCCCGCCAGTGGTCCGTCGCGAAGATGTCGAACAGCTCGTCCTGGCCCCGGGCCACGATGCCGGGCGGGAACGCCGTGATGTCGAAGTACGTGCCCCGGGCCGCCTCGAACGCCTCGACGTCGGGCAGGTGCAGCACCACCGGGCGGTCCAGGTTGACGTAGTCGAACATCAGCGACGCGTAGTCCGTGATCAGCGCGTCCGACGCGAGCGCCAGCGTCTCCACGGACCGGTGCCCCTGGACGTCGATGATCCGGGGATGCGGCGCCCGGTGGCCGCCGGGGCCCGCGGGGTGCGGCGCCCGGGCCAGCACCACGAACCGCGGGCCCAGGACCCGGACCAGCCGCTCCAGGTCCAGGGCGGGCCGCTGGACCCGGCGGTAGTCGCGGTGCGTCGGCGCGTACAGCAGCGCCGTGCTGCCCGCCGGGATCCCCAGCGTCTCGCGCAGCCGCGCCACGTCGGCCGGACCGGTGCGGTGGTACACGTCGTTGCGCGGCGAGCCGTACTCCAGCGTCGTGTACGCGGACGGATAGGCCCTCTCCCGTACGAGGGTGGAGTGCGGGTTCGCCGAGAGGGAGAAGTCCCAGGTGTCCACGGAGCGCAGCAGCTGCTCGAAGTCGGTGCCCCGGGCGGCGGCGGGCCGGTCCAGCAGATCGGTGCCCACGGTCCGCAGCGGCGTGCCCTCGTGCGTCTGGAGCAGGACCTGGCCCCGGCGCTTGACCAGCCCCCGGTCGAAGAGGGAGTCGTTCACCAGGTACGCGGAGCGGGCCAGCGCCGTCCAGTGGGCGAAGGTGCCGGGCGCGAGATGCCGGGTGCCGGTCGGCACGGTGTGGGCGTCCACGGGCCGGCAGATCCAGGCCGTCCGCGCCCCCGGGACCAGCTCGCGGACCTTCGCCTCGATCGCCGCCGGGCTGCCCGTGTACCCGCCGCCCCGGGTGGTGAACACCGCGTCCCGGGGGCGCAGCGGCAGCCGCGACTGGATCCGGTAGTGCGCCCGCAGCGCCGCGCCCCGCACCGCCCGGCGTCCGGCCGCCACCCCCCGGCGCAGCCGGCCGCCCAGGCGCTGGGCCCCCGACAGCGCTTGATAGGTGCGCCGCGCGCCGAGCCGCAACAGGCCGTGCCGCAGCAGCGCGCGACGGGGCACCGGGGCGCCGGGGGTGCGGTAACGGCGGCAGGACGCGGCCGCCCGGCGGAAGAACGCGGCGCGGCGGTGGAGCGGCAGCCGGTCCCGGGAGGCGAACAGCGCCGAGAAGTGGTCCAGCATCCGGCGGAACATCACCGGCCGCCACAGGGCGAGTTCGGGGCGCGCGTCGATGAACGCGAACACCCGGTCGTACTGGTCGAAGACGTCGAAGTGCTTCTCGCTGGTGGTGGAGAGGATGTTGCCGCGCCGCCGTTGCCGGTAGGAGACGCAGACCGCGTCCAGCACCGCGATCGACCCGGCCGACATCAGCACCGGGTAGGTCCAGGGGGTGTCCTCGTAGTAGCCGGGCGGGAAGGCGAACCCCTCGGCCTCGATGAACGCGCGGCGGTACGCCTTGTTCCAGACGACCATGAGGAGCTGGAGCAGCTCGGGGCGGTCGGTGAGCCGGAAGCGGTCGGGCCCGCCCTCGTCGAGGTGGGCGGCCAGGACGTTGCGCACGCTGCGGCCCGTCCAGTACGTGCGGGCGTAGTCGTACATCAGGACGTCGGGCTCGCCGGTCGCGTCGATCCGGTCGGCGATGGTCTGGAGCGCGTCCGGCACCAGGGTGTCGTCCCCGTCGAGGAAGACCAGGTAGTCGCCGCCCGCCCGGCCCATCCCGGCGTTGCGGGCCGGTCCCAGGCCGGTGTTGCGGGGGAGGTGCAGTGCGGTGACCCGGGGGTCCCGGCGGGCGTACTCGTCGGCGATCGGCCCACAGGCGTCGGGGGAGCAGTCGTCGACCACGATGACCTCGTAGTCCTTGAAGGACTGGGCCAGCACCGAATCCAGACACGCGTGCAGATACGCCTGGACCCGGAACGCGGGCACGATGACGGAGAACCGGGGCACTACACATCCATGGGTCGATCGTTCGCGGAAACCAGGCAGACCGCAAACGTCGGATGGAATGACAGGGTTACGCCGGACGCGGCAATCGGGGGACGGGGACGGCGAAGCGGCCCGGTTCCGGGGAACCGGGCCGCTTCGGGTTGACGTACAGCCGTACGCCTGCGAAGACGTACGCCCTTGTGCTTACGGCTACTTGACGGCGCCCGCCATCACGCCCGACACGAACTGCCGCTGGAAGGCGAAGAACACCGCCAGCGGGATCACCATCGACACGAACGCACCGGGAGCCAGCACGTCGATGTTGTTGCCGAACTGGCGTACCTGCTGCTGGAGCGCCACGGTGATCGGCGGTGACTCGGAGTCCGCGAAGATCAGCGCGACCAGCATGTCGTTCCACACCCACAGGAACTGGAAGATCCCGAGCGAGGCGATCGCCGGACCGCCCAGCGGCATCACGACCCGGGTGAACAGCCGGATCTCGCCCGCCCCGTCGAGCCGGGCGGCCTCCAGCAGCTCGCGGGGGATCTCCGCGAAGAAGTTCCGCAGCAGGAAGATCGCGAACGGCAGGCCGAACGCCGTGTGGAACAGCACCACCCCGAGCGTCGTCTCGAAGATCCCGATGGTGCCGAACAGCTCGGAGACCGGGATCAGCGCGACCTGCACCGGCACCACCAGCAACCCGACGACCAGCAGGAACCACCAGTCGCGGCCGGGGAACTCCATCCACGCGAAGGCGTATCCGGCCAGCGAGCCGATCACCACCACCAGCACCGTGGAGGGCACGGTGATCATGATGGTGCTGACGAGCGAGCCGGTGATCGTCGAATTGTCCAGCAGCCGCTGGTAGTTGTCGAAGGTCATCTCCGACGGGGCCGTGAGGACCTTCCACCAGCCGGTCGCCGCGATGTCCTGCGGCCCGCGCAGCGAGGACAGCAGCAGACCGATCGTGGGCATCAGCCAGAACAGGGCGACCAGGATCAGGAAGACCCGCATCACCCCGCCGCCGGCGCGGGCGGCGATCCGGGCGCCGAGGGACTGCTTGGCCCTGGGCGCTTCGGGGGTGCCCGCCTGCCGGGAAACCGCCTTCTGGCGGCCGATGCGCGCAGTGTTCACTTCCGGAGCGCTGCTCATCGCCGTCCCTCCTTCCGGATCCGGCGGATATTGAAGAGCATCACCGGGATCACCAGCAGCAGCAGGAGCACCGCGATCGCGCTCCCGATCCCCAGGTCCGCGTCCGTGCCGAACGAGGACCTGTACAGCTGGAGCGCCAGCACGTTGGCGTCGTCCTGCGAGGAGCCCGGCGCGATGATGAACACCAGGTCGAAGACCTTCAGCACGTTGATCATCAGCGTCACCAGGACCACCGCGAGCACCGGCGCCAGCATCGGCACCGTGATCCGGCGGAACACCTGCCACTCGTTGGCGCCGTCCACCCGGGCCGCCTCCAGGAGCTCACGCGGCAGACCGGCCAGGCCCGCCGCGATCAGCACCATCGCGAACCCGGCCCACATCCATACGTAGCTGCCGATGATCCCGGGCGTCACGAGGGACGGTCCGAGCCAGTCGACGCCGTTGTACGGCTCGCGGAAGTTGTCGGCGGGCAGGCGCAGTTGGGCCCCGTCCGCCGAGGCGGGCAGGGTGAACACGCCGTCCGCTCCGGCCGTGGCGGTGGCGACGACCTTCCCGTCCTTCACCGCCTCGACCTTCAGGCCCTTCAGGCCCAGCTCCTTCGGGTCGACGACGTTCGGCTTCCCGCCGCCGCCCCGGGTGAAGTCCAGCCACGCGGTCCCGGAGATCTTGTCCCCGGAGGCCGCGGGGGCGCCCTCCGCCGGCCGTGCGTCGCCCGGCATCCTCGCCGGAGCCACGCCGATCAGCGGCACGCGCAGCGGCTGGCCCGCCCGGATGGGCTCCTTGGACAGATACGCCCCGCCGGCACCCTTCTCCAGCGGGTGCACGGGCAGCGGGCGCGCCTTCGGGAAGACGGAGGACTGGTTGAACGTGTCGTGCACGCCCACCGCCACCGCGTTGGCCACACCCCGCTCGGGAGCCTGGTCGTACACCAGCCGGAAGATGATGCCCGCCGCCAGCATCGAGATCGCCATCGGCATGAAGACGATCAGCTTGAACGCGGTGCCCCAGCGGATCCGCTCGGTCAGCACCGCGAAGATCAGCCCGAGCGCGGTGGCGACCGTCGGGGCGAGGACCACCCAGATCGCGTTGTTCTTCACCGCCGTGACGATGGTGGCGTCGGTGAACAGCGCCTTGTAGTTGTCGAACCCGGCGAAGCCCGTACCGGCCTGGTCGAAGAACGACCGGTAGACCGAGTACCCGATCGGATAGAGCACCAGCGCTCCGAGCAGCACCAGCGCGGGCAGCAGGAACGCCGCCGCGATGACCCTGCGGGTGCCGGTCACACTCCGGCGGGACCTCTTCGGATCCGGGGGCGGGGACGGACGGGGATGCGTGTCGTCGTCGGCGGGGGGCGCCGCTCCGGCGCCCCCCGCGGTCGCTGTCGTCACGGCGTCAGCTCTTGTACGCCTTGACCGCTTCGGACTCCAGCTGTTTCTGGGTCCCCGCGATGTCCTTCGGGTTCTTCAGGAAGTCCTGGAGGATCTTCCACTCGCCCTTCCCGGGCGTCCCGCCGAACGACTGCGGGGCCTGGTCGGACATGTCGAACCGGACGTCGTCACCGGCGTCGATCAGCGCCTGGGCCATCGTGCGCTGCACGTCGTTCGGGTACGCCTTCAGGTCCAGGCTCTTGTTCGGTGAGATGAACCCGCCCGCCTCGGCCCAGATCTTCGCCGCGTCGGAGGACGCCAGCCAGGTCAGCAGCGCCTGCGCGCCCTTGGTGTCCTTCAGCGCCACCGCCGCGTCGCCGCCGGTCACCACGGGGGAGTCCGCGCCGACCGCCGGGAACGGGAACACCTTGGCGTCCGTGCCGATCTTCGCCTCGGTCTGCGCGATGTTGATGGAGACGAAGTCGCCCTCGAAGACCATCGCGCCCTTGGGCTGGTCGCCCCCGGTGAACGTCTGGGTGACCGAGGCCGGGAACTCCGTCTGGAGCGCCCCGTCCGCGCCGCCCGCGATCAGCTCCGGCTTCCCCCACAGCCCGGCCAGCGTGGTCAGCGCGTCCTTGACGGACGGGTCGGTCCACGGGATCTCGTGCTTCGCCAGCTGGTCGTACTTCTCCGGCCCCGCCTGGGAGAGGTAGACGTTCTCGAACCAGTCCGTCAGGGTCCAGCCGTCCGCACCGCCCACCGAGACCGGCGTGACGCCGGAGGCGGAAATGGTCTCCGCGGTCGTCAGGAAGTCCTTCCAGGTCTTCGGCTCGCTCGCCCCCGCGTTGTCGAACGCGGCGGCGTTGTACCAGATCAGGGACTTGTTGGCGGCCTTGAAGTACACGCCGTACTGGGTGCCGTCCACCGCGCCGAGGTCCTGCCAGACCTTCGCGTAGTTCTTGTCGAGCTGAGCCTTCGCCTCGGGGCCGACCGGCTTGGCCCACTTCTTGGCGGCCGCCTGCTGGATGGCGCCGACCTGCGGGATCATCGCCACGTCCGGCGGCTGCTGGCCCGCGATCTTGGTGCCCAGGAAGTTGATGATGGGGTCCTGCGCCGGGACGAAGGTCACGCTCGCGCCCGTACGCTTCTCGAACTCGTCCAGCACCTTGGTGAAGTTCGCCTGCTCCGGTCCGGTCCAGACCGCGGCGACGGAGATGTCCTCCCCGTCCAGCTTCGGCAGCTTCACCGTGGACGAGCTGTCCGTGCCCGTGCCGGAGCCGTCGTCCGTCTTCTTCTTGCCGTCACCGTCGCCTCCGCAGCCGGTGAGCGCCAGAGCGCCCGCCGCCGCTAACACGACCGCGGCCCTGCCTATCGAGAAGGTTGTGCGCATTCCTGCCCCGTCTCTTCTGTACGCGTCCGGCCATGTCCGCATGCCCGGACCACGTCGTCCGTGCGCACAGTCCTACGCCGGGCGACCGGGCCCCGCAATACCACCCGAGGCACCAACAGGCCGATCGTGATCGCCTCGTGACGTCATGTCAGTGCATGTCGGAAGCTAGCCGGGGCAGGGGGTGCCGTCGAAACGCCGGCCGGGGCAGCGGAGGGGAGAAGGCTGGCTGGGGGGGGGGTCGTGCCGGTGGTCGCGTCAGGCCGGGAACGGCACCAGCGCCGGCAGCCGTTCCGCGTTCACCGAACGGGCCGCGCGCTCCAACGCGCTGGCGAGCAGGGCCAGGTCGGTCGGCCCGTTGCCCAGCTCCCGGACCGGGCGCCGGGTCGGCGGATCGCCCATCCGCTCCCACTCCAGCGGGACGACGGTGGGCCGCAGCGTCGCCGTACGCGGGATGCGACCGGTCACCCGGCCCCCCTGGAACGGCGTCACCCGGCCGTCCGGATGCCCCAGCCTGCCCCGGCCGGGGGCCGGCTCGTCCGGGGACGGCGGCAGCACCGGGGCGTCCAGCACGATGCGCAGCCGGGCGCCACGGGCCAGCTCGGTGTCCTCGGTGCGGTCCGGACGCGCGGAGGTGGCGACCAGGTGCACCCCGAGCCGCCCACCGTCCCGGGCCACGGCCTCCAGCGCCCGCACCACCGAACCGGCGGCCGGCCTGCCGGGGCTGCCGAGCGACGGGGCGACCAGCGCGTCGAAGTCGTCGGCGAGGACGACGAGTCGGGGCAGCGGCGACGGTCCGGGGTCCCCGGACCGGGCGGTGGGGCGCAACCGCAGGGTGCCGCTGGCCGGGGAGTCCAGATCGCCCCGCCGCTCGGCGCCGCTCGGCGGACGCTGGCCCACGACGCGCGGCGGGCCTTCCTGCTGGGCGTGCCGCTCGTGCCAGGCGGCGAAGTCCAGGTCGCCGAGCAGCTCCGCGCGCCGCTTCAGCTCGCCGCCGAGGGCCTGCGCGAACTCCCGCATCCGGACCGGGTCGCACGCCACGAGGTGGGTGAACACATGCGGCAGCTCTGTACAGGGGAGCAGCCCTTCGCAGCGCTCCCCCCGCTCGCCGCCGGAGCCGTCGACGAGCAGGATGCCGAGCCGGTCGGGCCGGGCGGCGGAGGCCAGCGAGGCGGCGACTGCCCGGAGCAGCTCGGTGCGGCCGCTGCCCGGTGGCCCCTCGATCAGCAGATGCGGCCCCTCGTCGGCGAGATCGACGCTGAGGGGCCCCCGTGGGCCCGCCCCGAGCACGAGGACCGGCCGGCCCATGTGGGCGGCGGGATGGGGCGCGCCCCCGTCGCCCCGTTCCCCGGAGCCCGGCCCCGGCCCGGAGCGTCGGCCGCCGAGGTGGGGCGTGCGCTCCGAGTCCCGTGAATCCAGCGGTGGGTACGGGGTGCGGCTGGAGTCGCGGGCGTCGAGCGGTGGGTACGGGGTGCGGTCAGGGTCGGGGGCGCCCGCGGCCGGGTACGGCGCCCGGCCGGAGTCGCGGTCGGGGGCGGAGGTGGCGGTGCGCTGCGGGCCGACGCGCGGGCCCGCGCTGAGGGTCCGCCCCGAGTTGGGGCTGTCCACCTCCTGGCGGGGCGCCCGGGCCGCCGCGCCCCGGGGCGCCGAGGCGCCGGGCTGGGCCTCCGCCGTGGACGCCCAGCGGGCCATCAGCGAGGCCGGTGTCGCCCGGGCCAGGCCCAGCTCGTCCAGCAGCCGGGCGGACGGTGGCAGCGCCGCGGTCGTCGGCCGGCCGGCCAGCGCGGCCGAGCCCTCCTCACGCAGGGGGGCGAGCGCCCGCCCGAACCGCTCGGCCCAGGCCGCCGACACCGCGTCCACCGCGGCCACCGTCCCGTGCCCCGCGGCCTGCCCGCCCGCCGTGCGCAACAGGCGCAACGCCGTGGCGACGTCCCCGCTGAGCATCGCGACGGCCCCGCACTCCCGGAAGGCGATGGACGCCCGGCACGCGGTCTCGTACGTCGCGGACACCGGGGAGGTGGGGGAGGCGGCCGGGGTCTCGGCCAGGCAGATCAGATGGATCCCGGCCGCCGCGCCCGCCCCGGCCAGCCGTGCCGTGGTCTCGCGCAGCATCGCCGTACCGGGGTCGCCGTCCAGGACGACCACCGTGTGCGGACCCGTGTGGGCGCGGGCGGCCTCGGCCACCGAGGCCCGGTCCAGATGCGGCCAGCCGGGACCGAGGGGGCCCTCGTCGAGGCGGCGCACCAGCTCGGCCGTACGGGCGGCCGCCTGCTCACGGTCGTACGCGAGGAGCAGCCGGCAGTCCTGCCCGTGCGTCGGGCGCAGATGCGGCAGCCACCCCAGCCAGGACCACTCGCGCCGCCGCTCCTCCAGCGAGCGGGAGCGGTCCGTGCTGATGAGGACGATCTCCAGGTCGAACGGGGAGTGCAGCGCGGCGAGCTGCGCCACCGTGGCGCGGGCCAGACCCGCCAGCCGGGCGCGCGGACCGGCGAGCCCCAGCGAACCGGCCTCCCGCAGCCCCACGGTCACCGGCACGGCGGGCACCTCGGCCCGGTCGGTCGTGCCGAGCCGCACCACCAGCGCCTCCGGGTGCTCCGGATGGCGCTCCCAGAGCCGGGGCCCGGGGCCGAGCGCGGTCATCAGCACGGCCGCCGGATCCGGCCAGGTGCCCTCGGGGGCGGTGGGCAGCGCGGAGAAGGGGGAGCCGGGGGAGACCGGGGAGGCGAGGTGCCCGGCCCCCGACGGACCGCCGGACGGATCGTGGGAGCCGCCCGGGAAGTCGTGGGGCCCGGCCGCGGAGCCGTACGCGCCCGCTCCGGGCGCCGATGAGCCGTACGCCGTCGGGCCGCCCGAGCCGTCGGGGGCGCGGGAGGCGCCGTACGTGTCGCGTCGGACGCCCGCCCCGGTCTCCGGGCCCGCCATCTGCTCGACCCTCGCGCCGCCCTTGAGCCGCCTCGCCCACGCTCCTATGCCGCGCCGGGGAGCCGGGGTATCGGCGAACTCCTCGCCACGGGCATGGGTGGCCTGCCCCGGGTAGGCGCCCGGCCCGGCCTCGGCGTGCTCGGGCCAGGAGCCCTCTCCGAGGGAGGAGCCAGGGGCTCCGGAGCCGCCGTGGGGCCCTTCGGGCGCCGGTGAACCGGCGGGAGCGGGGGAGCCGGGGGAACCTAGGGAACCGGGGAAAGGGGAGGCCGGTGCGCCGTAACCGTAACCGTGGCCGTCGCCCGGGCCGCCGTGGTCGGGGGTGTGCGCGGAGAGCGGCGCGCCGGTGCCGTGGTCCGGGGCGGGAGAGCCCGTCTCGGCGCGGGCCACCCGCAGATGTCCCTCGCCGTCCGGGGCGGTCGGCAGCGTCGCCGGACGGGAGCCCGCCGTGAGGCGGAGGGCGGACTCGCCGAGCCGCAGCAGCGCGCCGGGGGCGAGGCGGACCGGCCGCTCCCGCACCTCGACGCCGTCCAGGGAGGTGCCGTTCGTCGAACCGAGGTCGGCGACCGAGACCCGGCCGTCGTCGGAGACCGTCACCGCGCAGTGCAGCCGGGAGACGTCCGGGTCGTCGAGCGGGACGTCCGCGTCGGCGGAGCGGCCGATCCGGATCTGCCCGCCGTGCAGCAGGTGGACGCCGCCCGCGTCAGGGCCCGCCACCACATGGAGCTGGGCCGGAACGGGATCGTCCGTCGCCTCGTCGTCACCGGGAGCCTGGAGCGAGAGGACCGCGCCGTCCACCAGAGGCGGTTCGCCCAGCGCGACGCGGTGCCCGTCGAGCCGCTCCCGTCCGGCGAAGAACACGATCGCTCCGCCGCCCTGGGAGCTCTCGGGCCCCGCCACGGCGGAGGCCAGCTGGGAGGCGACGGCGGCCAGCGCCGTCCCGGCGGGTGCGGTGACGAGCACGTCGCAGGTGCGCGCCGGGGTCTGGCCGCTGCGCGGCGCGAGGACGGTCAGCCGGATCTGCATCGCCGTCAGCGGTCCCTTCTGCGCGGGGGTGCCCGGCAGGGGAAACGCCCTGTGATTCCCCCCACCCGGCACGGACACGTCGTCCGTACAGGTCGTCACGCACCGCGAGACTCCGACCTCGCAGATCCGTGCTGGAGGCATCCTCGCACCTGCCACTGACAACACGCCCGGCGGTCACCTTTAAATGATCTTGAATGGTCGGCTGTGGGCGCAAAAGTGCCTGCTTGCGTCCGGATCCCGCCGCTCGGACGGGTTTCCCGGTGGCCGCCCGTCGGGTGCCGGACGGAAATCCGCTCCTGTGACCGAACGTCTGACCGGCCTGTGATCAGCCGTGCGGCAACCTTCCGCCCGGTCCGCGCGTCTTCCCCCGAAACGTGAGCCCCCGGTGCCCCGTTCGGCGGCACTACAGTGGGCCGGAACATTCGGGCGGGCCCGGGGAGCGAACAAGACCCCCGGGGGACCGCAAGCACCACGATCAGCAGGGAGCGCATGACGTGCGGCCGGTAGGCAGCAAGTACCTGCTCGAGGAGCCGCTCGGACGCGGCGCCACGGGCACCGTCTGGCGAGCCCGCCAGCGGGAGACCGCGGGCGCCGAGGCAGCCGTCGCGGGTCAGCCCGGCGAGACCGTGGCCATCAAGGTCCTCAAGGAGGAGCTGGCCAACGACGCCGACGTCGTGATGCGGTTCCTGCGGGAGCGCTCCGTCCTGCTGCGGCTCACGCACCCCAACATCGTGCGCACCCGGGACCTCGTCGTCGAGGGCGATCTCCTCGCCCTGGTGATGGACCTGATCGACGGCCCCGACCTGCACCGCTACCTCCGCGAGAACGGCCCGCTCACCCCGGTCGCCGCTTCCCTGCTCACCGCGCAGATCGCGGACGCGCTCGCCGCCAGCCACGCCGACGGCGTCGTCCACCGTGACCTCAAGCCGGCCAACGTGCTGGTCGACGAGCGCGACGGCCAGATGCACCCGATGCTCACCGACTTCGGCATCGCGCGCCTGGCCGACTCCCCGGGCCTGACCCGGACCCACGAGTTCGTCGGCACCCCCGCCTATGTGGCGCCGGAGTCCGCCGAAGGCCGCCCGCAGACCTCCGCCGTCGACATCTACGGCGCGGGCATCCTGCTGTACGAGCTGGTCACGGGCCGCCCGCCGTTCGCCGGGGGCACCGCCCTCGAAGTCCTGCACCGGCACCTCAGCGAGGAGCCCCGCCGCCCCTCCAACGTCCCGGCCCCGCTGTGGACGGTCATAGAGCGCTGCCTGAGCAAGGACCCGGACCGGCGGCCCAGCGCCGAGAACCTGGCCCGCGGTCTGCGTACGGTCGCCTCGGGCATCGGCGTCCACGCGAACTCCGCCCAGATCGCCGCCGCCGAAGGGGTGGGCGCCCTGCTCGCCCCCGACCCGGCGCCCACCGCCGTCACGGACACCCCGGGCGCGGCCGACCCCACGCAGGTGCTGCCGAGCAACGCGGGCTCCTACGACCCCGCCGCGCCCACCAGCGTCTTCCAGCAGACCGGCGGCCCGGGCGGCCAGGGCCCCGGCGGCGGCAACGCCGACCCGACGTCCGTCATGCCACCCGTGCCGCAGCGCCCCGACGGGCCCCCGCAGCCGGACGGGCCGCACCCCTGGCAGTCGCAGCTCCAGGCGGCCCGCGACCGCAACGAGCAGACCCAGGTCCAGTACCTGGACCCGAGCCAGGACCCGCTGCGCCGCCGCCCCCAGCGCCAGCAGCCGCCGCAGCAGCCCCATCAGCAGCAGCCGCCCCAGCGCCGCCAGCCGCCTCCGCAGCACCAGCAGTACCCGCCACAACACCAGCAGCAGCAACACCAGCCACAGCATCAGCCGCAGCGCTACCAGCAGCCGCAGCCGCCCCAGCAGCCCCAGCGGCAGCAGTACGCGCCCCCGCAGCCGCAGCAGCCCCAGCAGCCGGCCCCGCGCCCGCCGCGCGAGCCGCGTCCGCCGAGGCAGCGCGGCGCCAACCCGATGCGCATCCCCGGACTCGGCTGCCTCAAGGGCTGCCTGTTCACCGTGGTGCTCCTGATCGTCGCCGGCTGGCTCATCTGGGAGCTGACCCCGCTCCAGGACTGGGTCGCCCAGGGCAAGGGCTACTGGGAGGCGATCGGCGACGCGATCGGCACGGTCACCGGCTGGATCTCCGAGCTCGGCGACAGCACGGGCAACTCGGGCGGGACCTGACCTGAAACCGCCGGGCGGCGCCCGACGCGTAACGGTCGAGCGACATCCGAGGTGCAACGGTCGAGCGGCACCCGACCGCGTAACGGTCGGGCGAGGTCCGGCCCGTATCGGCCGGGCGAGGTCCGGCACGTAACCCTGTCCCTTTGTCGACTTCCCCGGGCCTATTTGGCCCGGAGAAGTGAAGGTCGGTGCCATCCAGGGCACGTGACACCCCGAACGCCGCGTAACTTTGTCGACCGGGGGTCCACCGCCAGCCGCTGAGGGAGCAGTCTTGGCACGGAATATCGGCAGCCGGTACACGGCCCACCAGATCCTGGGGCGCGGCAGCGCCGGCACGGTATGGCTCGGCGAAGGGCCCGAGGGCCCGGTCGCCATCAAGCTGCTCCGTGAGGACCTCGCGTCCGACCAGGAGCTCGTGGGCCGCTTCGTGCAGGAGCGCACAGCCCTGCTCGGACTCGTCCACCCGCACGTGGTCGCCGTCCGGGATCTCGTCGTGGACGGCAACGACCTGGCCCTGGTCATGACCCTCGTCCGCGGCACCGACCTGCGCACCCGCCTCGACCGCGAACGCCGCCTCGCCCCCGAGGCCGCCGTCGCGATCATCGCGGACGTCGCCGACGGGCTCGCCGCCGCGCACAAGGCCCACGTGGTCCACCGGGACGTCAAGCCGGAGAACATCCTGCTCGACATGGAGGGCCCGCTCGGCCCCGGCGGCGCGCACCCGGCCCTGCTCACCGACTTCGGCGTCGCCAAGCTGATCGACACCCCGCGCCGCACCAAGGCCACGAAGATCATCGGCACGCCGGACTACCTGGCCCCCGAGATCGTCGAGGGCCTCCCGCCGCGCGCCGCCGTCGACATCTACGCCCTGGCGACCGTGCTCTACGAGCTGCTCGCCGGATTCACCCCCTTCGGCGGCGGCCACCCGGGCGCGGTCCTGCGCCGGCACGTCACCGAGACCGTCGTCCCGCTCCCCGGCATCCCCGAGGAGCTCTGGCAGCTCCTGGTCCAGTGTCTGGCCAAGGCCCCCGCCTCCCGGCTGCGCGCCTCGGAGCTCGCCGTACGGCTGCGCGACCTGCTGCCCCTGCTGGCGGGGATACCCCCGCTGGAGGTGGACGAGCCGGGCCCGGAGGAGAGCGACCAGCAGCCCGCCGCCTACGACGAGCAGCAGTACACCCCGGCCGCCGAGGAGCCCCGCCGCCGCGGCGCGGTCCCGCTGGTGCCCGGCTCCGCTCCCGACTCCAACCGGGACACCCACACGAGCATGCGCGTCCCCGCCCCGGACGAACTGGCGGGCGGCCCCCTCGGGACGGCCCGCGCCCCCCGCGCCCCGGGCAGGCCCCGGCCCGGCTCCGCCCGCAACAAGTCGGCGGCCGTCCGCAAGCGCCGCATCACCCTCGGTGTCGCCGCCCTCGCCGTCTGTGCGGCAGCTGTGGTCGGCGGCTTGCTGGTCGGCGGCGACGAAGGGGGCCCGGCGCCCCAGGACAGCGAGAACTCGGCGCCGGCGACCCCGTAGGAGACGTGGGAAGGCCCTGGCAGAGCCGCCGGGAACCCTCGCCCCGGTCCGGGACCGGCAACCGGTTTCCGGGCGAGGGCCAGCTTCATCCGCCCAGCCGTTACGCTGGACCCGTGGCAGTCGTCGATATTTCCGAAGAGCTGAAGTCCCTCTCCTCGACCATGGGGTCGATCGAGGCCGTCCTGGACCTGGATGCGCTGAGGGCGGACATCGCCGCGCTCGAGGAGCAGGCTGCGGCGCCGTCCCTGTGGGACGACCCGGAGGCGGCCCAGAAGATCACCAGTAAGCTTTCCCACCTCCAGGCCGAGGTCCGCAAGGCCGAGACCCTGCGCGGCCGCATCGACGACCTCGAAGTCCTCTTCGAGCTCGCCGCCGACGAGAGCGACGCCGACGCCCAGGCGGAGGCCGAGACCGAGCTGGAGTCGGTGAAGAAGGCGCTGGACGAGATGGAGGTCCGCACGCTCCTCTCCGGCGAGTACGACGCGCGCGAGGCCCTGGTCACCATCCGGGCCGAGGCCGGCGGCGTCGACGCCGCCGACTTCGCCGAGAAGCTCCAGCGCATGTACATCCGCTGGGCCGAGCGGCACAACTACAAGACCGAGGTCTACGAGACCGCGTACGCGGAAGAGGCCGGCATCAAGTCGACCACCTTCGCCGTCCAGGTCCCGTACGCCTACGGCACGCTCTCCGTCGAGCAGGGCACCCACCGCCTGGTCCGCATCTCGCCCTTCGACAACCAGGGCCGCCGCCAGACGTCCTTCGCGGGCGTCGAGGTGCTCCCGGTCGTCGAGCAGACCGACCACATCGAGATCGACGAGTCCGAGCTGCGCGTGGACGTGTACCGCTCCTCGGGCCCCGGCGGACAGGGCGTCAACACCACGGACTCCGCGGTCCGTCTGACCCACCTGCCTTCCGGCATCGTCGTCTCCTGCCAGAACGAGCGCTCGCAGATCCAGAACAAGGCGTCCGCGATGAACGTCCTCCAGGCGAAGCTCCTTGAGCGCCGCCGCCAGGAGGAGCAGGCGAAGATGAACGCGCTCAAGGGCGACGGCGGCAACTCCTGGGGCAACCAGATGCGTTCGTACGTCCTGCACCCGTACCAGATGGTCAAGGACCTGCGTACGGAGTTCGAAATGGGCAACCCCGAAGCGGTCTTCAACGGCGAGATCGACGGCTTCGTCGAAGCGGGCATCCGCTGGCGCAAGCAGAGCGAGAAGTAGCCTCGGCGGTACGGAGATCGGGCCCGGACAGGTGACTGTCCGGGCCGCCCTTCGTTATGGAGGGCCGGTGCCCGACGCGTCACAGTCCGGCTTCCGAATAACCGTCAAGAACCCCCATATGGGTGCCTAGTGCACGGAACGGCCTTGACGTAGTCCTTAACTCTGGCCAGGGTGCTAGAGCAGCATGCGTATGTCTGGGACGGGTGTGAACCGGGGGGCTGGCGAGGTGACCACGACACGACGTGGACTCGCCGAGAGCGATTCCCCGCAGGGCCACGGCCCACATATGGCTGCTCCAATGACGAGATCGGCTACTGGGGGTAGCAACACATGACGAAGAAGACGCGTATTCGCGTCGCTCGGATCGCCGCTGGTGCGGTGATCGCTGCAGGTGCCTCGCTGACCGCGGCCGGTGCGGCGCAGGCGCTTGACTTCGGCGGCGACACCGAGGTCGCCGGCGTCCAGGTCCAGACAGGTCTGCTGGGCGGGGGCGACGACCCGACCGAGCCGGAAGACCCGAACAACCCGGGCGGCCCGCTCGACCCGACGGACCCGACGGACCCGACGGATCCCACGGACCCGACGGACCCGACGGATCCCACGGACCCGACGGACCCGACGGATCCCACGGACCCGACGGATCCCACGGACCCGACCGACCCGACGGATCCCACGGACCCGACGGACCCCACGGACCCGACCGACCCGACGGATCCCACGGACCCGACGGACCCCACGGACCCGACCGACCCCACGGACCCGACCGACCCCACGGACCCGACCGACCCCACGGACCCGAAGGACCCCACGGACCCGAAGGACCCCACGGACCCGAAGGACCCCACGGACCCGAAGGACCCGTCTTCCCCGGTCCCTGACGGTGGCGCCGGTGGCTGCGTCGTCGACTCCGACGGCGCCCAGTGCACCGATAACACGGACACCGACAGCGTCGGCAACAAGCCGGTCGAGCAGAGCAAGGGCAAGGAAGAGCTCGCCGAGACCGGTGCGGCCGAGACGACCTTCCTGGTCATCGGCGCCGCGACGATGATCGCGGGCGGCATCGGCTTCCGTATCCTGCCCCGCCTGGTCGGCGGCGGTCGCACGGTCGCCTAGTCCCGTAACGGACCGTGGTCGACCCATACCGGCGTGTAGAGGGCGCAGGTCCGGTCCGGTCGCGGCCCCGACGTGAGACGGCACAGATGCAGAAGGGCCCGGGAGGGCGTACAACGCCTCCCGGGCCCTTCTGTGCGTCCGAACCGCTCAGGCGGCCGTACGCATACGTCTGTCGGCCCCGAAGAGGCTGCGAGGGGCGGCCCGGAGGGTCGTGTGGGGCCGGAGGGCCGCGCGGGGCCGGATCAGGCCGCTTGGTGCGCCAGCAGCGCGAGCGCGGTCAGCAGCACCACCATCAGGGCGATCAGCATGGCCGGGCTCATCCCGGCCAGCGGGCCCTGGCCCTGCTCCTCCAGCATCTGCTGCCGCACGGCACGGCAGACACGGCACCGGCCCTCGCTGACGGGGGACGCGCAGTTCGCGCACACCAGTCGGTCATAGGTCATGCGCATTCCTCCTCCCGCGCGGCGGAGCCGCTTACCTGCTTCTCTCCGCACAACGCTCACGGAAACGCAACCGTTCCCCCCACCACTGTGCCAGCTCGCGGAGATTTCGGCGCGGCCCGCCGGACAAGGTCCGGCACGACCCGTTTCGTTCCAGGCGCTGATCCGCCATAAAACGCCCATTGGCGGACGCCGCCTGCACGCGTGAGCCCGGTTCGCGTATGGTCACGCTCACCTACTCCCGGCCGACCGTGGTGCATCCGTGATCCGATTCGACAACGTCTCCAAGACCTACCCGAAGCAGACCCGACCGGCTCTGCGCGATGTCTCGTTGGACATCGAGAAGGGTGAGTTCGTCTTCCTGGTGGGGTCCTCCGGCTCCGGCAAGTCGACCTTCATGCGACTGATCCTGCGCGAGGAGCGCGCCAGCACGGGCATGGTCCATGTGCTCGGCAAGGATCTCGCGCGGCTGTCCAACTGGAAGGTGCCGCAGATGCGTCGCCAGCTGGGGACGGTCTTCCAGGACTTCCGCCTGCTGCCGAACAAGACGGTCGCGGAGAACGTGGCCTTCGCGCAGGAGGTCATCGGCAAGCCCCGCGGCGAGATCCGCAAGGCCGTGCCCCAGGTCCTCGACCTCGTCGGCCTCGGCGGCAAGGAGGAGCGGATGCCCGGTGAGCTCTCCGGTGGTGAGCAGCAGCGCGTGGCCATCGCCCGCGCCTTCGTGAACCGCCCCATGCTGCTGATCGCGGACGAGCCGACCGGCAACCTCGACCCGCAGACCTCGGTGGGCATCATGAAGCTGCTGGACCGGATCAACCGGACCGGCACCACCGTGATCATGGCGACCCACGACCAGAACATCGTCGACCAGATGCGCAAGCGCGTCATCGAGCTCGAGCAGGGCCGTCTCGTACGCGACCAGGCACGCGGCGTCTACGGCTACCAGCACTGACCGAGGGGCTCCGGCCCCTCGTGCATTTCGAGCATCGAGTACTGAAAGGACGCCATGCGCGCCCAGTTCGTCCTGTCGGAGATCGGCGTCGGTCTCCGCCGCAACCTCACGATGACCTTCGCGGTCGTGGTCTCCGTCGCCCTCTCGCTCGCCCTGTTCGGCGGTGCGCTGCTGATGCGCGAGCAGGTCAGCACGATGAAGGACTACTGGTACGACAAGGTCAACGTCTCGATCTTCCTCTGCAACAAGAACGACGCCAAGGACATGCCCAAGTGCGCCAAGGGGGCTGTCACCAAGGAGCAGAAGGACCAGATCGAGGCCGACCTGAAGAAGATGGACGCCGTCGAGACGGTCCACTTCGAGACGGTCGACGAGGCGTACAAGCACTACCAGGAGCAGTTCGGCGACTCCCCGATGGCGGGCAACATCACGCCCGACCAGATGCAGGAGTCCTTCCGGGTCAAGCTGGACGACCCGCAGAAGTACAAGGTCGTCGCGACGGCCTTCGCCGGGCGGGACGGGGTGCAGTCCGTCCAGGACCAGCGGTCCATCCTGGACCAGCTCTTCGAGCTGATGAACGGCATGAACGCCGTCGCGGTCTACGTGATGATCCTGATGCTGGTCATCGCGCTGATCCTGATCGTCAACACCGTGCGCGTCTCCGCGTTCAGCCGGAGACGTGAAACGGGCATCATGCGCCTCGTGGGAGCCTCCGGCTTCTACATCCAGGCCCCCTTCATCATGGAAGCTGCCGTCGCCGGCCTGATCGGCGGCGTGCTGGCCTGCGCCATGCTGCTCGGCGGACGGTACTTCCTGATCGACGGCGGCCTCGCGCTCCAGGAGAAGCTGAACCTGATCAACTTCATCGGCTGGGACGCGGTCCTCACCAAGCTCCCGCTGGTGCTCGCGATCGGTCTGCTGATGCCCGCCGTCGCCGCTCTGTTCGCGCTGCGCAAGTACCTGAAGGTGTGACATGTGCCCCCTGGGGCGCACGGGCGAGTGCCCGTGCGCCCCAGGGGGCTTGTCCTAGACTCGGCGCCATGTCGGGTTGTTCGCACCGCTTCCGGCCCCGCGGCCTCTGCCGCGGGGCGGCCCTGACATTGGTCTTCGGGTGTGCTCTCGCCACCGCCGCCGCGACCGGATCCCTGCCGCAGGACCCTGATTCCGGTTCCGGTACGCAGACCCGTGCCGTCTCCTCCACCGTCGCCCCGGTCGACCGCGACGAGATCGAGGACGCAGCCGCCGAGGCCGCGGCGGACGGGAAGTCCGTGAAGGACGCCGCGGAGGAGGTCGTCAGCCGTAGTGGCGATCGCTGGGGCGCGGTCTACGACGAGCGGGAGTACGAGGAGTTCGAGCAGGCGCTGGACGGCTCCTACACCGGCGTCGGGCTCTCCGCCCGGCGCACCGACCGCGGTCACGTCACCGTGTCCCGCGTGCAGGCCGGCGGCCCCGCCGACCGGGCCGGCATCCGCGCCGGCGACCTGCTGCGCACCCTGGACGGCCGCGCGGTCGGTAAGCGCCCCGTCGCGGAGGTCGTCGCGTTACTGCGCGGCGACGGTACCGGGGCGGCCGAGGGCAGCAGGGTGGAGCTCGGCCTGGTGCGGGAGGGCCGGGGCTGGACCGAGACGCTCCGGCGGGCCCGGCTGACCACCGAGGCGGTCACCGTGCGGCAGCTGGGGGCCGAGCCGTCGTCGGCTGTCCTGATCAAGGTCGCCGCGTTCACCAAGGGCGCCGGGGCCGAGGTCCGGGAAGCGGTCCGTGAGGCTCCCGACGGGGCCGGAATCCTGCTCGACCTGCGTGCCAACTCCGGCGGACTCGTCACCGAGGCCGTCGTCGCCGCCTCCGCCTTCCTGGACGGCGGCCTGGTCGCGACGTACGACGTACGCGGGGAGGAGCAGGCCCTGTACGCCGATCCGGGCGGTGACATGGACCGCCCGCTCGTCGTCCTGGTCGACGGCGGCACGATGAGCGCCGCCGAGCTGCTGACCGGTGCGCTCCAGGACCGGAGCCGTGCGGTCACCGTGGGCTCGCCCACCTTCGGCAAGGGCTCCGTGCAGATGCCCAGTGAGCTGCCGGGCGGTTCGGTGGCCGAGCTGACCGTCGGCCACTACCGCACGCCGACCGGCCGGAACGTCGACGGCAGGGGCATCACACCCGACCTCGTGGTGGCGGAGAGGGCCCAGCAGCGGGCCGAGACGGTATTGAGTGGCCTCGGGGGTGGGTCGTAGTGCGAAAATGACCGCACTATGGCGAAGGAAAAAGACACCGGGCGCAAGATGATCGCGCAGAACAAGAAGGCGCGGCACGACTACACGATCCTCGACACCTACGAGTGCGGCCTCGTCCTCATGGGTACGGAGGTCAAGTCCCTGCGCATGGGACGGGCCTCCCTGGTCGACGGCTTCGTCCAGATCGACGACCACGAGGCCTGGCTCCACAACATCCACGTACCCGAGTACGTCCAGGGCACCTGGACCAACCACACGGCCAAGCGGAAGCGGAAGCTGCTGCTGCACCGGGCCGAGATCGACAAGCTGGAGTCGAAGTCGCAGGAGTCGGGCCACACGATCGTGCCGCTCGCGCTGTACTTCAAGGACGGCCGGGTCAAGGTCGAGATCGCGCTCGCGAAGGGCAAGAAGGAGTACGACAAGCGGCAGACGCTCCGCGAGAAGCAGGACACGCGGGAGACGAACCGCGCCATCTCGGCGGCCCGCCGGCGGCAGCGCAGCGCCTGAGCGGGGCCTGAGCGGGGCCCGAGCGGGACGTGCCCCGGCGGGGCCGGCGGCCGGGCAGGAATACAGTGGCATCGTCCGGCGTTGGTCACGTACGATGGGCCGTGCACCTCAGCGAAGGTGCGCGTTTTGAAAAATCAACATGGGGATGATCGGTTTCGACAGCGGATGTCGAAGCAGGGGAAGCGAGTCGAGGAAGCGGCAATGATCTCGTAAACCATATGTCGCAAACAATAATCGCCAATTCCAAGCGCGATTCCTCCGCCTTCGCCCTCGCTGCCTAATTAGCAGCTAAGCGAAGACTCTGCGGAGTGTCAGCCCGGGGGTGATCCCGACCCGGATCCTGGCATCAACTAGGGATCTAAACTTCTCGGTCCGGCCACGGGGCCGAGAAGGAAATCAAACAGTGGCTGGGCCTGTCGGAGGCTTGTTCGCGTGACCTCCGGGGCCGAGAAAAGCGCAGCGAACTGCACTCGGAGAAGCCCTGGTTCCGCACCGTTGGACGCGGGTTCGATTCCCGCCATCTCCACCACCCCATGTAAGCCTCCGCCCCGCGAGTTCACTCGCGGGGCGGAGGCTTTTCCTCTGTCAGTCCTCTGTCTGCTCGAAGCAGGGCAGGCGCCTGGTCAGCGCCGTTTCGTAAGCGCGGGTGTTCAGGACGGCCGGTCCGGTGTCCCATGCGGAGCCGTCCACCGGCGTCAGTGCCGTCAGGGACTGGGGCTCCCTCGCGGAGGGCTCCGAAGAGGGCGTCGCGTCCGGAGTGCCGGACGGGTCGGCCGTCGGCGTATCGGGTGTTTCCGACGGGGTGCTGGGCTCGGGGCTCGGACCGGTCGTGGGGCTCTCCACGGCCGTGCCCGTCGCCCCCGGGCGCTTGCCGGACGCGGTGTCGCCGTCGTCGGAGGCCAGCTGGGAGCCCAGGATCGCGCCCGTCACCAGCAGGACCACGGCGGCCGCGGTGCCCAGCGGCAGCAGGTACTTCGGGCGGGACCGCCCCGGGCCGGGAACCGTCGCGGGCGGTTGCGCCGGCGGCGGCTGCGGCGCGACGTAGTGCGGGCGCGCGGAGGGGGCGGCCCCGGGCGGCGGGGCCGCCGGCCGGGGAGGGGTCGTGGCGGTGCGGGCGCGGGACGTCGTCGTGACCACCGCCGGGCGCAACTGCCGTACCCAGCCGGTCAGCGACTCCGGACGGCGGGCCGGGGCGGCGTCGTACAGCTGGAGCAGGGCGGCCCGCCGGTCGGGCGGCAGGCCGGTGAGCTCGGGCAGCGCGGTGAACCGCTCGCGCAGCTGTTCCGGAGCCGTGGGCGGGGTCTCACCGCTGAGCAGGAAGTAGGCGATGGCGCCGAACGCGTACCGGTCGGCCGCCGGGGAACGCACGCCTTCGTGCACTTCCGGTGCCGCGAACCCCGGGGTGAACCAGACCTCGGTCGTGCGGTGTTCGGGGGCGAGCTTGCTCAGCCCGAAGTCGACCAGGGTGGCCTGTCCGTCGGCGTCGACCATCACATTGCCGGGCGACAGGTCGCCGTGCACCACCACGCGGCCCGACGGGGTGGCGGTGCCCGAGTGGAGACGGTCCAGCACCTCGGCCAGTTGCTCCAGGCAGCGGACGGCCTCGCGCCGCTCGGCGGGCGTCTCCAGGGTGCGGTCGGCCCGCCAGTCCCGTAGGTCCAGCCCCTCCACATGGTTCATCACCAGGTAGAGACAGCGGCCGGATCAGCCTCCCTCGGCCATCGGCCCAGGTCAACTCCCCTTTGGTGTTGTCGCCTTGGCCCGCGGCCCGGGGTGGGCCGAAGCCGTTGCGACCGCCCCCGCTCCCGCGATGACCAGGGCGAGGGCCGCCGCGGACATCGGGGCCGCGTAGCCGGTGACCGTGCCCGCGTGCTCGACCAGCCAGCCGCCGGCCGCCGCCCCGGCCGCGATGCCTCCCAGCAGCGCGGTCACCGCGAGCGTCATGCCCTCGTTCAGCTGCTCCGGGTGCGTGGACCGCTGGACCAGCGTCATGCCGGTGACCATCGTCGGCGCGGTCGCCGCCCCCGCCACCAGCAGGCAGAGCGCCAGGACCGGCAGGGAGGCGGAGACGGTGGCCGCCAGCAGCGGCAGGAACATCAGCGCAGTCATCCCGGCCAGGCACAGCAGGAGCCTGAGGCGGACGTTCCGGGCCGGCCGCAGCGCGCCGTATACCAGGCCCGCCGCGCAGGACCCGGCCGCCTGGAGCGCCAGGATCGCGCCCCCGGCGTGGGCGATGGAGACCACCTCCAGCGCCCCGAACACCGCCCCCGTGGCGAGGAAGACCGCCAGCAGCGCGGGCACCCCCGGTGTGCGCAGGGGCGAGGCCACGGTCCTCGTACGGGGGGTGACGGGCGGTTCCGTGGCGCGCTGGGCGGCGAAGACCAGGACGCCGCTCATCAGGAGCACCGCCCCCACCAGGGTGCCCGCCTCGGGGAACAGCGCCCCGCAGAGCGTCGCGGCGAGCACCGGGCCCAGCATGAAGCACAGCTCGTCGGCGGCCTGTTCGAAGGAGTTCGCGGTGTGCAGGGCCGCCGGGTCGCCCCGGTGCAGATGCGCCCAGCGGGCCCGCGACATCCCGCCGGTGTTCGGGGTCGTCGCCGTCGCGGCGTACGCGACGAACAGCGTCCAGGCCGGGGCCCCGTAGTGCACGCAGAGAACCAGGGCCAGTGATCCCAGCACGGCGAGCGCGGTGGCGGGCACCGCGATCCGCGCCTGTCCGTAGCGGTCCACGAGCCGGGCGGTGAAGGGCGCGACGACCGCCGTCGCGGCCAGCCCGGTCGCCGTGACGGCCCCGGCCAGGGTGTACGACCCCCGGGACCCGGCGATCATGATGACCGCGCTGACGCTGAACATCCCCATCGGCAGCCTGGCGATCAGGTTGCCCGCCGTGAACGCCCGCGCCCCTGGCGTGGCCAGCAGCCGGAGGTACGGGTTCGACGACCGCCGGCGCCCGGAGCCCCCGGTCCGCCCGGCGTCTCCGGTCCGCCCCGGCTCGGAGCGAGGGGCCGCGACCAACTGGCCGCCGGCGACGGTGAGCAGGGGAGTGAACGGCGGTGCGACGGCCCGGTCCGGGCGGGCGGCGGGGACGGGCCGGGGAGCGGACTGGGGGTGGGGCACAGCCGCCGGGCGGGGAGCGGACTCCGGTCGGGGAGCGGGCTCCTGGCGGGAGGCGGCGGGCGGTATCGGCATACGGACAGGCTGACCGTGGACCGATGCCCGGGTCCAACACCTTCTCCGCGCCGATTCACGCGTCTGTGTTGTGAATGGCGTCCCGCGCGGTAGATTCGCGCTGTGCCTCCCGCCGACATCGATCCCCGTCTCCTGCGCGCCTTCCTCGCCGTCGCCGACGAACTGCACTTCACCCGGGCCGCCGCCCGCCTCTTCGTCGCTCAGCAGGCGCTGAGCCGGGACGTCCGGCGGCTGGAGCGCGAGCTGGGTGCCGAGCTGTTCGTCCGTACGACCCGGCAGGTCGTGCTCACCCCGGACGGGGAACGTCTTCTTCCGTACGCCCGCCGGGTGCTCGACGCGCACGCCGAACTGTCCGGGGCCTTCAGCGGTGCGCCCGCCAGGCCGCTGCTCGTCGACCTGAACAGCGACGGCGCCACCGCCGCCCGGGTGCTGGCGCGCGCCCGCGAACTGCTGCCGGAGTGCGAGCTGATGGCCCGCTTCGAGTCCGGCCTCACCTGGGCCGCCGGCGAGATCCTGGCCGGCCGGCTCGACGCCTCCTTCGGCCGGGCCGCCGGCCTGGCCCCCGCGGTGCGCGCGGGACTTTCCGTCCACCCCGTGCGGTACGAGCCGATGGCCCTGATGCTCCCCGTCTCCCATCCCCTCGCCGGGCGGGAGGCCGTCGCCCTGGCCGAGCTGGCCGGAGAGACCGTCTACGCGGGGGCCGGCAACGAGCGGACGCGGGAGTGGACGGACCTCGCCGCGCTGCTGTTCGCCGAGTGGGGCATCACCATGGCCCCGCCCGTTCCGCTCGCCGTGGGCGTGGCCGAATTCCAGCGGGTCATGTCGAAGGGCGGGCACCCCGTGCTCGCCGTCGTCGACTTCCCGGCGATGCCCGGAACGGTGCTGCGCCCGCTCGTCGACCCGATTCCGCTTTCGCCGCTGGCGCTGGTCTGGCGCAAGGGGCTGAACCACCCCGGCGTGGATGCGCTGCGGAGCGCTACGGACCAGTTGGCCCTTGCTGAAGGATGGATGGTCCCACCCCCCGGCTCCTGGCTTCCCGAGGGCGATCGGTCACTGATGCGCAACCGTGCCTGACTAACTCCGCTCAGGGCCACTTGAGCGTCAACGTCGTGCGCTACATTCATCGTCCGGGTGCAGGAAGGCCGGGTTCATGGACGGGTGGGGGCCCAGTCCGACAGTAAAGAACCAGTCAATTTCGTGCGCCTGATTCCTGAGTGGGGGATGGGGCCGCACCTGTGGACGATTGGCGCGAAGGCCGGAGAACCTGGCACACGCACGAGCCCGACGACGCGACGATCCAGCTCGACGGGCTGGGCCGTCAGCTCGCCGAACTGCCCGGCGAACCCGCCCCGCCGGACGGCGCCGACGGTCCCGTGTTCGTGGACGAGAGCGGTCGCCGCGGCAAGACCTTCCGACGGCTCGGCTGGGTCCTGGCCTCGGTCTGCGTCGCCTACGCCGTGACGCTGGTCCTCGCCCTCCTCGGCGGCAGCTCCAGCGCCCCCTGGCTGCCCCTGTCCGAGACAGGGGAGAAGGCGGAGGCGGAGCAGGCCGAGGAGGCCCCGGTGCCCGACGACACCGCGGGCGGCCCGTTCGGGGACGACCCGGAGCCGGGGCCCAGCGCCTCGGGCCCCGCGGCGACCGAGGAGTCCGGCACGCCCGACGACGCGACCCCGTCGCCCACCTCCGTGCTGGTGCCCGCCGGATCGGCCGGCACTCCCTCCGTGTCGGTCTCCGCCGCCCCGTCCCGTACCACCGGCGCGGGCGGTACGGGCGGTACGGGCAGTACGGGCGGTACGGGCGGTACGGGCGGTACGGGCGGTGCCACGAAACCGGACCCCACGACCTCGACCGCCAAGCCACCGGCCGACCCCTCACCGCCGTCCCCCGAGCCGAAGCCGTCCGACCCGACGACGACCGCTCCCGCCGAGACTCCCGACCAGCCGGTGCAAGAAGAGAGCGCCCCGTAGATGAACTCCCCCGCCACGCGGGGCAGGAACGGCAGACCGAGGAGAGCGCCACGTGGCCGGAGCCGGTACAGGCTCCCCATCCGCTACCTCCTGCCGACGACGTTCCTCGTCGCCCTGCTCGCGATGCTGATGCTGCGCGGATACGTGCACAACGAGATCCTCGCCGACCACCGGGTCAGCGACGCCGACTCCCGGACCCGGGTGCCGAAGGACGTCCGCGACGGCGGGCCCGTCATCGACGCCCGCTCCGGTGACGCGAAGACCCTGCGCGTACCCGACCGCAGGATCGTCCTGACCTTCGACGACGGCCCGGACCCGGTCTGGACGCCGAAGGTGCTCGACAAGCTGAAGGAGTACGACGCCCACGGCGTCTTCTTCGTCACCGGCAACATGGCCGCCCGGTACCCCGGACTGGTCGAGCGGATGGTCGCCGAGGGGCACGAGATCGGGCTGCACACCTTCAACCACCCCGACCTCTCCTACCAGTCCACCGAACGCATCGACTGGGAGCTGTCGCAGAACCAGCTGGCGCTGGCGGGCGCGGCCGGCATCCGCACCTCGCTCTTCCGGCCGCCGTACTCCTCCTTCTCGTACGCCATGGACAACACGTCCTGGCCGGTCACGGAGTACATCGGCAGCCGCGGCTACCTCACCGTCGTCAACGACACCGACAGTGAGGACTGGAAGCGCCCCGGGGTCCGCGCCATCGTCGAGCGGGCCACGCCGAAGGACGGCAAGGGCGCGATCATCCTGATGCACGACTCCGGCGGCGACCGCTCGCAGACCGTGGCCGCGCTCGACGCCCTGCTGCCGGACCTCAAGGAGCGGGGCTACAGCTTCACCCGGCTCACCACCGCTCTCGACGCCCCCAGCGCGCACACCCCGGTCACCGGGTTCGCGCTGTGGAAGGGCAAGGCGTTCGTCGGCGCCGTCGCCGTGTCCGAGCGGATCACCGGCGTCCTGGTCGTCGGCCTCGCCGTCATCGGCGTCCTGGTCCTCGCCCGCTTCGGGCTGATGCTGCTGCTCTCCTTCCTGCACGCCCGCAAGGTCCGCCGCAGGAGCTTCAGCTGGGGCCCGCCCGTCACCCGCCCGGTCTCCGTCCTGGTCCCCGCGTACAACGAAAGCGCGTGCATCGAGGCGACCGTGCGCTCCCTGGCCGCCAGTGAGCACCGAATCGAGATCATCGTCATCGACGACGGCTCGACGGACGCCACCGCCGACCTCGTCGAGGCGATGCGGCTGCCCCGCGTACGGGTCGTGCGCCAGCGGAACGCGGGCAAACCCGCCGCCCTCAACAACGGCATCCGGCACGCCCGCTACGACATCGTCGTGATGATGGACGGCGACACCGTCTTCGAACCGTCCACCGTCCGCGAGCTGGTCCAGCCCTTCGGGGACCCCCGGGTCGGAGCCGTCGCAGGCAACGCCAAGGTCGGCAACCGCGACTCCCTCATCGGTGCCTGGCAGCACATCGAGTACGTGATGGGCTTCAACCTGGACCGCCGGATGTACGACGTCCTCGGCTGCATGCCTACCATCCCCGGGGCGGTCGGCGCGTTCCGCCGCGAGGCCCTGGACCGGGTCGGCGGAATGAGCGAGGACACCCTCGCCGAGGACACCGACGTCACCATGGCCCTGCACCGGGATGGCTGGCGCGTGGTCTACGCGGAGAACGCCCGCGCCTGGACCGAGGCCCCGGAGTCCGTGCAGCAGCTGTGGTCGCAGCGCTACCGGTGGAGTTACGGCACCATGCAGGCCATCTGGAAGCACCGTCGCGCGGTCGTCGAACGCGGACCCTCGGGCCGCTTCGGACGGGTCGGGCTGCCGTTCGTCTCCCTCTTCATGGTGTTCGCCCCGCTCCTCGCGCCCCTGATCGACGTGTTCCTGCTGTACGGGCTGGTCTTCGGCCCGACCGGCAAGACCGTCGCCGCGTGGTTCGGCGTCCTGGTCGTCCAGGCGGTCTGCGCCGCCTACGCGTTCCGGCTGGACAAGGAGCGCATGACGCACCTGATCTCGCTGCCGCTCCAGCAGATCCTCTACCGCCAGCTCATGTACGTCGTCCTGCTCCAGTCCTGGATCACCGCGCTCACCGGCGGCCGGCTGCGGTGGCAGAAGCTGCGGCGCACGGGCGCGGTGGAGGCTCCCGGCGGCTCGTCCGGTCGGCGGCCCGCCGACACCGGGGCCGTCAGCGCCGGCAGCCCGGACCGGAGGCCCTACGTATGACCGCCCCGCCCCTGCCGATGACCGTCACCCCGGACCACGCGGCCCCGCCGGACCACGCGGTTCCGCCGGATCACGCGGTTCCGCCGCCGCCCGCCCCCGTAGAACCCGCCCGCGACCGGTACTTCGACCTGCTGCGGGCTCTTGCCCTCTTCCGCGTCGTCCTCTACCACCTGACCGGCTGGGCCTGGCTGCCCGTCGTCTTCCCGTCGATGGGCGTCATGTTCGCCCTGGCCGGGACGCTGATGGCGCGCTCGCTGAAGCGGCCGGCCGTCCAGGTGATCCGGGGCCGCGTCCGCCGGCTCCTGCCGCCGCTGTGGCTGCTCGGCGCGATCGGCGTCACCGGCATGGCCGCCCAGGGCTGGGGCCCGGACGCCGAGGGCCACCCCGGCTGGTGGTGGCAGCACCTCGTGTACTGGGTGCTGCCGCTCAGCGATCCGCCCTACGCGTACGACGTGGCGGGCATCGACGGATTCCTCGGGGCGAGCTGGCCGGAGGAGCTGGCCGGGCCGCTCTGGTACATCCGGGCCTACCTGTGGTTCGTCCTGTTCTCCCCGCTGCTCCTGCGCGGCCTGCGCAGGCTGCTCTGGCCGACGCTGCTCGCGCCGCTCGCCCTGGCCGTAGTCATGCGGCTGGAGATGTTCTCCACCACCGAACGCCTCGACTCCGCGATCACCGACTTCTCCACCTTCGGCGCCTGCTGGGTCCTCGGCATGGCCCACCAGGAGGGCGTCCTGAAACGGCTGCCCGCCTACGTCGTGCCGTCGATCGCCCCGCTCCTCGCGGGCGCGGGGCTGTGGTGGGCGAGCCACGAGGGCTTCCGCAGCGGCTTCGACCTGGACTCCATCCCGCTCGCCCAGGCCCTGTGGTCCTTCGGCTGCGTCCTGCTCCTGCTGCACCTCAGCCCCACCTGGACCGCGTGGCCGAAGCGGCTGCGGCCCTTCGCCCGGCCCGTCGCCCTGCTCAACTCGCGGGCGGTGACCGTCTACCTCTGGCACAACGTCTGCATCCTGACGGCCGCCACGCTCTACGACCGGCTCTGGTCCGTGGACGCTCTCAGCGAGAACGTGCCCTGGCTGCTGGAGAGCTGGGTGCCCATGCTGCTGATCGCCTGGGCCCTCATCGCGCTCTGCGTCCTCGCCTTCGGCTGGGCCGAGGACGTCGCCGCCAGGCGCCGGCCGCGGCTCTGGCCGGACGGCGGGCGGTAGCGGACACCGCATCTCACCGGGTCGTTCCCGGCCCGGTGAGAGCAAGGTTGCCCACCGGTCACCTCACGGCACCACGCCGAAACGCGGGCTCCCTAGCGTCGGGACGACACCCCGAAGCGACGGGGACACCACCCCGACCCCCTGTGGAGGCGCGTGATGGCAGGCCGCTGGATCGAGACCTGGGAGCCGGAGGACGAGACGTTCTGGCGGGAGAAGGGCGCACGCGTCGCCCGCCGCAACCTGTGGTTCTCCGTGCTCTCCGAGCACATCGGATTCTCCATCTGGACCCTCTGGTCGGTGATGGTCCTGTTCATGGGACCGGAGTACGGCATCGACCCGGCCGGGAAGTTCTTCCTCATCTCGACCGCCACCCTCGTCGGCGCCCTGGTGCGGGTGCCGTACACCTTCGCCGTCGCCCGGTTCGGCGGCCGCAACTGGACGGTCTTCAGCGCGGTGAGCCTGCTCGTCCCGACCCTGGCCGCGTTCTGGGTGATGGAGCCCGGCACCTCGTACGCCACCTTCGTCGTGGTCGCGGCGCTGACCGGGATCGGCGGCGGTAACTTCGCCTCGTCGATGACCAACATCAACGCCTTCTTCCCGCTGCGCGAGAAGGGCTGGGCGCTCGGCCTGAACGCGGGCGGCGGCAACATCGGCGTCCCCGTCGTCCAGCTCGTCGGCCTGCTCGTCATCGGCACGCTGGGGGCCGCGCACCCCCGGATCGTCCTCGGCGTGTACCTCCCGCTGATCGTCCTGGCCGCCGTCTGCGCCGCCCTGTACATGGACAACCTCCGGCCCGTGAAGAACGACACCGGGGCCGCGCTGGAAGCCGCCCGCGACCCGCACACCTGGATCATGGCGGTCCTCTACATCGGCACCTTCGGCTCGTTCATCGGCTACAGCTTCGCCTTCGGCCTGGTGCTCCAGACCCAGTTCGGCCGGACCCCGCTCCAGGCCGCCTCGCTCACCTTCATCGGCCCGCTGCTGGGCTCCCTGATCCGGCCCGTCGGGGGCCGGCTCGCCGACCGGTACGGCGGCGCGCGCATCACCCTGGCCACCTTCGCCGCGATGGCCGCCGCCACCGGCGTCGTCATCCACGCCTCGGGGAACGCCTCGCTGCCCGTCTTCCTCACCGGCTTCACCGCCCTGTTCGTCCTGACGGGCCTCGGCAACGGATCGACGTACAAGATGATCCCCGGCATCTTCCACGCCAAGGCCCTCGCCCGGGGGCTCGACGCGGAGTCCGCCGCCGCCCACGGACGACGGCTCTCCGGCGCGGCCATGGGCCTCATCGGGGCCGTCGGCGCGCTCGGCGGCCTGGCCATCAACCTCGCCTTCCGCCAGTCCTTCCAGGCCTCCGGCGCCGGAACCGCGGCCTTCTGGTCCTTCCTCGCCTTCTACGGGGTGTGCACCACGCTCACCTGGGCGGTATACCTTCGCCGTCCCGCGCCCGTGCCCACACGGGGCCGGCTCGGCTACGCGGAGGTGTAGAGGGCCACCGAACCGCATCCCGGCGTCGTACGACGTAACGGCCGGGAAATACGGGGGAACCGAGCCTGTCACGCGTCATTGACAGTCTCGGGCCTTCGCACCTCGCGTACCAGCGGAACCACGGGAGCCGGGAACACGCCATGCAGGACGACGACACAACGCACGGCCCCCTCGCGGGCTTCACCGTCGGGGTGACCGCCGCCCGCCGCGCCGAGGAGCTCGCCACCCTCCTCAAACGCCGCGGGGCCGCCGTCCTGCACGCCCCCGCCCTGCGGATCGTGCAGCTCGCCGACGACAGTGAACTCCTCGCCGCCACCAAGCAGCTGATCGGCCACGCCCCCGACGTGGCGGTCGCCACCACCGCGATCGGTTTCCGCGGCTGGATCGAGGCGGCCGACGGCTGGGGCGTCGGCGACGCCCTGCTGAAGACGTTGAGCGGGGTCGAACTCCTCGCCCGGGGCCCCAAGGTCAAGGGCGCCATCCGGGCCGCCGGGCTGACCGAGGCCTGGTCGCCCGGGTCCGAATCGATGGCCGAGGTCCTCGACCGGCTCCTGGCCGAAGGCGTCGCCGGCCGCCGGATCGCCCTCCAGCTGCACGGCGAACCGCTGCCCGGCTTCGTCGAGTCCCTGACCGCCGCCGGCGCCGACGTCGTCGTCGTCCCCGTCTACCGCTGGATGCCCCCGCAGGACATCGCCCCGCTCGACCGGATGCTCGACGTCACGGCCGCCCGGGGCCTGGACGCGATCACCTTCACCAGCGCCCCCGCCGCCGCCTCGTTCCTGGGCCGCGCCGAGACCCGCGGGCTGCTCCCGGAGATCCTCGGCGCCCTCCGCGACGACGTGCTGGTCGCCTGCGTCGGACCGGTCACCGCCCTCCCGCTCCAGGCCCGGGGCATCGACACCCTCCAGCCGGAACGCTTCCGGCTCGGCCCCCTCGTCCAGCTGATGTGCGCCCGGCTCCCGCTCGCCGCCCGCACCCTGCCCGTCGCCGGCCACCGGGTCGAGATCCGGGGCCACGCCGTCCTCGTCGACGACGAGCTGCGCGCGGTGCCGCCCGCGGGCATGGCCCTCCTGCACGCGCTGGCCCGCCGCCCCGGCTGGGTGGTGGCCCGTGCCGACCTGCTGCGGGTCCTGCCCGGCAGCGGCAGCGACGAGCACGCGGTGGAGACCGCGATGGCCCGGCTGCGCACGGCGCTGGGCGCGCCCCGGCTGATCCAGACGGTCGTCAAGCGCGGCTACCGGCTGGCGCTGGACCCGTCGGCGGACACGAAGTACGACCGCTGAGGGGCCCGCTGCCGAGGGCCCGGAGCGACGTCGTACGGACGGCCGGTGAAGGGCCCGCTGCCGAGGGCGGCGCGGTACCTCGCCGCGTTGCCGAAACGCCCTGCCCTGGCCCGGAACACCGCCGTACGGCCGCTGAGGGGCCTGCTGCCGACGGCCCGGAACGCCGCCGTACGGCCACCGAGGGCCCCGGAGCGTCACCGCCGACGGGGCAGCGCTTAGCGTGACCCGATGACCGATCACCTCCACCGGATCGCCCCGGACGTGGCCTTCCGCCCCGTCGCGATCACCGACGCGCCCGCCTTCGCCGCGGCCCTCACCCGCAACCGCGCGTACATGCGCCCCTGGGAACCCGTACGCCCCGAGACCTTCTACACCGCCGAGGGCCAGACCGCCCGGCTCAGGGCCCTGCTGGCCGACCGGGACGCCGGGCGGTCCATGCCCTGGGCGCTCGCGGACGACGACGGCCGGGTGATCGGCGCCTTCACGCTCTCCGGAATCGAGCGGGGCCCCTACCGCAACGCCCGCCTCGGCTACTGGGTCGACGCGGACCACGCCGGACGCGGTCTCGCCACCGCCGCCGTCGGCGCGGTCTGCGACGCCGCCCGCGACCGGCTGGGCCTGCACCGCGTCGAGGCGGCGACCGTCACCGACAACGCCCCTTCCCAACGGGTGCTCGCCAAGGCCGGGTTCGAGCGGATCGGCACCGCGCCGGGGTATCTGCACATCAACGGGCGCTGGCGCGACCACCACCTGTTCCAGCGGCTTCTGCACGACGACCCGCCGGCCGGATGAGCGCCGCCGAGGGGGCCTCGCGCGCATGCACATGGCCGTCCAGCGGATAGTCGGGCGGCAGCGCCGGGATCACCCGCGCCAGCGCGTAACCGCACTTCTCCGCCACCCGGCACGAGGCCTCGTTGTCCACCTGGTGAAGCAACTCCAGCCTGGTCAGGCCCTGTTCGGCGAACTCCGTGAACGCCCAGTCGGTCAGCGCCGTCAGGGCCCGTGACGCCACGCCCCGGCCGCGCGCCGCGGCCGTCGTCCAGTAGCCCACCTCCGCGCGGTCGTTGCCCGGGTCCGGCCGCTTCAGCACGATGTTGCCGAGCGGTTCGCCGTCCCGCCCGCCCTCGGTCACGGCGAAGGCGAAGCGGGTGCCCGTCGCCCACCCCGTGCGCTGCGCCTCCAGCCAGCCGGCCGCCGAGTCCGCCCCGGAGACCTGGGTGGCCAGCCACCGCCGCATCGCCGGGTCCTCGTACGCCTCCAGCAGCGCCGGCAGGTCCTCCTCGCGCCACCGGCGCAGCCGCAGCCCACCGGGGCCGAGCACGGCGCTGCCGTCCCGGTGGTCCATGGGTGTCTCCCCCTCGTGATCCATGGCCGCCACGGTACGGGGGCGGGTCCCGCACCGAGGTGGCGGCGGGGGTTCCGGCCGGGCCCGGACCGGGGCACTCTGGGGGGTGGCCGTTCGACCGGTGACCCAAGGTGGTGACAGGAGCATGGCAGCGGGCAGAGGTGCGCGGATGTGGCGGTTCGGCACGGGCCGGGTCTGCCTCGACCTGGTGGCCACGGAGCCAGCGGGCGGGGCGCCCGGGGGCTGCGAACAGCTCGACGGGCCCGCGCGTCTGGCTCGGTGGCTGACCGACGCCCGGCTCGTCCCGCCGGGCACCGTACTGACGGCGCTGGACGACACCTGGGTGGCCCGCTTCCATGAACTGCGCTCCGCCGTCAGCCGCCTGATGGCGGCTCAGCTAGGCGGCCCCGAGGCCGACGGGGCGCTGGAGCGGGTCAACTCCCTGGCCTCCGGTGCGCCCCCGGGGCCCCGGGCGGTGCGCGGTGCGGACGGCGGCCTGGTGCGGGCCCTGAGCACGGCGCCCGACTGCGCGGGGCTCCTCGCCGTCGTCGCCCGGGACGCCGTGGACCTGCTCACCGACCCGGCCGCGCGGGCGGCCCTGCGCCGCTGCCAGGGCGAGGACTGCCACCGGCTCTACCTGGACACCTCGCGCGGGGGACGGCGCCGCTGGTGCTCCGGCGAGGTCTGCGGCAACCGCGAACGGGTCGCCCGCCACCGGCGCAGGACCATGGAAGCGGCCGACGGGCGCGGTCCGGGGAAGGAGATTCCGCCCGGCGTCGAGTGAACCGGGCCCCGTCGGACATGACGCGCGATCGGCCCCGCCCGACGCGACGGGAGATCGGCCCCGGTCGACGCGACGCGCGGTCGGCCCCGGTCGACAGGTGCGCTCGGGGCCCCCTTCGCTATAGGGTTGACGGCTGCCCAGTGCACGTCAGAAGGGGGCCTCGGTGGCCGCGCAGGATGCCGCTGTCGAATCGCTGCGGGACCGGGAAATCGGTGTCGAGCAGAAGCATCTCGACCGTGTTTATCACCGCCTCGAAGAGAAGATCCACGAGGCGGAATTTCTTATGGACGACGCCGTCAAGCGCGGCCAGGTCGGTACCCCCGGCGCGCTCGCGGAGCGGGACGCCCAGGTGTTCCGGGCGGGGATCCACCTCAACCGGCTGAACAGCGAGTTCGAGGACTTCCTCTTCGGGAGGATCGACCTGCTGCTCGGCAAGGACGGGGAGCGCGGCCCGGACGGCGCGTTCACCTCCGTCGAGCCGGCCGACGACACCGTACGGGAGGACGCCACAGCCGATATCGCGGAGACGCTCCACATCGGCCGGATCGGGGTCCTGGACTCCGACTACGCTCCGCTGGTGATCGACTGGCGCGCCCCGGCCGCCGCGCCGTTCTACCGCTCCACCCCGAAGGAGCCGGGCCGCGTCGTACGCCGCCGGGTCATCCGCTCCAAGGGCCGCAAGGTCCTCGGGGTCGAGGACGACCTGATGCGCCCGGAGCTGACGGCGTTCCTGGACGGCGAGAAGCTGCCGGTGATCGGGGACGGCGCGCTGATGGCCGCGCTCGGCCAGGCCCGCAGCCACACCATGCGGGACATCGTCTCCTCCATCCAGGCCGAACAGGACCTGGTCATCCGGGCCCCCGCCGCCTCCGTCACCGAGGTCACCGGCGGCCCCGGCACCGGCAAGACCGCGGTCGCCCTGCACCGGGCGGCGTATCTGCTCTACCAGGACCGGCGGCGGTACGCGGGCGGCATCCTGATCGTCTCGCCCACCCCGCTCCTCGTCGCGTACACCGAAGGGGTGCTGCCCTCGCTCGGCGAGGAGGGCCAGGTCGCGATCCGCGCGGTCGGCTCGCTGTCCGACGACGCGGCGGGCCTCCAGGGCGCGACCACCTATGACGAACCGGCCGTGGCCCGGATCAAGGGCTCCTCCCGGATGCTCCACGTGCTGCGCAAGGCCGCCCGGGGCGCGCTGGAACAGGGCCGGCCCGCGGCGCCGCGCGAAGAGGCGGGCCAGCTCTCCTTCGGCGAGGAGCCCGAGCAGGGCGCTGCGGCGACGACCCCGAACCGGCTGCGCGTCGTCGCCTTCGGGGCCCGGGTCGAGCTGGAGGCCGACGAGCTCCAGCGCATCCGGCACAACGTGCTGGGCGGCACCGCCCCAGTCAACCTGCTGCGCCCGCGTGCCCGGAAGCTGCTGCTGGACGCCCTGTGGAGCAAGTCCTCCGGACGGGGCAGGTACACCGACCCCCAGCTGGTGGCGGAGCTGCGCTCGTCGTTCGACGAGGACGTCTCCACCGAGACCCCGTTCCTGGAGTTCCTCGACGCCTGGTGGCCCGAACTGACGCCGTGCCGGGTGCTGGCCGCGATGGCCGACGAGCGACGCCTCGGCCGCTGGTCCCGGCGCATCCTCAACCAGGGTGAGGTGCGCCGCCTGGCCCGGTCGCTGAAGCGCCTCGACGCGGACGGCAGCGGGCCGCTCTCCGTCCACGACGTGGCGCTCCTGGACGAGCTCCAGGCGCTGCTCGGCACCCCGAACCGGCCCCGCCGCAAGCGCGAGGCGGACCCGCTGGACCAGCTCACCGGTCTGGAGGAGCTGATGCCGCAGCGCGAGGAGACCCAGTGGGAGCGGGCCGAGCGGCTCGCGGCGGAGCGCACCGAGTACGCGCATGTCATCGTCGACGAGGCGCAGGACCTCACGCCGATGCAGTGGCGCATGGTCGGCCGCCGGGGCCGCCACGCCACCTGGACGATCGTCGGCGACCCGGCCCAGTCCTCCTGGTCCGACCCGGACGAGGCGGGCGCAGCCCGGGACGAGGCGCTCGGCTCCCGGCCGCGCCGCCGCTTCACCCTCACCGTCAACTACCGCAACCCGGCGGAGATCGCGGAGCTGGCCGCGAAGGTGCTGGCGCTGGCGATGCCCGGCACGGAGTCCCCGGCGGCGGTGCGCTCGACCGGGGTGGTGCCGCGCTTCGAGCCCGTGCGCGGCGGGGACCTGGCCGGCACGGTCCGCGAGGAGGCCGCGCGGCTGCTCGCGGAGGTGGACGGCACGGTCGGCGTGGTCGTCGCGATGGACCGGCGCGCCCAGGCCCGCGAGTGGCTCGCGGAGCTGGGGGAGCGGGTGGTGGCGCTGGGCAGCCTGGAGGCCAAGGGGCTGGAGTACGACGCCACGGTGGTCGTCTCGCCCGCGGAGATCGCGGACGAGTCCCCGGCCGGTCTGCGGGTGCTGTACGTGGCGCTGACCCGGGCGACCCAGCAGCTCACGGTGGTCTCGGGGGAGCGGGACATGCCGGACGAGGACGGGGTGCCGGACCTGTTGAGGGACTGACGCCGAAGGCGCTCGGCGAGTCAACCCCGCGCGCGGGAATCACTTCTCGGGGGTCTTTGTTACCTTGGTAGTGGCACCGGCTCGATCCAAGCCCCCGGGCCCAACCTTCGTCGCTTCGAGCGACCACTTGCCGCGAGGCGAGCATGGCGGGCCGGTGCCACCCAACCGAAGAAGACAGACCCGCGTCACCTGCTGGTGGCGCGGGTCTGTTCTTGTTTCCCCGCGCGCTGCCCCCGCGCGCTGCCCCCGTCGCTTCCGCTGCTCCCGTCGCTCCCGTCGCTCCCGTTTGCCGGGCTCTCTTCCTGTTTCCCGGGCTCCGTTCCCTGTTTCACGGGCCATCCGGCAGGTTCGGTCCCGTTGGGGGTTCCGCCGAACGGGTAGTTTCTCGTATGGTGGAAACTACTTTCCGAAAGGCGGCAGTCATTACCGGCTACCAGCCGGTAGGTGCGACGATCGGGGAGCGTGTCCGGAACGCGGGTTCCGGATGTGCGGCAATGAAGCTAAGGAAAGCGAAGGACTCGGCCATGGCAACGGCGCCCAGCGTCTCGTACTCGATGACGGTCAGGCTGGAGGTGCCCGCGAGCGGCACCGCGGTCTCCCAGCTCACCACGGCCGTGGAGTCCTCCGGGGGCTCGGTCACCGGCCTCGACGTGACCGCCTCAGGTCACGAGATGCTGCGGATCGACGTCACCATCGCCGCCAGCTCGACCTCGCACGCGGACGAGATCGTCGAAGGCCTGCGCGACATCGTGGGTGTCACGCTGGGCAAGGTCTCCGACCGTACGTTCCTCATGCACCTCGGCGGCAAGATCGAGATGGCGTCCAAGCACCCCATCCGCAACCGTGACGACCTGTCGATGATCTACACCCCCGGCGTCGCCCGGGTCTGCATGGCCATCGCCGAGAACCCCGAGGACGCGCGCCGCCTCACCATCAAGCGCAACTCCGTCGCAGTTGTGACGGACGGCTCCGCGGTGCTCGGCCTCGGCAACATCGGCCCGATGGCCGCGCTGCCCGTCATGGAGGGCAAGGCGGCCCTCTTCAAGCGCTTCGCCGGCATCGACGCCTGGCCGATCTGCCTGGACACCCAGGACACCGACGAGATCGTCGCCATCGTCAAGGCCATCGCCCCCGGCTTCGCGGGCATCAACCTGGAGGACATCTCCGCGCCGCGCTGCTTCGAGATCGAGGCCCGGCTGCGCGAGGCCCTCGACATCCCCGTCTTCCACGACGACCAGCACGGCACCGCGATCGTCGTGCTGGCCTCCCTGACCAACGCCCTGCGCGTGGTGGGCAAGAACATCGGGGACGTACGGGTCGTCATGTCCGGCGCGGGAGCGGCCGGCACGGCCATCCTGAAGCTGCTCATCGCCGCCGGCGTCAAGCACGCCGTCGTCGCCGACATCCACGGTGTGGTGCACGCCGGACGCGAGGACCTGGTCGCGGCCGACCCCGACTCCCCGCTGCGCTGGATCGCCGACAACACCAACCCGGAGGGTGTCACCGGCACCCTCAAGGAGGCCGTGGTCGGCGCCGACGTCTTCATCGGCGTCTCCGCCCCGAACGTGCTGAACGGCGACGACGTCGCCGCGATGGCGGACGGCGCGATCGTGTTCGCGCTCGCGAACCCGGACCCCGAGGTCGACCCCGCGGTCGCCCGTCAGACGGCGGCGGTCGTCGCCACCGGCCGCTCGGACTTCCCCAACCAGATCAACAACGTGCTGGTCTTCCCGGGTGTTTTCCGCGGCCTGCTGGACGCCCAGTCCCGCACCGTCAACACGGAGATGATGCTCGCCGCGGCCGGCGCCCTGGCCGACGTGGTCGCCGAGGACGAGATCAACGCGAACTACATCATCCCCTCGGTCTTCAACGACAAGGTGGCGGGCGCGGTCGCCGGAGCCGTCCGGGCCGCCGCGAAGGCCGCCGCGGGCGCCGGGACAGCCCCCTCCGCCTCCGTCTGACCCCACCGTTTCGGGGGCCCCTCACGGGGCACTCGCAGGACACCCCGGGCCGCACCCGCCCGTGCCGTACGGCGCGTCGCGGGTCGCGGCGCCCCAAACGCCCCTTTAGGGTGGGCGGGCAGTGGGCCCCGCGGGGCCCGGCATCCGCTGCGGTCCGCTCGGCCAAGTCGACGGAGCGTCACCACGAGCGAACCGTGGCGCTTTTCATTGACCCCGAAGGGTTCCGGATTGGCTTTCCCGCCGCTGGTGGGGGCAGGATGCGTAATCGGGCGAGAGGGTCTGACATCAGACCCGGGTCCGGGGACTGTCAGAGGGCCCTGGCAGCATCGGCTTCGATCTCACGCCTCACAGGCAAGAAGAACACGGGAGTAACAACATGAACCGCAGTGAGCTGGTGGCCGCCCTGGCCGACCGCGCCGAGGTGACTCGCAAGGACGCCGACGCCGTGCTGGCCGCGCTCGCCGAGACCGTCGGTGAGATCGTCGCCAAGGGCGACGAGAAGGTCACCATCCCCGGCTTCCTGACCTTCGAGCGCACCCACCGTGCCGCTCGCACCGCTCGCAACCCGCAGACCGGCGACCCGATCAACATCCCCGCCGGCTACAGCGTGAAGGTCTCCGCGGGCTCGAAGCTCAAGGAAGCCGCCAAGGGCAAGTAACCCTCAACGGCGCAACAGAGGGCGGCCACTCCCGACCAGGAGTGGCCGCCCTCGCGCATGCCCGAGGCACATGCGCCCCGCAGGAGCCCCCGCACCGTGCCCGGGGCACGCGAGGGCTCCCACGAGCGTGCGGAGGACTCAGGGGTGCATCCGGGCCCCCTTGAGGACCTTGTCCACGGCGTTGCGCGGCCCGTACACGGCGAGGCCCACCAGATCCAGGGCATCCCGCCCCACCGCCCGTACGGCCGCCCGGTTGTCCCGGTCGTTCCCCGTGCCGAAGAGGTCCGCGGTGAACACGGCCGTCGCCAGCGACCGGGACAGCGCCCTGGCGTGCGCGGTGGTCACCGTCTCCTTCGCCCCCTCGAAGACCAGCACGGGCTGCCGGAGCATCGGCAGATACGTGGTGGAGTCGGCGTCCTCGTAGGGTTCGCCGATCACCTCGGGCACCGCCGTCCCCAGGCCGCTGACCAGAAAGGCGGTCACGTTCAGGCGCTGCCAGGACTCCAGGTCGTCACGGAGCAGCACAGCGACCTTCGTGTCGAAGCGGACGGGTACGCTCCCGGCCGCCGTGGTCCCGCGCTCGGTCCCGCGCTCGGTTCCGCGCTCGGTCTCGCTCCGGGTCTCGCTCTGGGTCCCGCTCCGGGTTTCGGTCTCGTGCGTGATTCTCATGGTTCGAGACTGGCCGGTGGACCCGGGCGCGGTCTTGTACGTTCTTGGCGTGGCGCCGCGGCAGGAGATCAGGGACGTCGCGGCCTGGCGTCCGGCCGTCGCCGGCGTCGTGGAGGTCTTCCACGCCCGCTTCACCGAGCACGCCTACCCCATGCACGTCCACGACGCCTGGACGCTCCTGATCGTCGACGACGGCGCCGTCCGCTACGACCTGGACCGCCACGAGCGCTCCACCCCGGACGGCACGGTGAGCCTGCTGCCGCCCGGCGTCCCGCACAACGGCTCACCCGCGACCACCGACGGCTTCCGCAAACGGGTGCTCTACCTGGACATGACGCACCTCGACGCGGGCCTCGTCGGTCCCGCCGTGGACGCCCCGGATCTCGCCGACCCGCTCCTGCGCACCCGCGTCGGCCGGCTGCACACCGCCCTCGCGGACCCGGGCGACGCGTTCGAGGCGGAGAGCCGCCTGGCGTTCGTCGGCGAGCGGCTGCGGGGGCACCTGCGCCCCGGGGGCCTCCCGACGGGCCCGCCGCCCGGGCGGGGCGTCGCACGGGATCTGCGCGAGCTCCTCGACGAGCGGCTGCGCGAGGGCGTCACCCTGGCCGGGGCCGCCCGGCTGCTGCACGCGCACCCCACCCATCTCGTACGGGCCTTCAGCGCGGCGTACGCCATCGCGCCGCACCAGTACGTGACGTCCCGCCGCGTCGACCGGGCCCGCCGTCTGCTGCTCGACGGGATGCCGCCCGGCGAGGCGGCCGCCGCCGTCGGCTTCCACGACCAGTCCCACCTCACCCGGCACTTCAAGCGGATCGCCGGCACCACCCCGGGGCGCTATGCCCGCCATGCCCGCTCACGCGGCCTTCAGGGGCCCTTCTGACGCCCGACAGCCCGCCGCCCCGGCTCCGAGTACGGAACCGGGGCGGCGGGCCGCTCACGCGGGAACCGCGCGGTGCGCAGTGCTGTGTGCGGCAGCACTGTGCGGCCTTCACGGCGCACGGGGACGGTCAGACGAGCGAACCGCCCGGCAGTTCGACCTTCGCGCCGAGCTTCTCCAGCTTCTCCATGAAGTTCTCGTAACCGCGGTTGATCAGGTCGATGCCGTGCACCCGGGAGGTGCCCTGCGCCGCCAGTGCCGCGATCAGGTACGAGAAGCCGCCCCGGAGGTCCGGGATGACCAGGTCGGCGCCCTGGAGCCTGGTCGGTCCGGAGACGACCGCCGAGTGCAGGAAGTTGCGCTGGCCGAAGCGGCAGTCCGAGCCGCCGAGGCACTCGCGGTACAGCTGGATGTGCGCGCCCATCTGGTTGAGCGCTGAGGTGAAGCCGAGCCGCGACTCGTACACCGTCTCGTGGACGATCGACAGGCCCGCGGCCTGCGTCAGCGCGACCACCAGGGGCTGCTGCCAGTCCGTCTGGAAGCCGGGGTGCACGTCCGTCTCCAGCGCGATGGCGTTCAGCGCGCCGCCCGGGTGCCAGAAGCGGATGCCCTCGTCGTCGATCTCGAAGGCCCCGCCGACCCGGCGGAAGGTGTTCAGGAAGGTCATCATCGAGCGCTGCTGCGCGCCGCGCACATAGATGTTGCCCTCGGTCGCCAGCGCCGCCGACGCCCAGGAAGCCGCCTCCAGGCGGTCCGGGATCGCCCGGTGGGTGTAACCGTCGAGCTTGTCGACACCGGTGATCCGGATGGTCCGGTCGGTGTCCACGGAGATGATCGCGCCCATCTTCTGCAGTACGCAGATGAGGTCCTCGATCTCCGGCTCGACGGCCGCGTTGGACAGCTCGGTGACGCCCTCGGCGAGGACGGCGGTGAGCAGCACCTGCTCGGTGGAGCCCACCGAGGGGTACGGCAGCCGGATCTTGGTGCCGCGCAGCCGCTGCGGGGCCTCCAGGTACTGGCCGTCCGCCCGCTTCTCGATGGTCGCGCCGAACTGGCGCAGCACCTCGAAGTGGAAGTCGATCGGCCGGCCGCCGATGTCGCAGCCGCCCAGGCCCGGGATGAAGGCGTGGCCGAGGCGATGCAGCAGTGGGCCGCAGAACAGGATCGGAATGCGCGAAGACCCCGCGTGGGCATCGATGTCGGCGACGTTCGCCGACTCGACGTGCGAGGGGTCGAGGATCAGTTCGCCGGGCTCGTCGCCGGGCCGGACGGTGACGCCGTGGAGCTGGAGGAGCCCCCGGACCACCCGTACGTCACGGATGTCGGGAACGTTGCGGAGGCGGCTGGGCCCGCTGCCGAGCAGCGCGGCGACCATGGCCTTCGGCACCAGGTTCTTGGCGCCTCGGACGCGGATCTCGCCCTCCAGCGGGGTTCCGCCGTGGACAAGCAGGACATCGTCTGTGCCGGTCATGTATCTCGCGTTCCGGAGTGGTCGGGCAGGGGGCCAAAGAAAAGGGTAATGGCCTCCTACCCCCCTTCCGTAAGGCGAAGGGGGGTGTACGAACGTCATGAAACGGCCACAACACCCTCCGCGCACCCGATCTTGCGGAGGGTTACCGTCCGGATGGCCCACCGCGCCGCCGCCCCACGGTGCGCTCCCCGTGCCTCCGTGCGCCCTGAGCTGCGCTCGCTCTCCTGAGGGCGGCATCACGGTCACTCACCCCCCGTGGAGGGTGAAGATGCGGGATCATTCCTGCCATGACGGAGGTGTCCTCGCTCACAGGGCGGCTGCTCGTGGCCGCGCCCGCCCTCACGGACCCGAATTTCGACCGGGCGGTGGTGCTGCTCCTCGACCACGACGAGGAGGGCTCCCTCGGCGTGGTCCTCAACCGCCCGACCCCGGTCGGCGTCGGCGACATCCTCGCGTCCTGGGCGAGTCTGACCGGCGAGCCGGACGTCGTCTTCCAGGGCGGCCCGGTCTCGCTCGACTCCGCGCTCGGCGTGGCGGTGATCCCCGGCGACGAGGGCCCGCTCGGCTGGCGGCGGGTGCACGGGGCGATCGGCCTGGTCGATCTGGAGACCCCGCCGGAGCTGCTTGGCCCCGCCCTCGGTTCGCTGCGGATCTTCGCCGGATACGCGGGCTGGGGCCCCGGTCAACTGGAGGGCGAGCTGAACGAGGGCGCGTGGTACGTGGTCGAGTCGGAGCCCGGCGACGTCTCCTCCCCGCGCCCCGAACGGCTCTGGCGCGCGGTGCTCCGCCGCCAGCGCAGCGAGCTCGCGATGATCGCCACGTATCCGGACGACCCTTCGCTCAACTGAGCGACGAACCGTCGCTCGCGCAGGGGGCGGCCCGTCGTTCACCTGAGGGACGAACCTCCGCTCGACCGGGGGTGACCCTTCCCTCAACCGGAGGCCGCCTCTTTCAGTACCCTTGGCGGTTATGAGCACTCTTGAGCCCGATCGCGGGGCAGGTACGGGGACCCTCGTCGAGCCGACGCCGCAGGTGTCGAGGGGCGACGGCGACCACGAGCGCTACGCCCATTACGTCCAGAAGGACAAGATCATGGCGAGTGCCCTGGAGGGCACTCCCGTGGTCGCGTTGTGCGGGAAGGTCTGGGTGCCGGGGCGCGACCCCAAGAAGTACCCGGTCTGTCCCATGTGCAAGGAGATCTACGAGTCCATGGGCGCCGGCGGCGACAAGGACAAGGGCAAGGGCGGCGGCAAGGACAAGAAGTAGGTCCGGAGCTCACTTGCCGGAAGGCCCCCGGGGCGTGCGACACCGCACGCCCCGGGGGCCTTCCGCCTTCCCGGTCACCCTCGGTGACCGAGCGCTCGCGTTGCACGGGCTGCACCCGCTGGTCACAGAGTGGTCGAGACCACTTGTCGTCGCCGGAACGCGGATCTACTCTCCTGCCAGTTGTGCAGAACGAAACGCACGTTGCACATGATGCAACGCATGACCGGTAGGGGTTCCGGATGAAGCTTTCTGCCCGAATTGCCGCCCCGGCTGCGGCGCTTGTGCTGGCCGGCCTCACCGCCACCGCCTGCGCGCCGCAGACCTCCGACACCAGTGCGAAGGGTGACGAGAAGAGCGGCACGCTCCGTGTCTGGCTCTTCCAGGAGGTCGGCAACAAGCCCAAGGAGAAGGTCGTCGACTCGGCCGTCGCCGCGTTCGAGAAGGCCCACAAGGGCGCGAAGGTCGAGGTCGAGTACATACCGGTCGACACCCGCGCACAGCGGATCAAGGCCGCGTTCAACGACCCCAAGAGCGCCCCGGACCTCATCGAGTACGGCAACTCCGACACCGCCGGATACGTCAAGGACGGCGGACTCGCTGACATCACCGAGGAGTTCGGCGCCTGGGACGAGGCCAAGGACACCGACCCCATCGCCAAGCAGTCGGTCACCGTCGGCGACAAGATCTACGGCGCGCCCTTCTTCGTCGGCGTCCGGGCCCTCTACTACCGCACCGACGTCTTCGAGGACCTCGGCATCGAGGCCCCCAAGTCGCAGGCCGAGCTGATCTCCACCGCCAAGAAGATCCGCAAGGCCAAGCCCGACCTCTACGGCCTCGCGGTCGGCGGCGCGTACACCTACGGCGCGATGCCCTTCATCTGGGCCAACGGCGGCGAGCTCGCGGGCGAGACCGGCGGGACGTACAAGTCGGGCATCAACAGCGAGAAGTCCCGCAAGGGCATCGAGGCCTACACCTCCCTCTTCGGCGACGACAACTGCCCGGCCGCCAAGTGCGCCTCCATGGGCGGCAACGCCACCGTGACCGCCTTCGCCTCCGGCAAGGCGGCCATGGCCATCGGCGGCGACTTCAGCCACGCGGCCGTCGAGGCGGGCGCGGTCAAGGGCAAGTACGCCGTCGTCCCGCTGCCCGGCGTCGCCAAGAACTCCATCGCCCCCGCCTTCGCCGGCGGCAACAACCTCGGCATCCTCAAGAGCAGTTCGCACCGCACCCTCGCCGTCGACCTGATGAAGTCGCTCAGCGGCAAGAAGGCCCAGGCCGAGATGTTCGACGCGATGGGCTTCCTGCCCACCTACACCGACGTCCTGGACAACGCCGCGAAGAAGGAGCCCTTCGTCGCCCCGTTCGTCGAGACCCTGGGCGCGGGCGCCAAGTTCGTCCCCGCCTCGCCCGCCTGGGGCCAGATCGACGCCTCGCTGGTCCTGCCGACGATGTTCCAGGAGATCGTCTCCGGCCGTAAGGACGTGGCCGAGGCCTCGGACGACGCGGCGAAGAAGATGGACACGGCCTTCACCGACGCGGGCTGACGATGACCACGCACACCACCCCGCTCAAGGCGCCGCCCGCGGCCGGGAAGGGCGGCGGCACCCCGGCCGCCCGCCCGCCCCGGCGCGGCCGGTCCGTCTCGCCCGCGAACCGCGCCGGCTGGACCCCGTGGCTCTACCTTCTGCCGGCGCTCGTCCTGCTCGCCGGGCTGCTGGTCTACCCGATCTACCAACTCGGCCTGATCTCGTTCCTGGAGTACACCCAGGCCCAGGTCAGCGGCGGCGAGCCCACCACCTTCCAGGGCTTCGGCAACTACGCCACCCTCTTCAACGACAGCCAGTTCTGGCAGGTCCTCCTCGCCACCGTGGTCTTCGCCGCGGCCTGCGTGGTGTCCACCCTGATCGTCGGCTGCGCACTGGCCGTCCTGCTCACCCGCGTCCGCGCCGTGCCCCGGCTCGCGCTGATGATGGCCGCGCTCGGCGCCTGGGCCACCCCCGCGATCACCGGCTCCACCGTCTGGGTCTTCCTCTTCGACCCCGACTTCGGACCGGTCAACAAGATGCTGGGACTCGGCGACTTCTCCTGGATGTACGGGCGCTACAGCGCCTTCGCCGTGGTGCTCTTCGCGGTCCTGTGGTGCTCGTTCCCGTTCGTGATGGTCACCGTGTACGCGGGCATCCGGGCCATCCCGACCGAAGTGCTGGAGGCCGCCTCGCTGGACGGCGCGTCCCAGTGGCGGATCTGGCGCACCATCATGGCGCCGATGCTCAAGCCCATCCTGATCGTCGTCACCATCCAGTCGATCATCTGGGACTTCAAGGTCTTCACCCAGATCTACGTCATGACCAGCGGCGGCGGCATCGCCGGCCAGAACCTGGTGCTCAACGTGTACGCGTACCAGAAGGCGTTCGCGTCCTCGCAGTACAGCCTCGGATCCGCGATCGGCGTCGTGATGCTGGTGATCCTGCTGGCCGTCACGCTGGTCTATCTGCGCCTGGTGAGGCGCCAGGGGGAGGAACTGTGAGCGCGACGACCGACAGTCCCGTACGCGGTCCCGCGAAGGGCACGCGCGGCGGCGGCATCGCCAGGCTGCTGCGCGTCAAGCGGCCCGGCAGGCTGGCCGCTGAGGCCGCCGCCCTGCTGATCGCGGTGGCGGTCGCCTTCCCCCTCTACTGGATGGTGCTCTCCGCCTTCAAACCGGCCGGGGAGATCCAGTCCACCGAGGCCCGCCCCTGGACGCTGTCCCCCTCGCTCGACTCGTTCCGCCGGGTCTTCGAACAGCAGGACTTCGGCCGCTACTTCCTCAACAGCCTGCTGGTGGCGGGCACGGTCGTCATCCTCTCCGCGCTGATCGCCTTCCTCGCCGCCACCGCCGTGACCCGCTTCCGCTTCAAGTTCCGCACCACGCTGCTGATCATGTTCCTGGTCGCGCAGATGGTGCCGGTGGAGGCGCTGACCATCCCGCTGTTCTTCCTGATGCGGGACTTCGGCCAGCTGAACACGCTCGGCTCGCTGATCCTGCCGCACCTCGCCTTCTCGCTGCCGTTCGCCATCTGGATGCTGCGCGGCTTCGTCAAGGCCGTCCCCGAAGCCCTGGAGGAGGCCGCCTACATCGACGGGGCCAGCCGCACCCGCTTCCTCTGGCAGATCCTCTTCCCGCTGGTCTTCCCGGGCCTCGTGGCGACCAGCGTCTTCTCCTTCATCACCACCTGGAACGACTTCCTGTTCGCGAAGTCGTTCATCATCAGCGACACCTCCCAGTCGACGCTGCCCATGGCGTTGCTGGTCTTCTTCAAACCGGACGAGAACGACTGGGGAGGGATCATGGCAGCCTCGACGGTGATGACCATTCCCGTACTGGTCTTCTTCGTACTCGTACAGCGACGCCTCGTCTCCGGACTGGGCGGAGCGGTAAAGGACTGATGGCATGACACCCGAGGACTCCCTCTCCACGGGCGCCGTGGACGCCGCGGCTCTCGGCCTGATCCCGGCCCCGCGCACCCTGACGGCGGCCCCCTCCGGGCGGCCGTACCCGCTGGGCCACGAGACCCCGCTGAGCGCCGCGCCGGGCACGGAGGGCGTCGCCCGCTGGCTGCGCACCACGCTCGGCGCGGCCACCGGACTGCCCCTGGCCGAGGGCACGGGCGAGCGCGGCATCGTGCTCGCCCTCGACGAGGAACTGGCCCCCGAGGCCTACCGTCTCGCCGTCGGAACCGATGCCGTACGCCTCACGGGCGGCAGCGCCGCGGGCGTCTTCCGGGGAGCGCAGACCCTCCGTCAGCTCCTCGGCCCGGACGCCTTCCGGCGCGCGCCCCTCGCCGCGAGCCGCGCCTGGGAGGTCCCGGCGGTCGTCGTCGAGGACGAACCCCGCTTCGGCTGGCGCGGCATGATGCTCGACGTCTGCCGGCACTTCCTGCCCAAGGACGACGTCCTGCGCTACCTGGACCTGCTGGCCGCCCACAAGCTGAACGTCTTCCACTTCCACCTCACCGACGACCAGGGCTGGCGCATCGAGATCAAGCGCTACCCCCGGCTGACCGAGGTCGGCTCCTGGCGATCACGCACCAAATACGGCCACCGGGCCTCCGACCTGTGGGACGAGACCCCCTACGGCGGCTTCTACACCCAGGACGACATCCGCGAGATCGTCGCCTACGCCGCCGAGCGGCACATCCGGGTCGTCCCCGAGATCGACATCCCGGGCCACTCGCAGGCGGCCATCAGCGCCTACCCCGAACTGGGCAACACCGACGTCATCGACACCACCGCCCTGACCGTCTGGGACACCTGGGGCGTCAACCCGAACGTACTCGCCCCCACCGACGACACCCTGCGCTTCTTCGAAGGCGTCCTGGAGGAGGTGCTCGAACTCTTCCCCGCCGAGACCTCCCCGTTCGTCCACATGGGCGGCGACGAGTGCCCCAAGGGGCAGTGGAAGGAGTCCCCGCTCGCCCAGGCCCGGATCGCCGAACTCGGCGTGAAGGACGAGGACGGGCTCCAGTCCTGGTTCATCCGGCACTTCGACGCCTGGCTCACCGGGCGGGGCCGCCGCCTCATCGGCTGGGACGAGATCCTCGAAGGGGGCCTCGCCGAAGGGGCCGTGGTCTCCTCCTGGCGCGGTTACGGCGGCGGCATCGCGGCCGCCGAGGCCGGCCACGACGTCGTGATGTGCCCCGAGCAGCAGGTGTATCTGGACCACCGTCAGGACGGCGGCCCCGACGAGCCGATGCCCATCGGGTATGTCCGCAGCCTGGAGGACGTCTACCGCTTCGAGCCCGTCCCGCCGGGCCTCAGCGAGGAGGCGGCCGGTCACATCCTGGGCACCCAGGCCAACGTCTGGACCGAGGTCATGCAGAACCGGGCCCGCGTCGACTACCAGGTCTTCCCGCGCCTCGCCGCCTTCGCCGAGGTCGCCTGGTCCGTCCTGCCCGCCCCGGCCGACCGGGACTTCGCGGCGTTCGACGCCCGGATGACGGCCCATTACGCCCGGCTCGACGCCCTCGGCGTGGACTACCGCCCGCCGGGCGGCCCATATCCCCGGCAGCAGCGCCCCGGCGTCCTCGGCTTCCCGCGCGAGGGAGCTCCGCCCGTGGTGTGACCCCGCACCGCACCGCCCGGCCGCGGCCGTCCTCCGGGACCGCCGCGGCCGGCGCGCGTCCGGGCCCCACAGCCCTGACGGCACACGCCCAAGACCCCGCCCCACGCATCGAAGTGAGGACGCGAACCGCAATAAGTCGTACAAGCCTCGCTGAAGAGTGCCAATTCACCCTCCCCGCCGAAGAAGGACGAAACCCGGCCATCTCGCAGGTCAGGGACGGATCCACCCTTCGCGGACCCTCGCGACGGTCCGATCCGAAGATGTGCCAGAGTTGCCACGTCCGGGCTGTGAACACGTACCGTACGGCGGAACAGGCGGGACAGCCGGGAGACCGGGAAGGGGCAGCTGGGTTGACCACGCACGCACCGCAGGCGATGCAGACGGTGACGCTGCCGGCCTCGTTGGACGAGGCCGTGGCGGCACTCGGCGCCATGCCCGCAGCCGTTCCGGTCGCGGGGGGCACGGACCTGATGGCGGCCGTCAACAAGGGGCTCCTGCGCCCCTCGGGGCTGGTCGGCCTCGGCCGGATCAGCGAGCTGCGCGGCTGGCACTACCAGGACGGCCACGCCCTCCTCGGCGCCGGCCTCACCCACGCCCGCATGGGGCGGCCCGACTTCGCCGCCCTGATCCCCGCCCTCGCCGCCTCCGCCCGCGCCGCGGGACCACCGCAGATCCGCAACGCCGGCACGCTCGGCGGCAACATCGTCACCTCCGCGCCCACCGGCGACGCCCTGCCGGTGCTGGCCGCGCTGGAGGCCGAGCTGGTCATCGCGGGCCCCGACGGAGCCCGCCGCGAGATCCCCGTCTCCCACCTGCTGGCGGGCCGTGAACTGCTGGAGCCCGCGGAGCTGATCGGCTTCGTCCGCGTACCGCTGCTGCACGCCCCGCAGGTGTTCCTGAAGGCCACCGGCCGCACCGGCCCGGGCCGCGCCACCGCCTCGGTCGCCATCGTCCTGGACCCGGCCCGCCGGGGCGTGCGCTGCGCGGTCGGCGCCATCGCCCCGATGCCGCTGCGCCCGCTGGAGGCGGAGCGCTGGATCGCCTCGCTGATCGACTGGGACGGCGAGCGGGGCCTGGCCCCCGACGCGCTGGCCGCCTTCGGCGAGTACGTCGCCGCGGCCTGCATCCCCGACCACGCACCACCCGCCGACGGAACAGAGGCCCCGCCGCTGTCCCCGGCCGTACTGCACCTGCGGCGCACCGTCGCCGCGCTCGCCCGACGCGCGCTGGGGAGGGCACTGTCGTGAGCAATGAGGAATTCCCCGACCAGCACGGGCGGCAGGGCCACCCCGAGGGCCCGGACCCCCGTTACGGCGGCTGGGAGCCGACGCCGCAGGGCGACGGGTTCGACGCCGACGCCACCGCGTTCGTCCACCTCCCGCCGGAGGACCTGGCGAACATTCCCCTGGCCGCTCCCGGCCAGGGGTACGTCCCGCCGATGATCCTGCCGCTGACCCCGGCCGCGGGTCTGGACCCGGCGGCGACGGGCAGCTGGGTGCTCCAGACGCCGAGCCAGCAGGCACAGGCCGAGCAGCGCGCCCAGGAGGCCGCCGCCGCCCGGGAGTCCGCCGCCCAGGGGCCCGGCGCGGTCCACTGGCCGGACCCGAACCAGCAGGGCGGGCAGGGCGGCTACCCGGGCCCGTACCAGGACACGTCGCACGCCACGGCCCAGTGGAACTTCACCGAGGCGTTCGGCGGGCCGCCGACCCCGCAGACGGCGGCGGCCCCGGAGGGCGGACACCCCGGCCACGACGACCGGGCGGACCACGCCGGCCGGGCGGACCACGGTGACCACGGTGACCACGGTGACCACGCCGGTCAGGTGGACCACACCGGCCAGTCCGGTCACACCGGCCAGTCCGGTCACACCGGCCAGTCCGGTCACACCGGCCAGTCCGGCCAGTCCGGTCAGTCCGGCCAGTCCGGCCAGTCCGGTCAGTCCGGTCAGTCCGGTCACACCGGCCAGTGGACGATTCCGGTGGCGGACGGGGACCTCCCGGACGAATCGGGCGAGTTCCTGGCTTCGGCGCAGGCGCCGCAGTGGTACGCGGACAGCGCCCGCCCGGCCACGCTCCCCGGCGGCGCCCCCGCCCCCTGGGCCACCCCGGAGCCGGAGCCGGAGCCGGTGGCCGACGCCGTACCCGTGGCGGAGCAGGTCCCGGAAGCGGAACCGGCGACGGACGGACCGGCGCGGGACGAACCGGCACAGCGAACAGCCCGGGCGGCGGACGCGGAGCCCGCCACCGAAACCGAGGCCCCCGCCGCCGAGGAGCCCGAGACGGCGCCCGCTCCCGAGGCCGAAGCGGACACGGCCCCGGACACGGCCCCGGACACAGTCCCGGACGGAGCCCCGGACGCGGCGCAGGACGCGACTTTGGACGACGCGGCCCCGGAAGCCGACGTCATCTCCGCCTCGGCCCCCGCCCCCGCCCTCCTCGACGCACCGAGCGAGCACCCGTCCGCGTCCTACCTGCTCCATGTGAACGGCGTGGACCGCCCGGTCAGCGACGCCTGGATCGGCGAGTCCCTGCTCTACGTGCTCCGCGAGCGCCTCGGTCTGGCCGGGGCCAAGGACGGCTGCTCGCAGGGCGAGTGCGGCGCCTGCAACGTCCAGGTCGACGGCCGGCTGGTCGCCTCCTGCCTGGTCCCCGCGGCCACGGCGGCGGGCAGCGAGGTGCGTACGGTCGAGGGCCTCGCCGTGGACGGCGAGCCGTCCGACGTCCAGCGCGCCCTGTCCGCCTGCGGAGCCGTCCAGTGCGGCTTCTGCATCCCCGGCATGGCGATGACCGTCCACGACCTCCTGGAGGGCAACCACGCCCCCAGCGAGCTGGAGACCCGCCAGGCACTCTGCGGCAACCTCTGCCGCTGTTCCGGCTACCGGGGCGTGCTCGACGCCGTCGCGGACGTCGTCGCGGCCCGCGAGGCGAGCGCCGATGCGGCCACGGCGGCCCAGGACGAGGCCCGCATCCCGCACCAGGCAGAGCCGGGCGCCGGCGGCGTGCAGCAGGGACCCCACCCGCACGAGGGAGGGGCGCTGTGAGGCACGCCCGCGGCCCCGCCGCACAGCAGCGGCACACGCAACACCAGCACCAGGCGATCGACAAGGAGGCGGCGTGAGCAGCGACGCGGCCACTGCGGCCAACGCGACCAGCACCAGCCTGCCCAGGATCGACGCGCTGAGCGGCGGACCCGGAGGCGGACCGGACCAGGAGCTGCCCCGGATGGGCCTGGGGGCGTCGCTCCCCGCCGCCGACGCCCGCGCGAAGACCGAGGGCACCTTCCCGTACGCGGCGGACCTCTGGGCCGAGGGCCTGCTGTGGGCGGCCGTGCTGCGCTCCCCGCACCCGCACGCGCGGATCCTGTCCATCGACACCTCGGGCGCCGAGGAGATGCCCGGGGTGCGCGCGGTCGTCACGCACGAGGACGTGCCGGGGGACAGCAACTACGGCCGCCACGTCGTGGACCGCCCGGTGTTCGCGTCCGACCTGGTCCGCCACCACGGCGAGCCGATCGCCGCCGTCGCCGCCGACCACCCGGACACCGCACGGCTGGCCGCCGCCGCCATCGCCGTACGGTACGAGGTGCTGGAGCCGGTCACGGACCCGGAGAAGGCGTTCGCGGCGGAGCCCCTGCACCCCGACGGCAACCTGATCCGCCACATCCCGCTGCGCTACGGCGACGCGGAGGCGACGGGCGAGGTCGTCGTCGAGGGCCTCTACCGCATCGGCCGCCAGGACCCGGCCCCGATCGGCGCGGAGGCCGGCCTCGCCGTGCCCCGCCCGGACGGCGGCGTGGAGATCTACACCGCCTCCACCGACCCGCACACCGACCGCGACCTGATCGCCGCCTGCTTCGGCCTGGAACCGGACCGGGTCAAGGTCGTCGTGACCGGGGTGCCGGGCGCGACCGGCGACCGCGAGGACCCGGGCTTCCAGATCCCCCTCGGCCTCCTCGCGCTGCGCACCGGCTGCCCGGTGAAGCTCGCCGCGAGCCGCGAGGAGTCCTTCCTCGGCCACACCCACCGCCACCCCACGCTCCTGCGCTACCGCCACCACGCGGACGCGGAGGGCCGGCTGGTCAAGGTGGAGGCCCAGATCCTCCTGGACGCGGGCGCGTACGCCGACGCCTCCTCGGAGTCCCTGGCGGCCGCCGTGGCCTTCGCCTGCGGGCCGTACGTCGTCCCGCACGCCTTCATCGAGGGCTGGGCGGTCCGGACGAACAACCCGCCGTCGGGCCACGTGCGCGGCGAGGGCGCGATGCAGGTCTGCGCGGCGTACGAGGGCCAGATGGACAAGCTGGCCGCGAAGCTGGGCATCGACCCGGCCGAACTGCGCCTGCGCAACACGCTCTCCACGGGCGACATCCTGCCCACGGGCCAGACGGTGACCTGCCCGGCCCCGGTGGCCGAACTGCTCCAGGCGGTCCGCGACTTCCCCCTCCCCTCCCTCCCCAAGGACGCCCCGGAGGACGACTGGCTGCTGCCGGGCGGCCCCGAGGGCGCGGGGGAGCCCGGCGCGGTGCGCCGGGGCGTGGGCTACGGCCTGGGCATGGTCCACATGCTGGGGGCCGAGGGCAAGGACGAGGTCTCGACCGCCACGGTCCGGGTGCACGACGGCGTGGCCACGGTGATCTGCGCGGCCGTGGAGACGGGCCAGGGCTTCACCACGCTGGCCCGCCAGATCGTCCAGGAGACCCTGGGCATCGAAGAGGTCCACGTGGCCGCCGTCGACACCGACCAGCCCCCGGCGGGCCCGGCGACGCACGGCCGCCACACCTGGGTGTCGGGCGGGGCGGTGGAGCGCGCGGCGAAGATGGTCCGCACCCAGCTGCTCCAGCCGCTGGCCCACAAGTTCGGCATGTCCACGGAACTGCTCCAGATCGCCGACGGCAAGATCACGTCGTACGACGGTGTGCTGTCCACGACGGTCACCGAGGAGTTGGACGGCAAGGAACTCTGGGCCACCGCCCAGTGCCGTCCCCACCCCACGGAACCGCTGGACGAGTCCGGCCAGGGCGACGCGTTCGTCGGCCTCGCGTTCTGCGCGGTACGGGCGGTGGTCGACGTCGACATCGAGCTCGGCTCCGTCCGCGTGGTCGAGATGGCGGTCGCCCAGGACGTCGGCCGCGTCCTGAACCCGGCCCAGCTGGCGATCCGCATCGAGGCGGGCATCACCCAGGGCATCGGCGCGGCCCTCACGGAGAACCTCCGCACCGCCCGCGGCCTCATCCGCCACCCCGACCTGACCGGCTACGCGCTCCCGACCTCGCTGGACGCCCCGGACATCCGCATCGTGAAACTGGTCGAGGAACGCGACGTGGTGGCCCCCTTCGGCGCGAAGCCGGCCTCGGCCGTCCCGGTCGTCACGGCCCCCGCGGCGGTCGCCTCGGCAGTCCGCTCGGCGACGGGCCGCCCGGTGAACCGCCTGCCGATCAGGCCGCAGGCGGCGGTGGCGACGCCTCCCAAGGGTTGACGCGTACCCCGGCGACGGCCCCGCTCAGCAGGCGCCGTCGCCACGGTGGCGGTGAGGTCGTACCGGGGCCCGACGAGAGCGACGAACACGACCCCGACGCGGCCGTGGCCCGGGAGAAATAGGCCCCTCCCCGTAATTCCTGGCTAGTTCGGGTCTCACTCCGGCACCCCCTGTGGCCGCTACATTCACCTCTGTTCGGTCCGGGCCGTCACGACCAGGGGGGAATCAGACAGTCATGCGTCCCACAGAAACCAGGAGTCTCACCGGCAGATCACTCATGGCGGTGACCGTCCACGCGGTCGCCGCCTTGGGCCTCGCCGCCTCACCCGCTACCGCGGTACCGACCGCCACGGCGGCACCCCAGCTCGGCGGCGCCTGCACCGCGGCCGACCTCGGCACCCGCCATCCGTACATCAAGAACACCGAAGTGTCCCCGACGATCACCCACTTCAAGGGCTGGTACGTCACCGAGGGCAGCACCGGCAACCACACCGTCGTCACCAGCACCGAGACGGTCATCACGGTCTCCGTCGGCCTCACCGGCGGCGTCGAGGGCGGTTTCGCCGTCGCGACCCTCGAAGCGGCCAAAGCGAGCCTCGGTCTGGAGGTGAAGGTCGACTACGCCTCCACCAGCAGCGAGTCGAACACGGTTGTGTGGAGCTTCAACCAGCCCGGCTACTACGGCGTCTACAAGGGCACGAAGAAGGTCACCGGTACCTACGGAAGCCTCAACTGCAACCGCTCCCAGCAGAGCGACGGAAGCTGGGCGCTGAAGTGGGCCGAGGGGCCCGGCGGTGGCAGCTTCACCACCTACACCACCCTTGAGGAAGGCGCGGTGCGCTGCCAGGACACGGTGCCCGCGGGCAGCATCATGGCCAAGGCGCAGGGGCTCCTCGACTGCGGCTCGCCCGCCGCGAAGGCCGAGCGCCCAGCGGGCGCGGTGGCACCGACGGCGAAGCCTGCGCAGAAGCAGGACCAGGACCGGGAGCAGGACCAGGAGCACAAGCAGGAACAGGACCGCCTCGCGCAGCCTCCGGCCCGCACCGGCGGCACGCCCGCCGAACAGCCCGGGGCCACCGATAGCGGCGCGCGGGCCGCTCTCGACTGCCAGACCCAGGTCTACAAGATCGCCGTGCCCGGAAAGCCCCTGTCCTGGGGTGCGCCGGTCCTGGCAAGCGACGGTGTCCGCCTGCGACCCTCGACGATCTTCAGCGCCCACCTGGACCACTGGCGCCTGTGCAACGTGACGGAGAGCAACGGGGTCATCGAGGCGACCCTGTGGAACTGGGGCAACGGCGGGTGCGCGACCATCACCGCGCCGGACGCGGCCACCGACCGGGCGGTCCTGAGGACGGTCACGTGCGCGGAGGACGATCTCCAGCGGTTCTTCATCTACCGCGACGTACCCGGCAGTTCGAAGATCGGTGTGCAGAACAAGTACACCGGGTCCATGATGGGCCACGACCGGTACGCGGACGGGGAGTTCGTCCGCCAGTACTCCAGCGGCAGGCAGGACGGTACGGGTACGTACTTCCTGGACGCCGTCTGACGGCCCACGCGCGTTGAGCGGCCCCGCACGCGAACCCTCGGCTTCCGGGTTCCGTGCGGGGCCTTCGCGTCCCCGCCGGAGCGAGAGGCTCTCCGAGCGACGGGGGCACCCGGACACTTCCGGGCCGGCCCGGATAGCCGGAGAATGCCGCGAAGGGCCGAACCCGGCCAAAGGTTCGTACCGTTGTCCGAACAAGGGAGAGCCCGCACGTGATCACTGAACCGGAACTGGTGGGCGGGCCCGGGGCGGATGCGCCCCCGGACGTGGTGAGCGGGTTCGATCCGGGGCAGGAGCTCCCGGCCGGCGGCCGGCGCCGGGCGCGGCCGCTGCTGTGGGCCGTCGCCGGAGCGGTGGTGGCGTCGGCGGTGTGGGCGACGGCGGTCTTCGCGTACGGGATCGGCGGCGACCGGAAACCCGACCCGCGCGGCTACCGCGTGGAGTCCGACTCCTGCGCGGCGGTGGAGCTGAAGGCGCTCGGCAAGGCGGTGGGGGAGCCGGCGGCCGAGCCGTCGACCGAAATGGACGGCATCGAGCACCCCGCCCTCCATCGCATCCGCTGCACCGTCGACTTCACGGCGGCGGCGGTTCGAGCGCCGGACGGCGATGAGGCCTCGGGCTGGTCCACCGGCTATCAGGCGTCCCTCACGGCCGAGTTGCACAAGGAGACCGACCCGCGCCCCGAGTTCGAGGCGAGCAGCACGCTGACGGAGATCGACGGCACGGGCGTGGACCGGGTGGAGCGCGTACCGGACCTCGGCGACCTGGCATATCTGCTGATCATGGAGGACGCATCCCTGCGCGTGCGGGTGGTGGAAGGCGGTTTCGTCGCGACGCTCGCCCTGTCCTCCTGGATGTCTCCTCCGGACATCGACAACGGAACGGACAGTCTGCCCGACGTGGTGGACCAGCCGGAGATGCTCGTCTACCGGGCCGATCTGATCAGCGACACCCGTGAGGTGATGAAAGCCCTGAAGGCCGGCTGACCGACCGCCCGGCGCAAGCCGAACCGGCCGCTCCCTGTCGTGGGGACGGCCGGTTCGCGATGGAGACCGTGACCGGATTCGAACCGGTGTAACTCGAGTTGCAGTCGAGCCCCTGAGCCTCTCGGGCACACGGTCGGGTGTGGTGCGTGGTGCTGCGGTGCGTGGTGCTGCGGTGCGGTGTCGTGCTCCTTGCTGTCCATGACGGTACGGGTCTCCGCCCGCCGCCTCAAGGCATCCGACGGGCCCGCAACGCGACTGCCATACGCCGTTCACACCCGGGTCCGGGCCCGGGGCCCGGGACCTACGACCAAGGGCCGAGTGCGGTGCCGCACATGGACAGGGTTCAAACCGCTCCATGCCCCTTACGCTGGGCCCATGACCGCCCTCGAACCGCGTGACGGCACCGATGCCGCACGCCTCGCGCCGCCCGCGACCGACGATCACTCCTCGGACCCGCTGTCCGACATCCCCCTCGCAGCCGTCGAAGGGGTCCTCGGGCGCACCTACCGGGCGCTCAGCATCGGCATCGTCTCCGTGGTGTTCCTCATCGCGTTCGAGGCCACGGCGGTCGGCACGGCCATGCCGGTCGCCGCGCGTGAGCTGAACGGGATCCCTCTCTACGCCTTCGCCTTCTCCGCGTACTTCACCACCAGCCTGTTCGCCATGGTCCTCTCCGGGCAGTGGGCCGACCGGCGCGGGCCGCTCCAGCCGCTCGCCACCGGGATCACCGCGTTCGGCGTCGGCCTGCTGCTCTCCGGGGCGGCCACCAGCATGTGGGTCTTCATCGCGGGCCGGGCGGTCCAGGGACTCGGCGGCGGGCTGGTGATCGTCGCCCTGTACGTGGTCATCGGGCGGGCCTACCCCGAGCGCATCCGGCCCGCGATCCTGGCGGCCTTCGCCGCGAGCTGGGTGATCCCCTCCGTCGTCGGGCCGCTCGCCTCCGGGACGGTGACCGAGCACCTCGGCTGGCGCTGGGTCTTCGTCGGCATCCCGGCCCTCATCGTGATCCCGCTCGTCCTGGCCCTCCCGGCGATCCGGCGGACGGCCTCCGGGCCCGCGGACCCGGCCGCCGCCACGGAGCCGTACGACCGCCGCCGGATCCGGCTCGCGCTGGGGATCTCGGCCGGGGCGGGGCTGCTCCAGTACGCGGGGCAGGAGCTGAACTGGCTCGCCCTTCTGCCGGCCGCCCTCGGCACCGCCCTGCTGGTGCCCGCCATCCGCGGACTGCTGCCCACCGGGACCGTGCGGGCGGGGCGCGGGCTGCCCTCGGTGGTCCTGCTGCGCGGGGTCGCCGCCGGGTCGTTCGTCGCCGCCGAGTCCTTCGTACCGCTGATGCTGGTCACCCAGCGCGGGCTCTCCCCGACGATGGCCGGGCTCTCGCTGGCCGTGGGCGGGGCGACCTGGGCTCTCGGTTCGTTCGTACAGTCCCGGCCCCGCATGGAGCCCCACCGGGAGCGGCTGATGGTCAGCGGCATGGTGCTGGTCGCCGCCTCGATCGCGGTGGCGCCCTCCGTGCTGATCGAGGGGGTCCCGGTCTGGACCGTCGCCGTCGCCTGGGCCTTCGGCTGCTTCGGGATGGGCATGGTGATCGCCTCCACCAGCGTGCTGCTGCTGAAGCTGTCGGCCCCGGAGGAGGCGGGCTCCAACTCCGCCGCCCTCCAGATCTCCGACGGGCTCTCCAACGTGCTGCTCCTGGCCGGCGGCGGCGCGGCCTTCGCCGCGCTCGGCGGCGGGGCGGTGGGCGCGGCCGCGCACGGGGCGGTGGAGGCCGGAGCCGCCGGCTCGCACCCGGGCGCGTTCGCCGCCGTGTTCCTTCCGATGGCGGGCGTGGCGTTGGTGGGGGCCTGGGTGGCTACCCGGGTCGTCGTGCGGGAGACGTAGCGGTACCACTCTGACCCCATCCGCTGGTACCGTTCTGGTATGGCTATGAACCTGCGTCTCCGTGACGACCAGACCGAAGCCCTCAAGCAGCGTGCCGAGCAGGAGGGCACCAGCATGCACGCCATACTGCTCCAGGCCGTGGACGACTACCTCGCCAGGACCGCGCAGCAGGCCATCGTCCGCAAGACGGCCAAGGAGCAGGCGGCCAAGTGGAGCGAGCTGATGGAGCGACTGAAGTGAGCTGTGTCTATCTGAGCTCCGAGGACATCCTCGTGATCGCCGAGCACGCCTGCGACGACATGCAGATCGTCCTTCGGGACGCAGGACTGCTGGAGTCGGCGGCACACCGCCCCTCCGCCGCCATGTTCGGCGAGGAGGCCTATCCCGAGCTGATCGACAAGGCGGCGGCACTCCTCCAGTCCCTGGCGGTCAACCACCCCCTTTTCGACGGCAACAAAAGGACTGCCTGGCTGTCCTGTGTCACGTTTCTGGCCATGAACGGCGTCGAGCTGCGTCCGGACATCGACGCGGCGGAACGGCTGGTCATCGATGTCGCCACGGGGTCGACGGACGAGATCAAGGCGATCTCCCAGGGGCTGCGGGATCTGGTCCTCGACGCGATGTGAGCACGGTCTCGTCGGGCCCCGGCGCGGCTCGTTCGTACCGGGTTTCAACCGGGCCCCCGGTAGGGTGGCCCGGTTGTCGTATCGCGGGCCGTGCCGATCAGGGCCGGGTCCGGTGCGGACAGCGCCCCACGTACCCGAGAGCCCCGAACCGGAGACCGTGACTACTACCACCGCCTCCCACCACCTCTCACCCGCCTTTCCCGGCCGCGCCCCCTGGGGCACCGCCGGCAAGCTGCGAGCCTGGCAGCAGGGCGCCATGGAGAGGTACATCCAGGAGCAGCCGCGCGACTTCCTCGCCGTCGCGACGCCCGGCGCCGGCAAGACCACGTTCGCGCTGACCCTCGCGTCGTGGCTGCTGCACCACCATGTCGTGCAGCAGATCACCGTCGTCGCCCCGACCGAGCACCTCAAGAAGCAGTGGGCGGAGGCGGCCGCCCGGATAGGGATCAAGCTCGACCCCGACTACAGCGCCGGCCCACTGAGCAAGGAGTACCACGGGGTCGCCGTGACGTACGCCGGTGTCGGGGTCCGTCCGATGCTGCACCGCAACCGCTGCGAGCAGCGCAAGACGCTCGTGATCCTCGACGAGATCCACCACGCCGGTGACTCGAAGTCCTGGGGCGAGGCCTGCCAGGAGGCGTTCGACCCGGCGACCCGGCGGCTCGCGCTGACCGGTACGCCGTTCCGTTCGGACACCAACCCGATCCCGTTCGTGGCGTACGAGGAGGGCAACGACGGCATCCGCCGCTCCTCCGCCGACTACACCTACGGCTACGGCAACGCGCTCGCCGACGGTGTCGTCCGCCCGGTCATCTTCCTCAGCTACAGCGGCAACATGCGCTGGCGCACCAAGGCCGGCGACGAGATCGCCGCGCGGCTCGGCGAGCCGATGACCAAGGACGCCATCGGGCAGGCCTGGCGCACCGCGCTGGCGCCCACCGGCGAGTGGATCCCCAACGTGCTCACCGCCGCCGACAAGCGGCTCACCGAGGTCCGCAAGGGCATTCCCGACGCGGGTGGCCTCGTCATCGCGACCGACCAGGAGTCGGCGCGCGCGTACGCCAAGATCCTCAAGAAGGTCACCGGCGAGACGCCGACCGTGGTCCTCTCCGACGAGAAGGCCGCCTCGAAGAAGATCGACAAGTTCAGCGCGGACGAGTCGCGCTGGATGGTCGCCGTGCGCATGGTGTCCGAGGGTGTCGACGTGCCCCGCCTCGCTGTCGGCGTCTACGCGACGACCATCTCCACGCCGCTCTTCTTCGCCCAGGCCGTCGGCCGCTTCGTGCGGTCCCGCAGGCGCGGCGAGACGGCCTCCGTCTTCGTACCGACGATCCCGATGCTCCTCGACTTCGCCAACGAGATGGAGGTCGAGCGCGACCACGTGCTCGACAAGCCGAAGAAGGGCAGCGACGAGGAGAACCCGTTCTCGGAGGAGGACAAGCTCCTCGCGGACGCGGAGAGGCTGGAGGACGAGGAGACCGAGGAGCAGCTGCCCTTCGAGGCGCTGGAGTCCGACGCCGTCTTCGACCGGGTGCTGTACGACGGCGCCGAGTTCGGCATGCAGGCCCACCCCGGCTCCGAGGAGGAACAGGACTACCTGGGCATCCCCGGGCTCCTCGAACCCGACCAGGTCCAGCTTCTCCTCCAGAAGCGGCAGACCCGGCAGATCGCGCACAGCCGCCAGAAGCCGGCCGAGGAGGCCGACCTCCTGGAGAAGCCGGCCGACGCCCGGCCCGTGGTCACCCACAAGCAGCTGCTGAGCCTGCGCAAGCAGCTCAACACCACGGTCTCCGCCTACACGCACCAGAGCGGCAAGCCCCACGGTGTGATCCACAACGAACTGCGCCGCGTCTGCGGCGGCCCGCCGAGTGCGGAGGCCACGGCACACCAGATCCAGCAGCGGATCGCGAAGGTCCAGGAGTGGGCGACGCGGATGACGTGACCCGCAGGACGTAAACGAGGAGGGCGGGCGCGTACGGATACGCGTTCCGCCCTCCCCATTCTTGTCCTCGGCGGGCCCTCAGCCGTTCGCGGGTTCGGGGACCCGGGCGGGAAGTGCGGCCTCGTCCGCACAGCCGAGTTCCTCGGCCAGGCCACGGGCGACGTCGTTGAGGACGGTCATCCGGTCCTTGACCGTGCTGCTGGGGTGGGTCTGGTTGGTCGGGACGTAGAGGGTTGCTTTGACGTAGGGGAAGTTTCCATCGGGCCCCTTCGTCGCGCAGGCGAAGAATAGGGTCGCGTAGGTGCTGCCTGGCGTGGAGTTCACCGAAGCGAACTCTCCAAGGGGAAAGAAAAACTCTCTGTTCCCGGCCGCTGATACTTCTTCCGGCACGGTCGAACGGGGTTCGATGTTGATGTCGAGGAGCGGGAAATCGTTCTTCCCGTCGGCTCTGTACACCGTGCATTGATTGCGCAGAAGGTACTCCGCGTGAAGCCGCTTCGCAGCCAAGGGCAGAGAGAATCGGTATGGTTCGCCATTCCGCCGTTCGCCTGAAAGCTCCGTGTACCGCTCTGTCCCTCCGATTCGTTTCAGTGCAGTCCTGGCCGAAGGCTTCAACGTGCTGTCGCATACCTGCGACGGGGAACGTACAGCCTCTTCCGACGCGCCGCTTTCGTCGCCGCCGCATCCGGCGGCCCCTATGACGAGCACCGCCCCGTACGCCGCCCAGCGCCAGACCTTGCCCACCGAAATGTTCCCCTTCGCGGTTCTTGTCGTCATGGCTCAGTCCTTGTAGGCGGGGCGACCACGGGTGTCACCCTGGCCCGAGCCTGTGTCGTAGGCGTTCTTGACGTCCTGGGTCCAGTCCGTCCGGTCGGTGGACTCGTCCATCCGGGGATTCTCCTTGAGGTAACTCTCATAGGCTGCCCCCAGTTCGGCGGCCCCCTTCCCGTAGAACTCCTGACTGGTGAGCTGTGCCTGTTCTCTCGGATCCTTCTCGGCCCCGTCGATCCCCTTGTCGATCTCGTGCCCGATGAAGGTGTTCACCACGTTGCCGATCGTGTCCGCGGCCAGCGGTGCGACCACGAGCGCCGCCGCCGTCGAACCGGGCACGGGGATGGCGGCGATACCGCCTCCCACCACGACTCCGGCACCCAGCTTGACCCAGTCGCCGGAGCGGCCCAGCGACTTGTTCTGCTCCTCGGCGTCCCCCTTGAACGTCTCCTCCGCCTGCTGTACGCGGGAGTGGTCGAGGATGCCGCGCGCCTCGGCTCCCGTGGTCAGGGCGTCGTGCGCGTTGTCGATGTTCTGTGAACTCGTGGCGGGGTTGGCGTCCAACGCGCTCAGTGTGTAGAGGTGCTGCGCCGTTGTGACGACACCGTGTGAGGTTTCGTTCTGGCCGAGAACGCTCAGGAAGTTGATGGCGCCCTGATTGCCGAAGTCGGCCCGTCCCGCGTACTTCGCGGGGAAGGTGTCCGGGTCCTTCGCGCTGTCGCCGATACCCGTCAGGCTGTAGTTGATGTCGTCGATGTACGCCGCCCCCATCTTGCCGAGGCTGTCGGCCAGTTGCGACTGCTCATGGAGCATCTTCGGCCCGTCCTCGCTCCCGTACAGGAACGCGACCTGTTCCATGACCCCTGCCGTCTCCGCGGTGCGCAGATCGCGGTTGCCGGGGATCAACGGATCCTTGGCGGTCATCGGATCGCCGTCGTAGACGTATCCCGTGGTGGCGGCCTCCAGCGCGTGGCCGAGGGAGTCGTGACCCGCGATGACCTTGTTGTCGCCGCCCATGATGGAGGCGTCGGACAGCCAGATGCGTTCCTTCGTCAGGTACTTGAGGTTCTCGTTCACCTCCGATTCCTTGTCGACCCCCGCTCCGGCGCCTTCCGGCTGGGCGAAGAACTGCGTCGCGGCACCGGGGTTGTGGCCGAGGGCCTCCAGGAAGCCGGTCATCGGGTCGCGGCCCCGGTCGTCCTTGCTGTAGAAGTTCAGGTCGCCGTTGTTCCAGTTGTTGATCCATGGACTCATGTGCTCGACGTTGCGTTCCTTGTCGAACGCCACGAGCTTCTCGCCGTAGTCGTTGAGGAACTGGTCGTCGTAGTCGCCGAACCGCATGAGATTGCTCATGACGGCGAATCCACGGGGATTGTTCGCGTGGTCGGTGCCGAGTTCCTCCGGGCCCAGCTTGACCATCTTCTGCTCCCAGGACCGCATGGCCGCGCTGTCCGAGAGTGTGGCGGTGCCCAGCGCGACACCCAGATTCTTCTGGAGGAGTTTGGCCTGTTCCAGCCGCTTGGGGTCGGCCCCATAGCCCTGGTACGGGTCGGCGACTCCGGCGTAGAACTTCAGCAGCCCGTCGGGCGTCGTGGAAGTGGCGAGCTTCTCCGCGAACAACGGGTCCTTGCCGTACTTGGCGAGTGTGGCGTTGACCGTGTTCAGTTCCGTCGTCGTGAGGTCGGTCGTGTCCTTCTTGAGGATCTTGGCGAGTGCCGCTGCCTCGGCGACGGCCTTCGCCGCGGAGTCCCGGTCCGGGTAGTCGGCGCCGGAGAACCCGTGCTCGGCCTGGTTCACGATGAGCCGCAGCGCCTCGGACGCGGTGGTGTCGCTGCGCGTGGCCTTCTGCAGGATTGCCTGGACCCGGTCCCGCAGGCCGTCCACGTCGTTCTGGCTGTGCTCGGGGAGCGTGGTGCCCTGGGCGGCGCGGTCCGGGTGGATGTTCATGGTGACGGTGAACGATCCGTCGCCCGTGTCCCTGACCGTCAGGTTCTTCTTCCCGCTCTGCGAGATCACCTCGTTGAGCTCGTCGCGGAAGGCGACCAGCTCGTCCCGGGTGTCTCCGAGGATGCGGGCGACCGTGCGGGCCTGGGTGTGGGCGTCGGCGAACTCGCCCGCGGTCTTGTCCACGAAGGACCGGGTGACGGTGGCGTTCTCGCCGGCCCACCGGGCCTTCGCCGCCTTGCCGCCCAGGTTGTCCTTGGCGTCGCTCTTGAGGGTCGCCAACTTCTTGACCATCTGCTCCCAGTCGGTGATCGCCTCACCGAGCTGCGAGAAGTTGCCGAAGCGGAGGGCGTCGAGGTCCATCAGGCGCCCTTCCTCTCGTTGAAGCCCGCGTCGAGCGTGGCGATGCTGCTGACGGTTCCCGCGATGTGGACCTCGTCGCCCGCGTGGGCGCCCTTGGTGAAGTCGAGGTGGTTGGAGATGTGCGCGGTGGCGTCCAACAACGACCTGGACTGGTCGATCCAGCGCGATGCCACGTGGTCCAGCGCGCCGCCGAGTGCGAACCCCTGGGTCTTCAGCCCTCCGGCCGCCTTCTGAGAAGCGGCGCGGGCGTGTTCGCTCACCCGGCCGAAGTTCTGATGCAGCTCGAAAGCCGCGTCTCCGATCGCGGCCAGGTCTGTCTGGTTGACCGCGAGGTCCCCTTGCCGACTGCCGCCCCCGCCACTCGGTTCCGGCGGTAACTGGTTCAGCCGCATCCGCTGCGACCGTTGGTCGGCCGCGTCGGCCTTCAGCTGCTCCCACTCGTCCCACGCCATGGATCTGAACGCCTCCCGCGAGCCCGGCCGCCCGTTGCCGGCGGCTGTGTGTCAGGAAAGCTACCCATCAGGCGCGTCGCGCGGCCGCCCGTTCCGTTGTTCGTCACACATTCCGAACAGACGGTGCTTCCGGCATGCGGTGACCAAGGGAGAGGCGCAAGGAATCGTGTACCAATACTTCACGCAGTGTTAACGCCTGTTCACCCCTGAGTGTGCCCTGTCGTGCACCAGTCGTGACACGTGAACGCGCGTAGATGTTCGCTTTCCGGACGCCGCCCCGCTGACCGGCCCTTATGCGCGGGCCGTTGCGTGGCCCCGCGTCCGGAGACCGGATTCTGGACGAGGACTTCCGCTGAGCGGACTGGATCGCTACTGTCCCCGCCATATGAACGCCCCGTGGCAACGCCGCCGCGGAGCGCAGCCGGTGCCTTGCCAGGCCGGCGGCCTCTCCGTGCGTCGCCGCTGGGACCGGCGGCGCAACCCCGCCGGAGCAGGACCGTCGTCGCTCACCCCGAAGAGGAGAGGGCGTCGTGACAGCGGAGACCTCCCAGACGCTCGACCGAGGACTGCGCGTCCTCAAACTGCTCGCCGACACCGATCACGGCCTGACCGTCACGGAGTTGTCCAACAAGCTCGGTGTCAACCGGACCGTCGTCTACCGATTGCTCGCCACCCTGGAGCAGCACGCCCTGGTCCGCCGTGACCTGGGCGGCCGCGCCCGGGTCGGCCTGGGTGTGCTGCGGCTCGGCCGCCAGGTGCATCCGCTCGTCCGGGAAGCCGCGCTGCCCGCGCTGCGCTCCCTGGCCGAGGACATAGGGGCCACCGCCCATCTCACGCTCGTCGACGGCAGCGACGCCCTCGCGGTCGCCGTCGTCGAGCCCACCTGGACCGACTACCACGTCGCCTACCGGGCCGGCTTCCGGCATCCGCTGGACCGGGGCGCGGCGGGCCGCGCCATCCTGTCCGCCCGGCAGACCACGGAGGCCGGACACCCCGGGTACACCCTCACCCACGGCGAGCTCGAGGCCGGGGCCAGCGGGGCGGCCGCGCCTCTGGTCGGCGTCTCGGGCGTGGAGGGCAGCGTCGGTGTCGTCATGCTCGCCGACGCCGTACCGGAACGGGTCGGGCCCCGTGTGCTCGACGCCGCCCGGGAGGTGGCCGACGCGCTGCGGTAGGCCCAGGTGGCCGGGAGGTGGCCGACGGGCTGCCGAAAAGTGGGCGCGTACCGGCCGGGGAGGTGGCCGACGTGCTGCGGTAGGCCGTACCGGCCGGGGAGCGCCCGGGTCCGCTCCCGCGGAGATGGCGGGGGCGGCGTACGCCTGGCGCGTTCCGGCCGGAGGGCGGCGGTTAGATTGGGTGCGTGCTCACTCGTCTCACGCGCCCCCGCGTCCTCGCCCTCTGCGCGCTGCCCGTCCTCGCCCTCTTCGGTACGGCGGCCCTCGCCCCGCTGCCGTTCACCCTGGCCCGGCCCGGACTGACCGCGGACGTGCTCGGCAAGGACGACGGGCGGCCGGTGATCACCATCACCGGCGCCGAGACCCGGCCCACCGACGGGCAGCTGAGGATGACGACGATCCTCGCCACCGGGCCGAAGGCGGACGTCCGTATCGGCGAGGTGGTCGACGGCTGGTTCCGGACCGACCGGGCGGTCATGCCGCGTGACTCCGTCTACCCCACCGGGGGCTCCGAGAAGGAGATCGAGAAGCACAACCTCGACGACATGAGGCAGTCGCAGAACGTCGCCGTCGACGCCGCCCTGAACTACCTGGACCGCGAGCCCGGTTCGATGCGCGTCGAGGTGGACCTCGGCGACGTCGGCGGCCCGAGCGCCGGCCTTTTCCTCTCCCTCGGCATCATCGACAAGCTCGACGGCAACGGCTCCGGTGGCGACCTCACCGGCGGCCGCACCATCGCCGGTACGGGGACGATCGACGCGGACGGCAAGGTCGGCGCGGTCGGCGGCGTGTCGATGAAGGCCCAGGGCGCCCACCGCGACGGGGCGAGCGTCTTCCTCGTGCCGAAGGCCGAGTGCGCTCAGGCGGAGGCCGAGGCGCCCGACGGGCTGCGGATCGTGCCCGTCTCCACGCTGAAGGACGCGGTCGGCTCGCTCAGGGCCCTGGCGACGGGTGGGAAGGTGCCGAGCTGCTGACCTGCGGCGGCACCGGCTGCACGGGTGGCGCCGGCTGTACGGGCTCCGTCACCGGCCCGTCGTCCAGCGTCCGCCAGGACGGGAACACCAGCGGGCTCAGCGTGGCCAGGAAGTAGACCCCGCCCATCAGCAGCAGCGCCCCCGTCGCGCCCGTGCCCTCCACCAGCAGCCCGGCCGCCAGCCCGCCCAGCGGCATCGCGAACTCGCTGCCCGCCGTCAGCACCCCCGACACCCGGCTGCGCAGCCGGTCCGGCACCCGCTCGTAGACCACCGTCGTCAGGATCGGGTTCAGCACGCCGCCCGCGATCCCGCCGAGCAGCATCGTCACCGCGAGCGGCAGCGTCGTCCCGGTCACCGCGGCGACCAGGAACCTCGGCGCGCCGCACAGGATGACGCACACCGTGAACACCGTCCGCCGTGAGAACCGGTGCCCCACCGCCCCGTACAGCAGCGCCCCGATCAGCCCGCCCGCCCCGAACAGCGCGGTGAGCAGCCCGATGGCGGTGGCGCCGCCCAGCTCGGCCTCGGCGTGCACGGGGAGCAGGACGGCGTACCAGCCCTGGTCGGTGCCGTTCATGAACATCACCATGACCACGATCGCCAGCAGCAGCCGGTTGCCCAGCAAGTGGGCGTATCCCTCGCGGAGTTCGGAGCCGTACGTGCGCAGCGATACCGGGGCTTCGGCCTTCCTCGGTTCGGCCGCGCGGATTCCCCGTACCCCCGCGGCGATCAGCAGTGCGGACAGCCCGAACGTCGCCGCGTCGAGCAGCAGGACCGTCTCCGCGCCGACGAAGGCGATGAGGACTCCGGCCAGTGCCGCGCCGACCATCCGGGCCCCGCGCGAGACCGCGTCGAAGAGGCTGGCGGCCCGGGGGAGCGTGGTGCCGGCGTGCTCGGCCAGGTCCGGGATCAGTACGTAGCGCGCGGTGTTGCCCGGGGTGTGGGCGAACCCGTTGACCGCCATCAGCGCGCACAGCATCCAGAAGTCGAGGACGCCGGCGAAGTGCAGCAGCGGGATCGTCGCGATCGCCGACGCGCACACCGCGTCGGAGGCGATGGCGACCCGGCGGCGGCCGATCCGGTCGATGACCGGTCCGCCGATCAGGGCGGCGACGACGATCGGCAGGGTCGCGCAGAAGGCGACGAGCCCGGCCCGGCCCGCGCTGCCGGTGGTCTCCAGGACGAACCAGGGGACGCCGATCAGGGTCAGTGAAGTGCCCGCGGTGGAAATGGCGTTGGCCGCGAGCGTGGCGGCGAGCGGGGTGCGGTTCCTGCGATGCCCCATGGCGCTGTCTCTCCCCGAGTCGATGGTTACGCCGGGTCTCTCCCCGAGTCGATGGTTACGCCGGATGGAAGGCGGCGGTGCGGGGCGCGGTCGCGTCCCGGCTCTGGGTCGTCAGGCGCAGCCCCACCTCGACGAGGGTCCAGCCGATCCGGGTGCGCAGGCTGGTGCGGGGGAGACGGAACGCCGTTGCCGCGTGGTGGAGTTCAGCGGCTCGGGCGGCGTGCAGGAGGTGGTGGACGTCGGCGTGCATAAAACGGTTCCCCTCGGGTGGTGGGCTGTTGGCGGCGTGGCGCTCATTCGGAGGGGCGCGGGAAGGCGTGCAGGTGGGTCCGGACGACGGCCGAGCCCTCGGTGTCGTCGGGGACGGCGCCCCGGTAGCTCTCCATCAGTTCGTGGACCTTCCGGGACAACTCCAGGGCGAGTGCCGGGGTGAGGCGGAGTGTGAAGTCGCTCATGTCCCAGCTGCGCTGCCACTCCTCCGACCAGTCGCCCACGGTGCCCAGCCAGGTGTTCAGCTCCTGGGCGTGGGACGTGGCCGTCTCGTACAGGACGAAGTCGATGGCCCCGCGCACCTCCGGGTCGGCATGCGTCCGGAAGTCCGTGGTCTCGAACATCGAGCCGTCGTGCACCGACCGCCACCAGCGCTCGCGACCCTTGCCCAGCTCCGGAGCGTCCTCGACCAGCCCGCTCTCCGCCAACTGGCGCAGGTGGTAGCTGGTCGCACCGCTGGACTCGGCGAGCCTTTCGCCGAGTTGGGAAGCGGTGGCGGGGCCGAAGTCGCGCAACGCCTTCAGTAGGCGAATCCGCAGGGGGTGCGCGACGGCGCGCAGCGTACGGGCGTCGACGTTGTGGATCCTGCGGTCGGTTCCGTCGTGGCGGTAGGGGTGGACGTCCTCGTTCTCTGCCATGGTTCGAAGGTAGAGATGCAAAGAAAACTTTGCAAGGCTTTTTTGCAAGGAACTGTTTGCAAGGATCCTTTGTAACTCACCCCTCCTTGATGAACCCCTCCGCCACCAGCCAGTCCTTCGCCACCTCGTGCGGGTCCTCGCCCTCCACGTCCACCTTGGCGTTCAGCGTCTGCGCGACCTCGGTCGTCAGCTTCTTCGCCAGCGGGTCCAGCAGCTCCGCGATCACCGGGTACTTCTCGAAGGTCGCCTCGTGGATGACCGGGGAGGCGTTGTAGTTGGGGAAGAAGTCCTTGTCGTCCTCCAGGACGTCCAGGTTCATCGCCTTGATCCGGCCGTCGGTGGTGAACACCTCGCCCAGCAGGCAGGAGTCGGACTCGGAGACCTGGGTGTAGATGATCCCGGCGTCCATCTTGCGGATGTTGCCCGCCGGGATGCTCATCCCGTACTTCTTCTCCATGCCGGGCAGCCCGTCGTCGCGGGAGGCGAACTCGTTCTCCACGCAGATCGTCACCGCGCCCGGGTCCTTCTTCGCCAGGGCCGCCACGTCCGAGAGGGTCTTCAGCCGGTACCTGGCGTTGTTCTTCTTGCTGATGGCCAGCGCGTACGTGTTGTCGAGCGGCGCCGGCGGCAGCCAGACCACCCCGTTGCCGCGGTCCTCGTCCCGCACGGCCTCGTACTGCTTCCTCGGGTCGACGATCGGGTCCGCGTGGCCGAGGAAGGTGATCCAGCCGGTGCCGGTGTAGTCCCACTGGGCGTCGGCGTCGCCGTTGATGATGGCCTCGCGCGCGCTGATCGAACCCGGCAGGTTCGTCCGGTCCAGGACCTCCGCCCCGGCCGCCTTGAACACCAGGCCGGTCATCTGGCCCAGGATGATGTTCTCGCTGAAGTTCTTCGACGTCACGGTCAGCGTCGCGCCCTTGAGCGGCTCGCCCTGCCCGACCGACCCCGGCGACACGTCGTCCACCATCGGCGAACCGCTCTTGAGCCCGCAGCCGCCCACCGCCACCGCCAGGGCCAGGCCACCGATCGCCACAGCCCCGCGCCGGGGAACGTACGCCGTCCTCCTCATCGCTCCTCCAGCCCGCGCGGCGTCAGCGCCAACTCGGCCAGCGAGGCCAGCCAGTCCACCAGCAGGGCCAGCACCACCGTCAGCACCGAGCCGATGACCAGCACCGGCATCCGCTGCGTCTGGATCCCCGACGTGATCAGGTCGCCCAGCCCGCCGCCCCCGCCGAACGTCGCCAGCGTCGCCGTGCCGACGTTCAGGACGAGTGCCGTACGCACCCCGGCCAGGATCAGCGGGACCGCGAGCGGCAGCTCCACCTTCATCAGGACGCCCCGGCCGGACATCCCCATCCCGCGCGCCGCCTCGATCATGTTCGGCTCGATCGCCCGCAGGCCCGCCACCGTGTTGGAGAGCACCGGGAGCACCGCGTAGATCACGATGCCGATGATCGCGGTCCGCGGGCCGATGCCCAGCCAGATCACCAGCAGCGCCAGCAGACCGATCGCGGGCGTCGCCTGCCCGATGTTGGCCAGCGCGGTGAACGCCGGGGCCGCCTTCCGCAGCCGCCGCCGGGTCAGGGCGATGCCCAGCGGGATCGCGATGATCAGCACCCAGAACGTGGAGATCGCCGTCAGCCGCACGTGCTGCCACCAGCGCAGCTGCACATTGCCCCCGGTCAGCGAGTTCTCCGCGATCGAGTCCAGGCGGGTGTTGGTGATCCAGACGTAGGTGACGACGAGGATCACCACCAGCACCACCGGCAGGACCACCAGCTTCCGCCAGGTGAACCGGCGCTCCGGAGCGGCCGGGGCGGGGGAGGGGTCGCTCTCCTCGTCGTGGAACGCGTGGCCCTTGACGTCGTGCTCGCCCGGCGGACGGGTGGGGGCGGCCGGGCCCTTGCCGGAGCCGGCCCGATGGCTGGGACTCATCGGCCGCCGCCACCCCCCTCCAGCTCCTGCTCCGTCTGGTGGACCCGCAGCTCCTCCAGCTCGTGCTGGTGCTCCATCGCCGTCAGCCGGTCGGCCTCCAGCAGCTCCTGCACGTTGTCCATCAGCGTCTTCATGTCGACGACCCCGATGAACTCGCCGCGCCGCCCGGTCACCGCGACCCGGCCCCCGCTGTCGGTGAGGACCGCCTCCAGCGCGTCGTGCAGCGTGGCGTCCCGGGTCACCGTGTCGTGCACCAGCTGCCCGGCCCGCGCCAGCGAACCGCGCGCCCGCATCAGGTCGCCGCGCCGCAGCCACTTGTACGGGCGGTTGCGGCGGTCCAGCATCAGCAGCTCGTTGTGCGAACCGCTGCGCAGCTTGTTGAAGATCGACTGGAGCGGGTCCTCGACCGTCACCGTCGGGAAGTCCGCGATGCCCACATCCCGTACGCGGGTCAGGTTCAGCCGCTTCAGGGCCGCGCCCGCGCCGACGAAGCCGGAGACGAAGTCGTCCGTCGGGTTGGTCAGGATCGCCTCGGGGGTGTCGAACTGCGCGATGTGCGAGCGCTCCCGCAGCACCGCGATCCGGTCGCCGAGCTTGATCGCCTCGTCGAAGTCGTGGGTGACGAACACGATCGTCTTGTGCAGCTCGTGCTGGAGCCGGATCAGCTCGTCCTGGAGGTGGTCGCGGGTGATGGGGTCGACGGCCCCGAACGGCTCGTCCATCAGCAGCACGGGAGGGTCGGCGGCCAGCGCCCGCGCCACCCCCACCCGCTGCTGCTGCCCGCCGGAGAGCTGGCGCGGATAGCGGCCGTGGAACTCGCGCGGGTCCAGGCCCACCAGGTCGAGCATCTCCTCCACCCGGTCCTTCACCCGGGACTTGGACCAGCCGACCATCTTCGGGACCAGGGCGATGTTGTCCGCCACCGTCATGTGCGGGAAGAGGCCGGAGGACTGGATGGCGTAGCCGATCTTGCGGCGCAGCTTCACCGGGTCGATGTCGGTGACGTCCTCGTCGTCGATCCGGATCCGGCCCGACGTCGGCTCGATCAGCCGGTTGATCATCTTCAGGGTGGTGGACTTCCCACAGCCGGACGGCCCGACGAAGACCACCGTCTCACCCGCCCTGATCTCCATCGAGACGTTCTCGACGGCCGGATTCGGGGTGCCCGGGTAGCTCTTGGTGAGGTTCTCCAGCTGGATGGTGGCCCCGGAGGTGGCGGTGGCCCCCTCCTCCGCGACGACGGCGCCGGTCTCGGTCTCAGGCACGGATCCCCCTCGGGATGGTCAGCCGCCCCAGCAGGACGTACGCGGCGTCGAAGAGCAGGGCCAGGACGACGATGCCGAGCGTGCCCGCGAGGACCTGGTTGATCGCGTTGGCGCTGCCCAGCGAGGCGATGCCCCGGAAGATCTCGTTGCCGAGGCCGGGCCCGGAGGCGTACGCGGCGATGGCGGCGATGCCCATCAGCATCTGGGTCGAGACCCGGATCCCGGTCAGGATCGGCGGCCAGGCGAGCGGCAGCTCCACCCGGCACAGCCGGGCCGGCCGCGACATCCCGATGCCCGCCGCCGCGTCGACCAGCGACGGATCGACGCCCCGCAGCCCGACGATGGCGTTCCGGACGATCGGCAGCAGCCCGTACAGCGTCAGGGTGATCACGGTCGGCGCGACACCGAGGCCGACCAGGGGAATCAGCAGACCGATCGCGGCGAGGGAGGGGATGGTGAGGATCGTGGCCGTGGAGGTGATGGCGAGCGAGCCGCCCCAGCCGCTGCGGTAGCTCACCACGCCGATGACCACGCCCAGCACGGTCGCGATCACCATGCACTGGAAGACCGCGCTGACGTGCTGGAACGCGTCCGTGAGCAGCTGCTGGTGGCGGGTGTTCAGATACTCCCAGAAGCTCACACGGCGCTCCTTCGGATCGGGTGGCCTCCCGAGCCCTTCGCTCAGTCGGTGTCCTCGGCCGCCTGTTCCACCAGCGGGATGATCCGCAGCGGAACCGGGTTCTCCATGACGATCGCCGTGGAGGCCCGGACAATGCCATCAAATCCGACAACCCGGTCGATCACCCGCTGGAGATCCGCGTTGGAACGGGCGACGAGGCGGCAGAACATGTCGCCGTGCCCGGTGGTCGTGTGCAGCTCCAGCACTTCCGGCACCCCGCCCAAGTGGGCGCGTACATCGGCCCCTTGGCCCTGCTTGATCTCCAGCGTGGCGAACGCGGTGACCGGGTAGCCGAGCGCCGCCGGATCCACGTCGGGTCCGAATCCCCGGATGACGCCGTTCGACTGAAGACGGTCCAGCCGCGCCTGCACGGTCCCGCGCGCCACCCCGAGCCGCCGGGACGCTTCGAGGACACCGATCCGCGGTTCGCGCGCCAGGAGCACGATGAGCCGCCCGTCCAGATGATCGATCGCCATGAGCCTGCCTCTGATGGTCACCCTGTACAGATAGTCCGGCCATCATCGCGACGCGCTGGGCACATTGACCAGTGGATGCGCGAACTGTTGCGCACCTTGCGATGTGGGGAGAGCCTTCGAACATGACTGAGACTCTGCACACCAGCCCCGAAACCGCCCGGCGGGCCGACCCCTTCCCGGTCAAGGGAATGGACGCGGTCGTCTTCGCCGTGGGCAACGCCAAGCAGGCCGCGCACTACTACTCGACCGCCTTCGGCATGAAGCTGGTCGCCTACTCCGGACCGGAGAACGGCACCCGCGAGACCGCGAGTTACGTCCTGACCAACGGCGCCGCCCGCTTCGTGTTCACCTCGGTGATCAAACCGTCCACCGAGTGGGGCACCTTCCTCGCCGACCACGTCGCGGAGCACGGCGACGGTGTCATCGACCTCGCGATCGAGGTCCCGGACGCCCGCGCCGCGTACGCGTACGCCGTCGAGCACGGCGCCCGCGGCCTCACCGAGCCGCACGAGGTCAAGGACGAGCACGGCACCGTCGTCCTCGCCGCCATCGCCACGTACGGCAAGACCCGCCACACCCTGGTGGAGCGCTCCGGCTACGAGGGCCCCTACCTCCCCGGCTTCGCGGCGGCCTCGCCGATGGTCGAGCCGCCCGCCAAGCGCACCTTCCAGGCGATCGACCACTGCGTCGGCAACGTCGAGCTCGGCCGCATGAACGAGTGGGTCGGCTTCTACAACCAGGTCATGGGCTTCACCAACATGAAGGAGTTCGTGGGCGACGACATCGCCACCGAGTACTCCGCCCTGATGTCGAAGGTCGTCGCCGACGGCACGCTCAAGGTCAAGTTCCCGATCAACGAGCCGGCCATCGCGAAGAAGAAGTCGCAGATCGACGAGTACCTGGAGTTCTACGGCGGCGCGGGCGTCCAGCACATCGCGCTCGCCACGAACGACATCGTCGCCTCGGTCCGCGCGATGCGCGCCGCCGGCGTCCAGTTCCTGGACACCCCGGACTCGTACTACGACACCCTCGGCGAGTGGGCCGGCGAGACCCGGGTGCCGGTCGAGACCCTGCGAGAGCTGAAGATCCTCGTCGACCGCGACGAGGACGGCTATCTGCTGCAGATCTTCACCAAGCCGGTCCAGGACCGGCCGACCGTCTTCTTCGAGATGATCGAGCGCCACGGCTCCATGGGCTTCGGCAAGGGCAACTTCAAGGCCCTGTTCGAGGCGATCGAGCGCGAGCAGGAGAAGCGCGGCAACCTCTGAGCCGTACCGTGCGCACATGACGCCGCCGCGGTCCGGGGCAGTACCCCGGACCGCGGCGGCCACGTCGTTCGCGGCGTCCTGTCCGGGTCAGGGGCTCTTCGACGCCTCGGCCGCCGCCTCCGGCTTCCCGGCCGCAGCGCTGCTCGCCGCCGCCTTCGACGGGGCCGGGGCCGGGGACGGGGGCGCGGAAGGGGCCGCCTTCGAGGGGACCGGAGCCTCGGGCTTCGTCTCCCGCCCCGTCTCCCGCTCCCTCTTCCGCTCCCCTTCCCGCTCTGTCTCCGGTTTCGGATCCGGGGCGGGCGGCGGCGGGGCCGGCCGCGTGGCGCCCGGCCCGCCCGGCGGCGGCTCGCCCAGCGCGTCCAGCGCCTGGCGGGCCAGCGGCGCGGCGAGCGGCGAGAAGGCCGGGTTGGTGCGCACGGCCTGTTCCAGATTCCGGCGCGCCGGGCCGTAGTCCTCCAGCTCCCGCTGGATCACGCCCAGGTGGTAGGCGTACGAGGCGTTCCGCACGCCCGTGTCCGCGGCCCGCTGCGCGTACTCCAGGCCCTCCTCCGACTCGCCCGCCCGGTGCAGCGCCCAGCCCAGCGCGTCCGCCACCGCCGCACTGCGGTGCTGCTTAGCCCACTGGCCGCGCAACAGCTCCACCGCCGCGTCCGGGTCCCCGTGGTCGGCCTCGAAACGGGCCAGCACCAGGGACTCGTCGACCCCGGTCTTCTTCGCCCCGGCCACCATCTTCCGCAGCCGGGCGTACTGGGTGCGGGCGTCCCCGTCCAGCCCCAGCGACTCGTACAGCTCGCCCAGCTCCAGGGCGTACTCCGGGCGCGGGAGCTTCTCCAGCGCGCTCTGGTACGCGGCCAGCGCCTCGTCGGTGCGCTCCAGCGCCACCAGGGCCCGGGCCCGGCCCGCCAGCGAGGCGTGGTGACCGGCGTCCGTGCGCAGCGCCGCGTCGAACTGCGCCACCGCCTCCTCCGGCTCGCCCCGCTCCCAGGCCAGCTCGCCGAGCCGGTGCAGCGCCTCGGCCTTCTCGGCGGGCTGCGTCGCCCGGTCCGCCGCCTCCCTGGCGGTGGCCAGCGCGTCCTCGCGCCAGCCCTGGCCCCGGTACAGCTCGGCGGTGCGGGCCAGCGCCGGAACGCCCTTGCGCAGCTCGCCGAACTTCTCCGTCGCCGCGGTCGCCGCCTTCTGGTCGCCGAGCCCGGTGTACGCGTCGATGAGGACCGGGTACACGCTCCAGGCCTTCGGCTGCTGCCTCTTCACGGTCTCGCCCCACCGCTTCGCCGCGAGGAAGTCGTGCCGGGCGTTGGCCAGGGCCGCCAGGCCCACCCACGCCTCCTCGTTCCCGCGCTCGCCCGCCCGCGCCTCCAGCGAACGCTTCAGGGTCTCCTCGGCGCGGGCGTAGTACGTCGTGTCCGCCGAACGCCGCGCCCACTCCACGTACGCCGTGCCGAGCGTCGCCAGGGACGGGGCGTCCTCGGGGTGGGACTCCACCCACTTCTGCCGGTCCCCGATCAGCGCGGTGAGGTCCGACAGTGAAGCGGGGGAGCCCGCGGTCACCGCCGCCTCGGCCCGCTCGACCGGCCCCGGCTCCTTCGGCCCGTCCCCCTCCCCGTCCTCCACCGCCACCAGCGCCCCGGCCAGTAGCACCCCGGCGGCGACCGCCCCGAACGCGGCCCGGCGCAACGTCGTCCGCAGGGTGGGCGGCGGCGGGGGTACGGCGGTGGCGCCTTCGGCGGGCATCACGTAAGGGGCTTGCGGGTCTCGCGAGTCCAGCGGCTCCAGCGGGTCCAGCGGCTCCAGCGGGTCCAGCAGGTCCTGTGGGCCCTGTGGCCCCTGCGGGGACGGCTCGGGCGGCTGGCGGGACTCCGGACCCTGCTGCGGCATGACATCCATGGCCATCACTGTGCGTCAGTCATACGAGCACACCGCTCCTTCGGATCGTCGCCGCCCACGGGTTCACACCATTGGCCCCGGGTGTCACGCTTGGATCATGAGCGATCTCCTCGAACGGCTGCGCGCGGGACTGCCCCCCGAGGCGCTGATCACCGATCCGGACGTCACCGCCTCCTACGCCCACGACATGGCGAGCTTCTGCGAGGCCGGCACCCCGGCCGTCGTGGTGCTCCCGCGCACGGTCGAGCAGGTCCAGCACGTCATGCGCACCGCCACCGCGCTGCGCGTCCCGGTCGTCCCGCAGGGCGCCCGTACCGGCCTGTCCGGCGCGGCCAACGCCTCGGACGGCTGCATCGTGCTCTCCCTGGTGAAAATGGACCGGATCCTGGAGATCAGCCCGGTCGACCGGATCGCCGTCGTCGAACCGGGCGTCGTCAACGCGGTGCTGTCACGCGCGGTGGACGAACACGGCCTGTACTACCCGCCGGACCCCTCCAGCTGGGAGACGTGCACCATCGGCGGCAACATCGGCACCGCGTCCGGCGGCCTGTGCTGCGTGAAGTACGGGGTCACCGCCGAGTACGTTCTCGGCCTGGACGTCGTCCTCGCCGACGGACGGCTCCTGACCACCGGCCGCCGCACCGCCAAGGGCGTCGCCGGATACGACCTGACCCGGCTCTTCGTCGGCTCCGAGGGCAGCCTCGGAGTCGTCGTCAAGGCCGTCCTCGCGCTGCGGCCGCGGCCGCCCCAGCAGCTCGTCCTCGCCGCCGAGTTCCCCTCGGCAGCCGCCGCCTGTGACGCTGTGTGCCGGATCATGGAGCGTGGTCACACCCCGTCACTCCTCGAACTGATGGACCGTACGACCGTGCGTGCCGTCAACGCGATGGCCTCCATGGGCCTGCCCGAGACCACCGAGGCCCTGCTGCTCTGCGCCTTCGACACCCCCGACCCCCTCGCCGACCTCGCCGCCGTCGGAGCCCTGTGCACCGCCGCCGGGGCCACCGAGGTGGTCCCCGCCGATAATCCCGCCGAGTCCGAACTCCTCCTCCAGGCCCGCCGGATGTCGCTCACCGCGCTGGAGACCGTCAGGCCCGCCACGATGATCGACGACGTCTGCGTACCGCGTTCGCAGCTCGGCGCGATGCTCGCGGGCACGGCGGCCATCGCCGAGGAGTACGACCTCACCATCGGCGTCTGCGCCCACGCGGGCGACGGCAACACCCACCCCGTCGTCTGCTTCGACCACCACGACCCCGACGAGTCCCGCCGGGCCCGCGCGTCCTTCGACGCGATCATGGCGCTCGGCCTGGAACTGGGCGGGACCATCACCGGCGAACACGGCGTCGGTGTCCTCAAGAAGGAGTGGCTCGCCCGCGAACTGGGCGAGACCGGCATCGAACTGCAGCGCTCCATCAAGGCGGCCTTCGACCCGCTGGGCCTCCTCAACCCCGGCAAGCTCTTCTGACAGCAACCCCGGCGCGTTCTTCTGACAGCAACCCCGCGAGCTCTCCTGACAGCGGCCCCGCAAGCTTTCCTGACAGCGCCCTCCCGTTCGGCAGCCCTCACGCCTCGCCGTCCTGGGACGGCGCGTCGTCCGACTGCCACGGGTCGCTCAGCCAGAGGTCGTCGGCCGGCAACGGGGCCAGCAGCTCCGCCAGCGCATCGTCGATGCCGAGCCGGTCGCTCTCCGAACCCGGCGGCACCACCCGCAGGGTCCGCTCCACCCAGGCGGCCACGGCCGCCGAGTTCATTTCGAGCAGGGCGTCGCCGTCGGGGGAGGTGAGGGCCACACAGATGACGCCGCGGCCCGCGACCTTCGTCGGCCAGATCCGTACGTCCCCGTGCCCGCACGGCCGGAACACGCCCTCCACCAGCAGCTCCCGGGCGAACGTCCAGTGCACGGGCGACTCGGAGCCGATGTGGAAGGCGATGTGCACGGCGTACGGGTCGTCCGTGCGATACGTCAGCCGGGCGGGTACGGGAATGGACCGCTCGGGGGACAGGACCAGCTTCAGCTCCAGCTCACGTTCCACGATGCTCATCATGAGAATGCACAACCTTCCGGTGCTCGTGGGCCGGCCCCGTGACCGTCCCGCACAAGGAGAGAGCGCCCTCCCCGCCACCTATTACGCGACTTCTCAAAAAAACTTCACGCAGTCCCGAAAGTGGTCCCAAACAGGTGGACCGGCCCGAGGGCGGTCGGCGGTCTGATAGATGTGGACCCTTGTATTGAGGCCGTCCGCCCGCCCGGCGGGGACGGCCTGAGGCCTCGAAGAGATACGGGACCCGCTGATGAGCGCGCCAACTCCGGCACCCGGTGACGAAAGCCCCCGCCAGGGCTACTACCCCGACCCCTCCATCCCCGGTTACGTCCGGTACTGGAACGGCGCGTCCTGGGTCCCCGGCACGAGCCGCCCCGCGCCCCGTCAGGCGGGCCCGGCCGCCGCTCCCGCCGACGGGGGGCAGGGTGCGCCGGTGGAGGAGACCGGGCCGATCTTCTTCGACGAGGAGGACGGTCTCCAGGAGGGCCTCCAGGACGGCCCGGCGGCCCCGGCGGCCCCGGCGGCCCCGGCGGCCCCGGCGGCCGGCTCCGGTGAACCGGACGCGGACCCCGCGGGCTCCGCGTCCGTCTGGCAGGCGGACACCGCACGCCAGAACGGTTTCGGCGGCGGACGGGACCGCCGGGTCGACTGGGGCGGGCCGGCCCAGGAGCCCGCCGGCCACGCCTCGGCGTCGGCCGACCCGAGGGCGCCGCTGGCCCAGGACCCGACCGGCGGCGCGCTGCCGGGAATGCGGGACGGCGGCCGGTCCGCCGAGGAGGCCGGGACGCGTCCGCCGACCGACGGGACGGTCACGATCCGCGCGGTGGGACCGCGCGCCGCAGGGCCCGACGCCGCACAGTCCAACGCCGCACAGTCCAACGCCGTTCAGCCGGCCGCTCCGGCACCGTCGAACGCCGGTACGCAGCAGGGGCCGCAGAACGTGGTCGCGGCACAGAGCGGCCTCGCACCGGCTCCCGCGCCCCGGGCACTGCCGACGCAGGCGCAGCACGCGCAGCAGTCACAGCAGGCACAGCACGCGCAGCAGCCACAGCAGCGACTGGCACAGCAGGCGCAGCCCCAGCAGACACCGGTACAGCCGGCACCGGTACAGCAGGCAGCCCTGCCGGCCCCCGCGCCGACCGCCCCCGTCCCGGCCCCCGCTCCCGTACCGCAGGAAGTGCGGCAGGGGCCGGTCCAGGCCCCCGCCCCCGTGCCCACGCCATCCCCCGCCCCCGTGCCCCCGGCGGCCCCGCAGACGCCGCTGACGCCGGGCCCCGGCGGCGGCTCGGCCTCCTGGGCGCAGCAGGTCCACCAACTGGCCCAGCCCGAGCCGCGACAGCAGCAACCGCACCAGCAGCAGCAACCGCACCAGCCCCAGCACCAGGGGCCGGGCGCGGACCAGCCCGTCGTGCCCTGGAAGCCGCCGGTCGACGACCATTTCCAGCAACTCGCCCGCAACCAGGCCTCGGCCCGGCCCGCGGGGCTCGGCAAGCGGTTCGCCGCCCGGCTGGTCGACAGTCTCGTGCTCGGCGCGGTCGTCGGGGCCGCGGCCGTCCCGCTGGCGACCCGGGCGCTCGACCACATCGACCGGAAGATCACCGCGGCGAAGGAGACAGGGGAGACGGTCACCGTCTGGCTGCTGGACTCCACCACCGGGGCGCTGCTGGGGGCGCTGCTCGCCGCGTTCCTCCTCATCGGCTTCCTCCTGGAGGCGCTGCCGACGGCCAAGTGGGGCCGGACGCTGGGCAAGAAGCTCTGCGGGCTCGACGTACGGGACATCGAGTCCCACGACGCGCCCACCCTGGGCGCGGCCCTGCGCCGCTGGCTCGTCTACGGCGTGCTGGGGCTCCTCGTCATCGGCGTGGTCAACGTTCTCTGGTGCCTGATCGACCGGCCCTGGCGCCAGTGCTGGCACGACAAGGCGGCCCGCACGTTCGTCGCCGGCTGAGCGGGTTGAGCGGGCTGAGTCGGCTCATCGGGCTCATCGGGCCGACCGGGCTGGGCGCGCTGAGTGGACCCGGGGAAACGCGTGCCCGGGCTCCGGCAGGACGCGTGCCCGGGCTCCGGCAGGACGCGTACCCGGGCTCCGGCAGAACGCGTGCCCGGGCTCCGTGGCAACGCGTGCCCGAGCGTGCGGCGACCTGCCCGTTTAGACTCGGATGCCGCTCCGTGTCCCCCGAACGCACCTGAGCCGTTGCGGGGCCCGGTGGAGCGGGATGCACTGCCCCCATGAGCAACGACCAGCCGACGCCCGGCCAGCCGCCCGAGGACGACGATCCGTTCCTCAAGAAGCCGCAGGAGCCCTCGCCGCCGTCCGAGGGTCGGCCGTACGGCAGCGCGCCGCCCCCGCCGCCGCCCCCGCCCCCGCCCCCGCCGAACGACCCGTACGGCAGCGGCGGCGGCTTCGGAGCGCCCGACCCGCTGGCCGGAATGCCGCCGCTCGCCGAGCCGGGGAAGCGGATCCTGGCGCGGCTCATCGACTTCCTCGTCATCTCGATCCCGCTGTACCTGATCTCCCTCCCCTGGGGCGGCGCGGTCGACGTCAACGGGGACGGCGACGACGGGTTCGGCGACGCCGTCGCCAACGGGTACGGCGGGAGCCAGCTGCTGTGGTCGATCATCGGCCTGGTGGTCTACGTCGCCTACGACACGTACTTCACCCACAAGGACGGCCGCACGCTGGGCAAGCGGCTGCTCAAGCTGCGCGTCGCGATGCTCAACGACGGGCGGGTGCCCGACACCGGGGCGGCGCTGATGCGGGCCGTCGTGCTGTGGGCCCCGGCGCTGCTGTGCTGCCCGTGCCTGTGGTGGCTGATCAACATCGTGCTGATGTTCACCGACAAGCCCTACCGGCAGGGGCTCCAGGACAAGGCGGCCAAGACGGTCGTGGTGGCCGCTCGCTAGCGGACGGCCACCCTGCGGTCCGTCGTCGCCCGCTCAGCGGCGCAGCGAGTGCTCGTCCGCCGGCGCCGGCGCCGACGAGCGGCCCGCCGTGACCCGCTCCCGGGCCCCGATGCCCTCCAAGGCGTGGTGGGTTCGGGCGGCGTCGGCGGTCGCGGTCCGTCCCGCTGCCTCCGCGGCGCGGTGGCGGGGGAGGGGCAGGAGCACGGCGACCAGAAGGCCGAGGGCGAGCGCGGTCGTCCCCACGGCGGCGACGCCGATGCCGGACTCCGTGCGGAACAGCAGCAGCAGGGCGAGCGTCGTGACGACGACGGTGGCCGAACCGTAGGCGAACTGTGCGGCAGTCGGACGCGGCATGGCGGTTTCCGTCCTCGGGACGTCGGATGGGCGGGCGGCGGTCGGCACGGTCGTGCGCGCCGAACGACCCTACGACGGTGGATGCCCGGGCCGGACCGGTAGTAAGCGTGACCTAACGCACGGTACCGGTGCACAGGGGGCGCACGGAGTCACGCCGCTCACCAACCGGACGGCGCGACGCGCCTGTTGGTGTGGGGCGAACGGCCAGGTCCGGGCCGCGGACGTTCTTTTACCGTTCCCATGCCCTTCCCATACCGTCCGCATACCGGAAGGGCACTCCGCATAGTGCACTTGGTCTGTTCAAGTCAAGGTCTGTCTTTTCTTTCATGACTCCGATCGAATGTCGTCACTTGTGACGCGTTTACGCGCGCGGCCCGCTTTCTACCCCCCTGGCCGCTGCGCGGACGCCCGGGGAGGACTGCATCAAGTGACCAATCAGAGACGGGCGCTTCGCGCCGCCGCCGTTGTCGTGGCCATGGCCGCGACCGCCGCGACGGCGTCGACCTTCGCCACCGCCCAGGCGCATGACAGCTCATCAGGTTCCGGTGTCTCCACCGTCGACCGCCGTGACCCGGCGCCGGCCAAGGGGCACGTGGAGCACAACCTGGAGGGTCCCTTCAGCGAGCAGCAGGCCGCTCAGCGCGAAGCCGCGCTGGAGCAGGTGCTGTCCGGGGACAAGAAGGTGACGAACCGGAACGGCTCCAAGGTCGTCAGGCTCGGCGACAAGAAGTACGTGGAGCTCGGCCGGGAGAAGACCGACAAGATCTTCACCATCCTGCTGGAGTTCGGCGACCAGGTCGACGACACCACGATGTTCGACCCGGACGGCGACGGCCCCAAGCCGCCCGTCAAGAAGTTCGGGGGCGCCCCGGGCCCGGCGCACAACAAGATCGCCAAGCCGGACCCGAAGAAGGACAACAGCACCGCCTGGAAGGCCGACTACAACCGGGCGCACTTCCAGGAGCTCTACTTCGGCGAGGGCAAGGGCGTCCACTCGCTCAAGACCTACTACGAGAAGACCTCCTCGGGTCGCTACTCGGTCGAGGGAGAGGTCTCCGACTGGGTCAAGGTCCCCTACAACGAGGCCCGTTACGGCTCCAACTACTGCGGCCAGACCAACTGCGCCAACGTGTGGGACGCGGTGCGCGACGGCGTGAACGCCTGGGTCGCCGATCAGCAGGCCAAGGGCCGCACCGACGCGGAGATCAAGGCGAACCTCGCTGAGTACGACGAGTGGGACCGCTACGACTTCGACGGTGACGGCAACTTCAACGAGCCCGACGGCTACATCGACCACTTCCAGCTGGTGCACGCCGGCGAGGACGAGTCGGCCGGCGGCGGCGCCGAGGGCACCAACGCCATCTGGGCGCACCGCTGGTACGCGTACGGCACGAACGCCGGTGCGACCGGCCCCGCGGACAACAAGGCCGGTGGCGCCCAGATCGGCGACACGGGCATCTGGGTCGGCGACTACACCGTCCAGCCCGAGAACGGCGGCCTGGGCGTCTTCGCCCACGAGTACGCCCACGACCTCGGTCTCCCGGACCTGTACGACACCTCCGGCGGCGGCGAGAACTCGGTCGGCTTCTGGTCCCTGATGTCGGCGGGCTCCTGGCTCGGCACCGGCACCGGCGAGATCGGCAACCTGCCGGGCGACATGACCTCGTGGGACAAGCTCCAGCTCGGCTGGCTCGACTACGACAAGGCCAAGGCCGGCAAGACCTCGCTGCACAAGCTGGGCGTCTCGGAGTACAACACCAAGAACCCGCAGGCGCTCGTCGTCGAGCTGCCCGAGAAGGCCGTCACCACCACCGTCGTCAAGCCCGCCGAGGGTGCGAAGCAGTGGTGGAGCGACATGGGCGACAACCTGTCGAACACCCTGACCCGCTCGGTCGACCTGACCGGCAAGTCCAAGGCCACGCTGGACCTTTCGGGCTGGTACGACATCGAGGCCGAGTACGACTACCTCTACACCGAGGTGTCCGACAACGGTGGCGCCAACTGGACCGCGCTCGACGGTACCGCCGACGGCAAGGCCCTCCCGCGCGACGCCAGTGACAAGCCGGCCCTGACCGACGTCTCGGGCGCGTACAAGAAGCTGTCCTTCTCCCTGGACGCCTACGCGGGCAAGAAGGTCGACTTCCGCTTCCGCTACCAGACGGACGGCGGCGCGGGCGGCAAGGGCTTCGCGGCCGACGCCATCACCGTCACGGCCGACGGCGCCGCGCTCTTCTCGGACAATGCCGAGGGCGACGACAACGGCTGGACCGCGAAGGGCTTCTCGCGCATCGGCGAGTCCTTCACCCAGAACTACCCGCAGTACTACATCGCGGAGAACCGCCAGTACGTGTCGTACGACGAGACCCTCAAGGTCGGCCCGTACAACTTCGGCTTCTCCGGCACCCGTCCGGACTGGGTCGAGCACTACGCGTACCAGAACGGTCTGCTGGTCTGGCTCTGGGACACCTCCCAGAAGGACAACAACACCTCCGTCCACCCGGGCCAGGGTCTGATCCTGCCGGTCGACGCGCACGCCAAGCCGCTGAAGTGGAAGGACGGCTCGCTCCTGCGCAACAAGATCCAGCCGTTCGACGCGCCGTTCAGCTGGTACCCGAACCAGGGCTTCACGCTCCATAACGCGGACGTCCCGCTGCACATCAAGCCCGCCCTGGGCAACCCGGTCTTCGACGACCGCAAGGGCACCTACTGGTACAAGGAGAACCCCACGGGTGGTGTCAAGGTCCCTGACACGAACACCCGCATCTCCATCGTCCACGAGCCCCGCAACGGCTCGACGATGAGCGTGCTGGTCAGCCCCTCGGGCCGCTGATCGAGTAAACCCGCAGGTCAAACCATGATCGGCCGTCGCCCCCTAGCGGGCGGCGGCCGATCGTGTTTAGGTGCGTCTTGTTCACATCCTTATTGACACGACGTCTCACGGGGGAGCGCGGAGCATGGCAGGCGGAGGTTTCTGCAGGTTGCCGAACGGCACGGTGGTGGTCGCACTGACCCTGACCAGACCGGCCGACGGAGCGGGCCCCCACGGGGGTACGGGGGAGGGGCCAGGGGCCCCCGTGCGGGTGCTGGTGCACGCGGCGAACCGGGCGCGCGCCCTGACCAGGCTGCGCAACCTGGGGCTGCGGGCGGTCTACCTGCGCGGCAACGACCGGCCGCCCACGCCGGACGAGGTCACGGCGGTGCTGCACCATCCGGACGGGCTGCTGTGGCGGGCCGCCCCGCAGGCGGAGCCGGCCGGCCTGCCGGGCCTCGCGCCCCCGTCGCCCCCGCCCTCCGCGTCGCCCCAGTCGTGCCAGGAGCTGTGGCACCCGATCAGGGCCCTGCTGGGCCCCACCGGATACGCCGGACCGGCCCGCCCGGCCGCGTAGGCGCGCGAGGCGGTGATATCCGGGCGCGGCGCGCGAGGTGTGATGCCCGGGTGCGGTGGGGTCCCGGGTGCGGTGGGGTTACGACGCGACGACCGGTGTGCCGGAGAGCTTCACGCCCGCCGTGCGCAGCTCCGCCAGGGCCCGCTCCGTGGTCGCCCCGGACACGCCCGCGGTCAGGTCGAGCAGCACGTGCGTGACGAAGCCCTCACGGGCCGCGTCCAGCGCGGTGGCCCGTACGCAGTGATCGGTGGCGATGCCGACGACGTCGACCTCGGTGACGTCGCGGTCGCGCAGCCACTGGGCGAGTCCGGCCCCGTTCTCGTCGGAGCCCTCGAACCCGCTGTAAGCGGCCGCGTACGCACCCTTTTCGAACACCGTGTCGATCGCGCCGGAGGCGACGGCGGGCGCGAAGTTCGGGTGGAAGCCGACCCCCTCCGTACCGGCGACGCAGTGCACCGGCCAGGAGTGCTCGAAGTCCGGGCTGGGCGAGAAGTGGTCGCCCGGGTCGATGTGGTGGTCGCGGGTGGCCACCACGTGGCGGTAGCCGGGCTGGGCGTCGCCGATCAGGTCGGTGATGGCGGCGGCGACGTCGGCACCGCCCGCCACCGCGAGGCTGCCGCCCTCGCAGAAGTCGTTCTGAACGTCCACGACGATCAATGCGCGGTGCATGGCGGGTGTCCTTCGGTGGGGGCGGGAGCGGATGGGGCGGGGACGGGACGGGGGCGGGAGCTCGTGGGGCCGGAGCGGGGTGGCGCCGAGCGGAGGGGGGTGCCGGGGTTTCCGGGTGTGTCCGCGGGTTCGAGCCTAGGCACTGCACCGTCACAATCAAGCCCGTCGGCCAAACCCCCGGTTCCGGACCCGGCCGGTCCGGACGCCGGGGCGACCCTGGGGGCCGCCCCGGGCCGTTCTCAGGCGTACTCGGTCGGGATCACCGGCTCGCCCCGCGACAGCTGGATCGCCGACATCGGCAGCCCCGCGCGCGCCGCCACGTGCCGCTCCCGGATGGCCTCCAGGGGCTCCCGCGCGAGCACCTCGCCACCGCGCACCAGCTCCACCGGCAGCTGCCGGTCGGCCAGCTCCTCGGGGACCGGACCGGTGCCGATCACCTCGGCCTCGGCGACGCCGTGCTCGTCGGTCCGGCGGGCGGCCCACTTGCGGCCGCCCTTCGACGACTTCGCGCCGAGCGACTTCTTCGCCACCGGCACCAGCGGGGCGTCCGGCTCCGCCGAGCCGGCGCGGGCCACCAGCTTGTAGACCATGGAGCAGGTGGGGTGCCCGCTCCCGGTGACCAGCTGGGTGCCGACCCCGTACGCGTCCACCGGCGCGGCGGCCAGCGAGGCGATGGCGTACTCGTCCAGGTCCGAGGTCACCACGATCTTCGTGTCCGTCGCCCCCAGCTCGTCCAGCTGCTGCCGCACCCGGTGCGCGACCAGGAGCAGGTCCCCGGAGTCGATCCGTACGGCGCCCAGCTCGGGCCCCGCGATCTCGACGGCCGCCCGGACCGCCTCGGTCACGTCGTACGTGTCGACCAGCAGCGTCGTGCCCCGGCCCAGCGAGTCCACCTGCGCCCGGAACGCGTCGCGCTCGCAGTCGTGCAGCAGGGTGAAGGAGTGCGCGCTCGTGCCGACGGTCGGGATCGCCCAGCGGAAGCCGGCCGCCAGGTCGGAGGTGGCGTCGAAGCCGCCGACGTACGCGGCGCGGGCCGAGGCGACCGCGGAGAGCTCGTGGGTGCGGCGCGCGCCCATCTCGATCAGCCGGCGGCTCCCGGCGGCGGCCGACATCCGTGAGGCGGCGGCGGCGATGGCGGAGTCGTGGTTGAGGATGGAGAGGATCACCGTCTCCAGCAGCACGCACTCGGCGAAGGAGCCCTCCACGCGCAGGATCGGGGAGCCGGGGAAGTAGACCTCGCCCTCCGGGTAGCCCCAGATGTCGCCGCCGAAGCGGTAGTCGGCCAGCCATTCGAGGGTGGGCTCGTCGACGATCTCCTGCTGCCGCAGGAAGCCGATCATCTCGTCGTCGAAGTGGAAGTTCTCCACCGCGTCCAGCACCCGGCCGGTGCCCGCGACGACTCCGTAGCGCCGCCCCTCGGGCAGCCGGCGGGTGAACGCCTCGAAGACCGAGTGCCGGTCGGCGGTGCCGGCCCTGAGGGCCGCCTGCACCATGGTCAGCTCGTACTGGTCGGTGAAGAGCGCGGTCGACGGAACGCCGACCCGTCGCCCGAGGTCCGCTGAGTTCATGGCTGGGATGCTACCCCCTATTCGTCAAAGTGACGAGATGTGGGGTCCGTTTATGCGCGGGACCCGCCCGGGTGGCAGCATGGGACAGGTGAGCGTTGCTACCCCGCTAGAGATCGAACGTCCCGATTCGGCCGAGGAGACCTTCGCGGTCCCCGAGCCGGACGTCCCGTGGGTGACGCTCGTCCACAATGACCCGGTCAACCTCATGAGCTACGTGACCTACGTCTTCCAGGCCTACTTCGGCTACCCGAAGGACAAGGCCCACCGGCTCATGATGGACGTGCACCAGAAGGGCCGCGCCGTCGTCTCCAGCGGGAGCCGCGAGGAGATGGAGCGCGACGTCCAGGCCATGCACGGATACGGACTGTGGGCCACCCTCACCCAGGACCGCAACTAGAGCCGCCCGGGCCCGCCCGACCGCCCCGCTCTCGCCCGCCCCGCCCTCCCCCGCCCCGTTCGACCCACCATCGGAGAATCCATGGCCGGCCATTTCGAGGCCACCCCAGGCGGCGGCGCGGCCGTCGCGCTCGACGAGGTCGAGATCTCCATCCTGCGCTCCCTCGCCGTCCAGCTGCTCGAACTGATCGGCCCCGGCGAGACGCCCGCCGACGGCGAGGACCCGCTCGCCGCCCTCTTCGCCGAGGGCCCCAGCAAGCCGCCGTCCGACCCGGCGCTCGCCCGGCTCTTCCCCGACGCCTACGGCGGCCCCGACCGGCCCGCCGAGGGCGGAAAGCCGGAGGAGGAGCTCCGTGAGCTGTCCTCCGAGTTCCGCCGCTTCACCGAGAACGACCTGCGCTCCGGCAAGCGCGAGGACGCCGTCACCGTCGTCCGCACCCTGGACGCGCTCTCGCCCGCCGGGGACGGCGGCGCCATCCTCACCCTCACCGGCGAGGAGTGCCGCAGCTGGCTGCGCTCCCTCAACGACCTGCGTCTGACCATCGGCACCCGGCTGGAGGTCTCCGACGAGGACGAGGGCGGCGAGGGCTCGCTCTACCGGCTCCCCGACGCCGATCCGCGCAAGCCGATGGTGATGGCCTACCTCTGGCTCGGCGCACTCCAGGAAACGCTCGTCGAGACGCTCATGCCGTAAAGCGGTAAAGCGGTAAAGCCGTGAACGCAGAGGGCGCCCGCCCGCCCGCCGTGCCGGGGCGGGCGCCCTCTGCGTTCGCTCAACGGACGCTCAGATCCGCATAAAGATCACACCAAATGATCCGGCCTTTTCGTGCCAGACAGAACCCCTTGCCCGCTTTTTCCTGTGTCGTGCGCCACAGAATGTCCCATCGTGTCCCGCGACGGCCGTGTTAAATCTTCACGACCGCCCGGGAACGCCACCCCTGTTCCCGGGGGCGCCACGAACCGGCCGAACGCCGGCGGCACTCCATCCATATCCGGGGGGATCAGGACCTGATCCGCGGCCTTGTGAGGCGCGGATCGGCGTGGAGAAAGGCGCACCACCATGACATCGGCGCAGGTCGACGAGGGACAGGCCGACAAGGGCCGGCCCGGCGGCGACGCCGGGGGATCCGGGACCAGTGGCGAGGGATACCAGCGCGGTCTGGGCGCTCGTCAGATCCAGATGATCGCCATCGGCGGAGCCATCGGCACCGGGCTCTTCCTCGGCGCGGGCAAAGCCATCGACCGGGCCGGACCCAGCCTCGTCCTGGCCTACGTCATCGCGGGCCTGGTCATCTTCTTCATCATGCGGGCCCTGGGCGAACTCCTCATGTACCGCCCGGTCTCCGGTTCCTTCTCGGAGTACGCCCGGGAATTCCTCGGCCCGTTCTTCGGATTCGTGACCGGCTGGACCTACTGGCTCTTCTGGGTCGTCACCGGAATCACCGAAGTCACCGCCGCCGCCACCTATATGACGTACTGGTGGAACATTCCGCAGTGGCTGTCCGCCCTGGTGTTCACCGTCATTCTGTACGGCGCCAACCTGATCTCCGTGAAGCTCTTCGGTGAGCTGGAGTTCTGGTTCTCCATGGTCAAGGTCACCGCGATCATCGGCATGATCCTGATCTGCGCGGGCGTCCTCACCGTCGGATTCTCCGACGCCGGCGACACCGCCACCGTCGCCAACCTCTGGAACGACGGCGGCTTCTTCCCCAACGGCATCACCGGCACGCTCATGACGCTCCAGATCGTCATGTTCGCCTTCCTCGCCGTGGAACTCGTCGGCGTCACCGCCGGGGAGTCCAAGGACCCCGGGACCGTGCTGCCCAAGGCCATCAACACCGTGCCGTGGCGCATCGCCGTCTTCTACGTCGGCGCGCTGATCATGATCCTCTCGGTCGTGCCGTGGTCCACCTTCAAACCCGGCGTCTCCCCGTTCGTGAAGGCCTTCGAGGAGATGGGGTTCAGCGTCGGCGCCGCCGTCGTCAACTTCGTCGTCCTCACCGCCGCGCTCTCCTCCTGCAACTCTGGCATGTACTCCACCGGCCGCATGCTCCGCGACCTCGCCCTCAACGGCCAGGGCCCCCGCGCCTTCACCAAGCTGACGAAGAACGGCCTGCCGCTCGTGGGCACCACGTTCTCCGCCGCCCTGATGCTCGTCGGCGTCGGGATCAACTACCAGTGGCCCGGCGAGGCGTTCAACTACGTCGTCTCCTTCGCCACCATCTCCGGCATGTGGGCCTGGATCATGATCCTGTGCAGCCAGATCCGCTACCGCCGCATGGCCGACGCCGGTCTGCTCCCGCAGTCCTCGTTCAAGGCCCCCGGAGCCCCGTACACGAGCTGGTTCGCGCTCCTGTTCATCGGCATGGTCATCGTCATGATGGCGATCGACGAGGACGCCAGGATCTCGCTCTACTGCGCACCCCTGTGGGCGCTCATCCTCTTCGTCTCCTACCGGGCGCTCCAGGCGCGCACCCCGGAGAAGAAGACCACCACCGAGCCCCACCACTGACCCGGGGGCGGGCCCCACACCGCCCCCTCCCGGACCGCCCCGGCCGCCCCAACGGCCGACGTGTCCAGCATGCGGCCCCTTCCGTACCACCCACCGGTACGGAAGGGGCCGCCCGCATATCCTGGCGCCATGCTGACCATCACCCAGACGCTCTACGACCAGATCGTCGCCCACTCCCGCGCCGACCACCCCGACGAGGCGTGCGGAGTGGTCGCGGGCCCGGCCGGGACGGACCGCCCCGAGCGCTTCATCCCGATGCTCAACGCCGCCCGCTCGCCCACGTTCTACGAGTTCGACTCGGCCGACCTCCTCAAGCTCTACCGCGCGATGGACGACCGCGACGAGGAGCCCGTGATCGTCTACCACTCGCACACGGCGACCGAGGCCTACCCCTCCCGCACCGACGTCACCTACGCCAACGAGCCCGGCGCCCACTACGTCCTGGTCTCCACCGCCGACACCGACGACGCCGGACCCTTCCAGTTCCGCTCGTACCGCATCGTGGACGGCGAGATCACCGAGGAAGACGTGCGGGTCGTCGAGGCGTACTGACCCACCAGGGACTCACGAGGGACCCACCAGGGACTCACGAGGGACCCACCAGGGACTCACGAGGGACCCACCAGGGACCCACCAGGGACCCAGCCAGGGACCTACGAGGGTGCCCCCGCAGGGCCCCCGCACGGGTCTGGCACACTGCTCCCAGACCCAACAAGGCAGCAGGAACCAGGAAGCCGGTGCGAATCCGGCACGGTCCCGCCACTGTGACCGGGCCCCCTCCCACGCGGACGACTCCCCAGCGGACGACGTCGCACCGGAGGGCGGCCCGGAAGTCAGGAACTGGCCCGCCGCCTTCTCGCATCGACCAGGGGACGCGGAAATCCCCCGGAGAGGCCTCGCCATGTCCCGGCGCACCCCCGCGCTCATAGCCGCCGCCGTGCTGCTCCCGCTCGCCCTCACCGCCTGCTCCTCCTCCGACGGCGACGCCGCCGCCACCGGGGACAGGGCCGTGGCGAAGAGCGACGGATTCCCGTACACCGTGAAGAACTGCGGTGTCACCACCACGTTCGAGGCCCCGCCGAAGCGCGTCGTCACCATGAACCAGCACGTCACCGAGATCATGCTGGAGCTGGGCCTGGCGAAATCCCTCGTCGGCACCGCCTACCTCGACGACCAGGTCCTGCCGAAGTACGCGGAGGACTACGCGTCCGTCCCGGTCATCGCCAAGGAGTACCCCTCCTACGAGCAGGTCCTCGCCACGAACCCCGACTTCGTCTACGGCGGGTACGCCAGCGCGTTCGCGGCAGGCGACGGGCGCGGGCGCGCGGCGCTGAAGAAGTCCGGCATCGAGAGCCGGCTCAACACCGAGAGCTGCACCAAGGGCGACCAGCCCATGGACACCCTCTACGACGAGATCCGCGAGCTCGGCCGCACCTTCGGCGTCACCGACCGCGCCGAGGCCTGGATCAAGCAGGCCAAGGCCGACAACGCCGCCACCGCCAAGAAGCTCGCCGGCCTGAAGCCCGTCTCCGTCTTCGTCTACGACAGCGGCGACAAGACCGCCTTCACCGCGGGCGGAGAGGGCATCGGCAACGAACTGATCGAGCGGGCCGGCGGCACCAACGTCTTCGCCGACCTCGACAAGCCCTTCGGCGACGCCTCCTGGGAGAACGTCGTCGCACGCAAGCCCGAGGCCATCGTGATCTACGACTACGGGGCCACCACCGTCGAACAGAAGAAGAAGCGCCTCCTCACCGACCCGGCCCTCGCCGACGTCCCCGCCGTCAAGAACAAGCGTTTCGCGGTCATGCCGCTCTCCGACGCCGTCCTCGGCGTCCGCGTTCCCGCCGCCGTCGGCAAACTCGCCGCCCAGCTCCACCCGGGGGCCACCACCCCGTGAGCTGCCGCACCCCCGCACCGCGGCGGCTGCTCCGCTACACCCTGGTCGTCGGCACCCTCGCCGCGCTCCTCGCCGCCGCCGTGCTCGCCGCGCTCGCCCTCGGCTCCGTCCGCATCCCGCCCGGCCAGGTCATCGACATCCTGACCGGGCAGGCGGACGCGAGCCCCTTCCGCACGATCGTCCTGGACGTCCGGCTGCCCCGGGTGCTGCTCGGCATCGTCGTCGGCGCCGGACTCGCCGTCATCGGCACCGTCCTCCAGGCCCTCGTACGCAACCAGCTCGCCGACCCGTTCCTCCTCGGCGTCTCCTCCGGGGCCTCCACCGGCGCGGTCCTGGTGATCGTCCTCGGCATCGGCGCCACCCTCGCCACCACCGTCACCATCCCCGCCGCCGCCTTCGTCGGGGCGCTGCTCTCGCTGCTCCTCGTCTACACCCTGGCGCGCGGTGGCGGCGGCCTCACCACCAACCGGCTCGTCCTCGCCGGGGTCGCCGTCTCCTACGTCCTCTCCGCCCTGACCAGCCTGATCCTGGTCACCTCCGCCCGCGCGGACCACCTCCAGGAAGTCCTCTACTGGACCCTCGGCGGCCTCGGCGCGGCCCGCTGGGACATGCTCGCGCTCCCCACGGTCACCCTGGCCGTCGGCACCGCCGTCCTCCTCACCCTGGCCCGCCCGCTCGACCTGCTCCTGGTGGGGGAGGAGGGCGCGACCGTCCTCGGCCTCGACACCGCCCGCTTCCGGGCCGCCGTCTTCGTCCTCGCCTCCCTGATGACCGGGGCGCTCGTCGCGTACAGCGGGGCGATCGGCTTCGTCGGGCTGATGGTCCCGCACATGGCCCGGATGGCCGTCGGCGCCGCGCACCGCGCCCTGCTCCCGGTCGTCGCCCTCGGCGGGGCGGTGTTCCTGGTCCTCGCCGACCTGGCCGCCCGGACGGTCGCAGCCCCGCAGGACATCCCCGTCGGCGTGCTCACCGCGCTGACCGGCGGCCCGTTCTTCCTCTGGATGCTCCGCCGCCGCCCCGAAGGAGCGCCCGTATGAAGACGCCACTCGTCGAGGGAGCCCGCGCGACAACTCCGTACGCCCGGGGAGCCCGTCCGACCGCTCCGTACGCCGGAGGAGCCCGCCCGACCGCTCCGTACGCCCGGGGAGCCCGCCCGACCGCTCCGTACGCCCGGGGAGCCCGTCCGACTGCTCCGTACGCCGGAGGAGCCCGCCCGACCGCTCCGTACGCCGAAGGAGCCCGCGCGACAACTCCGTACGCCCGGGGAGCCCGCCCGACCGCTCCGTACGCCCGAGGAGCCCGCCCGTGACCACCCTGCGCACCGAGGGCCTCTCGTACGGGGTCGGCGAAGGCCGCCACCTCGTCGACGCCGTCGACCTCACCGCCGCCGACGGCGAGACCGTCGGCCTCGTCGGCCCCAACGGCAGCGGCAAGACCACCCTCCTGCGCTGCGTCTACGGAACCCTGCGCCCCACCCACGGCCGGGTCCTCCTCGACGGCGACGACCTCGCCACCCTCCCCGTGAAGGCCCGCGCCCAGCGCATCGCCACCGTCCCGCAGGACGGCCACGCCGGCTTCGAGCTGACCGTCGGCCAGGTCGTCGCGATGGGACGCGCCCCGCACAAACGGTTCTGGGAGGCGGACACCGCCGCCGACACCGCCCTGGTCGCCGGGGCCCTCGCCCGGGTCGGCATCGCCGCCCTCGCACCCCGTACGTTCGCCTCCCTCTCCGGCGGCGAACGCCAGCGCGCCCTCGTCGCCCGCGCCCTGGTCCAGCAGCCGTCGCTCGTCGTCCTGGACGAGCCGACCAACCACCTGGACATCCGCTACCAGCTGGAGATCCTCTCCCTGGTCCGCGACCTCGGCACCACCAACCTCCTCGCCCTGCACGACCTCAACCTCGCCGCGTACTACTGCGACCGCCTCTACGTCCTCAAGGACGGCGCCGTCGTCGCCTCCGGCACCCCGGAAGAGGTCCTCACGTCCGAACTGCTGGGCGACGTGTACGGCGTCGCCGCCGAGGTCAGCACCCACCCGAAGACCGGCGCACCCACGGTCGTCTACCTGCCGGAAGGGCTCACCACCCCCGCCCCTCCCACATAGTGGTCACTCACCATCCACCATCTGATACGACACTCGGGTTTCCGCACAGGGAATCGATACGATGCCCGCATGGTTCCCCATGACGTGAGCAACAAGACGCCGGGCACGCTGCTCGTAGCGCGGCTGCACGTCGACCTGTGCAGGCTCGCCAGCGCGATCTGTCCCGCCCGCAGCCTGCCCGTGAGCCGCCCGGCCTGAGCCGCGGTCCGCGCGCCCACCCACACGCACCACCCCCTGCGCGGGGGCAGAAACGCGCGCCCCACGCCACCTCCACGCTTTCGACAGGAGCCCACGCCATGGCCATCGAGGTCCGCATCCCGACCATCCTCCGCACCTACACCGACGGCGCGAAGGCCGTCGAAGGCAACGGGGACACCATCGCCGACCTCTTCGCCGACCTGGAGAGCCGCCACACCGGCATCCGTGAGCGAATCGTCGACGGCGCGAACGGCGACCAGCTCCGCCGCTTCGTGAACGTCTACCTCAACGACGAGGACGTCCGCTTCCTCGACGGCATCACCACCAAGCTCAGCGACGGCGACAACGTCACGATCCTCCCGGCCGTCGCCGGCGGCATGCGCTGATGCGGTACGACAGCCCGCTGGCAGCCGTGGGCAACACACCTCTGGTGCGTCTGCCCCGGCTGTCCCCGTCCGAGGACGTCCGGATCTGGGCCAAGCTGGAGGACCGCAACCCCACCGGCTCGATCAAGGACCGCCCCGCGCTCCACATGGTCGAGCAGGCCGAGAAGGACGGCCGGCTGACACCCGGCTGCACCATCCTGGAACCCACCAGCGGCAACACCGGCATCTCGCTCGCCATGGCGGCCAAGCTCAAGGGCTACCGCATCGTCTGCGTCATGCCGGAGAACACCTCCCAGGAGCGGCGCGACCTCCTCGCCATGTGGGGCGCCGAGATCATCTTCTCCCCGGCCGCGGGCGGCTCCAACACCGCCGTGCGCGTCGCGAAGGAGCTGTCGGCCGAGCACCCGGACTGGGTGATGCTCTACCAGTACGGCAACCCGGACAACGCGGGCGCCCACTACGCCACCACCGGACCCGAGATCCTCACCGACCTCCCGTCCATCACCCACTTCGTCGCGGGCCTCGGCACCACCGGCACCCTCATGGGCGTCGGCCGCTACCTCCGCGAGAACCGCCCGGCCATCCAGATCGTCGCCGCCGAACCGCGCTACGACGACCTGGTCTACGGCCTGCGCAACCTCGACGAGGGCTTCGTCCCCGAGCTCTACGACGCCTCGGTCCTCACCACCCGCTTCTCCGTGGGCTCCGCCGACGCGGTCACCCGCACCCGCGAACTCCTCCAGCAGGAGGGCATCTTCGCGGGCGTCTCCACCGGCGCGGCCCTCCACGCGGCGATCGGCGTGGGCAACAAGGCGGTCAAGGCGGGGGAGAGCGCCGACATCGTCTTCGTCGTCGCGGACGGCGGCTGGAAGTACCTCTCGACGGGCGTCTACACGGCGCAGACGACAGAAGCGGCGATCGAAACCCTTCAGGGCCAGCTCTGGGCGTGACCGGTCCGGGCCATCCCAGCCCGTCCGGCGTTTGAGGACATCTTTCAAGCCCCTCCGGCGATTGAGGAGCGGGGCCCGGGGGGGGGGCCCCCAAACAAGGGCCCCCCCCCTCACCCCGCCCCCAGCCCCCGCACCCGCTCCCACACCCCCGGATCCACCGTCCCCACCCGCCGACGGAACCCGGCGATCCGGACCTCCCGCAGCTCGTCCGTCTCCAGGAAGCTCTGCCGCCCCTGCCGGTCCCCGACCGTCCCCGAGGGCAGCGCGATCACCCCGGGCCGCTCCTCGTGATGCCGGCTGGTGATCTTCGCGACCAGCGCAGTGCGCCTCCCGCCCCGCCCCCGCACCGAGATCACCAGACACGGCCGGTCCTTCGACCCGGGCCCGTCCTCGTACGGCACATCGGCCCACCACACCTCACCGGCCCGAGGTGTACGCCCGTCCCCACGCCCCTCCGGACCCGACGGGCCCGAAGGCCGCGACGGCCGCGACGGCGGCCGGGTCGACCCCACCGGCTGCCGGGGCCGACGCGACCGGGGACCGCGGTCCGAGCGCCCCCGGCCGTCCACCACCGCGGCCACGAGCGCCAGCAGAACCACGGCGACCAACGCCACCCACCAGAACGTGTTCATCCCCCGACCGTACCGGCGGCCGCGACGGGCACGGCGGGGCAGCCGGTGGGCGCGCTTCCATCGAACCGGTGACAGGGCAGGTGAGTTCCCCCACAACGGAGGGCAGCGGAGGAGCGACGCGGAGTTTCGCGCCTTACGCTCGACAAACCGCAGAACCCATTCCGCAGGCACCGTACGAAGCTCCGCAGGCACCGTACGGAACCCCGGCGGAATCGCACGAACCCTCCCCGTTCCCGCGTACCGGAGGTTCACGCTCCATGAAGCTCACCGTCGTCGGCTGCTCCGGCTCGTTCCCCTCCACGGGTTCGGCATGCTCGAGCTACCTCGTAGAGGCCGACGGCTTCCGGCTGCTCCTCGACATGGGCAACGGCGCCCTCGGCGAGTTGCAGCGCCACGTCGGTCTCTACGACCTCGACGCGATCTTCCTCAGCCATCTGCACGCGGACCACTGCATCGACATGTGCGCGTATTTCGTCGTGCGCTACTACCGCCACGACGGCGCCCGCCCCGTCCCTCTCCCGGTCTACGGGCCCGAGGGCACCGAGCAGCGGCTGACCGCCGCCCACGGGGACACCCCGTCCGACCGGGCGATGAGCGAGGTCTTCGACTTCCACACCCTCAAGTCCCAGTCCTTCGAGATCGGACCCTTCTCGGTCCGTACGGAGAAGCTCCGCCACCCCGTCGACACCTTCGGCATCCGGATCGAGCACGGCGGCTCCGTCCTCGCCTACTCCGGCGACACGGGGACCTGCGACGCCCTGGAGGACCTGGCCCGCGACGCGGACCTGTTCCTCTGCGAGGCGTCGTTCATCGACGGCAAGGAGGACATCCCGGACCTGCACCTCAACGGCCGCGAGGCCGGTGAGGCGGCGGCCCGCGCCGGAGCACGCCGGCTCGTCCTCACCCACATCCCACCGTGGACCGACGCCGACCGCAACGCCGCCGACGCCCGTGCGGCCTACCCGGGCCCGGTGGAACTGGCGACCCCGGGCGCGGTGTACGAGCTCTGAGCCCCGCGCGGGCGGCGGACGGCCCGGTTTCGCGGGACGCGCCACCGGCCCCGGGCCGCTCTGCGAGACTGCTCGGATGATCACGATCAGACCCGCCCGGGACGCCGACCTCGACGGCTTCCTGACGCTGGCGTCCCAGGTCGAGCACTGGTTCGGGCCGATGGTCGAGGAGCCGGGCTTCCACCGTGCGGTGGAAGCCCACATCCGTGACGGGGCGGCCCTGGTCGCCGAGTCCGCCGACGCGTCCGGCCCCGTCGGCGGCCTGCTGTTCGGCGCCGAACCGCCCACGTACCACGTGCACTGGCTCGTCACCGCCGAACACCTTCGAGGCGCCGGAGTGGGCCGGCTGCTGATGGCGGAGGCGATGCGCCGTTACGTCACGGGGCCCGCCACCGTGGAGGTGATCACCTTCGGACCCGACCACCCCGGGGCGGTGGAGAGCGGGGCCCGCGTCTTCTACGAGCGGCTCGGCTTCCGCCCCGGCGAGCCCGCAGAGCCGGGACCGGAGGGCGGCTCCCGCCAGCTCTACCGGCTGGACGTGCCTGATTCCGTACGCCCGGTGTGACGGGTACGCCGAAGCCCCCGCTTCCCGAAAGACGTCTTCGGGAAGCGGGGGCTTCGGCGTACGGGCGTGGCGGAGGCTACTTCGCCTCGGCCTTCTGCAGCTCGGCGAGCTCCTCGTCCGACTCCCGGCCCGGGGTCGGCAGGTTGAACTTGGTGATCGCGAAGCGGAAGACCACGTAGTAGACCACCGCGAAGCAGAGGCCGACCAGGACCAGCAGCCAGGGCTTCGACGCGATGCCGAGGTTCAGCAGGAAGTCGACCAGACCGGCCGAGAAGCCGAAGCCGTCCTTCATGCCGAGCGCCCAGGTCAGGGCCATCGACACACCGGTCAGCACCGCGTGGATCGCGTACAGCACCGGGGCGACGAACATGAAGGTGAACTCGATCGGCTCGGTCACACCGGTGACGAACGAGGTCAGCGCCAGCGAGAACATCATGCCGCCGACGACCTTGCGGCGCTCGGGGCGGGCACAGTGGACGATCGCGAGGCAGGCCGCCGGGAGGGCGAACATCATGATCGGGAAGAAGCCGGTCATGAACTGTCCGGCGGTCGGGTCGCCCTCCAGGAAGCGGGCGATGTCACCGTTCTTGCCGTTGTACTCGCCCGCCTGGAACCACGGGAAGGAGTTCAGCAGGTGGTGCATGCCGACCGGGATCAGCGCACGGTTGGCGACACCGAAGATGCCCGCGCCGACCGCGCCGGAGCCGACGAGCCACTCACCGAAGTTGTGCAGACCGGCGCCGAGGACCGGCCAGATCAGGCCGAAGACGATGCCGATGACCAGACCCGCGAAGGCGGAGAGGATCGGGACCAGACGACGGCCGCTGAAGAAGCCGGCCCAGTCGGGCAGCTTCGTCCGGTAGAACTTCTGGTAGAGCAGCGCCACGACGATGCCCATCACGACACCGCCGAGGACACCGGCGTTGACGGGGGCGTCGACCATTACGATCTTGTCGTCGACGACGGTGGCCTTCTGCGGCAGGCTGCCGTCGGTGAAGGTCGCGAGCACCTTCTGGAAGACGAGGTAGCCGGTGACGGCGGCCAGGGCGGTGGAGCCGTCCGACTTCTTCGCGAAGCCGATCGCGATGCCGACGGCGAACAGCAGCGCCATGTTGTCGAGGAGCGCGTTGCCGCCCGCGGACATGTAGCCGGCGAGCTTCGTTATGAAGGTCGGGAACGACTCGCGGCCCAGCATGTCGTCATTGCCGAGGCGGACCAGGAGTGCGGCGGCCGGCAGCACGGCGACCGGCAGCATGAGGCTGCGGCCGATGCGCTGCATGACGGACATCACGCCGGCGCCCTTCTTCTTCTCGGCCGCGGGTGCGGTCTCAGCCGTGGTCATCAACTTCCTCCATGGGACACGGTGCCGCCCGGGTCGTTGATGCGGGGAGGCGGCGACTCGACAGACGCCGGCAGACAGCCGTGGTCTGGACCACTCAGTGGTGTAGACCAGTTTTAGCACGGTGAGGGTTAGATAAGGAACCTGCAATTACCTGTTTATTCGCAGTAGCAGATCCGGCACTTTCGGTGACATGCCGAAGCCCCCGGACCGAGTGGTCCGGGGGCCTCATACGTGCCGTGTGCACCGGGTCCGAAGACCCGGGGCCCTTGCCGTGCCGCCGCGCTACTTCGTGAGGTCCTTCTCGATCTCCTTCTCGATCTCCTCCGGTTCGCGCCCCGGTGTCTTGAGGTCGAACTTGATGATCGCGAAACGGAAGACCACGTAGTAGACCACCGCGAAGCACGCACCGATCGGGATGATCAACCAGGGTTTCGTATCCAGATGCCAGTTGACGACGTAGTCGATCAACCCGGCCGAGAAGCTGAACCCCGCGTGCACCCCCAGCAGCCAGGTGATGCCCATCGACGCCCCGGTCAGCACCGCGTGCACGCCGTACAGCAGCGGCGCGACGAACATGAACGAGAACTCCAGCGGCTCCGTCACACCCGTGACGAACGAGGTCAGCGCCACCGAGACCATCAGGCCCGCCACCTCCTTGCGGCGCTCGGGCCGCGCGCAGTGGGTGATGGCGAGGGCCGCGGCCGGCAGGCCGAACATCATGATCGGGAAGAACCCCGAAGTGAACTGACCGGCCGACGGATCCCCGGCGAAGAACCGGGAGATGTCGCCCTGCACGGTCTGGCCGTCCGCCCCGGTGAACTCGCCCGCCTGGAACCAGAAGAACGTGTTCAGGAACTGGTGCATGCCGATCGGGATCAACAACCTGTTTGCGAAGCCGAAGATCGCCGCGCCCCAGGAACCGAGGTCGATCAGCTGCTTGGAGAACCAGGTCAGCCCGTCGCCCACCGGCTGCCACAGCAGGCCGAACAGCACGCCGAGGATCACACAGAGGAACGCCATCAGGATCGGCACCAGGCGTCGCCCGTTGAAGAACCCGAGCCAGTCGACCAGCTTGGTGCGGTGGTAACGCTGCCAGACGACCGCGGTCAGCAGCCCGATCAGGATGCCGCCGAGCACGCCGGGGTTCTGCGGCTCACCGTCGGGCAGGGCCTCCGTCACGGTGCCGTCCATGGGGAACGCGGTCAGCACCCCCCGGTAGACCAGGAACCCGACGACGGCCGCCAGCGCGGTGGAGCCGTCCGCCTTCTTCGCGAAGCCGATGGCGACGCCGATGCAGAACAACAGGGGGAGGCCGAGCTCGCCGTCGAGGATCGCGCCGCCGCCGTTGAGCAGGACCTTGGAGGTCTTGTCCCAGAAGGCGCCGTCCAGGTACGAGCTGAAGAGGTTGCCGAGACTGACGAGCAGGCCGGCGGCGGGGAGCACGGCCACCGGGAGCTGAAGGCTCCGCCCGACCTTCTGCAGGCCCTGGACCGGTCCGTTCCACCATTTTTGCTGCGGTACCGCAGCGGCGCTCGAACTCATGGGCGTCCTCCCGGAACACTTCACGTTTGGCGGTCGTTGCAAACTGGTGTAGACCAGTTGCGTCACGGTCCGGGGTCCGTCCCGAAGACAGGGCGCCGGTGATCGTTATCTTTCGGGATTATCCGGTTACCCGCCCGCGAAGTTGGGCCAACCGTGCGTTACCGTGACGAAACGGACCCGCAGCGGGCGGCCGTCTGCGCGCGAAACCAGGGAGAAGGACATGGCCACCAAGGCTGAGAAGATCGTCGCCGGGCTCGGCGGTATCGACAACATCGACGAGATCGAAGGCTGCATCACCCGCCTCCGCACCGAGGTCCACGACCCCAGCAAGGTCGACGAAGCCGCCCTCAAGGCCGCCGGCGCCCACGGCGTCGTCAAGATGGGCACCGCGATCCAGGTCGTCATCGGCACCGACGCGGACCCCATCGCCGCCGACATCGAAGACATGATGTGACCGGCTGACCCCACGCCGGAAACCACAGGCCCCGCCCCCCACCGGAGGACGGGGCCTGCGCCATGCCCCGACACCCCGCGCACGCGGGGACGTGCGGGTCTCGGCGGCCGCCACCACACCCGAACGGAGCCACCCCCGCCACCGGATAAAGTCGGGCCCATGTCTCGCATCGACGGCCGCACCCCCGAACAGCTCCGCCCCGTCACCATCGAACGCGGCTGGAGCAAGCACGCCGAGGGCTCAGTCCTCATCTCCTTCGGCGACACCAAAGTCTTCTGCACCGCCTCCGTCACCGAAGGCGTCCCGCGCTGGCGCAAGGGCAGCGGCGAAGGCTGGGTCACCGCCGAATACTCCATGCTGCCCCGCTCCACCAACACCCGCGGCGACCGCGAAGCCGTACGCGGCAAGATCGGCGGACGCACCCACGAGATCAGCCGGCTGATCGGCCGCTCACTGCGCGCCGTCATCGACTACAAGGCCCTCGGCGAGAACACCATCGTCCTGGACTGCGACGTCCTCCAGGCCGACGGCGGCACCCGCACGGCCGCCATCACCGGCGCCTACGTCGCCCTCGCCGACGCCGTCGCCTGGGCCCAGGGCAAGAAGATCGTCAAGGCCGGCCGCAAGCCGCTCACCGACACCGTCGCCGCCATCAGCGTCGGCATCGTCGACGGAACCCCCCTCCTCGACCTCTGCTACGAGGAGGACGTCCGCGCCGAGACCGACATGAACGTCGTCTGCACCGGCGACGGCCGCTTCGTCGAGGTCCAGGGCACCGCCGAGGGCGCACCCTTCGACCGCAAGGAACTCGGCGCGCTCCTCGACCTCGCCACCGCCGGCTGCGTCGACCTCGCCGCACTCCAGCGTGACGCACTCGCCCGCACCCAGGACGCGTAGCGACCCACCCTCCGCGGGTAAAGAAGCAACCAAATACGCACCACAGAGCGTCGTTACGGATACGGGCGCACGGGTCGAACCGTGCGTCCGTCCACGTAACGATCCCTGGGGAGGGACCGAACCATGGCATCGCGCCGCCACCAACGCCTCGCACTCGCCACCGCCGCCACCCTGCTGACGCTGACCACGGCCGCGGGCTGCGCCGGCCTCGACAAGGCGCTCGACTGCGTCCGCACCGCCGACGCCATCGCCACCAGCGTCGGCAACCTCCAGAAGGCCGTCTCCAACGCCTCCGAGGACATCACCCAGGCCTCCGAGTCCCTGGACGAGATCGACCGCGAGCTGAAGAAGCTCGACGACACCACGGACAACGCCGACCTCTCCAAGGCCGTCGACGACCTCCAGACCGGCGTCACCGGCGTCCGCAAGTCCATCGAGGCCGGCGACGCCACCCCCGACATCACCCCGGTGACGGACGCGGCGACGGAGATCGGCAAGGTCTGCAGCCCGTAAGCACCACCAGGGGCGGGGTGGGCCAGGGGGCGCGACCGGGCAGCCCGGGCCGGCCCGGCCCGGCGGCCCGGGGCGGCACGGCCCGCCCAGGCCGCCGCCCGGGGCGATAATCGCCCCATGAAGCGCCTGATCCTCGCCACCCGCAACGCCGGGAAAATCACCGAACTCCACGCCATCCTCGCCGACGCGGGACTCGACCTCGACCTCGTCGGCGCGGACGCGTACCCCGACATCCCCGACGTCAAGGAAACCGGCGTCACCTTCGCCGAGAACGCGCTCCTCAAGGCCCACGCCCTCGCGAGCGCCACCGGCCTCCCGGCCGTCGCCGACGACTCGGGCCTCTGCGTGGACGTCCTCGGCGGCGCCCCCGGCATCTTCTCCGCCCGCTGGTCCGGCACCCACGGCGACGACACGGCCAACCTGAACCTGCTCCTGGCCCAACTCGGCGACATCGCCGACGAACACCGCGGCGCCTACTTCGCCTGCGCCGCCGCCCTGGCCCTCCCCGACGGCACGGAACGCGTGGTCGAGGGCCGCCTGAACGGCACCCTGCGCCACGCCCCGTCCGGCACGGGCGGCTTCGGCTACGACCCGATCCTCCAGCCGGAGGGCGAGACCCGCACGTGCGCGGAGCTGGCCCCGGCGGAGAAGAACGCGATCAGCCACCGGGGGAAGGCGTTCCGGGCGCTGGTGCCGGTGGTGCGGGAGTTGGCGGGGTAGGGCAGTCACAGAAGCGGCCTGCGAACCAGTCTTCGGTTCGCAGGCCGTTCTCGGTGCGGCGGAAGGGATTCGAACCCTCAAGCCGTTTCACGGGCCACAGATCCTAAGTCTGCTGTGTCGCCAGTTGCACCACCGCCGCCAGACGCATGTCATCGTACCGGGCGAGTGGCGGCACCGATGAGCGAGTTTCATGGGTGCGTGAGTCGGCGTGCTCCCCCTCGGCACCAGGTGGTGGTGACGGCGTGGCAGTTCGGGCACAGCAGCCGGAGGTTCTCGGCACGGTCATCACTCCAGTCACCATTGATGTGGTCGATCTCCAGAGTCATGGGAGATCCACACCAGACAGGCTCGGTTCCGCATGCGTCGCATTGCTCGGGTACGCCGATCTCGTGCAGGGCGCGGCGTAACAGCACGGTCTTCGTGCGATGCCTGCCAGGGTGTCTCACCAGCAATTCCTCGGGGCGCCTGGCGGGCGTCGTTCCCGGTCGGCCACGCTGGTGAGCCTGGCCGAGGAAGTGTGAGGTCGACAGGCACTCTTCGGCGATCCATTGACGTAGAAGGTTTCGTTGGTGCCCGTTCTCGCGGCGTCCGAGTTCGCGCAGCAGTTCCGCGATGGAGCGTGAGGCAGCCACGGCCTCGCGGAGTCTGTCCCGGGAGGGGCGTGAGGCGACGGTGTCCGAGCCGCAGCGGCGGAAGTGAGAGACATCGATTCCGAAGTGAGCGAACCGCCTCAGTAGATGGCGGTGGAGCTGCGCGTAGGGACGAGTGCCCAGAAGCGAGATGACTTCGTTGATGTCCGAGCAACGCTCCGCGGCCTCGACCAGCCGCTCGCGAGAGTACTGCTGTCGCTCATTCACCGGCTGCCGCCGTGCCCGGCGCGGCGGGCCTTGGCCCGGCCGCGATAGTTGTCGGTCACCGAATGGCAGTTGGGGCAGAGGAAGCGCAAATTGTCCAGGCGGTTGTCACTCCACCTGCCGTTGATGTGGTCCACCTCCAGCGGGAGCGGCCGACTGCGCCAGAGTGGTTCAGTACCGCAGCGGGCGCAGCGTTCCGCCACCCCGAGCGCGGTCATGGCGGGCTTGAGGCGCGAGCTGGGGATGCGGCGAGGGTGTGGTGATCGGTTGTCCACCAGCAAATCCTCGGGCAAAAGGCGAGGCGTCTTCTTCGTCCCGGCACGCGACGGCTGGACGAAGTGCGACGTGTCGATGCCGTACGCCTTGATTCGTCTGCTGATGTTGGTGTGGTGGCCTCCTACGGCCTCCAGGCCGAGACGTCTCAGCACCTCATAGACGCTCGTCGACACGGCGACCACGGGCTCAAGAACGTCTCTTGTCCAGCGAGCGCCCTCGCGCTCGAAATGGTCCGTGGCTATGCCCATCTTCTTCATGCGTTCGTGGACGTATCGCCGCGTCGGACTCTTCGGATCCACCCCCAGCTTCGCCAGAGCCTCCGAGAGCGTCCGCGACGAGGATGCCGCCTCCGCCAGCCGCTCCCGTGTGTACGGGCTGTTCCCCATGGGTTCCCCCTCCGTCCCGGCTGCGCGTTCGCAGCCTCGTACGGAGTAACGAACCGCTTATCGGACAGTCACGCCCGAAATTCGGTGAGGGCGCGGAACGGCCCGCACCGCTCGACGCGAGCGGTGCGGGCCGTTCCTCCGAGGGAGGGCCGGAAGGGGGCGGGTCAGAACTTCGGGTCCGGTGCCTGGGACTGGACCAGTTCCGCCGCCTCCTCGTCCGTCTCGACCGACGGCGGGGAGCCGATCAGCGGTTGCTGGGCCGTCTCCTTCATGCAGGCGACCGCGATCAGGCCGACCAGGGCCGCCGCCATCGCGTAGTACGCGGGCATCAGGTTGGATCCGCTCCAGCTGATCAGGGCCGTGATGACCAGCGGGGTCGTGCCGCCGAAGATCGACGCGGAGAGGTTGTAGCCGACCGACAGGGACCCGTAGCGGACGTTCGTCGGGAAGAGGGCCGGGAGCGCGGCCGACATCGTGCCGAGCATGCAGACCAGGGAGAGGCCCAGCATCAGCATGCCGATGGTGATCGGGAGGATGCCGTCGATCCGGATGAGGAGGAACGCGGGCAGGGAGAGGAAGAGGAAGCCCAGCATCCCGGTCATCAGCAGCGGTTTGCGGCCGAAGCGGTCGGACAGTTTGCCGATCTGGGCGATGATCGTCATCAGGAACACCATCACCGCGAGCAGGATCAGCAGCCCGTGCGTCTCGCTGTAGCCGAGCTCGTCGGAGAGGTACGTCGGCATGTACGACAGCAGCATGTAGTCGGTGATGTTGTACGCGCCGACCAGGCAGATGCAGAGGACCAGCGTCCGCCAGTGTTGCCGGAAGATCTTCGCCAGGTCGCCCTTGGCCGTGGACTCGACGCCGTCCGCCGCCTCGCTCGCGTGCGCCGTGCCGCCCTCCAGCTTCTGGAAGGCGGGGGTCTCGTCCAGGCGCAGTCGCAGGTAGAGGCCGACCAGGCCCAGCGGGCCCGCGACGAGGAACGGGATCCTCCACCCCCAGGCCTCCATCTGCGCGTCGTTCAGGAGGGCGTACAGGGCCGTCACGAGGCCTGCCGCGCCGACGTAGCCGGCCAGGGTGCCGAACTCCAGGAAGCTGCCGAAGAAGCCGCGTCGTTTGTCGGGGGCGTACTCGGCGATGAACGTCGAGGCGCCGCCGTACTCACCTCCGGTCGAGAAGCCCTGGAGCATCCGGAAGAAGATCAGCAGGACCGCGGCCCAGACGCCGATCGTGTCGTACGAGGGGATCAGGCCGATCGCGAACGTGCCGACGGCCATCAGGATCATCGTCAGCGCGAGGACCTTCTTGCGGCCGAGCTTGTCGCCCATCGGGCCGAAGAACATGCCGCCGAGCGGCCGTACGAGGAAGGCCACCGCGAAGGTCGCGAAGGAGGAGAGGAGCTGCGTGGTCTCGTTCCCGGACGGGAAGAACACGTGTCCGATCGTCACGGCCAGGTAGGAGTAGATCCCGAAGTCGAACCACTCCATGGCGTTACCCAGGGAGGCGGCTTTCACGGCCCGCTTGACCGCCGCGTCGTCCGTGACCGTGATGTCCGTCCGGCGCAGCGGCGGGTTCCGCCGTTTCCGGATGGCCCGGAAGAGCGTGGGGTGGCGTTTGACCGCTTCGGGGTCGGCCGCCTGGTGGGGGTCGGGGGCCGCCATGGCCGGGTCCTTTCCTCGGAGTGTGTTCCAGGAAAAGCTTCTGCGCAGTCATGGCGGTCGCAAACCGACTTCGTGGGCCGATGCGACCTCCCTCACACGATCTGAACACGTTATCCGGTCGGCCGCCGGTCGGAATCGCCGTGATTGCCGGAATCGTGTGAGGGGTGGCCCGGGGGTGGCCCGGGGCCGCCGGTGCCCCGGGCGGGGGGCGTCAGATGCCCAGATCCCTGATGATCTTGGCTACGTGGCCGGTCGCCTTCACGTTGTAGAACGCGTGCTCGATCTTGCCGTCCTCGTCGACGACGACGGTGGAACGGATCACGCCCGTCACCACCTTGCCGTAGAGCTTCTTCTCGCCGAAGGCGCCGTAGGCCTCCAAAGTTTCCTTGGCCGGGTCGCCCACCAGGGTGACCTTGAGGTTCTCCGTGTCGCGGAACTTGGCGAGCTTCTCCGGCTTGTCGGGGGAGATGCCGATGACGTCGTACCCGGCGCTCGTCAGGAGATCGAGGTTGTCTGTGAAGTCGCAGGCCTGCTTGGTGCATCCGGGGGTAAGCGCGGCCGGGTAGAAGTACACGATGACCTTGCGGCCCTTGTGGTCCGCGAGCGACACCTGGTTGCCGTCGGCGTCGGGAAGGGTGAAGGCGGGAGCGGTGTCGCCGGGCTTCAGTCGCTCGCTCATGTGGTTCTCCTCGGGTGGTGCGCGGGTCGGACGGGACCGAGGGTAATAGGGGTGCCGCCGGGTGTGCGGGGGTTCGAGCTGACAGACTGTCGATGAAGGTTCACGAAGGTTCCCGAAGGTTTACCGGACGACGACCACGGAGGCGGCGCAGTGTCGGATGCCAGGACCCCTGCGCAGATCGAGGCGGACATCATCAGCAGGCGCGAGCAGCTCGCTGTGGTGCTCGACGAGATCGGGGTGCGGGTACACCCGAAGACGATCATCGGAGATGCCAAGGCGAAGGCGGCCCAGTCCGTGGACCGGACGGCCGGCCGTGCCTTTGTCGCGGTGAACCGTTCGGTGTCGGAGGTGAAGGCGCAGTTCGTCGCGGAGGACGGCTCCCCGCGGCTGGAGCGGGTGATTCCCGCGGCTCTGCTGGTGGTCGGTGTGGTGGGGCTGCTCACCGTGTCCAGGCGTCGCCGCAGGTGACCGGCGGCGGTCGGTAGGCGTCCGGTGGCGTTCGGCACCCGGCGGCGTACGGTCTGGGGCCCGGCAGGTAGGTTGCGGGCGTGAGCGACAACACCCATGAGGGCCATCGCGGCGCCACCGGCTCCGCCGACGACGACAAGCTGCCCATCCGGATGCTGCACGACCGGGTGCTGGTGCGGAACGACGCGTCCGAGGGCGAGCGGCGCTCCGGTGGCGGCATCCTGATTCCGGCGACGGCCGCGGTGGGCCGGCGTCTGGCCTGGGCCGTCGTCGTCGCGGTCGGGCAGAACGTGCGGACGGTGGAGCCCGGCGACCGGGTGCTGTACGACCCGGAGGACCGTGCCGAGGTCGAGGTGCGGGGCGTGGCGTACGTCCTGATGCGGGAGCGCGATCTGCACGCGGTGGCCGCCGACCGGTTCGAGGGTTCGGTGGATTCGACCGGGTTGTATCTGTAGCGCTCCGTATCTGTCGGGCTCGCCGGGGGCCCTCGGGCGGGCCCTGGTCATGCCGGGAAGGCCCTGGTCATGCCGGGCGGGCCCCGGTCATGCGGGCGGGCCCCGGTCATACCGGGGCCGTGAACGCCCTCGATGGAGCCTCAGCCTCAGCCTCGGCCGTCCCTGCTGCCCCCCTCCCCGTCACCGTCGGTGCCGTTCGTTCCGCCGTCCGCTCCGCCGTCCCTGCCGCCCGTTCCGCCGGTGTCCGTGCCGGACGTGGGCGGGCTGCTGCCGGCCGGGTTGATCTCCGGGCTGCCGGAGGGGCCGGTGGTGGGTTCGGACGAGGAAGACGGGTCCGTGCCGCCGTCGGGGTTCTCGTCGAGCGGGGGTTCGTCCTCCTCGTCGGAGCCGGGTGCCGTCTCCAGGTCGAACTCCTGGGCGGGGGAGGAGCGCAGCGCCGCTTCCGTGTAGGCGGCCCAGGTCTCGGCCGGGGCGCCGCCGCCGTTGACGCGGGGCAGGCCGAGGGCTCCGTACAGCGGGGTCTGGGCGCCCGTCTTCGGGTTCTGGCCCATCACGGCGACGACGGTCGCGAGGTCCGGGGTGTACCCGGCGAACCAAGCGGCCCGGTCCTCCTCCGCCGTGCCGGTCTTGCCCGCGGCGGGGCGGCCCACGGCCTGGGCCGCCGTGCCGGTGCCACCCTCCACGACGCCGCGCAGCACGGCGGTGGTGGTGTCGGCGGCCTCGCGGCTGACGGCCTGGTCGGTGGTGCGCTCGGGCAGTTCGATCTCCGCGCCGTCCTTGGTGACCTTCTCGACGAGGACGTGACGGCCGTGCCGGCCGTGGTCGGCGAGGGTGGCGTACGCCTCGGTCATGTCGAGGACGCTGGCGTTGGCGGTGCCGAGCGCGATGGAGGGGGAGGCGGTGAGGTCGGGGGTGTCGGTGGGGATGCCGAGGGCGACCGCGGTGTCCCGGACCTTTCCGGGGCCGACGTCCTGGGCCATCTGCGCGTAGACGGAGTTGACGGACTTGTCGGTGGCGGCGCGTACGGTGATGTCGCCGTAGTCGACATCGTCCTCGTTGGCGGGGGCGTAGTCGGTGGGGCCTTGCACGCCGACGACCATGCGTTTGTTGGCGCCGTCGTAGACGGTGTTGGGCGTGATGCGCCGGCCGTCCTGTGTGGTGGAGTCGTTGACGACGGCGGAGGTGAGGACGAACGGCTTGAAGATCGAGCCGACCTGGTAGTCGCGGCGGGTCGCGTTGCTGACGTACTGCTTCGTGTAGTCGATGCCGCCGTACAGGGCGACGACCTCGCCGGTGCCGGGGACGATCGAGGCCCCGCCGACGCGGACGTTGCGGTCGGCCTTGCGGTCGGCGCTGGTCCTGGACATCACGTTGGCGTCGACGGCCTTGACGAAGGCGTCCTGCTTGGCCTTGTCGAGGGTCGTGGTGATGCGGTAGCCGCCGGTGGCGAGGGTCTTCCCGTCGAGGATGCCGCGCTGGTCGAGGTGGTCCTCGACGGCCTGGACGATGTAGCCGCGCTGTCCCGAGAGCCCGGTCGGCGGTCTGGCCTCGCCGGGGGTGGGGAACTCCGTCGTCGCCCGTTCGGCCGCATCGAGCCAGTCCTCCTTGACCATGCCGTCCAGGACGTAGTCCCAGCGGTGGCGGGCGGCGGGTTCGTTGTCGGGGTGGGCGACGACGTCGTAGGCGCTGGGGGCGTTCAGGAGGGAGGCGAGGTAGGCGCCCTCGGCGGTGGTGAGGTCCTCGACGTTCTTGCCGTAGTACGCCTGGGCGGCGGCCTGGATGCCGTAGGCGTTGCGCCCGAAGTAGCTGGTGTTGAGGTAGCCCTCGAAGATCTGGTCCTTGGTCTCCTCGCGGTCGAGCTTGACCGCGATGAAGAACTCCTTGGCCTTGCGCACTACGGTCCGCTCCTGGCCGAGGTAGTAGTTCTTCACGTACTGCTGGGTGATCGTCGAGCCGCCCTGCTTGCCCTTGCCGGTCACGGTGTTCCAGCCGGCCCGGGCCATCGCCTTCACGTCCACGGCGCGCTCGGAGTAGAAGTCCCGGTCCTCGGCGGCCAGTACCGCGTGCTGGACGGTGGCGGGGACCTGGGAGAGCTTGACCTTCTCCCGGTTCACGTCGCCGTCGCGGGCGATGACGCTGCCGTCGCGGTAGAGGTAGACGTTGGACTGGGCGGTGGCCGCGGCGTTGGCGGCCGGGATGTCGACGAACTGGTATCCGGCGACGAAACCTCCGATGAGGAGGAGCCCGAGGCCCAGGACGGTCCCGAGGGTCATCCGCCAGGTGGGGACGGCGCGCCGCCAGCCGGTGCGTCGTTTCCTGTCGTTCTTCCGGTTCTCGCGGTTCGTCCGGTTCTTCCCGTTCTTCCCTGGCGGCTCTCCCTGGTGGTTCCCGGGTGCGGCCGCCGCGCCCGAGGGGTCGCGGGGGGCCCAGTGCTGTGACTCGTCGCTCATGTCCGTGGGGCTCCTCGGGCGTGGTCAGTTCTCCCATACTGCCCGTTTCATGGGGAAATCTTCGGTTCTCCCTGGTTCGTTCCCTCCACCGGTCGTCACGGTCGTCACGGTCGTCACGGTCGTCAGGGTCGTCACTGTCGTCACCGAGGTCACGCACACACACGGTCGACAACCCGGTCGCGAAAACCCGGTCGCTGGGGCCGTGGCACCTGCACTAGGCTCGGGCGCTTTGGTGTCGGGAGCCGGTGGTGCCGGGGAAGAGGGGGCGACGTGCGGCTCTACGCGTTGGTGGCGGGAGGAGCGTTCCGGCGCTACGCCACCTACCGGACGGCCACGGCCGCGGGGGTGTTCACCAACACGGTCTTCGGCTTCATCGTGGCGTACACCTACATCGCGCTGTGGGACGCACGTCCGCAGCTCGGCGGGTACGACACGTCCGAGGCGCTGACCTATGTCTGGCTCGGACAGGCCCTGCTGATGGCCTGCGCCATGATGGGCGGCGGCTTCGAGGACGAGCTGGCGGAGCGTATCCGTACGGGGGACATCGCCGTCGACCTGTACCGTCCCGCCGACCTCCAGCTGTGGTGGATGGCGGGCGACCTGGGCCGGGCGGCGTTCCATCTGCTGGGGCGCGGTGTCGTGCCGATGTTCCTCGGGGCGCTCGCCTTCGATCTGGCGCTCCCGGGATCGCCGTGGACCTGGCCGGCGTTCTTCGTCTCGGTGTTCCTGGGCGTGGTGGTCAGCTTCGCGATGCGCTTTCTGGTCGCGATGTCGGCGTTCTGGCTGATGGACGGGGCGGGCGCGATGCGGATCGTGTCGCTGGCCGGGCTGTTCTTCTCCGGGATGCTGCTGCCGCTGAACCTGTTCCCCGGACTGCTGGGGGAGGTGGCGCGGGCGCTGCCGTGGTCCTCGCTGCTCCAGGTCCCGGCCGATGTGTTCCTCGGCAAGCACACGGGGTGGGGGCTGGTGGAGGCGTACGCGTTCCAGGGCGGCTGGGCGGTGGTGCTGCTGCTGGCGGGCCGTCTGCTCCAGACCGCGGCGACCAGGAGGGTGGTGGTGCAGGGTGGCTGAGAGTGTGGCGCGGACGGAGGAGAGGGCCGGGACGCCGGAGGTGCCGGAGGCGTTCCCCTTCCCGGAGCGGCCCCGGCTCTTGGAGGGCGTGCGGGCGTACGGGCTGATCATGGCGATGTGGGTGCGCTCGACGATGGCGTACCGGGCCTCGTTCGCCATGACGGTGTTCGGGGACTTCGCGGTGACGGCCTTCGACTTCGTGACGATCCTGCTGATGTTCTCGCACGTCGACGCCCTGGGCGGCTACACGTTGCAGGAGATCGCCCTGCTGTACGGGGTGTCGGCCACCGCGTTCGGGCTGTGCGACCTGCTGCTGGGTTCGATGGACCGGGTGGGCCGCCGGGTCCGGGACGGGACGTTCGACACCCTGCTGGTGCGGCCGGTCCCGGTGCTGGCGCAGGTCGCGGCGGACCGGTTCGCGCTGCGCCGGCTGGGGCGGATCACACAGGGGCTGCTGGTCCTCGGCTATGCGCTGGTCTCGCTGGACATCGCGTGGACGCCGCTGAAGGTGCTGATGCTGCCGATGATGGTGGTGAGCGGTGCGGCGATCTTCGGCGCGATCTTCGTCGCGGGGGCGGCGTTCCAGTTCGTCGCGCAGGACGCCTCGGAGGTGCAGAACTCCTTCACGTACGGCGGGACGACGCTGCTCCAGTACCCGCCCACGATCTTCGCGAAGGACCTCGTGCGCGGGGTGACGTTCGTGGTGCCGCTGGCCTTCGTCAGCTGGCTGCCCGCGCTGTACGTGCTGGACCGGGAGTACCCGGTCGATCTGCCGGAGTGGGTGGCGTTTCTGCCGCCGCTGGTGGCGGTGGCCTGCTGGGGGCTGGCGGGGATCGCGTGGCGGGCGGGGCTGCGGGCGTACCGGAGCACGGGCAGTTGAGCGGGAACGATCACGGAGGAGGGGACGGGCATGGGTGACGGCACGGGCACTGGCACGGGCACGGACGCAGGTGTGGGCACGGGCACGGACACAAGTGTGGGCACGGGCACGACCACGGGCACGACCGCAGGCATCGGCGGTGACACCGACGGCTTCATCACGCTCGACGGCGTCGAGAAGGTCTTCCAGGTCCGCCGCCGCGCCGGGCTGCTGCGCCGCGAGCGCCGCGAGGTGCGGGCGGTGGACGGGATCAGCTTCCGGGTGGCCCGCGGCGAGATGGTCGGCTACATCGGCCCGAACGGGGCCGGGAAGTCGACCACGATCAAGATGCTGACGGGCATCCTCACCCCGAGCGGCGGCCGGCTGCGGGTCGCGGGTATCGACCCCTCCCGCGAACGTACGCGCCTGGCACACCGCATCGGTGTCGTCTTCGGCCAGCGGACCACCCTCTGGTGGGACCTGCCGCTGCGCGACTCGTACCGGCTGATGCACCGCATGTACCGGATCCCTGACCGGCGTTACCGGGAGAACCTGGACCGCTGCGTCGAACTCCTCGACCTGGGGGAGCTGTTGGAGGTCCCGGTACGGCAGCTCTCGCTGGGGCAGCGGATGCGCGGCGACATCGCGGCGGCGTTGCTGCACGATCCGGAGGTGCTCTACCTGGACGAGCCGACGATCGGCCTCGACGTGATCTCCAAGGCCAAGGTGCGGCAGTTCCTGAAGGAGTTGAACACCGAGCGCGGGACGACGGTCCTGCTGACGACGCACGACCTCACCGACATCGAGCAGCTGTGCAACCGGGTGATGGTGATCGACCACGGCCGTCTGATGTACGACGGTTCGCTGGCGGGACTCCACGAGGTGGGGGAGAGCGAACGCATGCTCGTGGTGGATCTGGAGAGCGAACTCCCCCCGATCGTTATGGAGTCGGAGGAGGCGGGCGGCGGGCCGGCCCTGCGGGCGGTCAAGGTGGAGGGCCCGCGCCAGTGGCTGGCGTTCCCGGCCGCCGCGTCGGCGGCCCCGCTGGTGGCGCGGATCGCCGCGGAGTACCCGCTGGTCGACCTGTCGGTACGGGAACCGGACATCGAGGCCGTGATCGCCAGGATGTACGAGTCCGCGCCGTGACGGGCGCACTCCCTCGGGGCGGCGCGACGGGCACTCCTCCGGAGCGGCGCGCGCAGGTCACGGGCCTGAACGTCTGTGCCGGGAACGGGTGCGTTCAATAGGCTGCGCCGTATGACAAGTGAGAGTCCGGACATGCGCGCCTCCGATGCCGAGCGTGAGCGGATCGCGGAACTGCTGCGCGAGGCCGTGGCCGAGGGCCGCCTGGACATGGACGAGTTCGACCAGCGCCTCGAAACGGCCTACAAGGCCCGCACGCACGGGGAGTTGGAGCCGTTGGTCCAGGACCTTCCGGCGCCGGGTTCGATGGTCGCTCCGGTCGGCTCGTCCGCGCCCGCCCCGTTGCGGGGCTCCGCGGCGAACTGGCCCGCGAGGATCGGCGGCAACGCCACCTCGAAAGGGGCGTTCGCCCTGTATGGCGGGTTCAACCGGAAGGGCCGCTGGACGGTCGGCCGGGTGTTCACCGCGTTCGCGATGTGCGGCGGCGGCGAGATCGATCTGCGCGAGGCGCACTTCGAGGACCGCGAGACCGTTATCCGCTGCATCACCATCATGGGCGGCATCCATGTGACCGCGCCGCCCGAGCTGAACGTCGATGTCAGGGGCGTCGGCATCATGGGAGGTTTCGGGGAGGGCTCCAACGAGGAGGGCGAGCCCGCCCCGGACGCCCCGTACGTGCGGATCACCGGCTTCGCCCTGATGGGCGGCGTCGGCGTGGACCGCAAGCGGACGAAGGCGGAGCGCCGCCGGCTGAAGGAGGCGAAGGAGGCCGAACGGGAGGCGCGCCGCCGGCGCGAGCTGGAGGGCCCGGACGGCGGCGGTCCCGACAGCGGCGGCCCGGACGGCGGCGGCCCGGACGGCGGCGGCCGCAAGGAACTCTGAGAGCCCGGGGCGGGCACGGGGCCCGGATGGCCCCTCAGCGCCTCAGCGCCCCTCAGCGCCTCACAGCGCGTCGGACCGGGGTGCGCCGGCCCGGTCCAGGACCTTCAGGTCCAGCCGGTCGCCGAGCGCGCGGTACCCGTCGTCGTTGAGGTGCAGATGGTCACCGGAGTCGTACGCGGCGAGGATGCGGTTCGGAGCGGCGGGGTCGCGTACCGCCGCGTCGAAGTCCACGTACGCGTCGAAGACCGTGCCCGCCCGGATCTGCTCGTTGACGGCCTGCCGCACGGCGTCGCGCTGGGGCGTCCAGGTGGCGAAGCCCTCGAACGGGGTCAGCGTCGCGCCGACGACCGTGAGCCCGCGCGCGTGCGCCCGGTCGGTGAGGGCGCGCAGGCTGTCGACGATGCGCTGGGGGTCGGCCTCCTGGGGGCGCTGCTGTACGTCGTTGATGCCGAGCGCCACGACGACCGCCCGGGCCCCGGCGACCGCCAGGGCGTCGCGGTCGAGCCGGTCGGTGCCCGACTGGCCCCCGGTGCCGCGGCCGATGCCCACGACCCGGTTGCCCGCGATGCCCGCGTTGGCGACTCCGTACCGGCCGCCCAGCCGGTCGGCGAGGACGTCGGGCCAGCGGGCGTTGGCGTCGGTGGTGGAGCCGCTGCCCGCGGTCAGGGAGTCCCCGAAGGCGACGATCGCGCCGCGCGCGCTCTCGCTGCGGACGTCCACGGCGGTCAGATAGCGCCAGTGGGTGGTGCTCCAGGTGCCGCGTTCGTCGATCATGTACGAGGTCTGGTGCGTGTTGGGGTGGTAGGTGACCGGCCCGCCCGCCCGCGGGGTGCGGAAGCCGACCTGGAGGTCGGAGTCGGCGGCCACGGGCACCACGACCGGGTCGCTGATGACCTGTCCGCCCGCCGCGACGGTGACGGCGGCGGAGCCCTTGAAGGTCACCGGCCGGGTGTTGACGGTGGCCTGGTCGACGACCAGGGGGCCCGTGCCGAAGAGGTTCGACAGGGTTATCCGGGCGACCTCTCCGCCGATGCTGGTGTGCACGACGTTACGGATGGTGCGCCCGGGGAGCCCGTCCTCGGTGCCCGGTTCGGCACGGACGGGCGCGGCGGCCCAGGTGGTGACCCACCTGCCGCCCGAGGTCGCGGGGGCGACCGGGTTGCGGGCCGCCGCCTGGGTCTCGGCGGGCGGCAGCGGTGTCGACCGGTGGCCGGAGAGCAGCGCCGTACCGAAGGCGACGGCGGCGGCGAGCACGGCTGTGCCCGCCACTAGGGCGATGAGCAGGGCATACCCCTGGCGCCTGGGCATGTGCGGTGTTTCTCCTTGTGATGATCGTGCTGGTCCCATGATGCGACAGGCCGTCGGGAACTCGACGTGCGGCCCGGGAGTAGGGGAGGTAGGGACAATGCGTACGTCACGGGGGCGAGGCGCACGCGGACGGGTGGAGCGGATGGAACGGACCGGATCCGGCGAGCAGGAGCAGGGCGAGGACGCGGTGCAGAAGTCGGAGCGATCGGAGCATGCGGCGCTGCCGCCGGCACAGGAACAGGGGCAGGCACAGGCACAGACGCAGGCACAGACGTCGGGGCAGGCGCCGAGGGCGGGTGCGGGCCCGCTGGCCTCGTTCGCGTACACCGCCGCCGACGAGGAGAAGCAGCGCGGCGTACGGCGCATGAAACTCACGGCCACCGGCCTCCTTCTGCTCGTCGCGCTCGTCTACGTCCTGGCCACCTGGGCGAAGAACTCAGGCGTGGAGGGCTGGCCGGGCTACGTCGCGGCGGCTGCCGAGGCGGGGATGGTGGGCGCGTTGGCGGACTGGTTCGCCGTCACGGCGCTCTTCCGGCGCCCGCTCGGCCTGCCCATTCCGCACACAGCCATCATCCCCACCAAGAAGGATCAGCTGGGACAGTCACTCGGTTCCTTCGTCGGCGAGAACTTTCTCTCCGGAGACGTCATTCGTGACCGAATTCACGCTCTGGGGGTCGGCCGGAGGCTCGGTGTGTGGCTCGCGGAGCCGGCCCACGCCGACCGGGTCACCGCCGAGCTGGCGACGGCCCTGCGCGGTGCGCTCACCGTCCTTCGGGACTCCGATGTGCAGGCGGTGGTCGGCGAGGCCATCACCCGGCGCGCGGACGCGGCGGAGGTCGGCCCGGGCCTCGGCAAGATGCTGGAGAAGGTCGTCACGGACGGCGGCCACCGCAAGGTCGTCGACCTCGTCTGTGTCCGGGCGCACGACTGGCTGGTGGAGCACGGCGACTCGGTGATGAACGCGGTGCAGGGCGGAGCCCCCGGCTGGACCCCGCGGTTCGTGGACAAGCGGGTGGGGGAGCGGGTCTACAAGGAACTGCTGCGGTTCGTCACGGAGATGCGGGACATGCCGGAGCACCCGGCGCGCGGCTCCATCGACACGTTCCTGACCGACTTCGCGTCCGACCTCCAGAGCGACGCCGACACCCGGGCGCGGGTGGAGCGGCTGAAGTCGGAGATCCTGGGCCGCGGCGAGGTCCAGGACGTCATCGCCTCGGCGTGGTCCTCCGTACGGACGATGATCCTCTCGGCGGCGGAGGACGAGCGCAGCGAACTGCGGCTGCGGGCACGCGCCTCGCTGATGTCGCTGGGAGCGCGGCTGTCGAGCGACGAACGGCTCCAGGGCAAGCTGGACGGCTGGCTGGAGGACGCCGCGGTGTACGTCGTGACGACGTACCGCGCGGAGATCACCTCGCTGATCAGCGAGACGGTGGCCGGCTGGGACGCGGACCAGACCTCGAAGAAGATCGAGGCGCACATCGGCCGCGACCTCCAGTTCATCCGGATCAACGGCACGGTGGTCGGCGCGCTGGCGGGCCTGGCGATCTACACGGTGTCGCACGCGCTGAGCGGCTGAGCGACTGAGCAGTTGGGTGGCTGAGCGACTGAGCGGCTGAGCGACTGAGCAGTTGGGTGGTTGAGCGGCTGGGTGGCTGGGCGTCCCGTCGGCCCGCCCTCGGCGGCGAGGTCGGGCCGGCGATCGGCTCAGGGGTTCGCGCCGCGCCGCGTGACGGCCCAGGAAGCTGCGGCCACGCCGCCCGCGACGGCGAAGACGGCGGGCCAGGCGCCGACCTTCTTGGCGAGCGGGTGCGATCCGGCGAAGGCGGCGACGTAGGCGACGGTCAGTCCGGCGGCGGCACGGGGCCCCGCCTGGCGGTTCCACTCGTACGCGGCGAGGGACCCGGCGGCGGCCAGCGCGACACCGCCGAGCGGCCGCTTCCTGGTCCACCGGGCGACGCCGTAGCCTCCAACGAGCCCGCTCGCCGCCACTGCCGCTGCCGGGATCCTCACTACCGCCCTCTTCACCATCGCCGCCACCATCGCTTCCTGTGAGCCGTCGGTACACCTGTGGTTGCACACCTGTGGTTGCCTACTCCGTCCGAGGCTAGCCTTCGGGGCGACGGTGCCGCCGGGCGGGCCGGACCGAGGAGTGCGGGCGGCGGACGCGGAGACAGGGGTGTCGGGTGGGAGCGGTCACGACGACGGTGACGGTCGAGCACGGCGAAGCGGCGGGCGGAACCGGCCCCGTACGCCTCTCCTGCACCGATCACGGCGGCGCGGGCCCGCCCCTCCTCCTGCTGCACGGCCTGGCCGGTCATTCCGGCGAGTGGGAGGCGCTGGCGGCCCGGTTCGCGTCCACGCACCGGGTGATCGCCTTCGACGCCCGGGGCAGCGGGGCGAGCACCCGCCGTCCCGGGGACGTGACGCGGGCGGCGCACGTCCGCGACGTACTCGCGGTCGCGCGCCGGTTCGGTCTGGCGGGGGAGCACGCGGTGCTGGCCGGCCAGTCGATGGGCGGCCTCACCGCGCTGCTGACGGCGGCGGCGCACCCGGAGGTGTGCCGCGCGCTGGTCCTGATCGAGGCGGGCCCGGCGGGGCCGAGTCCTCGACTGCCGGAACAGATAGGTGACTGGCTCGACGCGTGGCCGGTTCCGTTCCCGGACGCGGGGGCGGCCGAGGTGTTCTTCGGCGGCGGGCCCGCGGGCCGGGCCTGGGCGGCGGGGCTCGTGCCGGGCCCCGGCGGGCTGCACCCCCGGGTCGACCGGGACGTGATGGTCGCCACCGTCCAGGAGAACGCGCACCGGCACTTCTGGGACGACTGGGACGCGGTGCGCTGCCCGGTCCTCGTGCTACGGGGCGAGAACGGCGCGATGAAGCCGGACGAGGCGGACCGGATGCGGGCCCGGCACCCCGGGACGCGGATCGGCGTGATCCCGGGAGCCGGCCACGACGCCCACCTGGACAACACGGCTGCGGTGTACGGGGAGATGGCGGCGTTTCTCGGGTGACCGCTCCTGGCCGATCGCGGGGTTCCCCGCGTGAGGGCGGGCCGCGGTGCCCTGTGCGGGCCGGGTAGGGTCTGGACCCTTCGCACGAGGGGGGTCTCATGCTGTTCCGTAACGCTGCCCGTACCGCCGCCGGTCCGGGTGACCGGGTCGTCGCTCACCGTCCGGCCCGAACCGGCTGGCGTACAGGGGCACTTGCGGTGGTCGTGGCCGCGGCGCTGGTGTCCTGCACCCAGGCGTCCAGCGGCGGCGGCCCCGACGGGGACGTTCCGGCCGCGTCCGCGGATCCGGCGGCGGACCAGGAGCGGATCGCGGAGGACACCGAGAACGCGGACCAGGCCGAGCGGGAGGCCGCCGCGGAGGAGCCCAACGCCGTGGTCACGCCCGGCCCCGAACTGGTCCGCAGCGCCTTCGCGACACTCCAGGCGACGCTCGACGACACCTGCACCCCGGGCGCGGGCGACTGCGCCTACTTCCTCGGCCGGGTCACCCGGGAACTCACCGAGCTGGACGAGGCGATGCGGGCCGACGACAAGGGCCCCGGCCACTTCAAGCAGCCGCTCGCCGACATGAAGGTCCTGTTCGACACGCTGGGAGACGACCGGTCCGAGGCACACCTGGAGAAGTACTTCTCCGAGATCGTCGGCACCCGTGACGGCATCAACACCTGGATGCAGGACCACCCGGACGACTACCGCTGACAGGAACCACCGGTTCGACGGGTCCTGCCGGACCCACGAGTCTCATGATGCCCATGAGCCCCGCCGGGCCCGCCGGTCGCCTCCGACCGCCCGCCGGAACACGAGAACGTGCGCCAACCGTCCCGCCCGGCCAGCACCCGGCCGCTCTGTCCGCGTGCGCCGGTGGCATGTCACGTGAGTGAGTGAGGGAGGGAGGGAGGGAAGAGTGGACCTGTACGAAGTGCTCGGCCTGCTCGCCGCCGCGACCGCGGCGGGCTGGGTGGACGCGGTGGTCGGCGGTGGCGGGGTGCTGCTCATCCCGGTACTGCTACTGGCCTTTCCCACGTACTCGCCCGCGGTGGCGCTCGGCACGAACAAGATCGCGGCGGTCATGGGCACCGCGACCGCCGCGTACATGTACCAGCGACGCACCGAACTGGACCGCTCGATCCTGCTGCCGACCGCGGGACTGGCGATCCCCTTCGGCGCGTTGGGCGCGCTGTCCGCGTCGAGCGTTCCCGCGAGCTATTTCCGGCCCGTCATCATGGGCCTGCTCATCACGGTGGCGCTCTTCGTGGCCTTCCGGCCCGGCTTCGGGGTCCAGCAGCGGAACATCGTCGTCACCCCGCGCCGCCGCAACGCCGCGATCCTCGTCGCGGGCGTCGGCATCGGCTTCTACGACGGGGTCTTCGGGCCCGGCGTCGGCACCTTCCTCATCATTTCCTTCACCACGCTCCTTGCGACCCAGTTCCTGGAGAGCGCGGCCATGGCGAAGGTGATCAACGCCTCCTCCAACCTGGGAGCCCTAGCGGTCTTCGCCTGTCAGGGGAACGTCCTGTGGGCCCTCGGCCTGGGAATGGCGGTGGGCAACATCGTCGGCGCGATGATCGGGTCACGTACCGCGATGAAGAGGGGATCCGGATTCGTCCGGGTGGTTCTGGTGCTCGTGGTCTCCGGCATGGTGATGAAGATGGGATTCGACCAGTTCGTCTGACGGGTGCTGACGGGTGCTGACGGGTGCTGACGGGTCCGGGCGGGTCCGGGCGGCCAGGCCCGGGGCGGGCGGGGGCCTGACACGGGGCCTGGCGGCCTCACCGGCACACCCGAGCCCGCCCACCCGCCCGCCTCCCGCCCCTGCGCGGGCATCGCGGCTCACTCGCAGCCGACGCCGTCCCCGTCACGGTCCAAGTGCCGCCCGTAGCCGGGGTCCCCGGCCCGGATGGGGGCGGCGCCGGCGTTCCGTACGGCGGTGCAGTTCGCGTAGGAGACGCTGCCGCCGCCACCCCCACCACTCGTACCGTTTCCGTCGGAGGAGGAGGAGGAGGACTCACCCCACGGCTCACAGCCCACGCCGTCACCGTCGCGGTCCAGGTGGGGTGCGTAGCCGGGATCGCCCTCCTCGACGGGAGCGGCTCCGGCGTCGCGGGCGGCGTCGCAGTTCTTGTAGTACGCGGGTGCCGGGTCCGTCGCCTCAGGGGCGGAGTCCGAGGCGTTCGAGGCCGGAGTCGGAGTCGTTTCGGTGGCGGCGGCGGTGACGGTGATGCGGACGACGGCGGTGGCGGCGGGGACCTCGGCGCCCTTGACGAGGACCTCGTACGTGAGCTTGTCCTCGCCGGCGTACCCGTCCCCGGCGGTGTACGTGACCGTGGTCCCGGACACCGATGCGGAACCGTGGTCGGGCTCGGTGTCGATGCTCAGGGTCAGTTCGGCGGGGTCGTAGGTGTGGAGCAGCGCGGCCCGGTCCCCGTTCTCCAGGGTGACGGAGTCGTTGTCGAGGACGTCCACGTCCAGGCTGTTGCCCGCGTCCATGGTCTGCTCGTCGTCCATGAGCGCCAGCGCCCGATCCACGGAGGCCGCAGAACCGACTGACGCGGCGCCCTTCCCGCCTTGGTCGTCCGTGGTGCCGTCATCGCCTCCGCACCCCGTCAGGATCAGCGCGAGCGCGCCCGCTCCGGCCGATATCCGTATGCGGAGGAACCCGCGCCCGGGCCGCCGTGACTGCTTCCTCGTCTGCATGTGTTGCCCCCAAGGCCGAACGCTGTGCTGTGGAGCAGCCGATATTCGCAGCGCGGCCGGGCGTACATCAGGGGCATGTCGGAAGCGAAGCGGAATTGTGATGAGAGCGTGTACAAAGCGTGTAAGGAGGCGAGGGCGAGAGGCGAGCCGAGAGGCAGGAGCCGAGGGGGTGGCGGGCAAGGGCGACGGCAGTGGGTGGAGCCGGCCACCCCGGTCCTCCCCGGAGGGCCACTACGGTGTCCCGTATGAAGGACCGTCCGACCGATATCGACGAAACCGTCCTGGCCGCCGCCCTCGGGGCCTGGGGCATCGAACCCGTCGTACTCACCCACGCCCCGGTCGGCTTCGGCGACCACCACTGGGTCGCGGCCGACGCGGAAGGCCGGCGGACCTTCGTCACGGTCGCCGACCTCGCGCACAAGCCGCACTGCGGGCGCGACGCGGCCGAGGCGTGGACGGGCCTGAGTCGCGCCATGGACACGGCCGCCACGCTCGAATCGGCCCTCGACCAGGCGGCGTTGGTGGCACCGCTGCGCACCGGCGGCGGCGAGACGCTACTCCGTCTGACCGACCGGTACGCCGTGAGCGTCTTCCCGTACGTGGAAGCACCCACCGGCCACTTCGGCCAGGCGCTGGGCCCCGGGGCGCGAGGGGTGCTGGTGAAGCGACTGGCCCAACTGCACGCGACACGCGCCCCGTTGACGGCCCCGTCCCATGACCCGGCGCTGCCGGGCCGCGCGGCGATCGGAGCGGCGCTGGCCGATCCGCAGCGCTTCCGCGCGGACGCGGGCCCGTACGCGCAACGCTGCCAAGCTCTGCTGACCGTCAACTCGACTGCCCTGCGGTCGACGTTGGAGCGCTACGACAGCGGCACGGCGCAGCTCATGTCCGACGCGTCGACCGCCGCCACCGTGGTCACCCACGGCGAACCCCACCCCGGCAACGTCCTGGATCCCGGCGGCCGTACCCTCCTGGTCGACTGGGACACCGTCGCCCTCGCACCGCCGGAACGCGACCTCTGGCTCGCCACCGACACCCAGGAGGACCTGTCCCGCTACGCCGAACTCACCGGCCACCACCCGGACCCGGAGCTGCTCGCGTACTACGAACTCCGTTGGGCGCTGGACGACATGGTCTCCGCGCTCGACATCTTCGCCACCCGGCACCCGGACACGGCCGACACGCGGCAGGCGTGGGAGGGCCTGGTCGACGCGGTGACCGCGCTGACGAACCGTCGGTGTTAGGCCCTGTCTGTCACGTGCGGAGTGAGAGGGGACCTGCCGTATCGAATGTATGGGCGGCACTCGCCATCTTCGCGGCGGGCGTGACGGTGCGAGGCGGAGTCCGGCGTGGTAGCGAGCGGCGAGCTTGTCGACGGTCCCTCGCGAAGTCGGACGGCGGCAGGCGCGACGCCTGTCGTGCGCGCCTGCCGCACTGCGGTCTCTCAGTCCTGCGGTGCGACGCGGATACGGTTCCCGTCGGGATCGGCTGCGAGGAAGGTCAGCCCGAACCCCGCGTCATGGGGCTCGCGCAGAATGGTGACCCCCTTGGACCGCCACTGCTGGAAGGTCGCGTTGAGCTCGTCGGGCCCACCGTCGATGGCCAGGCACACCTCACTGGTGCGCGGGACGTCCGGCGACAGATCATCGAACTGGCCGGACCACAGGGCGAGGTCGGCACCCGGCCCGAGGTCGAAGGCGCTGTATCCCGGGGTCTCGAACGACGGGCTCAAGTCGAGGAGGTCGCCGTAGAAACGAGCTGCGGCGGCGGAGTCGTTCACGTAGACGATGGACACGACGGATGCGGTCATGATCATTCCCTTTCACGGTTCGTTCGTGGGTACGCGTCCACCAGCCTGAGCGGTATATGCGCCGCATCCTGTCGCCATTTCTGAAAAAGTCGGTGTGTGACCCCAGACCGCTTCTTCGCCCTGATGCTGCTCCTCGAATCGAGGGATGCCGTGACGACACAGGAGCTCGCCTCGGCGCTCGGAGTGTCCCTTCGAACCATCAACCGGGACCTGAACTGGCTCCGTGACGCCGGTCTGCCGGTATCCGCACACCGGGGCCGCCTCGGAGGCGTGACCATGCTGCCCGGGGCCGGGCTCGACCTCACGCGACTGACACCGGGCGAACGTGATCATCTGTCGCTCACCGGGCTGGATGAGAAGCAACGCGCGGAGCTCGACGTGTCGGTGGAGAGCCGGCGCGCGCTCTCCAAGATCTCCGCCTCCGCCGCACAGGCACGCCGAGTGCGCGAGCACCTGCCGCTCACCGACGTAGTGCACGTGGACAGCCGCCCCTGGCGTCAGGTACGAGCTTCCGGCACGACTCCGGCTTCGCTGATCGGCGCGGTGCGGCGGGGCCGCCGGTTACGGATCGAGTACGACAGCCCACGCGAGCCACGTCCACGCGAGCTACGGCCACCCGAGCCATACCCACGCGACCTGGTCGTGGATCCCTACGGACTGTTCGCCAAGGCCGGCAGTTGGTACCTCGTCGCCGACCGCGACCGAGTGGCACGGATGTACCGACTCGAACGCATCACGACGTGGAAGGAAGTCGACCAGCCCCGTCGCATCCGCGAGAACCAGACTTTGGCCACCGTCGCCGCGGCGCTCATCGAGCAGTGGGAAGACCGCCACGCGATAGAGGTCAGCGCCACCATCGACGAGACCCAGATCGAGCGTGCGCAGCGGATCTTCGGCCTACGGCTCATCCCGGGCGACCATGAAGAATCCGCCACCGGCCGCACGGTCACGATCTGCTTCCTGCGTCTGGAGGACGTGCGCGCACTCCTGCCGTTCGGCAGCGCCATCACCGTGCACGGCCCCGCCGAAGTCAGGGCTCACCTCCGTGACCTGGCCATCAGCCTCGCGGACCACTATGCGCCGTCACCGACGTCCTGACCCGGGCGTCGGTGTCCGCGGGTAGCTTCCTGTAGCTTCCTGCGATGAGCGAGCAACTGCCGGGCGGCGGCATCGAACTGTCACCCGAAGAGATCGAAGGCCTCGACGCCAGGTGGTCGTCCAGTTGGACTCCGGGTGAGGTCGCGCGGCGGCTCGCCGGGATCAGCACGCCGTGGTGTGTGGCGGCGGGCTGGGCGCTGGACCTGTTCCGGGGCGGGCAGACGCGCGTACACGGGGACATCGAGATCGCCATTCCGGAGGCGGGCTTTCCCGAGGTCCGCGGCCGCTTCCCCGGATACGTCTTCGATGCGGCGGGCAGCGGCCGGATCTGGGAGGACGCCCCGCCGGAGACACTGGCCGCCGTTCACCAGACTTGGCTCCGCGATCCGGCCACCGGCAACTACCTGCTAGACGTGTTCCGGGAACCGCACGACGGCGACACCTGGATCTGCCGACGGGACGAGGGGATCCGGCTCCCGTACCGAGAGATCGTCCACCACGCCCAGGACGGCATCCCGTATCTGGCACCCGAACTCGTACTCCTGTTCAAGGCCAAGCACGGCCGCCCGAAAGATCAGAGGGACTTCGACGTGACCGTCCCGCACCTGACCCGGGCGCAGCGCGCGACTCTGGCGGAGCTGCTCGCCCGCGTACACCCGGGGCATGCCTGGCTCACGGATCTGTAGCAGGGAACGACTGGCGCAACGGCGCACGGTGGTAGTCCGGTTGCGAGCCGGGTGGTGAGCGGGGGCGCACTTTTCGCGGACGTCGTAGCAGGTCGAGAGCGTGCGGTACCGTGACGACGACATCACGCTCTGTGCGCGCACGTAGGCGGGCATAGGGCGGCCCCCGGAGGTGCGTCAACACCCACCCGAGGGCCTAACACCCCCAGTGGAAAGAGGCCACTAGAAATGCTGCGTCATGTTATCGCGCCCTCATCGGGCTGGACCAAAGCCCCGCACACGGTCGTACGCGACCGGCGTATGAACAGCGATGCGAAAGTCCTCCTCCTGTACGTCCAGGGCCTCCCCGACTCCGCCACGGACCGCCCGCTCGGCGAGCTGGCACGGAAACTGGAGATCAAGGGCCGCACCTACCAACTGGCCAAGAAGCAACTGGTGGAGCACGGTTACGTCCACGAGTGGCGGGCCCAGGCCGATGGCGGACGCTGGGCGACGGAGCAGCTGTTCACGAACACGCCGCTGACGAGCGACGAGGCCAGGATCGTACGGGCGACGCTGGAGCCGGACGGCGGGCGCACGCCGGGAGTGGCGGCTGCCGCTGCCGCTGCCGCTTCGCCTCCGCCGCCGGGTAAGCGGTATCCGACGGTCGGCGGACCGGCTCCCCGGGCGGCCGGTGGCTATGAACCGGAGGAAGACCACAGTGATAAGACCACTCCCCACCCACCCTCCGAAGCGGAACGACCGGAGCAGCGCCGAGCGCAGCCGGAACCGGAACCGGGACCGGAACCGGGACCGGGACCGGGACCGGAGTCGGGGCCGGGGCTGAGGCCAGAACCGGAACCGGAACCGGTACCGGGGCTGAGGCCGGAACCGGAGCCGACACCGGAACCGACGCGGGAAGTCCAACCCTCTGCGGCCGATTCCACCGGGGCACCCCACGCGGCCCCGGCACCTCATGCGGCCCCGCCTCCCTACCCCGCCCCGGCACCCCACCCCGCTTCCCAACTGGCCAAGGCGGAACGGCTGCTGCTGTCGCTGCGCCACACACGCCGCGACCTGTTGCTGGGGGTGCGGGAGGCGCGCGGGCTGGCGGTGGAGGCGGTGAAGTGGCTGGAGGGCGGCTTGTCGGAAGAGGATGTACGGCACGCGCTCCTGGCCGCCAGGCCCGAGGGAGGGGTGCACTCGGCGGTGGGCTTCCTGCGCCACCGTCTGATCCAGAAATGCCCGGTGCCCCCGCTGCCCGCTCCGCCGCCCCCACCGCCCGTCAGGGAGCTGATCGCCTGCGCGGGCGAGGGGGAGGAGCACGTCTTCCGCCCGCTGGGCGACGAGACGCTGTGCGTGGAGTGCCGCAGGGCGGCGGCGTACGCGAGCTGGATGGTCGACACGGACACGTACGACTTCCCCGAGGACATGACCTGGAGGCAACGCGTCGAGGCGGTACGGAGGGCCGACGCGCTCCGAGCCGCGCACTCACCTCAGGAGGAGGCGGGCGGCGACGGGCAGATGGTCGCTGCCGGTGGCGGGCAGGGTGCGGATGTGGCCGACGGTGGCGGAGCGGGCCAGGACCTGATCGATCCGGGCCAGCGGGAGGGAGGCGGGGAAGCTGAAGGCGAAGCCGCGCTCGGCCACGTTCAGGCGTGAGGTGAGAGGCTCCAGCCCCCGGTCCTCCACGGTCCCATTGAGATCCCCGAGCAGAATCACCGTGTCGACGCTCTCGGCGGCGATGGCACGCCCGAGCAACTCGGCGCTCTCGTCTCTCCGTTCGGACGCGAGCCCACCCGCGCCGACCCGGACGGAGGGCAGATGGGCGACGTACGCCGCGACGTCCCCGTACGGCGAATCGACGACGGCACGCACGCCACGGCTCCACCCTTCCGCGATGCTCGGCGGCTTGATGTCGACGGCCCGCTCTCCGCTGAGCGGGTACTTGGACCAGAGCCCGACGGTGCCCCGGACGACATGATGCGGATAGTCGGCGGCGAGAGCCTTCTCGTACACGGACAGCTGCGGAACCACCAGCTCCTCCAGCGCGACGAGATCGGCGCCGGTCCCGACCAGCGCCCGGGCGGTCCCGGCAGGATCAGGGTTCTCGTCACTGACGTTGTGCTGGACGACGACGAGCTCGCGCCCCTTGCCTTCCGTACCGGGCAGGAGCAAACCGCCGAAGAGATGCACCCAGACCCCCACGGGGAGCAGCACCGCCACCAGGGTGACGGCGGACCGCCGCACCAGGGCGAGCACCAGCAGCAGAACGACGACCACGCCGGCCCACGGCAGAAAGGACTCCAGCAGACTCCCGACCCGCCCGACGGCGTTGGGTACACCCCGGTGGAACGCCATCACCCCGGCCAGCACCACGGCAAGCACGGCGAGGACCCGTCCCCGCCGGCCGTCTGCCGCTCCCGGGACTTCCTGCCCCGCCACCGCCGCCCCACCGGGGTCTGCCTGCTCCGCCATGTCTTCCCATCCGCTTGGTCCCGCTTGTAGGACGAGTGACCGGGCGGACAGGGTTCCGACCCACCACCAGGATCTGGAGCAGGGAGAACAGGGAGAACACGGAAGGAACAGGGCCGCATTTGATTTGGCCCACGGCAGCCGGAGATCATGTCGGCTCAACCCGAGGCGCCCGGGAACGGGGCTACGGGAAACGGGGATATCGGGGACGACGGGGAGAACTTCTACGGTGGCGTGGGACGAATGGGAGCAAATCAAAGCTGATGTCGCGGTGAGTGGTTCGGCGCAGATGCAGCTGAACCAGGCCCCGGCGGAGGGCGGAACCACGGGCGGCGCGACTTCGGGTGATCTGAAGTCGAACAGGAAGACGTGGGTCAAGGCCGGTGAGGGAGTCGCCGGCCTCAAGGACGGCGTCGGCAAGGCGCTCGCGAAGCTCGCCGACGGTCAGACGGGGCTGGGGGACACCACCGGGTCGCAGAGCGCGGCGGCACAGAAGGAGCTCTACGCCTCGTGGAAGAAGTACGTGAGCGATGTGAGCGGCCGCTGTGAAGCGTTGGGTGGACTTCTGCGGGGAGCGGGCCACGATCTGTCGAAGTCCGACGAGGAAGCTCAGGCGGAGCTGGAGAAGCTCAAGGTGAAATACGGGGACACCGAGCCCGTCGGTGGCCAGGCGAAGGAGAAGTGAGCCCGGTCATGGACCTTGCGACGCTCAAAGCCTTCAAGCCGTCGGAGTACGAAGAGGCCGCGGACGGCTATCGGACGACCGGTGACATGGCCTCCGAGGCCAAGGACGCGCTCGACAACCGGATCAGTGTGGAACTCCGCAACCAGCTGGAGGGCGAAGCGGCGAAGGCGGCAGTCGAGGAACTGAAGAGCCTCTCGAGGAACTTCCACTACACGCAGACCGAGTGCGGCCTGGTGAGCACCGCGCTGAACGGCTTCGCCTTCGACATCGCGGTGGCCAAGCGCAAGCTGGAAGCGGCCATGGAAGACGCACGGGCCGACGGCTGCACGGTGAACGCGAACGGCTCCGTCTCGTATCCGGCGGGCAGGAAGCCCGGTGACGAGAAGACGGCGGACGGCGGCACGGTGACCGGGAGCGCGGGAGGCAGCCCGACGTCCGACGCGCTGGAACGCCAGGCGATGAACATCCACCCGAACCCGTACTACGGCAGGGCGATGGCCTACGCGAACCGCATCGCCGACGCCCTGGAAGAGGCCACGGACGCGGACACGAAGTGGGCGCCGAAGCTGCGCGCACTGAAGGCCGACGACGACTTGGAGGTTTCCCACCCGGACTGGGCGGACGCGCAGTCGGACACGGGCGGAGTCCGCGAGGCGGGCAAGGCCTACCTCGACTCCCTGCCGGAGCCCCCGAAGGACGGCAGCCCGAAGGACAACGCGGCCTGGTGGAAGGGGCTCAGCGCGGAGGAGCAGTCGGCGCACCTCGCCCTGAACGCTGCTTCGATCGGAGCACTGGACGGGCTGCCCGCCGTGACGCGTGACGAGGCCAACCGCACGGTTTTCGCGGAGAAGCGCGGCGAGTACGAACAGGCCCTGAAGGCGATCCCGGCCGCGCCGACGAAGTACACGTACATCAACACCGCCAGAGGCCTGGTCAGGGTGCAATCCGACGAGTACATGGCGTGGGACGACAGATACAGCGACAGGAAAAAGGAGCTAGAGGGCTACCTCAAGGGGATGGACCAGATCCAGGACCGCTTCGACCGGACCGGCGTGCGAGGCCTCCCCGAAGCGTACCTGCTTGGCTACGACCCTGTGGGTCACTCTGACGGAAAAATCATCCTGGCGAACGGGAACCCTGACACCGCAGACCATACGGCCGTATATGTGCCGGGGACTAAAGCCAACATCGAGAAGATCGCTGAGGGCCCTGGCTTGGGTGACTTGGGTAGGAGCGAGAGGCTGTGGGCGGAAAGTGGAATGATGGCTCCGGATAAAAGCTTTTCCACTATCACTTGGCTCGACTACGACGCTCCCGACAAGGTAGTAGGCGAAGCCACTCGCGGGTCGTACGCAGAAGATGCCGGCCCGACGCTGCGCAGCTTCATGGAAGGAAACAGGGCCGCGCATGAAATCAACCCCGGAAACCCAGGCCACACGACGCTTATTGGGCACAGCTATGGAACCACTGTTGTGGGCGTTGCCGCCCAGTCCGACATCGGGCCGGTCGGGGAATTCGGGCCGACCCCACGTATTGCTGATGATGTGATCGTTGTTGGCAGCCCCGGCGTGCAGGCCGACCATGCGGCGGATCTGGGAATCGGCGCTCAGCACGTGTGGGCCATGGGAGGGCCCGGTGACGACCAAATCGTCCGTCAGGGAGGCCGCTTGGTCGGACTCGGCGACAATCTCACGATCCCTACCGACGAAGGTTTCGGCGGAAACATCATGAAGAGCGACTCGGCTGATCACGGTGGGTTTTGGGATCCTGAATCGACCAGCCTCAGAAATCAAGCGGCCGTGATTGCGGGAAAATATGATCGAGTCCAGCATGACTAGCAAGACACGCAAGGCTGCAGCCTGCGTAATCCTCTTCTGCTCGCTTCTTTTGGGGTGTTCCGGGATGAACGAGAATGGCGCCGACGCTCCGGTGCGTGCCAGTTCCGAAGTGCAGGACGAGGTCGAGAAGGTTTCGAGCTCGATCCTGGAGATCCTTTCGCTGAAAGCGAAGATGACCGAAGCGGGTGCCATGATCTCTCCGTGTGAGGGAGGAACCGTTCGGGCACATCACCCCTGGGGCGTCTACGGGCCTCCCGCTGAGAAGCTGGAAGAAGCGATGGGCAGATTGCGGGGCCAGCTGCCCAAGAAGGGGTGGAAGATTGTAAAGGACGGCCCAGATGATAGTCAGGGGAAGAGTCCGCAAATTGTCGCCGATTCGACCGATGGGAAATTCTCCGTCGATGCCCGTTTCCATGGCAGGCAGAGCGACGATCCGGCCCAAATTGAGGTCACCGTTCAATCAGCGTGCTTCCGCCCTGAGGCTGGATCCACGCCCTGAAGCTCCAGTCGGGGTGTGGACAGGGCGAACCCACTTCGCGAAGGGTAAGACGCAAGCCTGGACCTGATGGTGGTGTCCGGCTGCTATCAGGTCCCGGACGGCGAGAAGGTCGACCGGTTCTGAGTACGCCGCAGTGACACCGGAGCGGCGTGAGGCAGCTCGTGCTGCCGATCACGCCGCCCGGTTTGGTCGGCTCCTCGCTCAGCGGATCACGTCGTGTACTCCTTCTCCGATACGGCGGTTCGGGCCAGGAGCCGAGCGAAGTCGTCCACATCGAGACCGGCCAGGTGCTCGACCAGGGCCTGCCGGATGTCCCGCACATGTCGGGGCAGCTGTGGCCCCGTGAAGTCGCGGGGAAGGATGACGCGTCGGAAGGCGTCCTTCTCGATCACGCAGCTGACGAGCTTCTCCGCGACCCAGAGCGGCGTGCGTTCCCGGATCGCGAACGTCAGGTGGATGCTGCGGTCCTGCGCGTCGAGCGTATGAGGGTTGTGCACCCACCCTCTCGGCAGGACCAGGGACTGACCCGGCCGGAGGTCAACCTCCCGATCGGGCCCCACGGCTTCCCACTCCGGGATGAAGTCGGGCTGCCAGACACGGAAGGACTCCTGGTGCTCGCGCATCGGCGCGGGGAACTTCGGCCGCCAGAGCTGCCATCGCTTGACGCCGGCGATCTGCACGATCACGGCCATCTGCTGATCCCAGTGGTGGAGCAGCCCTTGGCTCCCGGGCGGGGTCACGAAGGCGTGGGAGTAGTTGCTGTAACCGGTCTCCTGCTGAATGCCGCGGGAGACGTCCGCCAGGAAGGGGACGACCCGCTGCAGGTTGCCGAGCCGGATCGTGTGGCCGTCCTCGTAGAGGCTCCGCAGCTTCGCCGGGTCGGTCCGGCCCGCCGTGCGATGGCGGTCGGGGTGCAGTGCCGTGCCGTCACTCACGACGGCGATCTCGTCGGCGGGCACGCACCCGGTGTCCAGGTAGTGGTCGATGGTCTCCGGGTTGATCACACGGTCGAGCTCGCCGGCCTCGCGTTCGTACACGCATGGCTCGTCCGGCCAAGAGGTCAGGAGCGCTGTCACGCCCGGTTCGGGCAGTAAGAGGTTGAGTGACACGGATGGCTTCCTCGCTTCACGTCACCGGAGGGGTACGGAGGTCAGGCGGGCGGGAGGGGGCACGGGAGACCGGGGTGGTGGTGGTTGAGGCAGCACACCACCGAGAAGGAGACCAGGCTCTGGGACTTGGTGTAGTGCACCCAGCAGACGTCGACCCCTCGGGGAAGGGAGTCCAGCGCGTGCGCGATCTTGTGCTCCAGGGTGACGTAGGCGCGGCCGCCGTCGTCCCTCTCCGCAGGGGGATTCGCCTCGTACGTGCTCTTCAGCCAGGTGACGGCAGCCACGACACGGGTCCAGGTGCGGTCTGTAGCCGTCTGGTTCTGCCGCATGAGCCAATGGCCGGTCATGAGGGGCGGCAGCGTCGAGGCGACGAAGGCCCGGGTCTGTTCGGAGTTCAGTTCCACACCCGGACGGCGTAGTGCCTCTTGGCCGTACGCGTCCCTGCTGCCGGTCCACGGACCATATCCGTGCCAATGCCCTGACCAGGTCATCTGCGCCCTTCGCTGGGGGAGAAGGGCCGGTCCGGAGACTGTCCGGTCCGGCCCACTACGTGGTGCTTCGTGCTCAGGAAGGGAGCCAGATTAGAGCGTCAGGCCCCTCGTCCTGACCCACCCGGTGGCGAAGTCGTCGAGCTCGGCCTCGGTGAAGCGCAGCTCCTTGCCCGCACCCTCGGGCTTGCTGTCACGGATGACGAAAGAGGCCGCCGCCCCGGGGATCGCGGCGAGGCTCACGCAGGTCTCGTTGGAGCCACCGGCGTTGCCGCCGCAGTAGGCGGCGAAGGCGTCGGCCGACGGGAGCGGCAGTGCGTAGAGGTTTCCGTTCATGGGAGAGTCCCTTTCGGTGCTGATGTCGCGGAGATTCGGTCTCCGCACCGTCGTGCTCCTGGCCCCGCCCGGCTGCCGACCGTCCATGGAGACAGCCGGGCGGGAGTCTGTGAGGCTGGATGGGGTGTGCCATTCAGGCCTGCGGTGCGTGGAGGGGCGCGGTGCCCGGCTACCGGCCTGACCACACCGCCGCGATGATCGACGAGCCGATGGCGGCGAGGCAGACGACGTACCCGATCTGCCAGGTCCGCTCGCTCACCGGCCAGTACCTCGCCCTCGCCCTGGTACCGGCCGTACAGGAAGGGGAGGTCGGGACGAGATCGCCCTTCCCGCATCTTCGGCGTCGTTCATCGCGGCGAGCTTCCGGAGAACCCGGGCCAGCGCTCGGACATGGCAGTGGACCTCATGCGACAGGGCGTCCGGAGCCGGAGGGTTGTCGAGGAGGTGGGTGGCCTCCAGGAGGTAGCCACGGTCAGCCCCACTCATGCCTCGCGCTCCGACCGACAGAGCGCCGGCAACGGCTACCGCCCGACGGCGCAAGGAGGCTGCCGCCTCGTCGAGTTCCGAGCGAGTGGTCGTACCGAGCCGGAAGGCGAGTACGCGCCGCACCTCGTCCTCCGTGTCCGCCTCCTCGCCTGCCGCTACCGCCCTGGGGCGGCCTGCGCCTGTCTTCATCACGTCGGTCACTAGGAATCTCCGCTCATGGCCGCTTTTGATCGCGTTCTGTGTAGAGATAACTGCGCGCCGTGCTCATCCCGGTACCGTTGGAGACAGGCGTAACCGTGAAAGCCATGAATTTCCGGGGAGTTGGTGTGCCCGTGCCACCTAGGAGCAACCGCAACTCAGGCCTTGAGAACCTCCTTGAACAGGCTGGATGGTCCCGGACGCAGCTTGCGAACGCGGTGAACCGCACGGCCGGAGAAGCGGGCCTGGCGTTGAGGTACGACCAGTCCGCCGTCTCGCACTGGCTGAGCGGGACGCAGCCGCGAGCGCAGGTCCGGCCAGTGATCGTCGAAGTGCTCGAACGGAAGCTCGGCCGCCCGGTGACTTACGCCGAAGCGGGCCTGCGCTTGCCGGAGCCGGGCCCGGCAGCGAACTCCGCGGACACCACAGACTCCCTCTTGGACCTCGGAAGGGCTGACATGGACCCCTCACGGCGCGGAGTTGTCGCAGCAGGCCTGTACTCGGCTGCCCTTGCCGTCCCTCTCTTCGCGGGTGAGGCCTACGCCGAGGAACGGGAACGTGCCGTCCGGCCGACCGGGCGCATCGGCGCGGCAGAGGTGGCGACCGTCCGCACGATGACGGACCGCATCGCGGAGATTCTCGACGAGCTCGGCGCCGGACACGCTCGTCCGATGGCCGCTGCGTTTCTCGTCAACACCGTCGCGCCGTACCTGCGGGCTTCCGCGACCGGACCGGTACGACGCGACATGCTCTCCGCAGCGTCCGACCTGACCTACCTCACCGGCTGGATGGCCATGTACGAGCGGGCTCACGGTCTCGGCCAGCAGTATTACGTGAAGGCGTTGCGCCTCGCGCAGGAAGCATCCGACCACGTGACGTACTGCCGTACGTTGCGCGGCATGAGCCTCCAGGCATCCAATCTGCGGTACGGCCGGAGGGCCCTGGAGCTCGCCGACTCGGCAGCTGAGGTGGCACCGGACGCAGGGCCTCGCTTGGTGGCCTTCCTCCGCGGCCAGCAGGCCCACGCCTCCTCGATGGTCGGAGACCGGCGCGCCGCCTTTGAAAGGCTGCGCGAGGCGGAGTCCGCGCTCTCCCGAGCCGATTCCAGGCGGCAGTCGATCGGAGGCTACGACCAGGCCGCCTACCAGTTCCACGTGGCCCACGTTCTGTACGAGACACGTGACCTGCCGGGCTCTATCGCAGCGCTGAAGACCTCACTCCGCGCGCAGCCCAAGCAGGAGAGGCAGGGGCGACTCCACGCCAATGCGGTCATGGCTCAACGGCAGTTCGAGTTCGGCCATATCGAGGAGGCTTGCACCACGTGGGGCACCTTCCTGGACGACTACGTAGGGCTCTCCTCGGCGCGCGGTGACGAGCACTTCACCACCATGCGCAAGCGCATCGCGCCGTACGGCAAGATCCGAGCCGCACGCGAGCTGCAGGAGCGGTCGCGGCAGGTGGCGGGGATGAAGGGGTAGATCGCCTGCCGATCGATTGCCGACTGCGGGTATTCAGCTCGGCTTCCACGGGCACTGAATGCTTCGGAAGGGGCGCTGTACCTGGCCGACTCGGTCATGCCGTTCATGGTCGGGTGACCGATTCGACGGCCGCGGCCGATGTTCGCGAACAGTTTCGTGAGCGGCGCGGTGATGCCGGTGATCCCCTCGGCATTCATGCGGTCCGGCGGCCAACCTTTGAACGGCGGGCGGAACACCCTTCGAAGTGAGAGGAGGCTGTAATGGCACGGCATCTGAGGCCCAGCGTCACGGGTAGCGGTGGCACGGGAAGCTCATCTGTCCATGAGGACGCGGCGAGTGGAGAGGCCATTGTTCACGGACCGCCGTCGACCGCTGCCGACGATATCGGCCAGCTCCAGCGCCTGGCCGAGGGCGAGGTGGCGGGGGTCGTCCCGCGTGAACTGTTGGTCGACTGGACGCCGAAGGGCCCGACCCGTCAGGCTCGGATCATCGGCCTGGACGAGTTCGAGGGGCTCTTCCGTACGTTTCGGCACTCGGCTTGGCGGTTGGAGGCCCGGCGACGCTTCGCCAGTGACGAAGCCACGGACACTTACAGCCAGTTCGTCGAGACCGGCAGTGTTGACTGGCCCGTGGAGGATCCGTACTGCGAGCTGATCCGTTCCCAGACCGCGCAGGGAAAGCGTGTCGAGCGGGTGCGGATCGTTGATCAGCCGCCGACCACAGGACAGCTTTACCTCCTCAACAACGCGAAGCGGAACAGTGGTCTGGGGGAGGACATTCGGAACGTATGGCGAGTGGATGCCGATCGTCTCCAACTCCCGGCCGACGACTACTGGCTGTTCGACAGTCGACTTGCCGCGAAGCTCCGCTTCGACGACGAGGACCACCTCGTGGACGTCGAGTTGATCACCGAGCCGGCTGAGGTCGTCCGATACTCCGTCATCCGTGATGCGGCATGGCACCACGCCGTGCCGTACGAAGAGTTCACGGCGAAGCTGAGCGACAGCGGGTAAGGGCAGAAGGCACAGACGCACGGAACGCGCCCGCATCGCATCCCGAAGTGCACCCGCTGGGTCGGCAGATCAATTGTCAAGGCGTGATCAATAACGGTTCATGCCTCAAGGTGTCCATCCTGAAGGGCCGACACGAAGGAAGCCCATGAGGTCGGCCGGAAGAGCAGAGAGCCCTCTTCGACGGCTTTCGAGTCGCGTATCGCCGTTGCCTCGCTGAGGCGCGCGGCTTCTACGCATTCAGTTGTATTACCGCCGCTGTGTGAGGATTTGAACCAGATCGGGGTGTCGCTGGACGAGGTGGAAGGCATGCTTCAGATCTCCTTGCAGACGCGTTCGATCACAGCTGATGACGCGCCCATGTCCAGCGCTTGCGCGCGCAGGTAGTCGAACGCGAGCCGGTACCGGTCGAGTTCGTGGTCCTTCTCCATGAAAACAGAGCCGACATGGAGATCTACGTAGACGACATCGAGCGAGGGTTCCGCCCCTCCCAGGATGACGAAGCTTCCCAGAGCCGCCGCGTGTGCGCCCTTGGAGAACGGGAGGACCTGGAGGGTGACGCCCGGCGACTCGTTCGCCCTGAGGAGGTGATCGAGCTGCTCCCGCATGATCGCGGGCGAGCCGACCACGCGTCGGATGACCGACTCGTCCAGGATGGCCCAGAGGTGCGGAGGACGTTCTCGGGCGAGGATCTCCTGGCGCTTCATACGGATGTCGACGAGCCGTTCGACTTCCTCTGGCGCCAGGCGCATCTCGTTGGCCTGCTGAATCGCGGTGCTGTACCCCCGCGTCTGCAAGAGTCCTGGTACGTACATGCAGGAGAAGTGGTCCTCGCGCGCCGCCTCGTCTTCCAGTGTGAGGAGGAGGTTCATGTCGGCGGGGATCGAATCGCTGAACGGCCCCCACCAGCCCTGCCGTTTCGCGTCCTTGGCGAGAGCCACGACTGTGCACCGCTCGGCCTCCGTCGCGTCGTACTGTCGGCACAGGGCGTCGACGATGGGCCACTTCACTGGGCCCTCCTGAGTCTCGTACCGACTGACGGTGGCCTTCGATACGCCCACCAGTCGGCCAGCTTCCTCAAGGGTCATGCCTTTGCTTGCTCGCAGCTTCCGCATCATCGCGCCGAGCTGGCGGCGACGCGTGGTGGTCGTCCTGACGGGCATCGAAGGCTCTTTTCCTGGCTGCAAACCACGGGCTGCGCGTGCAACAAGGCTAAAGCCAGGCGAGGTTAGGCACGGTGGATTCACCCGATCGAGGTCTGTGAGAAGTTACATGGCGAGACTTCTCGCTGACATACTCAACCTCGGAACACTACGCAGCGTCGCCGTTCGGATGCGGTGGGCGCGGATCCGTCCTGGTGTGAGGGGAGAGTCGGCATGTGTCACTGCGAGGGCGAGGATGCCTGTCATCGCTATGTGGTGCCGTTCGAAGCGGCGCCGGCCCAGCTGTCCGAGCTGCGCCGGGCGGTGAGATCTCAGCTCGGCTCGTGGGGTGCGTCAGCCGTGACGGAGGAGGCTGAACTCGTCGCTACCGAGCTGGGAGCCAACGTCATCAAGCATGTCGGTCGGGACGTTGCCGCCTCGCTCGTTCTTGAACTGAGGGAGGGGCGAGTCCGGCTTGAGGTCCATGACCGGAGTCCTGCCCTGCCCGCAGCGCCTTTGGGTGAGGCCTGTGCGGACAGTGCTGAGAGCGGTAGAGGTCTGCACCTCATCGCTGCGATGGCGCACGACTGGGGGGCAGTCCGCACGTCAACCGGGAAGGTCATCTGGTGTGAGCTCTCCTTGAAGCCGGCAGGGTGCGAGGCCCGCGTGGGGCGTGTGGCCGCGGTGCTGTCGGTGTACGGCCAATGCGGCAGCACCTCTAGCCTCCTCGACCTTGCCGCGCTTGACGACACGGTTACCGACGTCATTACTGACCTCCTCCATTGGCTTGCTGCCCAGGGAGGAGACCCGAGCGGCGCCCTTGGCCGGGCTCAGATGCACTACGACGCCGAGGCGGCCTGAGGTGACAGGAAGTCAAGCTCGGTCCTCCTGAGCCGCCGCTGCGAGCAGGAGGCCGGCGTCCGCGTACTGCTCGCTGTTGTGAAGTGCGGACGCGATATTGAGAACCGCCTGTGCGTCGCGACGGGCTGCGTTCGTGATCACTTGATCTGCCGCTTCCTCCATGCCCGCCGCTCGGCATTGACCGACGAAAATCTGGACATCACGGGCAGAGAGCGTGGTCGCGGCGCTCCACATCATGATGTCGGCGTCTCTCGACCGGCCAGCGGACAGGCTCTCGGCGAGCGTTCTGATCTCAGGCCAGGCGGCGTCAGCAGGTGTAGTGAGGTGCCGGTCCCCCCCTCGGAAGGGGACCGGCACCTTTGCTTGTGCCGATGCCCGCGGAATGCTGTGGCGCAGAGTCGAAAGCCGGACACGGGGTCGGCGCGGTCGGCGGCGGACGGGCTTAGGGGCCGGCGAACCTGTCACCGTCGGCTGAGGCTCAGGGGAACTGGTAGCGGCTTCGGGCGAACCGGCAGCGCAGCAGTCACAGTGCTTCACCAGCGCTTTGTCACGGAGTTCCAGCAACAAGGCCAACGAACAGGGCATCGGTCTCGATGACGTGGCCGCCTCGTCATCGATGATCTTGTAGAGCTTCTCGACGTGCTCGGCTTCGGGAATCCGGCCCCCGTTGAAGTGGTTCGAGAGCGATGTCGGAGCCAGGTACACGTCCTCTGCGATCTGCGCCTGAGTGCGGTCGCTGACCTCGCGAACCTTTCGCAGCATCAGAACGAAGGCGCGTTGAGCGGGGGAAACCGAGCTGCGCAGCTCTTTCCACTTGTGGGATCTCTTCGGCAATCTCTGCTCCTCAAGAGCGCAGCCGGGCCACTAGTACAGGTCAGTGCGATTGTCCGTGCCACGGTGCGGCTGGGGAAGCGGAGGGGGTTTTCCGTCTGCCCTCGAAACTCCGTCAGGGCTGGCACTGGGGTGCCCACAACCTCCATGGTGTTTCTCACGAGGACCCTCGCGGACTTGCCGCTCGGGACTCGACGCCTGTCGAAGCACCTGAAGTCTGAAGCGAGGAGACCCTGATGACTCTGCCGTCGTGGACGGACCCCAAGTTCGGCACCATGAAGCGCGCCGCCTTGTGGCTGGTCACCGTCGTAGGCGAGGGCAACGTCTTCACGAAGGAAGACGTAAAGGGCGCCTTTCCGGGGGTGAGTCAGGCCGATCGGCGGGTGCGAGATCTCCGCGACCACGGCTGGCAGATCGATACCAACCGTGAGGACGCGGGCCTGGGGCAGCACGAGCAGCGCTTCGTGAAGCCGGGGCTTCCGGTCTGGGAACCCGGCAAGGCTGCGAAGTCCGGGACCTCCGTCACACAGACGCAGCGCCGGGATGTTCTAGCGCGCGACGGACACCTGTGCCGTTCCTGCGGAATCGCCCCCGGAGAGGTGTACGTCGGCAGCTACGAAGCCGCACAGCTGGACATCGCCCGCCGGGTGGTGAAGCAGCCGGCCGGCGGCGAGCAGGTCGAGCTGGTCGCGGAATGCAAGCGGTGCCGTGTCGGTGGCCGTGGGCAGGCAGCCGATCTGAGTGCGATTCTGGGCCGCGCGGGCCGCCTTGGGTCGTTGGAACGCGGCCTTCTCCTGCGCTGGATCGATCAGGACAAGCGCGAGTTCAGCGCCGCCGAAGAACTCTGGGCCGTCTACCGGACGCTTCCGGCTGAGTCGCGGGCCAAGTTCCGTGAGGCACTGTCCTAGCCCGCTTGTACGTGACGGACGACGAACGACCCGCGCTGCCACGCTGACCGGCGCCTGAGCTGCTTCCCCTGAGCACAGAAAGAGAACTGACGATGAGCAAAGACTTCGGGCGCCCGCCTCTGGCCGCCGAGAACCAGGACCTGGTGGAGAACCGTTTGAAGGAGCTGCTCGACGCCGGCGGTGTCCAGGAATCGCTCCGCATCGAATGGCGGGGCCAGCCGACCCAGGTCGAAGTCATCAATATGCCGGTGCACATGCTGTACTACAACCCGGGTACGCACCGGATCCGTGCTCAGCGCACCCACGACCCGGTTCGCGACCGGGGTCTGGACGAGGACGCGTTCAGCACGGACAGCCAGGAGTACCTCCACTTTTTGCTGAAGGCGCTGCCGTCAGACCCGTCCAAGCGGGACCCGGACTTCGACGCTCTCCTGGAGAGCCTCCGCGATTTCAAGCAGAACGACCCCGGGCTCATCACGCGGGACGGCATTCTCGTCAATGGCAACACCCGGCGGGCAGCGCTCAAGGACCTGGGTGAAGCCAACATCCGAGTCGGAGTCCTCCCTTCTTCCTGCACGTGGGACGACATCAACCGAGTCGAGCTGGCGCTTCAGCTGCGTAAGGACCATCGGCGTGACTACTCCTACATCAACCGGCTGCTGGCCATCGACGAGCAGATCGGCCTGGGCCGTACGGTTGCCGACATCGCCCGGGAGTTCCGGACGACCGCGCGCGTCTGCGAGCAGGATCAGTGGATTCTCGCGACGCTCAACGACCTGGTCGAGCGGAGCAGGACCGGCGGTGCGCAGTTGCGGCTGCTCGACTTCGAAGACCACCAGGAGAAGCTGAAGGAGCTTCACCGGCGTTGGGTCAAGGAGTCGGCGTCCAGCCAGGAGAAGGCTGACCTGATGAAGGAGAGCCGGCTGACCGCGATCATCCTCGGATTCTCGAAGACTGATGTACGGCTCATCGAACCGGACTTCAAATCGCGGTACCTCGACACCCGTCTCCCCGAGGCCGTCAGGTCTCAGGTGCCGGCCGCCGCTCCTGCCGCGACGGTGGCGATCCCGGGGCTGAACCGTACGGTTCGTGCTGCTGATCCCAAGGTCGCCGAAGCGCGTGCGCTCACCGACTCCGTTCTCAGGGTGAAGGCGGTGGAGGCCGCGGGCGACAATGCCTCGCTGGAACAGGTCGCCGAGGCTGCCAAGACCATCACGGCAGTGAAGGCGGCAGTGGAAGAGGCGCTGGAGCCTGCGGGAAAGGATGCCCGAGTCCGGAAGCGGAAGCAGGCTGCGCCTGACCGGATCGTGGATGCCTGCCACGACATCGACCAGTGCATCACCGACCTCGTCCTTTCCCGCGCTTCGCGGAGTCTCGACGAGGAGATCTTCGACGAAGCGGTACTCAAACTGCGCGAGAGCCTGGGCAAGCTGGCGGTGGAGGCGGCCCGCAGCATCAAGGAGCCCGGGGACGGGGTCACCTGGCTGCTCGATGCCGCACGCAAGGAGGACGGGGCGTGACGGTCCGGGCAGAACCGTCTCTGCGGATCGCCTTCGACGTGACCCGTACACGTGCGGTCCTCCACGCTAAAGAGGGGCGTCAGTCTGATCTTGCCCAGTTGGCTTCCAGGTTTCCCGGTGGCGGTCAGAGAGGCCCGCTGTCCGCGGAAATCGAGCTTGAGGCGTTTCTGGTCGGCCTTGGCGAACTCGGGACCTGGCCATCGCCCGAGGACGTCGAGTGGGATGACGAACTCGCCCAGTTGGTGGGCGGGGTCCTGGATGACGCGGACGCTGCTCAGCAACAGCTGGAGGGGGCCGGCGGCGGCTCCCACCAGACCATCACTCACGAGGAGATTCCGGCCCTTCTCGGAGCTCAATGGGCCGCGCCGCTCACTGATTTCCAGCAGCGTGACATCGCCCGGCTGCTGTCCCTCCGCCACGGAGCGAACTTCAGTGTGCCGGGGGCTGGCAAGACCCGCGTGGGGCTAGCGGTCTTCGCCGCGATGAGAGAGCGCGGAGAAGCCTTCAGACTGCTCGTCGTGAGCCCCAAATCGGCGTATGAATCATGGGAGTTCGAGAACTCCGTCTGTTTCAAGGAGCCGCTCCGCTTCGGTGTGATGGGCAGCAGCCCCGATGCCACAGCGGAGATCATGGTGATCAACTATGAGCGGCTCGACCGTTCGCTGGCGGCCCTGGCCTCCTGGCTGCGAGCAGCGCCGTCGATGGTGATCCTGGACGAGGCGCATCGCATGAAGCTGGGAACGCGGGGCATCTACGGTTCCGCCTGCATGGCGCTCGGACCGCTCAGCAGACGCCGCCTCATCCTGACGGGTACACCGGCGCCCAACGGTGCCCGGGACCTGGAGAACCTGCTCTCCTTCGTCTGGCCCGGGCACGGTCGCCGCGTCGTCACAGGGGCTGTGGCCGGCGGCGACCTGGCGTACGCGAGCCAAGTGCTGCGCCCGTTGTTCACCCGCACCACGAAATCTGAACTCGGGCTGCCGCCCTTCGACCCGAAGATCCGGTACGTCGAGATGCCCAGCCTGCACCAGGAGATCTACGACGCACTTGTGGGCCGGTATTCAGCTCGCGCGGAGGCGACGCGGGACGACTTCGATGCCTTGGGCAAGGCCATGCTGCGGCTTCTGATGGCGGCGACGAGTCCCGCGCTGCTCGCTGAGGGCACCAGCCGGTACGAACCGCTGACCTATCAGGTACCGCCGCTGGATGTGCCGCACGGGGACTCCCTCTACACCTTGATGAGAGACCTGCCCAGCTACGAATTGTCCCCGAAGTATCAGGAGGCTCTCAGCATCGTCGCGGCCAACGCTGAGCAGGGGAGGAAGACGCTGGTCTGGACGACGTTCGTGCGCAGCCTCAGCACCATGGAGCGGATGTTCGCGGGCTACCAGCCGGCCGTGGTCCACGGAGGAACCCCCGACCGGGCAGAGGAGATCCGCCGTTTCCGTGAGGATCCTGACTGTTCGGTGTTGTTGTCCAATCCGGCAACCCTGGGAGAGGGAATCAGCCTTCACCATGTCTGCCACGACGCTGTGTACGTGGACCGGGACTTCATGGCGGGCCGATTCTTGCAGAGCCTGGACCGTATTCACCGGCTCGGGCTCGCGCCAGGAACGGAAACCAATGTCACGGTGCTGGCTTCGCGCGGAACGGTGGACGAGGTGGTCGCTCTGCGCCTCGAACAGAAGCTGGAGTTCATGGGCAGGATCCTTGATGATCCATCTGTCCAGCAGCTCGCTGACCTTCAGGAGGAGGCTCCGGTCGCTGGAGGGATGGACATGGCGGACGTCCGAGCGCTGCTGAGGCATGTCGATGTTGTCGCTGCCCGGTGACGGCACCCGCGAGGCGGCACTGCGCTGGCTGAGATATCTGCGGATCGCTGACGTCCCCCGGGTGCGCACGCTCTTTACCCATCACCCTCGCTACGCCGACCTCACCCCTGTCCAGTACGCCGAGGCTCTGGAATGGCTGCGCCGGACGGGCCTGATCACCGCAGCAGACCTTCCGGTCGTAGATGTCGGTGATCACTCTCCGCTGAACAGCGCCGTGGTTCCCCGCCTTTTATGGAAAGCGGCCGATGACGAAAAGAGGAGAGCGATCGGCACCGCGGGGGAGAGGGGTCTGCTTGCGCTTCTGCGGAAAGCGGGCCTGACGGCGGTGGAGCACGTTTCAGCGGTGTCTGACGCCTTTGGGTACGACATTGGCGCCACGACCCCGTCTGAAGAGCGGATACATATTGAAGTGAAGGCGACGACGGACCCGACCCGCCTCGTCGTCCACCTGACGCGCCATGAGAGTGAGGTGATGAACGCCGACCCTGGATGGGTCATGGGCGCTGTCCTCGTAGGCGAGCAGGGGGAGGCGCTCAGCGTCGCCACCGTGAGCCGGTCGTGGCTGCTCTCAGCTGTTCCGCATGACCGGTCGTCCCGCGGCAGGTGGGAGTCAGCCCGGCTGGTCGTGCCCTCTCAGGCTCTGACGCCCGGATTGATCATGGAAGGCGGGAAGAGTGTGCTGTCCGGCACATCGTTTGGCTGTCGTGGGGTCTGGGGCATGCGGGGTCGCGAAGTGGTGCCCGTCTGACTAAGAGCGGCAGCCAGACTTCGGCCCACCGCTTCCGCCACGGGCGGCGGGAAGGCGTTGCCCACCTGGCGGTAGACGGAGGTCTTGTTGCCGGCGAAGTACCAGTCATCCGGGAACCCCTGCAGCAAGGCCATGTGCCGGACCGTGAGCCGGACGGGAAGGGCGGTACCCGGCTGCGGGGGATCATCGGCGACGCTGGATCCGTTCACACCGAGTTGCGCCCATGCCTTCCTGGCGCGAGACGGTCCGAGGTCGGCGCCGCCGTGCTTTCGGGAACCTCCGCAGATCGTGGGTGCGATGGTCATCGCACCGTCGGCCCACTGCCGGGCCAGTTCCCAGCCGGCGGAAGCCATCGACTCATAGAGGACGCTGCCCACCGCGGGCGCCGTCTCGGGGCTGCTGGTCGGTGAGGGCCAGCGGAATCGCTTGAACACCTCTGGTCGCATGGCCACCAGGACGGCACGGGGCCGCAACTGCGGAACCTCGTAGTCGCAGGCGCGCAGGAGCCGCCAGTCGGCCGTGTAGCCCAGGCGCGTCAGTACGCTGATCACGTCCGCGCGATAGGCGGCGAACTTCGCCTGAAGGATGCCTTTGACGTTCTCCACCATCACCGCGCTCGGGCGAAGCTCGCCGGTGAGCCGGAGCAGGTCGGGGAACAGGTCCCGTTCGTCCGCAGGTCCCCGCTGCTCACCCGCCAGGGAGAAGGGCGGGCATGGCACTCCTGCTGCCAGCAGTCCTACTGGCTGGTCGTTCACGGTGAGGTCTTTCGCTGAGATGTCACGGACATCGGATTGCGTGATGTTCCAGCTGGGCCGGTTCAGCCGGAGCGTCTGTGCCGCGTCAGGGTCCAGCTCGACGAGAGCCGTGTGCTCGAAGCCCGCACGTTGCAGTCCCAGGGCCTGTCCTCCCGCTCCTGCGCAGATCTCGATGCAGCTGGCCGTGGCGGGCGGCAGGCTCTGGCCAGCGGTCCTGGTGGTCATGTAGGTCCGATCTTCCGGTGACGGGCGACGCTCCACCCAGAGAGAGCTTGCCGCCACTTGCCGCGGCAAGTGGCGGCAAGGTAGCCTCGTCACTCGAAAGAGTTAAGTCCGTTCGCGCGTTCGAATTTTATGGAGGAAGTACATGGCGTCTGATGGTCTGGACTGGCGTGACGGGTCACTTGGGGCCAGGGTCCGGGTGGCGCTGTGGTTGCGCGATGAGGTCGGCGTCGGGAACGTCTTCTCGAAAGCGGCGCTGCGTGCCGCGATCACCGGTACCGAACAGGTCGACCGCAGGATGCGTGATCTCCGACCCGCTGGCTGGGTGATCAGGACGAACCAGGACAAGCCCAGCCTCCAGCCCGAGCAGCTCTTTCTTGAGGAGATCGGGGCGCCGGTGTGGGAGAAGGAGTACCGGGCGGCCGGGCTGCGCCAGATCAGTGCGAAGACGAGGCGCTTCGTTCTTGAGCGGGACCTTCACCGGTGCCGCCGGTGTGGGGTCGGCGCGGCGGAGGCCTATCCGGGCGAGCCGGGTTCCGCGGCCCGGCTTACCCTCGGACATGTTAATCCGCATGCTTCAGGCAGCTCCGCGGGGGCTGAGGATCTCCTCACCGAGTGCGCGCGCTGCAACGAGCTGGTCAAGAACCTCACTGGTGTGCAGATGGACGCTGGTCAGGTGTGGACCAGGGTCAAGGCGCTGCCCCTCGCGCAGAAGCGTGAGCTGATGGAGTGGATGGGGGCTGATGCCCGGCCGCTGCGGCCAGTGGGCCGCGCCTGGGGTATGTACAGGCAACTGCCTGCCGTGCTCCGGGACGAGATGAAGAACGATCTGCGGGACCTGATGGACAGCTGAACGGGTCGCAGGGGGCGGGGCTCGTCTAGGGGGACTCCTGTTGTCACTGGCGGATGCGACACTTGCGTGTCTGTATCAGTCGCACCAGGAGGAGCCTCGTGGCCCCTAGTGATCGTCCGCTGACCTCCATCGAGATCTGCGCAGGGGCCGGCGGACAGGCCATCGGCCTCCACCAGGCAGGCTTCAAGCATCTCGCGCTCGTGGAGATCGATAAGCATGCGGTGGAGACGCTGGAATGGAATATCAAGCGCCGGGAGAAATGGGGCTGGGAACGGGAATACTGTGATGTAATTTCTGATGACGTCAATAATTTTCGGCCCATTCCGTCGGAGGATAGTCGCGACGCTGGTCTGAATAAGCCGATCAAATTTCTTGGACGGCAGCTGCGACGCGGCGAGCTCGACCTCCTTGCTGGTGGCGTTCCCTGCCCGCCCTTCTCGCATGCTGGTAAGCAGCTGGGGAAGGATGACGAGCGAGACCTCTTCCCGCGAATGCTGGAACTGGTTGACGAGCTGCACCCTAAAGCGGTGATGATCGAGAATGTCCGTGGGATCAAGGACGCAAAATTTGTGGACTACCGGACTTATATTGAGGCGCGCCTGGCGGGCGGCCGGGCGAAGAGGCCGGAAACTGGGCTTGAGGAAGATTTCGCTGGCATGGGCTACGAAATCTGCGAGTGGGAAGTCCTGGAAGCTAGCAATTTTGGGGTACCCCAATTGCGTCCGCGTGCAGTTCTTGTAGCCATCCGCGCAGATGTGCTCGGTGATATCAAATTTGTTTGGCCTAGTCCTGTGGGGGACGTGTGCAGCGTCTTCCATGCTCTGGAGAAGAGCATGGAAGAGCGTTATGCACCGTACATTTCGATGGGTGGCAAAACTGGAGCGATCGCCCAGGCTTCACTCGACCGCTGGATGGACAAGGCATTCAAGGCCCGGGCGAAGAGAGATGGGGGAATCGCTCCGACCTTGGTCGGGGGCTCGAAGAAGCACGGTGGGGCTGACCTCGGCCCCAGTAGGGCCAAGGCTGCCTGGGAGACTCTCGGAGTCTCCGGTATGGGAGTGGCAAACAACCACGAGCAAGGGGAAAAGAAGAAGAGCCAGGGGCGGGATCTGTTCGGCCCTGACGGCCCCATGCTGACGGTGGAGCAAGCGGCAATCATCCAAGGATTCCCGGAGGAGTGGGAGTTCACGGGCGGGAAGACCGCCCAGTATCGGCAGATCGGAAACGCCTTCCCGCCCCCTGTCGCCGCCGCGGTAGGCCAGGCGATCGCGGACGTGCTGCGCGCGGCCGACGAGCGTGATGCCGAGAACGGCGCACCTCAGCAGACGCCGCTACCCGAGCAGGTCGTTCCGGCGCTCGCGGACAGCGCTGATGATCGACAGGGCGCAGGCGTCTGAGCTCTGGTGCTCCCAGAATCGCAGGACGAGCCAGCCGGCGGCGGAGAGCCGCTGGTCGGTATCCCGGTCACGGGCGACGTTCTTGGCTACCTTCTCCGACCAGTAACCCGGGTTGGTCTTCGGGGAAACGTAGTGCTCCGGGCAGCCGTGCCAGTAGCAGCCATCGATGAAGACAGCCACCTTCGCTGGACCGAAGACCATGTCAGCGGTCCGGCGAAGGTCAGGCAAGGGCCTTGCGGCCACCCGATAGCGCAGACCGTTCGCATGAACGAGCCTGCGGACCAGACGTTCCGGTTTCGTATCCCTGCTCCGGATCGCCTGCATGTTCCGCCGCCGCGCGGCCGATGATGCCCACGAACCCTCTGGAGGGGTCCATTCATCTGGCTGGGGCACCACTGCTCGCTCCTTACCGGTCCGCCTGAGCTGGCACGCCTGAGGTCTGATCTCCGTTATCTCACGGTGTTGACGACAGCATCACCTGGGCGGGATGAGTCGATGGCACGGAACCGGACGCTGGTCATCTGATTACGCGCCGAGCCGACGGCAGGGATCAGGGCAGCTGCCAACACCACCTTCGCCGGATCGATAGCCCCGTCCGTCACCAGGTTCGCTGGGGCTCCAAGGGCGGGGTCCACCGTTGGGTAAAGGAGCAGCGCGCCGCGTCGTGGCTGGTGGAACTGGGTGGCGAACGGGTCGTCTTCACAGAGTGGCCGACGGCCGGCGATCCGTTCGGCTGACTGACGATGAGAGACGCCGGAGATGCGGTTGAACACTCCCAACGCGTTGCGCTTGCGCTGTACGAGAGTGAGCGCCTCGGTTCCAGGCAACTCCGCCCGGACACTGGTGGCGCCGGAGGTCTGGGGGAGGATCAGAACCCAGTCATCCGTCGCGCAGCCGGCGTCGCTGGCATCGCTCAGGTACTCCATGTGCGGGGCGAGCAGATCGGGCCGGCCCCAGACCAGTTCCCTCATGACGCCGAGCAGTTGGCTGTGGCTGAGCACGGCGGTCCTGGCCGGATAGCGGATGTAGCTGCCCTGGTCTCCCTCGGACAGGGTGACGAACACCTGAGGGTCAGGATCCAGTGACGCCAGCACCGGCCGCCACACCTCCGCGTTGTGGCGCAGGTCCGCCGCGGCGGTCGGGTAGGCCGTCGGTTCGACCCACTCGCCCGGGGAGCGGATCTCCACCAGCTCCGCGTTGAACATCTTGTTGCGGGCGGAGGGCTTCAGCCAGGACAGGTGCTGGGAGACCAGGGGCGGGATCTGGGCCGGAGTCACCTGCGGCTTGCCGTCGATCAGGGTGGCGTAGCGGGTGAGCTGGGCGCGGAACGTCTCCTCGTCGCGGCAGATCGCCTCGAAGGCCTCGTACAGGTCGACCGTTTTGGTCCTGCCCGCAGGTTCCGCACGGCCGATGTAGAGGCGTACCAGGTCGCGGTAGCCGGGGCGGAAGCCGAACCAGCGGCCCATCTGCATCAGGGTGTCTGCCTGCTGGGTTCTGCGGCGGTAGTACGTCACCGTCAGGCCCTCGACCGTGAAGCCGCGCGAGAGCTTCGTACCGCCGACCAGGATCTTCCACACGTGGGGGGTCCGGTCGAAGTCCAGCTCGGGCTGGTCGTAGTCGCGTTCGGTGTCGCCGTTGACGACGAGCACCGGCGTTCCGCCCGAGTTGATCAGTTGGCGGGCGCGGGAGACGTGCGGCCTCAGTTCCTCGTACGAGGCGGGCGTGGGCAGCCCGTCGTCGGCGAAGCGCTGGAAGTCCGAGGTGAAGAGGGCCGCCAGGCGGGCGTGGCCTTCCTGGCTCGTGTAGCCGGCCTGGTGCCATATCGAGCTGATCCGCAGGGCCAGGGCGGCGTGCTCGGCCATCCGGACGGACTCGTGGACGAGCATCGTGTGGTGCCGGAAGCGGCTCTCCAGAGACGGGTCGTGGGCCGCGCGGTACAGCTTCAGCGCGCCGGTGAGGACGAAGGCGTCGAGGGCCTCCGCGAGCCGGTCTCCGTCGGCGTCGTCGTAGATGCCGCGTACGTGTGCCCGCTCGGCGCTCCCGACGGTCGACTCGTCGGTACGGTCCAGGTCGTGGAAGTCCTGGACGCCCATGTAGCCCGTCGGGCGCGGCAGGGATATCAGGAAGTCGCGCGGGAAGATGTCCTCACCGTCGCACGGGTCGACGAAGACGTTGGCGAACGGCGTCGCGGTGTAGCCCACGTACTGGGCGCGGGGGAGGAGTCCCAGCAGTTCGGAGATCTGGCGGTTGATCGCCGTGCGGGTGACCTTGCCCTCCTCCCACTTCTTCGGGTCCGTCGTGTTGACGGACGCCTGGTCCGACTCGTCGTCGATGATCAGCGTCGGGATCTCGGAGAGCAGCGGGCCGCCGATCTTCTTGAGGTCCTTGATGAGCTTGCTCAGGACGGACTTGTTCTTCTTCACGACCATCACGCGGGCGGCGGCGCGGTGGAGGTTGTCCGGCACGTGCAGGGGCTGTGTACGGACCTGTTTGTCGAATTCGAGGGCGCGGATCCCGGTGGCGAGGCTCTGGTAGTCGTCGTCCCGGGTGGTGAGGCGCTCGATGTCGAAGGCGCCGAGCGTGGACGGGCGGCCGTGGTGGCTCACGAACTTCTCCGGCCAGTCCTCGTCGTCCTGGTAGTCGACGCCGATCAGGGCTTCCGGGTCGTCGGGGTCCGCGCCGCGCAGGATGTTCTCCTGGCCGATCAGCTCCATGTCCAGGCGGCGCTGGGTCTGCCCGCGCAGCAGGTTCAGCGTGCCGCCGAGGACGATGACGAGGCGGTAGCCCGCGTCGATGGCCTTCGCCGTGACGCCCGTGAAGTTGGCGGTCTTGCCGGACTGGACGTATCCGACGACCAGGCCCCGGGCGCCGTAGGCGTCGGGGCGCATCGGGTCCGCGAGCCGCTCGACCACGGCGTGGCTCGCCTCGTCGAGGCCCGTCACGGCGGCGTCCGACCAGCCCTTGCGGCGCAGGAGTTGTTCGTAGGCGGTCCAGTAGAAGGACCGGACCGCGGCCGTGTCGCGGGAGTACCAGGAGGTCGGCGTGGTGCTGATGATCGTGGGGCCGGGCTCCTTGAACACCGGGACCGCGTGGTCCAGCACCTTGCGCAGGTCGGCGTCGAAGCCGAGGCGGTCGTACGCGTCCGCTCGCCGCTCGTCCGTACGGGGCGGGGCCGCGGACCAGTCCGCCTTCTCCGCGAGGTCCCAGGCGGTGAGCGTCCGGTGCCACAGCGTGGTCAGTTCGTCGCCCGGCCCCGAGGCCGCGACACGGTCCCGGAACCGGCTCTGTTCGGTGTCGGCGGGCTCTTCCTCGTCGGCGAGGGCGAAGGCGAGCCTGGCGAAGTCCCTGGGCCCCCTGCGCATCGCGGCGAGGACGTCGCCATGGAGGTGGAGCAGGTGGTCGGTCATGTGGCGGATCTCTTCTCCGGCGGGAACGGGGCTGTCGGGACGGAACGGGTCAGCGCGCGAGTTCGCAGCGCGCGGCCGTCACGAGGACGCTGTTCCAGAGGGCGATGTTGTCGATGTGCGTGGCCCGGACCCGTTCCTTCTGGAAGATCTCGTTGACCATGAGGTACAGCATGCTCTTCACCACCGGGGCGTCGTTGAGACCGCCCCGGCGCCCGCCGTTGAAGACCTGGCGGTACTCCTTGTTGAGCTTCACCACCCGTTCCTCGCGGTCGAGTTCGAAGAACACGTCGGAGCGCAGGCTGTCCCAGCGGAACGTGATCGGGTCCTCGCCCTCCAGCTCGGGCAGCTCGTCGCGCAACGTGCGCTTCAGCCGCGGGTCGAGGCCCTTGCCCGCGGGGAGAACCGCCTTGCGCTGGGGTTCGGTGGCGCGCCGGGCCGCCTCCCGGTAGGTCGCCTCCGCCTCCTTGACGTAGGACGCGAAGTCGTTCCCCGCGCCGTCCAGGGCCTGCTCCAGGCCGCGGGCGAAGGCCGGGGTGACGCTCACGCCGTCCTTCTTGACCGTGAGGCTGAAGACGTCGTTCGCCTCGGCCGGCAGGTCGACGGCGATCCGGGCGAGGGCGAGGTGGCCCTCCGGGCTGCGCGTGCTGTTCCAGCCTCCCGCCTGGACGAGCCGGTCGTTGCGGTAGATGTAGAACCCCTGGCGCTCGGCGAGCGGGCCGATACCGCGGAAGCTCACCAGCGGGGACTTCGGCTGCCAGATGTGGGCGGTCAGCGGGACTTCGCCGACGCCCTCCACCGGGGCGGTGAAGGTGCGCGGGTAGCCGGGCCGGCCGGAGAGCCGGTAGCCGAACGGGTCGATCGGCTCGACGCCGCGGTGGTCGAGTTCCTCCCGCGTCGTCACGTCCTCGACGACGATGTCGACGTTGAAGTCGTCGCGGGCCAGGAAGCGGTGGAGGTGGAGACCGAGGTGGGTCTCCAGTTTCTCGATGGCGTCGTTCAGGAAGCGGTCGGCCTGGCCGGCGGTGATCGTCTCGAAGGCCCGGACCCGGTCCCAGCGGACGATCGTGCCGTGCCACTCGATCAGGCCGTCGTAGCGGTCGACGAGCGCCTGGCAGTAGCGGGGGTCCACGATGTCGCACGTGAAGTCGGCCCGGGCGCTGGCGGTCAGCCAGCGGCGGCCGGTCGACGGACTGCGTCGGGTGCGGCTGATCACGGTGAGGGAGTCGGCGTGCGAGAGCGAGGCCGCCTTGAGGCCGGCGCCGAAGTGACCGAGGGCGCTGTCCCCGTACTCCTGGCGTCCGCCGACCGTCATGGCGGTGTCGAGCGTCTCGTCGTTCATGCCGGAGCCGTCGTCCACGACCAGCAGCCCCACGAGCCGCTGGTCGTCGCGGAGGAAGCTGATCACGACGTTACGGGCGCCCGCGTCGATGGAGTTGTCGACGAGGTCGGCGACGGCCGCCTCGAAGCCGTATCCCTGGTGCGTCAGCGACTCGACGTAACGGGCCGCGGGCGGCAGGCGCTTGCTTCCCGCGGTCGGGATCTCGTACTGCCAGTCCGCGGAAGGCTGATAGGGCGGCATGGAGACTTCCTCACACACATGACGGGGCCCGTGTGGGGACGTCGGCCCTGAGTTGACTGTTGAAATGTGATCGTATGGGAAAGGTCGGGCCTCCGGGAATCATCGTGTGAATCGCCCCGTCCTATCGTCGGCCGGCCCCCGCGAACGAAGGGGCCCGGAACCCCGCACCCGTCGTGCGCGGTTCCGGGCCGCAGCCGTCGGAAACGGGGCTCACACCCCGTGGCACCGCCCGTAGACCTCCCCGCCCCCGCACCAGCAAGCGGCCGTGCGCGACGGGGGCCAGGGGACGGCGCGGCCCCGGGCGGCGAGGGTGGTGGCGTACTGGGGGAGGAGACCCGGGGTGGCCGGGGACGCGGCCTCGGAGGCGGCGAACGCCTCGTACGAGGGGACCGTGCCCGTGACGACGCCCAGGTTCGGGGTGCCCGTCGCGTGGAGGTCCCGGAGCGCGGTCTCCAGGCGGTCCAGGTGCGTGGCGCGGTCCACGTACTCCTCGGTCAACGCCGGGTAAGCGGTGAGCAGTTCACGCAGTTCGTCCTCGGGCCAGTGCAGGACGGCGACCGGGAACGGGCGGGAGAGCGCCGTGCGGTAGGTGCCCAGCTCCGCGCGGAGGCGGGTGATCTCGGCCTTCAGCTCGACCGGGTCCGAGGAGCCCAGCGACCACAGGCGCTTGGGGTCGTGGAGCTCGTCCAGGGGGACCGGGGCCGTGTGCAGCTCGCCGGCCAGCTCGTCCCAGGCGTCGTGGTCCAGGCCCATCAGCCTGCGCACCCGGTGGCGGCCGGTCAGCAGGGACTGGACGGCGTACGGGACCTCCTCGCCGGGGGCCAGCAGCAGGGTCAGCGCGGTCGAGAGGAAGTCGTGCGCCGACTCCAGCTCGTCGTGCGCCTCCAGGGTCTCCGCGGCCACCTGCCACGGCGCCGCGTCCAGCGGGCCCGCGGTACGGATGCCGTCGATGATCGCCCGGGCCTCGGCCTCGTGGCCGTACTCCCAGAGGTTGGCCGCCTTCAGGGACTTGATCAGGTGCGGGTGGTCGACGGTGGCCTCGGGGGCCCCGAGCAGGTCGTCGTAGAGCGTGCTCGCGCGGGCTCGGTCGCCCGCGAGTTCCAGGTGGGCCGCGGCCTGGAGGATCAGCGGTTCGTGGTCCTCGGGGTACTGCGCCGCGGTGCGGAGCAGACGCTCGGCTTCGGTGGTGTGGTCGGCAGGCGTGTCGGGGCGCATGGACCACACGGTACTGCCGGACGGCGGCGGCGTGGAGGAGAGGGCGGGGATGAGGAGGGGGATGAGGAGAGGGGATGAGAAGGGGAATGAGGAGCGGGGATGAGGAGGGGAGCAGTCTGGAGAGTTGTGGGGTTTGCCCCTACCGTGCGCGCCAGGTCCGTACGGGTCGCCGTGCGCGCCAGGTCCGTACGGGTCGCCGTGCGCGCCAGGCCCGTACCGGTCGCCGTGCGCCCCATGCCCGTACGGGACCGTGCCCGCCGTACGGGACCGTGCCCGCCGTACGGGACCGTGCCCGCCGTACGGGACCATGCCCGCCGTACGGGGCAGTGCGCGCCGCCGAGGCGAAGCGGAGAGGTGACGTCGATGCCAAGGGAGTGGGGAGCTGTGCCGGGACGCGGACGAGGGGTTCGGAGCCGGTCGGCCGTGCGAAGCCGTGCCGGCGGTGCGTCGCGGCTCTTCGCCCGGGGGCTGTGGGTGTCGGCCGAGGTCGTCGTGACCCTCGGTGTCGTGCTCCTCCTGCTAGTCGCCCACCAGCTGTGGTGGACCAACCGCGAGGCCCGCGCCGAGGCCGGGAGCGCCGTGCGGAGCCTCCAGCGGGAGTGGGACGAGCCGGCCCCGGAGGGCTTTGACGGTGACGCCGGTGAGCGGGAAGGGAGCCCCCGGCCTTCGGCCTCCGGTCGTGGGGCCGAGGCCGAGCCAGTCCCGCGGCCGGTGGCGTCCGACGCCACCGCCCGTACCCGGTCCGCGCGCCGCTGGGACCAGGCGTACGCCGTGCTGCGCATCCCCCGGATCGGGCTCACCGCCCCCGTCGCCGAGGGCACCAGCAAGGGCGGGGTGCTCGACCGGGGGTACGTCGGGCACTACGCCCGCACCGCGCAGGCGGGGCAGGCCGGGAACTTCGCGCTCGCCGGGCACCGCAACACCCACGGCGAACCCTTCCGGCGCATCGACCGGCTGCGGAGCGGCGACCGGATCACCGTCGAGACCCGGGACGCCGTCTACACGTACACCGTCGGCAAACGCCTCGCGCGGACCGCCCCTTCGGACAGCGGGGTCATCGCGCCCGTGCCGCGCAGCAACATCACGACCTCCGTCGGCTACAGCGCGCCCGGCTACTACCTCACGCTGACCACCTGCACCCCCGAGTTCAGCTCCCGCTACCGGCTCATCGTCTGGGGGAAGCTCACCTCCATGCGCCCGCGGTGACGGAGACCCCCGGGCATCGGGGGCGTAGGGTCCCTGGGTGTTCGGAGTGATCAGACGACGCCCCCAGTTGCTGTGGCTGCTCGTCCCTTATGTCCTGTATCTCGGTGCGCTGCCGTTGGCGAACCGGGTCACCCCCCTCGTGTTCGGCGTGCCCTTCCTCTTCGTGTGGCTCCTCGGGGCGACCCTCCTCACGCCGGTCGCCGTGTGGCTCGCGCGGAGAGGGGACCGCCGGGACCAGGACCGGCGCCGGGGTGGTCGCGCGTGAACGTGAACGCCGCCGTCGCCACGTCCGTCTTCGCCGTCTTCATGGTCGCCACCATCGCGCTCGGTCTCCTCGCCCTGCGCGGGCGCGGCAAGGGCGGCGGGCTCGCCGAGTGGTCCGTGGGCGGGCGGAGTCTGGGGCCCGTCTTCATCTGGGTGCTGATGGCGGGCGAGGGCTACACCAGCTTCAGCTATCTGGGGGCCGCCGGCTGGGGCTACAACTACGGGGCGCCCGTGCTGTACGTCGTCGCGTACATGTCGTGCGGTTACGCGATCGGGTACGTCGTCGGGCCGATGCTCTGGGAGTACGCCCGCCGGCACGGCCTCGTCGGGATCACCGACATGGTCGCCCACCGCTTCGGCCGGCCCTGGCTCGGCGCGGTGGTCGCGGTGCTGGCCACCGTCTTCCTGCTGCCGTACATCCAGCTCCAGATCACCGGCATGGGCGTGGTCCTCTCCGTCATCTCCTACGGCGCCGTCAGCCTGAACTGGGCCTACTTCGTCGCCTTCGCCGTCACCACCGGCTTCGTCGTGGTCAGCGGGCTGCGCGGCAGCGCCTGGGTGTCCGTGCTGAAGGACGTCCTGGTCATCGCCACCCTCGGGTTCCTCGCGCTGTACGTCCCGCTGCACTACTTCGACGGGTACGGGCCCTTCCTCGACCGGCTCGTCACCGAGAAGAGCGACTGGCTGACCCTGCCGGGACACGGGGGCGGCGGGGGCGGGGACGAGGGCGGGGACGGGGGCGGCAGCGGGTTCGGGGAGCTGTGGTTCATCAGCACCACGTTCCTGAACTCCCTGACCGTCGTCATCTTCCCGACCACCGTCGCCGGATACCTCGGGGCCCGGAACGCCGACGCGCTGCGCCGCAACGCCATGTACCTGCCCGCGTACAACGTCCTGCTCTTCGTCCCGATGCTGCTCGGCCTCGCCGCCCTGTTCGTGGTGCCGGGGCTGGCCGGGGCGGAGTCGAACCTCGCGCTCTTCAAGCTGGTCGTCGACGCGCTGCCCGCCTGGGCCGTCGGCCTCGTCGGGGTCGCCGCGGCGCTCTCCTCCATCGTGCCCATGGCCGTCTTCATGCTGGTCATCGGGACGATGTGGGGGCGCAGCGTGCTCTCGCTCGTGCCGCGTCTCGCCGAGCGGCAGAAGTCCGCCGCCCAGGTCGTCGTGGTCGTCGCGGGCGGCCTGGCGCTGCTCCTCACGTACACCGCCCCCAACACCCTCGTACGCCTCTCCCTCATCTCGTACGAGGGGATGGCGCAGCTGCTCCCGATGGTGCTGCTCGCCCTGGTCTGGCGGCGGCTCACCTTCCGGGGCGCGTTCAGCGGGCTGATCGTCGGCGTCGCGGTGGTCTGCGTCCTCGTCTTCAGCGGGAACGATCCGGTGGGGGGCGTGAACGCCGGGCTCGTCGCCCTCGCCGCCAATCTGGCTGTCGCGCTCGCCGTCACCTTCGCCGGGTCCCGCGACGCGGATCCGCGGCCCGACGCCGAGGTGCTGGCCCATGATCCGGCGGGGGAGGACGACGAGCCCCTCGCCGCCGCCCGGGCCGCCCGAAGCGCATCCGATGGCGCATCCGATGGCCCACCTGATAGTGCATCCGATCATCGTGTATAACGAATGGAGTGCCGTACGCACCCTCGTACGGCAGCAATGAGCCTCACGGAGAGGCGCTGACGAAGGGGCGGGAGGTGCACACCGTGCGGGACGCCACCGCCCTGCGCCGCGCCTTCGCCCGGCTGCTCCGGCCCGCCGGGTTCCTCGTCCTCTTCCTCACCGAGGTCCTCCTCGCCGAGGGCGGCAGCCTCTCCGCGGCCGTCGCGCTCGCCGCCACCGCCGCCGCCGGATCCGCGCTCCTCGCCTGCTCCGTCATCAGCGCCCGCTGCGCGTCCCCGGTGCCCCGCACCCGGGTCCGTACGGCCATCAGGGACCGGGAGAAGCGCACCGCGTTCCTCCCACAACGCGACCCCGACGCCCGGGGCCGAACGCGGCCCCGAGCACCTGGGCACGCCCTCCTGACGGCCGCCGCGTAGCGAACCCCGCACCTCTTCCCCGTGCGGCGCCCCCGCGCCGGTCGTCATGCCGAGTGATCACCCCGTACCTCCTCGCAGGTACCTCCCGGCACGACGAGACCCCCGGAGGGCTCACCCATGTCCGCCTTCATGTCCGCTTTCGCGAGCCTGGTCGGCTCCCTCGCCGACCTGCTCCAGCCGTTCTTCCAGACCGCGTCCACCGCCGCCGCGATCGTGCTGTTCACCGCGCTCGTCCGGCTGGCCGTCCACCCCCTGTCGCGGGCCGCCGCACGCGGGCAGAAGGCCCGCAGCCGGCTCCAGCCGCAGATCGCCGAACTCCGGAAGAAGCACGGCAAGAACCCGGAGCGGATGCAGAAGGCGATCATGGAGCTGCACGCCGCCGAGAAGGTGTCGCCGCTTTCCGGCTGCCTGCCGAGCCTGCTCCAGATGCCCGCGTTCTTCCTGCTTTACCACCTGTTCTCCAGCAGCTCCATCGGCGGCGAGCCCAACGCGCTGCTCAGCCACGACCTGCTCGGCGCACCGCTCGGCGGGCGCTGGCACGACGCGCTCGCGCACGGCGGCGTGTTCGGCGGCCAGGGCTGGGTCTACCTGGGGCTCTTCGCGATCGTCGCCGCCGTCGCCACGTTCAACTACGGACGTACCAAGCGGCAACTGGCCGCCAACCCGATGACGCCCGCCGCGGGTCCGGACGGACAGGCCGTGCCCGGCATGGGCGCGATGACGAAGGTGATGCCGCTGATGTCGTTCTTCACGCTGATCACCGTGGCCGTCGTGCCGCTGGCCGCCGCCCTGTACGTCGTCACCACGACCACCTGGACCGCCGTCGAGCGGGCCTGGCTGTACCGCGACATGCCGGTCGCCGGCAGCGCCATGGCCACAGCGGCGTAATCGGCCCGCCCGCCCCTGCCGGTCCAGTGTGTGAACGAGGTCTTGCGGAGTGATCGCATCTCTTGGACGATCGGCCAAGTCCTCCGTCGGCCGCAACCCGCCGGAGGGCCACCACCTCGACCAAGAGGAGTTGGACCGTTGAAGCTGCTTCGAGTCGGTACGGCGGGCGCCGAGCGCCCCGCACTTCTCGACCGCGACGGGACTCTGCGTGATCTGTCGGGGATCGTCCCCGACATCGACGGCGAGCTGCTCGCCGAGGCCTCCGCGCTCGCCCGGGTACGGGCGGCCGCCGACGCGCCCGGTGTGCTGCCCGCCCTGGACGCGACGGGGCTGCGGATCGGCCCGCCACTCGGGCGCATCGGCAAGATCGTGTGCATCGGGCTGAACTACCACGACCACGCCGCCGAGACGGGTGCGGAGATCCCGGCGGAGCCGATCCTGTTCTTCAAGGCCCCCGACACCGTCGTCGGGCCCGACGACACGGTCCTGGTGCCGCGCGGCAGCCGCAAGACCGATTGGGAGGTCGAGCTGGCCGTCGTCATCGGGCGCACGGCCCGCTACCTGGAGACGGCCGAGGAGGGCCTCGCGCACGTCGCCGGGTACGCGACGGCGCACGACGTCTCGGAGCGCGAGTTCCAGATCGAGCGCGGCGGCACCTGGGACAAGGGCAAGAACTGCGAGACGTTCAACCCGCTGGGGCCCTGGCTGGTCACCGCCGACGAGGTGCCTGACCCGCAGGCCCTGCCGCTGCGGCTCTGGGTCAACGGCGAGCTGAAGCAGAACGGCACCACGGCCGAGCAGATCTTCCCGGTCGGCGAGGTCGTCCGCTACCTCAGCCACTTCATGACGCTCTACCCGGGCGACGTGATCAACACCGGCACGCCCGCCGGGGTCGCGATGGGGCAGCCCGAACCGAAGCCGTACCTGAGGGCGGGCGATGTGGTGGAGCTGGAGGTGGAGGGGCTCGGCCGGCAGCGGCAGGAGCTGAAGGGGGCGTAGGCCGGAGCGGGCCGGGGGCGCTGTGACCAGGCCCCCGGCCCGGGCGCTGTAACCGCGCCCCGACCCGTACGAATCCTCCGTACCCTCCTATGGCCCCCGGCACGTGCGTACGCTCCTCAGGCCCCCAGCCCCGTGCGTCCGCTCCTCAGGCCGTCGGCCCGTACGTACGCTCCTCAGGCCCCCGGCCCGTGCGTACGCTCCTCAGGCCCCCGGCGTCGCCGCGAACCGCTCCAGCGCCTCGACCACCATCGCGTGGTCCTCGGCCTGCGGCAGCCCGGACACCGTGACCGTGCCGATCACGCCCGCGTCCTCGACCGCGATCGGGAACGAACCGCCGTGCGCCGCGTACGTGTCCGGGTCCAGGCGCGAGGACTCCTCGAACGTGGTGCCCTTCGCCCGGAACCGGGTGCCCACCAGATACGAGCTCTCGCCGTACCGCTCGACGACCCTGCGCTTGCGGTCGATCCACGCGTCGTTGTCCGCACTCGAACCCGGCAGCGCCGCGTGGAAGAGCTGCTGCGCGCCGCGCCGGATGTCGATCGCGACCGGTGCGTACCGCTCCCTGGCCAGCGCGACCAGCAGGCTGCCGAGCGCGAACGCGTCGTCGTGGGAGAAGTGCGGGAGGGTGAGCCGGCGCTCCTGGTCGACCAGCTCGGAGACGGTGGGGGAGACGGTGCTCATGCGCGCTGCTCCTTTGCCTGCCGGCCCTGCGTCTGCTGATCCTGCGCCTGGTGGTCCTCGTCGTGGTGGGGGAGGAGGGTGACGGAGACGCCTTCGCGGGCCGAACGGCGCGCGGCCTCCAGGACGTCCAGCGCGGCGGCCGCCTGTGACGCGGTGACCGGGTTCGGGCCGGCGCCGCGTACGGCGGCGGCGACGGCCGCGTAGTACGCGGGGTAGTCGCCGGGCAGCGTACGGACCGGGGTGCCACCGCCCGTCAGCGGGGACTCGCCGGAGCCGAGGCGGCCCCACAGCTCCTCCGGCTCCTCGCCCCACGGCTCACCGGCCGCCGGGCGCAGGCCCTCGCGCAGGGCCGCCTCCTGCGGGTCCAGGCCGTACTTCACATAGCCCGCCTTCGAGCCCAGCACCCGGAAGCGCGGGCCGAGCTGGGCGGTGGTGGCGCTGACGTACAGATGCGAGCGGACCCCGCACGCGTGGGTGATCGCGATGAAGGTGTCGTCGTCCGCCGCCGCGCCGGGACGCCGTACGTCGGACTCGGCGTACACCTGGACCGCCGGGCCGAACAGCACCAGCGCCTGGTCGACGACATGGCTGCCCAGGTCGTACAGCAGACCGCCGATCTCCTCCGGATCGCCCGACTCGCGCCAGCCGCCCTTCGGCTGCGGCCGCCAGCGCTCGAAGCGGGACTCGAAGCGCTGCACCTCGCCCAGCTCGCCGTCGGCGACCAGCCCGGCGAGCGTGCGGAAGTCGTTGTCCCAGCGGCGGTTCTGGAAGACCGAGAGCAGCAGCCCGCGCTCCTCGCCGAGCGCCGCGAGCTCGCGCGCCTCGGCGGCGGTCCCGGCGACCGGCTTGTCCACGACCACCGGCAGCCCGGCCCTCAGCGCGGCCGTCGCCAGCGGGACGTGCGTCCGGTTCGGCGTGGCGATCACGACGAGGTCCAGCTCGTCGGCGCGCTCCCACAGCTCGTCCGGCGAGGCGGCGAGGCGGACGTCGGGGAACGCGGCGAGGGCCTCGGCCCGGCGCTCCTCGTTCGACGTGACGACCGTGTCGAGGACCAGCCCGTCGGTCGCGGAGACCAGCGGGGCGTGGAAGACGGAGCCGGCCAGGCCGTAGCCGACGAGGGCGACGCGGAGGGGAGTGCCGGTGGCGTCGGGGGCGTTGGGGGCGTTGGGGGTCATGCATTCCACTTAAGCAACGCTGTTGCCAAAGTGCAAGCGACCGGCACAATGGGGCGGTGAAGAGGAGCGAACCGTGAACGGGACCCGCACGAAGGCCCAGGGCGGGGTGAATCTGCCGGCCCTGCGTCACCACAACGCCGCGCTGGTGCTGGACCTGCTGCGTGCCGCCGGGTCGGAGGGCATCAGCAGGCTGGAGCTGGCCGAGGGCACCGGCCTCACCCCGCAGGCCGTCAGCAAGATCACCGCCCGGCTGCGGGAGGACGGGCTCGCCGCCGGCGCGGGCCTGCGCCCCTCCACCGGCGGCAAGCCGCGCACCGTGCTGCGGCTCGTCCCCGACGCGCAGTTCGCCGTCGGGCTGCACCTGGACCGCGACGGGCTCACCGCCGTCCTGGTCGACCTCGCGGGCCGGCCGGTCGCGGTCACCCGCGCGCCGCTCGACCTCGGCGCTCCGGCGGACCGGGTCCTCGCGGGCGCGGCGGACGCGGTACGGGACCTGTGCGCGGCCGAACCGCACAAACCGGTGCTCGGCGTCGGCGTCGCCGTGCCCGGCCCGCTGGACCACCGGGACGGCGTGCTGCGCCGGGTCACCGGATTCCCGCAGTGGGACGGGTACCCGCTGCGCACCGCCCTGGCCGAACGGACCGGGCTGCCGGTGGTGCTGGACAAGGACACCAACGCCGCCGCCCTCGCCCTGGCCCTCTCCCTCGACGAGCCGCGCGGCGACTTCGCCTACCTCCACCTCGGTACGGGGCTCGGCGCGGGCCTGGTCCTCGGCGGCGAGGTGCACCGGGGTGCGCGGACGGGGGCGGGCGAATTCGGCCACCAGACCCTCCAGTTGGACGGCCCGCTCTGCGGCTGCGGCGGACGCGGCTGCATCGAGGCGCTGTGCCTGGCCGCCGAGGCGCGCGGCGACCGGGGGGAGGCCGCCCGGGTCCTGGGCGCGGGCGCGGCGAACCTGGTCGGCCTGCTCGGCATCGACCGGGTGGTGCTGGGCGGCAGGGTGGTGGCCGCCGACGAGGACGCGTACGTACGGGGCGTCCGGGCCGTGATCGAGGAGCGGGCAGCGCGGGGCGGGGCGGGCGCGGGTGTGACCGTCACGGTCGCCCGGGGCGGTGACCGGCCGGTCGCGGAGGGCGCGGCGCAACTGGTGCTCGCGCCGGTGTTCGGGCGGGTGGGGCGCGGATCGGGCGGAGAGTCGGGCAGTGGGCCGGGAAGCGAGGCAGGGAGTCGGGTGGACGGGCGAGGCGGGGAAGCGAGGCGGGGGGAGTCGGGTGGGGGGACGAGGCGGGGAAGCAGGGAAGGGAACGAGGTGGAGGCGCAGTCGGGTGATCCTATGAATCAAGTCGGCATGTCGACTCTCTGAGTCCGCGCGCGCGTGGTGGTGTCGGAGGCCACCACCGAGGCCCCCGCCCCGGTCGTCCGCGAGCAGTGAAGGGTGACCCCCCATGCCCCCCACCTCCGGCGCACGGCTGCGTGACGCCCGTGCGCTCGCCGCCCTCGGGCTGGCCGCCGGGATCACCGTGCCCGCCACGCTCCTGGGCGGTCCGCAGGCCGCCGCCGCCCTGCCGGCCGCGTCCGTACCCGCCTCCTTGGCCGCCGACCGGCAGCCGGTCTGCGGCGACCCGGAGGCCAAGGACTTCCCCATCGAGACCCGGATCCAGGACGCCCCGGACAGATACGCCTCGGGCGGCGGCTACGGCACCTGGTTCCTCGACCTCACCAACACCACCGACACGTCCTGCCGGGCCCTGCACCCGGTCCTCGTCCTCGCCGACCGCGACCGCAGGCTGACGTCGGACCAGATCCAACTGGAGTTTTCCGAGCCCGGCCGCCCCGGGATCGAACACCGGGTCGTCTGGGAGCGAACCGACCGCGACGAGCAGATCGGCGTCTTCGGCGGCGGGCCGGACGATCGGCGCGAGAAGGCGGAGGGCGGGGAAGAAGGCGAGGCGGGGACATCGAGTGGCACGGGCACGGGCACGGGGTCGGGGTCGGGGTCGGGGTCGGACGCGGGCACGGACGCGGACGCAGGCACACGCACAGCCCCCGATGCCGATGCCGATGGCTCCGGCGTCGACGCCTCCGGTGACGCGTTCCTCGGGTTCACCGTTCCCGCCGGCGCGACCGTCTCCGTGCGCGTCCGGATGGCCTTCACCTCCGACACCGCCCCTGGCCCGGTCACCGCCCACGCCGCCGTCGTCCAGCGCCGCCACCAGGACAAGGCCAAGGGCGGCGGGCGCGAGGACGGCGAATGGGTGGGGGAGTCGGAGGACTACCCCTTCGTGATCGTCGACGGCGCCACGGGCGGCATCCGCGAACCGGAACAGCCCCGGTCCGAGCGCCCGCAGCCGGAGAGCCGCCAGCCGGAGAGCCCCCGCTCGGAACGCCCCCGGCCGGAACGTCCCGCCCCGGATTCCGCCGCCCCGGATTCCGCCGATCCGGAACGCGCCGACCCGGAACGCGCCGACCCGGGCGACGACACCCGCACGGACCCGGGCGACGGTCCTCGTGCGGAGGCGGGCGACGGCACCCGCACGGACCCCGGCGCCGGCCGGGACCCGTCCCCGGACCGCGACCCCGGCCCCCGGCCGCCGACCCGTCCCGGAGCCGGGGAGGGGGGCAGGGGCGCCGACGAGGACCACCCCGGACGCCCGCCCCGCGACGGCCTGGGCCGCCCGCTCCCCGAACTCGCCCGCACCGGACCGGAGTCACTGGCCTGGACCGGGGCCGTCGCCGGGGCGCTCCTGCTCGGCGGGGCCGTTCTGCTGAGGTGTGCCCGCCGGGTCCGCCGCACCACGGACTGACGGGCTGTGGCGACCGGCCCTGGCTGTACGGTGCCGTGGCGCGGCCCACCCCGGCCCCGGCGGAGGCGGCGGCCGGAGCGAAGCCCGTAACGCCGCCCGTTCACCCGCGTCTGCAACCATCGGGCCGTGGACTACCCGAACGACCAGGCACCTGGCGCACCGATCCGCTCAGGCATCCCCGAGCACGGCCGTATCCCGAAGTACTACGCGGTCAAGGCCCGTATAGCGGTGCTGCTGGACGAGTTGGGCGAGGGCGGGCTCCTGCCCACCGAGCGGGAGCTCGCCCAGCGGCACGGGGTCGCGCGCGAGACGGTCCGCCAGGCCCTGCGCGAACTCCTCCTGGAAGGGCGGCTGCGGCGTCAGGGGCGCGGGACGGTCGTCGCCGGACCCAAGCTGGAGCAGCCGCTCTCGCTGGCCAGCTACACCGAGGGCGTCCGCCGCCAGGGCCGACGGCCCGGCCGTCACCTCATCGGCCTGGACCGCTTCCCCTGCCCCGAGGCGCTCGCCGCCGAGATCGCGGTCGAGCGGGGCGAGCCGGTCTGGCACCTGGAGCGCGTGTTGCTCGCCGACGACGAGCGCGTCGGCCTGGAGAGCACGTACGTCGGTGTCGCCCGCGTCCCGGACCTGGACACGGAGTTCGACCCGGACTCCTCCTTCTACGCCTACCTGCGCGACCGCCTCCAGATCGCCTTCGGCGACGCCGACGAGCGGATCGAGACCGTGCTCGCGACCCCCCGCGAGGCCCTGCTCATCGGGACCCCGCCCGCCCTGCCGATGCTCCTGATCCACCGGCTCTCCCGGGACGCCGACGGCCGGCCGCTGGAGCGCGTGCGGACCCTGTTCCGGGGCGACCGCTTCTCCTTCTCCGCCCGTCTGCGAGGCGAGGAGCGGAGCTGAGAGGGGCCATTCCTTTGCCTCCTTCGCCACGCGGCCCGACCTCTTCGATATCACGAGAAGGTAACGGGTCTGGTCCAAACTTGCGGGGTCGTTCACCGTCCCGTCGGTGAACGGATGCGCGCGGGACACCCGTCCCGAGGAGCGTGGCCGTCGTGAGAGTCATCGTCGTAGGAGCCGGCGTGGTGGGAACCATGCACGCCTGGCACGCAGTCAGTCGCGGCCACGAGGTCGTACAGATCGAGCGCGAGAGCGAGGCGCGCGGGGCATCGCTCCGCAATTTCGGACAGATATGGGTCAGCGGCCGGGCCGGCGGCGAGGAGCTGGAGACCGCCCTGCGCGCCCGCGAGCTGTGGGAGGCGGTCGGGGAGCGGGTGCCCGGACTCGGCTTCCGGGCCTGCGGTTCGCTCACCCCGCTGCGCACCGCACGCGAGGTCGCCGTCGCCGAGGCGGCCGTAGCCCGGCCCGACGCGGCGGCGCGCGGCTACAAGCTGCTCACCGCCGACGAGGCCCGGGCGCTCAACCCGGCCCTGCGCGGAGCGTTCACCGCCGCCCTGTGGTGCGAGCGCGACGCGGCGGTCGAACCCCGCACCGCCCAACTCGCCCTGAAAGAACACCTGCTGGCCTCCGGCCGGTACACCTACCTCGCCGGCCGTGAGGTGCGTGACGTCGTGGGGGCCGCCTCCGTGCGCGACGACCACGGCGACGTCCACACCGGTGACGCCGTCATCCTCGCGACCGGCGCCTGGCTCGGCGGGCTGGTCCGGGAGCTCGCCGGGCCCGAGCTGCCCGTGCGCCGCGTCCGCCTCCAGATGATGCAGACCGACCCGCTCGGCGAACCGCTCACCACCTCCGTCGCCGACGCCGACAGCTTCCGCTACTACCCCGCCTACCGGGGCGAGGCGCTCGACGCCCTCAACGCCGGACAGGCCCAGGACCCGATCGCCGCAGAGCACCGCATGCAGCTCCTCATGGTGCAGCGCCGCGACGGAGGGCTGACCATCGGCGACACCCACGAGTACGAGCACCCCTTCGCCTTCGACACCGTCGAGGAGCCCTACGAGCACCTCACCCGGGTAGTCGAGGCCTTCCTCGGCCGCCCGCTGCCGCGCGTCCGCCACCGCTGGGCGGGCGTCTACGCCCAGTGCACCGATACCTCACGCGTCGTCCACCGGCAGCAGGTGTCCGACGGGGTCTGGCTCGTCACCGGGCCCGGCGGGCGCGGCATGACGTGCTCGCCCGCCATCGCCGAAACGACCGCCGACCAACTGGGCTGGTGAACCACATGACTTCCCCGACCGACATCACGCGCGACCCCTACCGCCTCGTCGTCCTCGACATGGCCGGCACCACCGTCGCCGACGGCGGACTCGTCGAGCAGGCCTTCTCCGCGGCCGCCCAACGCCTCGGCGTGCGCCCCGGGTCCGACGAGCACGCCCGCCAACTCGCCTACGTACACGCCACCATGGGCGAATCCAAGATCACCGTCTTCCGGCACCTCTTCGCCGACGAGCACGGCGAGGACGGTGAGCACGGCGAGGACGGCGAAGGCGGCGAGGCCAAGGCCCAGCGCGCCAACACCGCCTTCGAGGAGGCGTACGGAGAACTCGTCGACGGCGGCCGTATCGCCCCGCTCCCCGGCGCCCGCGAGGCCGTCGAACGGCTCGCGTCCGAGGGCCGCACCGTCGTCCTGACCACCGGCTTCGCCCGCGCCACCCAGGACGCCATCCTCGCCGCCCTCGGCTGGCAGGACCTCGTCCCGCTCACCCTCTGCCCCGCCGACGCGGGCGGCCGGGGCCGGCCCTTCCCGGACATGGTGCTGGCCGCCTTCCTGCGCACCGGAGCCGTGGACGACGTCCGGCGGACCGTGGTGGCCGGCGACACCTCGTACGACATGCTCAGCGGCGTACGCTCCGGCGCCGGGATCGTCGCCGGGGTCCTCACCGGCGCCCACGACAGGGGCCAGCTGACCCGGCACGGCGCGACCCACGTGCTCGGGTCCGTCGCCGAGCTCCCCGGCCTCATCGCGCGCGCCGAGGCGGCCGGGCTGCCCGCCGCCGCTGTCCGGGCCGAGGCATGAGCGCCCCGGCCCCCGCCGGCGGTGGGCGCGGCCCCGGGCGGGCCGCCCCCGCCGCCCCCAGCGGCATCCGCTTCGAGGGCGTCACCGTCGCCTACGGCGGGAACGTCGTCCTCGACCGGCTCGACCTCACCGTCGAACCCGGCGAGGTGATGGCCCTCCTCGGGCCGTCCGGCTCGGGCAAGACCACCGCCCTGCGGGCCGTCGCCGGGTTCGTCCGCCCGGCCTCGGGACGGGTGTTCCTCGGCGGCCGGGACGTCACCGCCCTGCCCCCGCACCGGCGCGGCATCGGCATGGTCGTCCAGAGTTACGCCCTCTTCCCGCACCTCAAGGTCAAGGACAACGTGGCCTTCGGGCTGAAGGCCCACCGCACCCCGAAGGCCGAGATCCCCGGCCGGGTCACCGAGGCCCTCGAACTCGTCGGCATGGCCGCGTACGCCGAGCGCCACCCGCGCGAGCTCTCCGGCGGCCAGCAGCAGCGCGTCGCCATCGCCCGGGCGCTCGCCATCCGCCCCGGCGTCCTGCTCCTCGACGAACCGCTCTCCGCCCTCGACGCCCGGCTCCGCTCCGGGATGCTCGCCGAACTGGCCCGGCTGCACCGGGAGTTGCCGGACGTGTCGATCCTGTACGTCACCCACGACCAGGTCGAGGCCCTCACCCTCGCCGACCGGATCGCCGTCATGGACCGGGCCCGGCTCCAGGACTGCGGCACCCCCCAGGAGCTCTACCGCCGCCCGCGCACCGAGTTCACCGCCTCGTTCGTCGGCAACGCCAACCTCCTCCCGGTCACGGTCACCGGTGAAGGAGCCGTCGAGTTCGGCGGCCACGCGCTCGCCGCCCCCACCGACACCGCCGCCCCCGGAGCCACCGCGACCCTCTGCGTCCGGCCGCACCTGGTCGGCCTCGGCGACGGGCCCAACGCGCTCACCGGCAGCGTCGCCGAGGTCCAGTGGCGCGGCTCCACCCACCGCGTCCACGCCGACGTCGACGGCCACCGCCTCATGGCCGACCTCCGCGAACTGCGCGATCCCCCGGCCATCGGAGACCCGGTCACCCTGCACTTCGCGGCCGAGGACGCCGTGCTGCTCCCGGCGGGAACGGCGGGAACAGCGGGAGCGGCGGGAACGGCGGGAGCGGCGGGAACGGCGGGAACGGCAGAGGCGGCGGGAGCGGCAGGGGCGGCAGGAGCGGCGGGAACAGCGGGGGAAGCAGGAGCAGCGGGAGCAGCAGGAGCAGCAAGAGGAGGCCCGGACGCGACCCGCCCCGCGGGCTCCGCGTCGGCGCGGGAGAAGGCGGGGGTGGTTCGCGGTGGCTAGTGCCGTCCTCGACCGGAAGCGGACGCCGGGGCCCGGGCAACCGGACCCCGCCCCCACCCCCGCCCCCGCACGGTCCCGCTCCGTCCCCACCTGGGTCTGGGCGCTGCCGCCCGTCGCCGTCCTCGCGCTCGCGTTCCTCTACCCGCTGGCCCTCGTCGTCCAGCAGTCCGTCACTCCCGACGAGGGCGGTGTCTCGCTCGACCCGTACGCCGACGTCTTCGCCTCCGAGGTCTTCCGCGACGCGCTCACCACCACCGTGTGGCTCGCCGTCGGCTCGACCGTGGGATGCCTCGTCCTCGGGTTCGTCCTCGCGCTGATCATCGCGTTCGTCCCGTTCCCCGGCGGGAAGGCGGTGGCCCGGTTCATCGACGTGTTCCTCTCCTTCCCGTCCTTCCTCATCACCCTGGCCCTGCTGTTCATCTACGGATCCGTCGGGATGGCCAACGGGCTCTGGACCGACGTCACCGGGGCGGCCGAGGGGCCCTTCCACTTCCTGACCACCCCCTGGGGCGTCCTGCTCGCCGAGATCACCTACTTCACGCCGTTCGTGATGCGCCCGCTGCTCGCCGCGTTTTCCCAGCTCGACACCGGACAGCTGGAGGTCGCCTCCTCGCTCGGCGCCGGGCCCGTCCGGATCATCCGGCAGGTCATCCTGCCCGAGGCGCTCCCGGCCCTCGCGGCGGGCGGCAGCCTCGTCCTGGTGATGTGCCTCAACGAGTTCGGGATCGTCCTGTTCACCGGGGCGAAGGACGTCACGACGCTGCCGATGCTCGTCTACAGCAAGGCGATCCTTGAGTCGGACTACCCGGCCGCCTGCGTCGTCGCCGTCGTCAACATCGCGATCTCCGTGGGCCTCTACAGCCTCTACCGGGTGGTGAGTCGTCGTGCTGGTGCATAGCCGGGCCGGGAAGTGGGCCACCTGGGCCGTCTTCCTCCTCTTCTTCGTCCCGCTGTTCGCGGTGCCCCTGCTCGTCATCCTCGCCGCGTCCCTCGCCACGAACTGGTCCGGCGCCTTCCCCTCCGGACCCACCGTCGAGCGCTACTCCGCCGCGACGAGCGGCGACTCCCTCCAGGCGCTGACCACCAGCCTGGTCACGGCCGTGGCCGCGAGCGTGCTGGCGCTCACCCTCGGCGGCTGGGCCGCTCTCGCCGCCGCCTCTCTCCGTAAGCGCGGAAAGCGGCTCCTGGACGCCCTGTTCATCCTGCCGGTCGCCGTGCCCTCGGTGGTCGTCGGCCTCGCGGTGCTGGTGGCCTACAGCCAGCCGCCCGTGCTGCTCAACGGGACGCGCTGGATCGTGATCCTCGCCCACACCGTCCTCGTCACCGCGTTCGCGTACCAGTCGGTCTCCGCCGCCGTGCGCCGTCTGGACCCGATGTACGAACAGGCCGCCGCCGGCCTCGGAGCGAGCCCCGCCCGGGTCCTGTGGCGGATCCGGCTGCCGCTCCTGCTGCCCTCGCTCACCTCGGCCGCCGGGCTCTGCTTTGCCCTGTCCATGGGGGAGTTGAGCGCCACGATGATGCTCTACCCGCCGGACTGGACCCCGCTGCCGGTGCAGATCTTCGCCGCCACCGATCGGGGCTCGCTCTTCACCGGCGCCGCCCTCGCCGTGGTCCTGATGACGACGACGCTCCTCGTCCTGGCCGCCGTCTCCCGCATCCGGACCCGCGCCTCCTACCGCTGATCCCCGCCCCGTACTCCCCCTGGAGAAACCTCATGCGCCACCACAACCACAACCGCGACCACAACCACAACCGTGCCCGTGCTCTCGCCCTCCCCATGGCCGCCCTCGCCGCCGTCACCCTCACCGCCTGCGGCGGCTCCTCCGCCGCGTCCGACGAGAAGTCCGTCACCGTCTACAGCGCCGACGGCCTCAAGGGCGAGAACGGCGACGGCTGGTACGACAAGGTCTTCAAGGACTTCGAGAAGAAGACCGGCATCGAGGTGAAGTACGTGGAGGGCGGCTCCGGCGAGATGGTGCAGCGCGCCGTCCGCGAGAAGTCCAACACCCAGGCCGACGTGCTCGTCACCCTGCCGCCCTTCATCCAGCAGGCCGACGCCAAGGGCCTCCTCACCGCGTACGAGCCGAAGGGCGCGGAGCAGGTCGACGGCGCCGACCGGGCGGCCGACGGGAAGTGGACCTCCGTCGTCAACAACTACTTCGGGTTCATCCACAACAAGAAGGAGCTGAAGAGCCCGCCCAGGACCTGGGAGGACCTGCTCGACCCGTCGTACAAGGAGAAGGTGCAGTACTCCACCCCCGGCGTCGCGGGCGACGGCACCGCCGTCCTCATCAAGGCGATGCACGACTTCGGCGGGCAGGAGCCGGCCATGGCGTACCTGAAGAAGCTCCAGACCAACAACGTCGGGCCGTCCGCCTCCACCGGCAAGCTCGCCCCCAAGGTCGACAAGGGGGAACTCCTCGCCGCCAACGGGGACGTCCAGATGAACTTCGCCCAGTCCCAGGACATGCCCAACCTCGGCATCTGGTTCCCCGCCCAGGGCGACGGGAAGCCCACCAGCTTCGCCCTGCCGTACGCGGCGGGCCTCGTCGCGAAGGGCCCGCACAGCGAGAACGGCAAGAAGCTGCTCGACTTCATGCTCTCCGAGCAGGCCCAGCGCGACGTCAGCGCGGTCGGCGGGGGCTTCGCCGCCCGCAAGGACATCGAGGCCACCGACGCCAACGCCGTCGAACTGGCCCGGCTGATGGAGGGCGTGGAGATCTTCGAGCCCGACTGGGCGGACATCGGCGCCAACCTGGACACGTACATCGACGCCTGGAAGTCGGCCACCGGAAGCTGACCGGCCACCTCCCCGCCACGGACTCCTGCGAAGGTCTGGACTCAGCCCGCTGGTCTCGCGAAGGTAACGGGTCTGGTCCAGAGGTGCCAGAAGGTCCAGAGCTCCAGAAGGCAGTTCACGTACGCAGTTCACGTACGCAGCTCACGTAGGCAGTGCACGTACGCAGCTCATGTAGGCAGTTCACGAAGGCAGTTCGCGCCCAGCCCCGTCCGTCCGACCCGCCCCCTCCCTGGAGGATCACGTGTCCCGGTCCCTGTCCCGCCGCTCCGTGCTCGCCACCACCGCCGCCGCGGCCACGGCCGCCGCCGTCGGCGGCTCCCTCGCCACCGCCACCCCCGCGCACGCCGCGCCGACCCTCCCCGACGGCACCAGCGAGGACAAGGTGCTCGTCGTCGGCATGGACGGGCTGCGCCACGACGTCATCGCCGCCGCCAAGGCCCCGCACCTCAAGTCGATGATGGCGAACGGGACGTACGGCACCTCGCTGCTGTACGCCAACCCGATGGCCGCCACCTCCTCCGGCCCCGGCTGGTCGACGATCTCCACCGGCGTCTGGCCCGACAAGCACGGCGTCAAGGACAACTCCTTCGCCGGGAAGAACTACGGGAAGTACCCCGGCCTCCTCGCCCGCCTCGCCCAGGTCCGCCCCCAGCTCTCCACCTACGCGGCCGTCGACTGGAAGCCCCTGGACGCCCAGGGCACGGTCACCCCGGGCGCCGACGCCAAGCTCGTCCTCGACGGCGACGCCGACGGCTACACCGGCCACGACGCCACCATCGCCGCCGAGACCGAGTCGATCCTCCGGAACCAGAACCCGGACGTCCTCTTCGTCTACTTCGGCCAGACCGACATCGCCGGCCACAACTCCGGTGCGGCCGGCGCCGCGTACCGCACGGCGATCGACGTCCAGGACGGCTACCTCGGCCGCCTCCTGACCGCGATCAGGGCCCGCCCCTCCTACGCCACCGAACGCTGGACCGTCATCGTCACCACCGACCACGGCCACACCGACGCCGGCGGCCACGGCGGCAGCGCGATCGAGGAGCGGCGCACCTTCGTCCTCGCCCAGGGCCCCGGCATCGCGGCCGGCGCCCGACCCGCCGACACCCGCCTCGTGGACGTCGCCGCCACCGTCTTCAAGCAGCTCGGCATCACACCCGACCCCGCGTGGGGCCTGGACGGCAAGCCGATCCAGCAGCGCGCCACCGACCCGTTCGAGGCCCTGTACCCCGCCCTCGCCGCACGCGCCGACGAGACCGGCATCCCGGCCGGCGTCCTCGGCTGGACCCACACCGCGCCCAGCGGCTGGTCGGTCGTGAACTCCGCGATGGGCACCGGAGGCGTGGCCGAGTGGCGCGGCTGGTCCTTCGCCACCGACGAGTTCTGGAGCCGCAGCCAGCGCGACCAGTCCCGTGAGCTGAACGTCCGCTCGCGCGGGATCTTCGCGGTCGCCGACTCCGACGAGTGGGCCGACAAGTCCTCCTCGGGCCCGTACGACTCCACGCTCGTCACTCCGGCGTACGCGGTCGGCGGCACGTCCACCGTCACGCTCGGCTTCACCACCCTCTACCGGCAGGAGGGCAGCCAGAGCGCCCGCGTCCTCGCCTCCTGGAACGGCGGCACGCCCGTCGAGGTGAAGCGCTACACCTCCGACGTGATCTCCCAGCCCCAGTCGCTCACCCTGGACGTCCCGTCCGGGGCCGCCAACGTGAGCTTCCGGTTCCACTACACCGGCGGCAACAACTGGTACTGGGTGATCGACGGGGTCACAGTCGCCGCAGCCTAATTATGCTGGGGGTGCCGGGACGGCGTGGTCCGGGCACCCCCAGCACGCAGTGCGTACGGCAGGAGTCCCGACACATGGCAGAGCGCAAGCCCATCTCATCCTGGCTGACCGACATGGACGGCGTCCTCATCCACGAGGGCACCCCCATCCCCGGCGCCGATGCCTTCATCAAGCGGCTGCGGGATTCCGGGCTGCCCTTCCTCGTCCTCACCAACAACTCCATCTACACCGCGCGCGATCTGCACGCCCGGCTGAAGCGCATGGGCCTGGACGTGCCCGTGGAGAACATCTGGACCTCCGCGCTCGCCACCGCCCAGTTCCTCGACGACCAGCGCCCCGGCGGCACGGCGTACGTCATCGGCGAGGCCGGTCTCACCACCGCCCTGCACGACATCGGGTACGTCCTCACCGACCACGACCCGGATTACGTGGTGCTCGGCGAGACGCGGACGTACAGCTTCGAGGCGCTCACCAAAGCGATCCGGCTGATCAACGCGGGCGCCCGTTTCATCTGCACCAACCCCGACGAGACCGGCCCGTCCGCCGAGGGCCCGCTGCCCGCCACCGGTTCGGTCGCCGCCCTCATCACCAAGGCCACCGGCAAGGACCCGTACTTCGCGGGCAAGCCGAACCCCCTGATGATGCGGACCGGTCTCAACGCCATCGGCGCGCACTCCGAGACCAGCGCCATGATCGGCGACCGGATGGACACCGACGTCCTCGCGGGCCTGGAAGCGGGCATGCAGACCTTCCTGGTCCTCACCGGGCTGACGTCCGTCGCCGACATCGACCGCTACCCGTACGGCCCCTCGCACGTCGTCGAGTCCATCGCCGACCTGGTGGACCTCATCGACCTGCCGGACCAGGTGGACCAGGGGAAGCAGGCGGGCGAGGCCGATAGGACGGACAAGGCAGGCAAGGCCAAGGCGGACGGGGCCGCGTAGCCGGACAGCCGCTGACCTGCGCGGACCGCATCCGCAAGCGTCCGAACCGGCGCCGAACCGGCGTCGGACTGGCGTCGGAACCGCCATCGGAGCCGTCGCCCTGACGTCGCTCGAATGGAGGACTGCGGATGCGGGCCGCCGCCGCAGGCGTGAACCTTCCCGTAGGAGGTTCACGATGCGTTCCATGCCCCTCACGTTCTGTGCCGCAGCGGCGGCCGTGCTCATAGCCGTGCCCGCCCCCGCCGCTCTGGCGTCCCCGGCCGCCCCGGCCGGTGACGACGACCGGCGCACCGGCACCGTCTCGGTCACCCCGTCCACCATCGCCCCGGGCGGGAAGGTGGAGCTGTGGGTCGATGTCTGCGGCAAGGGCCGCGAGGCGACCGGCAACTCCGACGCCTTCTCCGCGGAGGCCCGTTTCCGTCCCGCCGATGACAAGGGCCTCTTCGCCGAGGCCCGGATCCGGGACGACGCCGAACCCCGCTCCTACGACGTCTGGGTGACGTGCAAGGACGGCCGGGGGAAGGCGACCGGCACCCTCACCGTCGTCCACCACCACCGCCCCTCGCCCGCCGCACCCGTCAAGGCGGGCGGCGGAGGCGCCGCCACCCTGGCCGAACGGTCCACCGAGGCCGAGGGCCCCGGCACCCGGCACGCGGTGATCGGTCTGGTGCTCGCCGCCGTCGCGGCCGTCGCCGTCGCCCTGCGCACCTCGCGCCGGCGCCGCGGCCCGGCCGGCAGCTGACATGGGAGCCCCGGACCGCCCGGCAGGCAACGGGCGACTGCTCACCGGAGTGACCTGGGCCGTGCTGCTGCTCGGCCTGTGGATCTGGGGCCGGGAGGCCGGCGGCGGGCTCGGCGGCCTGTCGGGGCCCACCACCGGCGATGTGGCCGCGGTCGGCCGCCCCCTCGGGGCGGAGCTGCCCCCGGCCCACGAACCGCTCGACGGGGCGGCCCCCGAACGCGTCGAGGTCCCCTCCGTGGGGATCTCGGCCCCCGTCATCACCCGCGGCCTCGACCGGGACGGGGCCATCGACCCGCCCCCGTACGGCATGCCGAAGACCGCCGGCTGGTACGGCGACGGCACCCGGCCGGGCGCGAAGGGCGCGGCCCTGTTCGTCGGCCACGTCGACACCGACACCAAGCCCGCGGTCTTCTACGGGCTGAGCGCGGTGAAGCCGGGGGCCCGGATCGAGGTCGCCCGGACCGACGGCAGCGTCGCGGAGTTCACCGTGGACGACGTCCAGCTCGTCACCCGCGAACGCTTCGACGCGCGGAAGGCGTACGGACCCCGAGAGGACGGCCGGGCCGAGCTGCGGCTGATCACCTGCGGCGGAACGTACGACCACGAAACCCGCTCCTACACGGCGAACGTGGTCGTCTCCGCCTACCTCACCGGCGCGCAGGACGCGCAGGACGCGCAGGAGGCCGGGGAGGGCGGGGAACGCGTACAGGCCGTGGGCCACGGAAGCCGCGGCTGACCCGACGTACCACGCGCACCACGCACCACGCACCACGCGCACCACACGTCGCGCGGCACACGGTCAACCCGGCCCGGCCGGCCGCCTCTCGCGGGGCGTGCGGGCCGGGCCGGTCCTCGACCGCGTGCGCCCGGCCGCGGGAGTCGCCCGGCGCGGTACGGGAGGTCGGTGCGGTGAGGGGTGGCCCGGGCCGGGGTGCCCGCCACTGTAGGGGGAACCGCCGCACGGATGACCGGCTTTGGAACAGGATGTCCGGAACCAGTGCCCCGGTGTGACCGTTGTACGGGTGGGAGCGTGGGTGCCCGGCGGCTGTGCCAGGATGGATCGGACCGGCAGCACACATCGGTGCAACCAGTGAGCAGGGGTCCCCGCGCGTGCGGGGACGGTCCCCAGTGAGCGACAGTGCAGGCAGTGCACCCAAGGGGGAGTGGATGTACGGCAGTTACACCGGCCGGTCCCGGACGCGCGGGCGCGCGGCGGGCCTGCGGACGACCGGTACGGCGGCGGCGCTCGGAGCGGCCCTGCTGCTGGCGGGATGCTCCGGTGACGGGGAGGGCGACGAGAAGAAGAGCGCGCCGACCGTCGAGCAGCAGCCCAAGGACAAGGATCCGTACTGGGTCAACCCCGACGGCAACGCGGCCCGTCAGGTCGCCGCGTACAGCGAGGACGGCGACGAGAAGAACGCCGAGCTGATCCGGAAGATAGCGCGGCAGCCGGTCGGCGAGTGGATCGGCCCGGACGACCCCGAGGCCGAGGTCAAGGGCGTCACCGAGGCGGCGGCCGCCGTCGACCGGGACGCCCTGCTGGTCCTCTACAACATCCCGCACCGCGACTGCGGCCAATTCTCCAAGGGCGGCGCCGCCGACGGCAACGCCTACCGGGCCTGGCTGGACGGCGTCGCCAAGGGCATCGGGGACCGCGGCGCCACCGTGATCCTGGAGCCGGACGCCCTGCTCCACCTGGTCGACGGCTGCACCCCCCAGGAGTTCCACGAGGAGCGGTACGACCTCCTCAAGGGCGCGATCCAGCGGCTGAAGCAGCAGCCCGCCACCAAGGTCTACCTGGACGCGGGCAACGCGGGCTGGCAGTCGCCCGACGCCCTGTACCAGCCGCTCCAGCGGGCCGGGATCGCCGAGGCGGACGGCTTCTCGCTGAACGTCTCCAACTTCCAGACGACGGCCGTCTCCACGGAGTTCGGCAAGAAGCTGTCGGCGAAGATCGGCAACAAGCCCTTCGTCATCGACACCAGCCGCAACGGCAACGGCCCCTACACGGGCGGCGACCCCGCCGAGAGCTGGTGCAACCCCCCGGGCCGCGCGCTGGGCGAGGCCCCGACCACGCGGACCGGCGACGAACAGGTCGACGCCTACCTGTGGATCAAGCGACCCGGCGAGTCCGACGGCGACTGCAAGGGCGGTCCGAAGGCCGGCGCCTGGTGGCCGGAGTACGCCCTGGGCCTTGCCGGCGCCACGAAGTAGCCGGACACGACGAAGGCCGTGTCCGGGAGGGACAGAGGAACAGCTCCTCCCGGACACGGCCCCGCCACGTGCGTACGAGCCCTGAGGACTGTCGGGACAGCCCTACTCGGGCACCTCCACCCACATGCCCTCGGACGGGGTGCCCTGGTCGTCGGTGACGAACAGCATGTACCAACCGGACGGCACCAGCGCCCGGTTCTCCGGCACGGTGACGGTGATCCCGTCCTCCGACTTCTCCATCTCCAGCGCGATGGTGCGCTGGTCGGTGTCGGTGACATGGGTGACCGCCGAGGGCCGCATCAGCTTCGCGGAGGCGATCGAGGAGGCGTGCTGGGTGGTGAACAGGCCCGTACCGCCGCGCTCGATCTTCTTGGGCCCGGCCGTCAGCTCCGGCTTGGAGTCCCGGTAGAGGTAGGGAGGGGTGTAGATCTCGATGCGCTGCTCGAAGACGCCGGGCCGGGTGTTGGCCTTGTCGGAGTAGAGCGAGTCGGAGCCGAAGATCATGACCCGGCCGTCCGGCAGCAGCAGGGAGCCCGAGTGGTAGTTCCGGCCGACCGCGGGGTCCGCCACCTTCTTGTAGGTATCGCTCTTCGCGTCGTAGAGCCGGGCCTGGAGCACGTCCGAGCCGCCGCGCCCCCGGTAGTCGCTGGAGCCGCCGGTGACCAGCAGGGAGTCGTCGGGCAGCAGCGAGGCGCTGGGATAGCGGGTGCCTTCGGAGAGGGACGCCCCGTCGGTGAACTCCGGGTTCTTCTTCCGGAGGTCGACCAGCCGGGACTTCTCGCTGGACTCCTCCGACTCGCCGACCCCGCCGCCGCCGATCACCATGAACTTCTCGTCCTGGGCCGGGGGCAGCCGCACGGTCGCCGAGGTCTCCATCTGGTCCGGGTCGCTCAGCCCGGGGATCTTCTTGAACTTGTTCGTCGACAGGTCCCAGACGCCCGGGTCACGGCCCACGTCCGCCGGACCGTACCCGGCGTTGGAGCCGGAGTAGAAGAGCTTGCCGTCGTTCAGCAGGAAGATCGCCGGATAGGTGGGGAACTTCCGGACGATGCCGGTGTACTCCCACTCCTTGGTCTCCGGGTCGTAGATCTCGTCCTTGCCGGGGACGATCTGCCCGATCTCGTCGAGACCCGACAGCGCGAGGACCTTGCCGTCCTCCAGCGTCGTCAGTGTCGGGTACCAGCGGGCCTCGTTCATCGGGTCGACGGGTATGTACCTCTCCGCGACCGGGTCGAACTCGAAGGCGTCCTTGATCCCCTGGAAGTCCTTCTTGTCCAGGGCCAGCTTCTGCGCGATGCCGTAGACGTTGCGGGTGTCCGAGCCGGACAGGCCCGCGACCCGGTAGTTGTCCTCGGTGCCGGTCTCGTACTGCTTGCCGGTCTTCTGCGCCTCGACGTAGATCCGGCCGAGCCCGGGATCGTTGCGCAGGAACGCGCCGGTCTGCTTGTCGAAGACCTTCTTCGCCTTCTCCACCAGCACCGGGTCCTTGGAGACGTACGTCTTGCCGTTCTCCTTGCCGGTGAACCGGGTGCCCGCGGGCAGGGTGATCGGCTTGTCCGGGTTCTCGTTGTGGACGATCATCAGGCCGCCGGCCTTGGTGACGTCGCCCTGGAGCTTCTCGTAGCGCTTGGTGCCGCCGGCTATGAGGAGCTTGCCGTCGGGCAGCTGGGTGTGCCCGGCGCAGAACATGTCCTCGGGTGTGGGGATGTCCTTGAAGACGTTCGTCTTCGGGTCCCACAGCACCGAGCGGAAGCTCTTCGCGTCGAAGTTCTTCTGGTTGTTCCCGGAGCCCGCGACGAGCAGCACCTTGCCGGTGTGCAGCAGCGCGGCGTGGATCGTGTTGATCCGGTGCTCGGAGGGGACGTCCAGGAAGTCCCAGTGGCCGTTGGCCGCCTTGTACTCCGGCTGGTTGATCTTGTACTCGTGGTAGCGCTCGGTGCTGAAGCGGTACAGCCACGGCCCGTTCGCCCCCGCGAGCGCGAGAACCACCGCCGTACTGATCGCCAGGCGGCGGGTACGGCGGCTCGGACGGTACTTCATTTCTTACGTCCCCCAAGGGCGATCTGGGCGATCTGCATGGTCTGGTCGTTGCCCGGCGCCCCGGGCAGGGGTGCGGGGCGGGGCTGTGGGGCCGGCCCTCCGCCGCGGTGGGATCCGCCCGCCCGGCGCTTCTTCTTCTCCGCGCGGATCGTGTGCCGCCAGCCGATGATCGGCGCCGCGGTGATCAGCAGCGCCAGCGTGGCCCAGGTGACCATCGCGGGGTGGCTGTGGCCCAGGAAGAACGAGGAGATGATCGACGCGGCGAAGACGACGATGAAGAACAGGTGGATGCGGAAGGTGCCGAACAGGGTGTCCGGGCTGGACGAGTCGCCCTTGGGGGTCACCACGAACGAGCTCTTGCGGCGCAGTACCGCGTCCATGAGCGAGCGGGCGTAGATCGGCGCGGAGAGCGCGGACATCGCCATGCCGGCCAGGCCGCCGGAGCCCTCGGGCTCGTGCGGCGAGACGTTGTGGCGGCGGTTCCAGATGTACAGGCCGATCTGGAGCGCGGAGGCGTTGCCGTACAGCATCATCCAGATCGTCGGGTCGATCTGGACGCCGGAGGCGCCCATGCCGAGGAACAGCGCGCAACTGAGGGCCGCGAGGATCCAGTTCATGGCCGACATCGGATAGAAGATGATCATCATCGTGTAGTTGAAGAGCTTGCCGGGCGGCATGGTCCCGAAGCCCTTCCAGAACTGCCCGATGATCGTCTCGTAGGTGCCCCGGGACCAGCGCAGCTGCTGGGTGAAGAAGTCCGTCCACGCGGTCGGGCCCTCGCCGACGGCCAGGACGTCCGGGGTGTAGACCGAGCGCCACTTCCTGCCCGTGGCCGGGTTGCGGTGGCGGTGGATCTCGAAGCCGGTGGCCATGTCCTCGGTGATCGAGTCGTACAGGCCGCCGATCTGCTTGAGCGCCGAGATGCGGACCGCGTTGCTGGTGCCGACGAACATGGGCGAGCCGTAGCGGTTGCCCGCGCGCTGGATCAGGGCGTGGAAGAGGAACTGCTGCGACTCGGCGGCCTTGGTGACGAAGGTGTCGTAGTTGCCGTAGACCTGCGGGCCGATGACGAAGCCGACGTCCGGGTCGCGGAAGTAGCCGAGCATCCGCTCCAGGTAGTTCGCCATCGGGATGTGGTCGGTGTCGACCGAGGCGAAGAAGTCGTAGTCGCCGCCGTGCGCGTCCAGCCAGGCGTTGTAGTTGCCGTGCTTGGTCTTGGCGCGGTGCGGGCCCTTGGCCTGGTTCCAGTGCGCCACGCCCTTGCGGGAGAAGTGGTGCACGCCGAGCCGGGCGCAGACCTCCTTGACCGCGGGGTCGTCGCCCTCGTCCAGCAGCCACACGTGCATCAGACCGCGGTGGCGGATTCTTACGGCCGCCTCCAGGGTCTTCGTCACCATGGCCAGCGGTTCCTTGCCGGGGACGAAGGAGGTGAGGAAGGCGACCTTGGTGCCGGACTCCGGGATCACCGGGACCGGGTCGCGGGCGACCAGGGTGGCGTGCGCGTTCGACAGGACGTTCATCGTGCGGAACAGCTCGATCAGACCGATCGAGACCAGCATGACGATGTCGAGGACCAGCAGGAGGTCGTTGTCCAGGTTCGGATCGCGGTCCGTCCAGTGGCTGGGCTGCATCAGCCAGGCGAAGAGAGCGAGCGAGACGAGGGGAGCCGCGCCGAGCAGGAGCGCCGCGCGCACCCGGTGCGGCTCCTGCGATATGAGCGAGCGGTACTGGACCTTGTACGGCTTGCCCGCGGGGGGCTGCGTCAGCGGTCCGGCGAGCCGGCTGTAGTGCTCGTAGTCGTAGCGCGGCAGCTCTTTCTTGGCACGCCGCCGTGCCGCGCCGGTCCGCAGCCCCGCGGGTATCCGGAGCTGCGTCGTCCGGGAAGCGTCGTTCTCCTGCCGGTCGCCTGGCGGCGTCGACGTCATGGGTACATCCCCCCGCACGCATGCTGATGCGTGCCTGTTCGGTCTCTCTCTTCGTGCGCGGCGGGTCCCCGGCTCTTCACCGGGCACGCACACGGTGGCAGACCACCGTCGCCACAGACATGGATCGGCAGCCTTCCGGTTGCATGATGCCCCCCTCGGCGTCCGCCCTTGAGCGGGACTCCACCCCGCGGCGCAGACAACCGGAACGTCACAGTCTGCTGCGCCAACTGTACGAATCAGCAGCCGCTTTGGACCTGACGGTCTTCAGACAGATTGTCCGAGACCGAACGGGATCGCAAGGGTGAAACAGGCTGTTTGTCGGTCATGCGCACGATTTGACCACACCTTGTGGAGGGGGTGTGACGAAGTGGAGACCGGCGCTCGCTCTCCCTCTGTCGCCGCCCCGCCACCGCTCTGTCACCGCTCCGCGACGGTCCGGAGTCGGGTGCGTAGCTGAGCGTGCGCGCGGGCGTCGGGTGTCACCGGACGCCGGGCGGGGAATGATCAAAGCCCCCTCACTGAACGTGAGGGGGCTTTGACTGTGCGTGCGCCGTCAGGGACTCGAACCCCGGACCCGCTGATTAAGAGTCAGCTGCTCTAACCAACTGAGCTAACGGCGCCTGCTGACCTGGAGAACTCTACCCGACTCCCAGGGGTGCTCCGAACCATTTATCGGCCGCCACGCCCCGTCAGATAGTCGTTTTTTTCCTTTGTTCCGTCAAAATGCGATATGTCGGGAGAGTTGAGACACTGACGCCCGTTGCGGCTGCGCCCAAAGATCTTGACGAATGACGAGTGCGGAGGGGAATCGCATGAGTGTGCCGGTCTTCGAGGAGTACGAACCCGCTGTCGACTGCGGATGCGCGGGGTGCGCCGTGCGGCGGCGCTCCGCCGCGAGGGCCCTGCCGGCGCGGCGCGGCGGCCACCCCGCCGCGCACGGCGCACGCCGCGCCCTGGTGCTGGCCACGGCCGCCGGGGTGGTGCTCTCCTGCGGAGCCGCGGGCGCGGCCGCGGCCGGGCAGGTCCCCGGGCCCCCGCGCGCCGACGGGGGCGCCGACCCCGAACCGTCGACCCCGCAGGGTGAGCAGGGGCCGCTGCGGGGCACCGGCGCTTCGGGCCCGCCGTCCGCCGGATCGGCCGCACCGAAGACGACCCGGGCCGAGATCATCGACCGGGCCAAGCGGTGGGTGAGCGCGAAGGTCCCGTACAGCCTGGAGAAGTACTGGTCGGACGGCTACCGCCAGGACTGCTCGGGCTATGTCTCGATGGCCTGGAACCTCGGCAGCAACGAGTGGACCGGCAGCCTCGCCGCCTACGGGACCCGGATCGCCCGCGCCGACCTCCAGCCCGGCGACATCCTCCTCTTCCACAACCCGGCCGACCCCTCCCAGGGCTCGCACGTCACGATCTTCGGCGGCTGGACCGACGCCACGCGCACCCATTACGTCGCCTACGAGCAGGCGCGCCCGCGGACGCGGAAGCAGTCGACGCCCCTGGCGTACTGGAACAACTCCGACCGTTACGTGGCGTACCGGTACAAGGGGGTCACGGGTGGATCGCCCGGCTCCGGATCGTCCACCGGCTTCCCCGGGGCCGAGCGGTTCGGCCCCGGCGTCGACAACGAGTACGTGACCCGGCTCGGGCGGATGCTGGTCGAGCGGGGCGGCAGGCGTTTCTACGCGGTCGGCCCCGGGCCCGTGTGGAGTGCGGCCGACCGGCGGGCGACCCAGGCGTTCCAGCGGGCGCAGGGCTGGCGGGGCGAGGAGGCGGACGGCCTCCCGGGGCCGCACACCTGGCGCCTGCTGGCCACCGGCGGCGGACGGGACATTCCGGCCCCCGGCGCGGGCGGCAGCCCGAATACAGCCGTCGCGTTCCCCGGGCGCGGCTATTTCAAGCCGGGTCAGTCCAACAGCCATGTCGACCGGCTCGGCGAACAGTTGGTGAAGAAGGGATACGGCAAGCACTACGTGTCGGGCCCCGACCCGCGCTGGACCGAGGCCGACCGCCGCAACGTCGAGGCGTTCCAGCGGGCCCAGGGCTGGCGTGGCGGGGCGGCCGACGGCTATCCGGGGCCGGAGACCTGGCGCCGGCTCTTCGCGTGACGGACGTGACGGAAAGGAAGCGGTAACCGGTGACCCCCAACGACGACCAGACTCCCCGGACCAGCCTCACCCCCCACCCCCTGGACGGCCAACTCCCGCCGTCCCTCTTCGCCCCACCGGGCGAGGGCTCCCCGCCCCCGCTCTTCGGCCCGGCCGTCGACCAGGCCCTTCCGCCGGAGGCCGACCCTCCGCCGCCCCTGGACGCCGGGCCGCCGCCTCCGCTGTCCGGCCGCGCGGGCGGGGACTCCCGGTCACCGGCGGGAGAGCTTCCGCGGCCCCTGGACGCCGGGCCGCCGTCTCCGCTGTCCGACCGCGCGGGCGGGGGCGCTGTCCCGTCGGCCGGTGGCAGCGCCCCGCTGTCGGAGGGCGGCAGCGTCCTGCCGACGGACGGCGAGCTTCCGCCGCCGTCGGGGGGCGGCGGTGTTCTTCCGGCGGGCGAAAGGCTTCCGCCACCGCTCTTCCGCCCCACCGGGGAGAAGTCCCCGCCGCCGGAAACGGACAAGACCCCGCCCACGCCGCCCCGGACGGCCGCGGAACCCCCGAGCGTGAGCCTGCACCTCGGCCCGGCCCCGGACGGCCCGACCCCGGCCACCACCCCGGACCGCCCCACCCCCGCGCCCCCCGTGCCGCTCGACGGGAACCTCTATCTCAAGCCCGTCCGGCGTTTGAGGACGGAACCCTCGGCGGAGTGGACCCCGCACCCCTCCTACGGGGCCGAGCCCGAGGGCGGAAAGAGGCTCACCGGGACGGGCCCGGTCGGACGCGGGGCCCAGGACGCCCCCGTCAGGGGACCCGTGGACGACCCGGGGCCCGACACCGAGCTGGACCTCGTCCTGGACCTGGCCTCCGGCGACCGGGCCGCCTCCGCCACGTTCTCCGTGCCCGTATCCCTTCCGGTGCCCGCGCCCCCGACCGCCGCCGCGACCCCCGTCCCCGCCGCGGCGACTCCCTCGTACCCCGGCCGCCGCCACTCCGTCATCGCCAACGAGACCACCGCCTCCATCCCCGTACACCTCCTCTTCCGCGACGACCAGGAGCGGCCGGCCGAGTCGCGCGAGCCGGGCGCCGCGGCGGCGCTGCCCGCGGCCGTCGTCCGCCGCCCCGCCACCGGCGACCGCTCGCCCGCCACCCTGCGGCCCCCCGTGCCGCGTTCGTCGCAGACGCGGGTCCAGCCGTCGACCCGGCCCGCTCCGGTCGCCGACCCCCGCCTCGCCGAACGGCCCGGCCCCGCCCTGCCCGGCTCCGCCGCCCTCCTCGTCGGCGCGGCCGGAATCGCCGGCGGACTGGCCGTCCTGTGGTGGCGCGGCGCGCTGCCCGCCGCCTGGCAGACGGCCGTCGGTCTCGCCCCCCGGGCCGACCTCGGGATCGGCTTCGGCGCCTGGGTCCTGCTCGCCGTTCTCACCACCGTGGTGCTCCTCGCGCTCGGCGGGCTCGGCCGGGGCCGGGTCGGGTACGCGTGGGTGCTGACGCTCTTCGGCGACTACCGGGGCAGCGTCCGGCGCACCGGCCTCGTCTGGGTCTCACCCCTGCTGCTGCGCCGCCGCGTCGACGTACGGCTGCGGCACTGGCGCAGCGAACCGCTGCCCGCCGTCGACGCGAACGGCACCGCGTTGCGCGTGGTCGTCCTCGTGGTGTGGCGGATCGAGGACACGGTCCGGGCCGTCCTCGGCATCGAGGACCACGAGGCGTACCTGAGCGCGCAGGTCGAGGCCGCGATGGCCCGGGTCCTCTCCCAGCTGCCCGCCGACGCGTTCCACGAGGACGCCCCGAGCCTGCGCGACGCGGAGGCGGTCGGCGACGCCCTGACCCGGATGCTGAAGGCGGACTGCGAACCCGTGGGCGTCGAGATCTACTCGGCGCAGCCGACCGGCATCGAGTACGCCCCCGAGGTCGCGGCGGCGATGCAGCGGCGGCGGATCGCCGCGATCGACTCGAAGCACCGGGACAGCGTGCTCACGTCCGTGGTGGACGCGGTCGACGACACCGTCAACCGGCTCACCACGCGCGGCATCGTCGACCTCGACGACTACGAACGCAAGGCGCTTGTCAAGGACTTGACCGTCGCCTTCTATACCGGTCGTAGCGGGGGAGGAGACGGGGCCTGAGGGCGCGGGGAGGGCCGCGCGAGGTCGGAGAGGGTCGGGGCGGCGGTCGGGGGCAGTTCGTCGACCCGCTGGAATATGACCCTCATTGGTCTGGACATGTTCACGTCGCGTCAATAATCTAAGACTTGGTCTAGACCGCAGTACCTCGCATGCACAGCACCACGTACACGCACCAAGCGCGCAGCAGTCGAGCAATGCTCATGGAACCTCCCCCACGTTCTAGAGGAGCGACAGCCCATGCGGAAAAAGGCAAGCGCGGCCGTGATCGGTCTGGCGATAGCGGGCGTCTCGGTGCTCGCGACCACGAGCGCCAGCAGCCACGGCTACACGGACTCCCCGATCAGCCGTCAGAAACTCTGTGCCAACGGCACGGTGACCGGCTGCGGCAACATCCAGTGGGAGCCGCAGAGCGTCGAGGGGCTCAAGGGCTTCCCGGCGGCAGGACCGGCGGACGGCAAGATCTGCGCCGGTGGCAACGGGCAGTTCGCCCAGCTCGACGACCCGCGTGGCGGCAACTGGCCCGCCACCCAGGTCACCGGCGGACAGGGCTACAGCTTCCGCTGGCAGTTCACCGCCCGCCACTCCACCAGCGACTTCCGCTACTACATCACCAAGGACGGCTGGGACTCCACCAAGCCGCTCACCCGGGCCGCGCTCGAATCGCAGCCCTTCATGACCGTGCCGTACGGCAACAAGCAGCCGCCGTCCACCCTGACCCACCAGGGCACGATCCCCACGCAGAAGAACGGCAAGCACATCATTCTCGCCGTCTGGAACGTCGCGGACACCCCCAACGCGTTCTACGCCTGCTCCGACGTCAAGTTCTGACGCTCCTTCAGTTACCGTGCGGCGCCATGAGAGGTACCGGCACCGTCGCGGAGCTCGTACGACGTCAATGGGGTGACCACCGGCCCGCCCTGAAGCACGGCCCCACCGTGCTCAGTCATCACCAGGTGGTCGAGGGCGCCGCCGCACGGGCGGCGCTCCTCGCGGACCTTCTTCCGTGAGGCGGTGAGCCGCACCTCGGCTTGCTGCTGGACAACACCCCCGAGTTCCCGTTGTGGCTCAGCGCGGCGGCCCTGGCCGGGGCCGCCGTCGCGGGGATCAACCCGACCCGGCGCGGCCCCGAGCCGGCCCGCGACATCCTGCACACCGAAGCTCCGGTCCTGATCGCCGAGCGCGCCCACCTGCCGCTTCTCGACGGCCTGGAGCTGATCTGCACCCAGGGCCGGCTCGCGGGAGCCGGCGCGTTCCTCGCCGGACACTTCGGGGTGCGGCCGGACGACGTCCACTACATCCGCATGCCGATGTTCCACGGCAACGCGGTCCTCGCCGACTGGCCCCCCGCCCTCGCCGCCGGAGCCGCGACAGCGCTGCGCCCCCGCCTCTCCGCCGCGCCGCTCGACGCCCGAGGGCCTGGAGGCCCCGCTCGCCCGCTACGCCGAGCCCGCCAGACCACTCTGACCAGGGAGAAAGCACAGTGGGCGGCCTCCGTGAAGGAGGCCGCCCACTGGGTGTCGTGCGCCGTCAGGGACTCGAACCCCGGACCCGCTGATTAAGAGTCAGCTGCTCTAACCAACTGAGCTAACGGCGCCTGCTGACTCGAAAATAATACCCGGTCCGGATGAGTGCTGATGACACCCCTCGTCGCCCCGCCCTCCGAGGCCCCGGGAGAGGCCGCCGCCCCGCGCCCCCTACGCCGTCCCCCGGGCGGCGACCGCGTCCGGGACCAGCGGACCGATCCAGGCGGCGAAGGCGTCCCCCAGCTCGGCCCCGGCCGTACGGACGACCGCGTTCGGGTCCTCGGCGGCCTCCAGGCCGAAGTGCTCGCGCAGCCAGGCCCGGAACGCGGGGTTCCGGGGGCAGGGGTCGTACCCGCCCTCCTCGCCCCCGCCCTCCTCCTCGTCCCCGCCCTCCTCCTCGCGCTCGTCGTAGTAGTCCACGTCGTCCCAGCCGCACATCGGGGACCAGCCGGAGGCGAGGACGCGCAGCAGCTCGGGCAGATCACGGGCGACGACATGGACGCCTCCCTCGTCCCCCAGGAGGAGCACGGGCAGCGTGGCGAGGTCGGCCCGGTCGTCCAGCAGCCAGATCGCGTACGTCGAGCCGGAGCCGGTGGCCTGGGCGAAGGGGCGGATCCGGTCGGAGAGCCGCGGGTAGCCACCGTCGTCCTCGCCGAAGGCGATCAGCTCGAAGCCGGGCGCGAAGGAGTCGTCGACGCCGTCCTCGAACTCCTTGAGGAGGTTCAGCGCGGGAATCGGTGCGTACATGGCGGTGACGCTACCGCCCGTGAGCACCGCCCCCGGCCAGTACGGCGCGCACCGGTCCGGCCACTACGGCGCGCCCCGGCCCCCGGCCGCTACAGCGCCAGCGACAGCAGAACCGGCGCCGCCCGGCGGCTGAGGATGTCGGCCGCCTCCCGCAGCCGGTGCGCGTCCTCGATCGGCAGGGACAGCGCGAGGCAGCCCGCGGCGGAGCCGGCCGTCAGCGGCACGGCCGCGCAGACGGTGCCCACCGCGTACTCCTGGAGATCCAGCACCGGGACCGTGGCGGACTGGGCGTCCAACTGGGAGAAGAGGATCTTCTCGTTGGTGATCGTCCGGGAGGTGAGCCGGGCGGTCCGGTGGCGGGAGAGGTGGTCGCGCCGCCCGTCGTGGTCGAGCTGGGACAGCAGGCACTTGCCGACCGCGCTGGCGTGCGCGGAGGAGCGGAAGTCCACCCACTCGTTGACCGCCGGTGTCAGCGGCCCGTCCGCGACCTGGGTCACGCTGACCTCGCCGTCGACATACCGGCTGAGATAGACCGCGGCGCCGACGGAGTCGCGCAGCTCGGCCAGGACGTGCTGGAGGCGGTCCTCCAGGGCCTGGCGGCGGGCCGCCCCGGAGCCGAGCAGCAGCAGCGAGGCGCCGATGACGTACGCCCCGTCGCTGATCTGCTCCACGTAACCCTCGCGGCGCAGGGTGAGGAGCAGGGAGGCGAGGTGGCCGATGGGCAGCCCCGTCTCGCGGGAGATCTGGGCATCGGTCACGCCGGTGCCGTGCTGGGAAACCGTTTCGAGCACGCGCAGGGCGTACTGCACCGAGTGGAACGGCGCGGTCGGCTCGGGCTTCAACGCCACGGTGCCCCCCTACCAGGTTGTGACCGCAAGCTTTCGCCCCACGATAGCCGCCGGAACCCCCGTACGGGGCGGCAGTTGACGAGTCAGTGGGTGCGCCCCGGAGCTGTCAGCTGGGGCGCACCCGTCTGGCATATGCCACCGTCATGGGCGGAGTCTCAACCGCGAGGTCACAGCACCGCGTTGAGGAACTCGCGCGTACGTTCGTGTGACGGATCGGAGAAGATTTTTTCCGGGGATCCGGCCTCCACGACCCGTCCCGCGTCGAACATCAGCACCTTCTCCGAGACGTCCCGGGCGAAGTTCATCTCGTGCGTCACGCAGAGCATGGTGATGTCGGTGTTCCGGGCGATGTCCCCCAGCAGCTCCAGCACGCCCGCCACCAGCTCCGGGTCGAGCGCCGACGTCACCTCGTCCAGGAGCAGGATCTCCGGCTCCATGGCCAGGGCGCGGGCGATGGCGACCCGCTGCTGCTGGCCGCCGGAGAGCTGCGAGGGGTGGGCGTCGACCTTGGCGGAGAGGCCGACCAGGTCGAGCAGCTCCCGGGCCCGGGCCTCGGCCTCCTCGCGGCTCTTGCCGAGCACGCTGACCGGGGCCTCGGTGATGTTCTCGATCACCTTCATGTTCGGGAAGAGGTTGAACTGCTGGAAGACCATCCCGATCTTCTTCCGGGACTCGCGCAGCTGCTTCTCGCCCGCGGGCTTCAGCGAACCGTCCGGGGCCCGTACGTGGGTCAGCGGCGAGCCGTTGACCCAGATCACCCCGTCGCTGACCTTCTCCAGCGTCATCAGCAGCCGCAGGATCGTGGTCTTGCCCGAGCCGCTGGGCCCGATCAGGGTGACGTGCTCACCGCGGTCCACGGTGAAGTCCAGTTCGTCCAGGACGACATGGTCGCCGTAGCGCTTCACCACCTTGTCGAACCGCACCAGCGGCTCACCCGTGCGCGCGGCGGCCGGGGCGGCGTCCTCGGGAGCTGCGGCCGGCCCCGGCGACTCCGGCTTCTTCAGGGGGAGGGGTTCAGTGGCCAAGGCGCTTCTCCAGCTTTCTCATCAACAGCGACGTGGGGTAGCTCGCGACCAGGAAGATCAGGCCGGCGAGGGTGAACACCTCGGTGTACGCGAACTGTTCGGCCCCGTACTTCCGGGCCTCGAAGACCATCTCCTGCACCGTGATCACGGCGAGGAACGGCGTCTCCTTGAACATCGAGATCGCGTAGTTCCCGAGCGCGGGCAGCACGTTGCGCACCGCCTGCGGCAGGATCACGGCCTGCCAGGTGCGCCGGGGCGACAGCGACAGCGCGCGGCACGCCTCCCACTGACCCTTCGGCACCCCGTCGATCCCGGCCCGGTAGACCTCGGAGGTGTACGCGGCGTAGTGGACGCCCAGCACGGTGATGCCGATGTACAGCGGCTCCACGGTGTTGAACAGGGCGGCCGCCCCCACCAGTTGGACCAGCAGCGGGGTGGAGCGGACGAACTCCGTGACGAGCCGCACCGGGACCGTCACGAACTTGCTGGGCGCGCGCCCTGCCATCGCGACGACCAGTCCCAGCACGGCCGCCACCAGGGTGCCGAGCACCGTGGCGAGCAGCGTGACCTTGAACCCCTCCAGGAGGAGGGGCAGGGACTCCCCGACGGCGTTCCAGTCGAAGCCGTTCACCGGGTACCTCCCACGGTGGTCGTGGACGCGCTGCGGCTCTTGAACAGGCTCTTCGCGCCGGTGTCCAGACCGAGCCGCCGCTTGGCGCTCCGCTCCAGCAGATTCATCAGCATCGTCAGCGCGTACGCCAGGACGAAGTAGGCGGCCAGCAGGGTCAGATAGGCGGTGAGGGTCTCACCGGTACGGTCGCGCAGCTGCTGGATCACCGTCATCAGATCGGCGGCGGAGATCAGCCACAGCAGCGGGGTCGCCTTCAGCAGCTGGATCAGCAGGTTGGTGAAGCTCGGGATCATCTGCACCCAGGCCTGCGGCAGGATCACCTTCCACAGCCGCCTGGACGGGCTCAGGTTGAGCGCGATCGCCGCCTCGTACTGCCCGCGCGGTACGGAGTTGATCGCGCCCCGCACCACTTCGGCGCCGTAGGCACCGAAGTTGAGGCCGAACGCGACCACGCCGCAGACGACCGGGGTCAGTTCGTAGCCGGTCAGCAGCGGCATCGCGTAGTAGAGCCAGAACAGCTGGATGTAGAGCGAGGTGCCGCGGAAGAACTCCACGACCACCCGGGAGACTCCCCGGGCAAGGAGCAGCCGGCTGCCCGCCATCAGCCCGAGCGCGAAGGCCAGCACCCCGGCCAGCAGCGCGCCCAGGACCGTGGCCTGGAGCGTCACCCACAGGCCCGAGCGGACCCGGGGGAACTCCTCGACGAGGAGGGAGAAGAAGTCACTCATGCGTGCGCGTCCGCCCCGTCAGCCCTTGCACAGATCCGCGGTCTTCAGGTCGGCGGGCGGGATCTCCGTCTCCCCGAACCCGTACGGCTCCAGCAGCTGCACATAGCGGGAGCGGTCCGACACGATCTTCTTCAGCTCGCGGTTGAAGGAGTCCCGCAGGTCCTCGTTGCCCTTGCGGAACACCGCGCCGCCGGGGGAGAACTGCTCCTTGCCGTCCAGCTGCGGCACGAACGCCTCGGTGACCTCGGTGTCCGGGTTGGTCTTCGCCAGCCAGCGGAGCGAGATGCCGGTGAGCATGAAGGCGTCGACCCGGCCGCCCTTGACGGCGTCGGCCCCGTCCTGAGGCTTCTGCAGCGTCTTGATCTTGTCCTCGGCGATGCCGGCGCCCTTGGCGTAACTGCCCTCCACCGCACCCGACATCACGCCGACGGTGATCCCCGCCTCCTTCGCGGAGGCCAGATCGGTGATCTTCTTCGGGTTGCCCTTCTTCACCATCAGGGCGGTCGGCGAGATGAACTCCGGCTCGGAGAAAATCGCGTTGCCGCAGCGCTCCGGGGTGATGGCCATGCCCGCGCTGACCACGTCGTACTTCCCGGCCTGGAGTCCGGGGATCAGCCCGTCCCACTCGGAGAGCGTCGGCTTCAGCTCGTCCACCCCGAGCGCCTTGAAGATCTCCCGGTGCAGCGTCGGGGCCTCGCCCTTGAGCTCCTTGCCCTCCAGGTACCCGTACGGGGCCTCGTTGGCGTAGGCCACCCGTACGAAGCCCTGCTTGCGGAGCTTGTCCAGGGCGCCCTCGCCCGTCGCGGAGCCGGAGTCGGTCTTGCTGCACGCGGTGAGGAGGCCGGGAACGACGAGGAGGCCGCCCACGGCCGCCGATCCGTTGAGAAAACCCCGGCGGGACAGGTTCGGGAATTCAGCCATGGTTCGCAATCTCCTGGAGGTCGAACAGTCCGGACAGAGTGACCCCCTGCCCGATCCCGTACGTCTATGCAGGAAGCCGGAGGCATGTAACCCAACAGTGGCCGGAAGGTGACCTTCCCGTGCCCGAAGGAGGCGGAGCGCGACCGGGAGTGTGCGGGGCGTGTTCCCCCGTCACGCGGGAATCATGACTTCGCATCAGCCACTTCTGTGATCAGCTGTCGCCATGGTTGCCATGTGGACAAGCGTCGTAGCGGTCGGGGGCACGCTCATGGGTGCCGTGATCACGCATCTCTTCCAGCGCCTCGCGGCCACGCGCAGTGAGCGGTTCGCGCGGTCGGAGGCGCTCCGGCAGGAGCGCACCGCCACCTACAGCTCGTTCGCCGCGGCGGTGGAGGACTATCGCCACGGTCAGGCGGGCCGCTGGTACCGCATGCGGCAGAGCCATGTGGCAGAGGCCTTCATCGAGGCGCGCGACGAGGCCCATCGCCTGCGGACGGCCACCCGACAGGTGCTGTACCGGGTCAAACTGCTCACCGACGACCAAGAAGTGATCCTCGCCGCCGAACAGGCCTACCAGAGCGCACGGGACGTGTCGACCGCTCAGGACCAGGCCGAGCACGACGCGTTGGACGCCGGGGCGAGGCAGGCGATCGAGGAGTTCGTCACCCGGGCCGCGCCCCTGACCCGTTGACGCGTGGGCCGGAGGCGTCGGGTAGGTCCGAGGCGTCGGGCGGGTCTGACGCGTCGGGCGGGTCCGGGGCGTCGGGCAGGTCCGGGGAGGGGACGTAACCGCGGTCCTTGTCGACCGTGTTCGGCAACGGTTCGCCCCGTGACCACCGCTCGTACATCGCCACGAACTGCTCGCCCAGCCGGTCCCGCCAGCCCGCGGTGTTCCCGCCCAGGGCCGGTGTCAGGACGAGCCCCGAGGCGTCCCACAACGGGCTCCCGGGGGCCGGTGTCTCCTCCTGGAAGGTGCTGAGCGCCGCCCCCGCGAGCCAGCGGCGGTTCAGCGCGTCCACCAGGTCGGCCTCGACCACCGTCGCCGCGCGCCCCGCGCCGATGAACCGCGCCGACGGCTGGAGCAGCCCGAAGAACCGGCTGTCGAACATCCCGCGCGTCGACTCCGTGAGCGGGACCGCCGCGACCACCCAGTCCGCCCGCGCCGCCAGCCGGTCCAGGTCCGCCACCCCGTGGATCGTGCGCCGGGCCGTCCGCCCCACCAGCGCCACCGTGAGCCCCAGGCCGTACAGCAGCCGGGTGACCTCCCGGCCGATCGGTCCCGCGCCCACGACCAGCGCCCGCGAACCGGCGACCCGCTGCCCCTCCCGCTCGTGCGGGCGCCGCTGCCGCCGGCACTCCAGGACGCCGGGGAGATCCGTGGCGAAGGCCAGCACCAGACCCGCCACGCACTCCGCGACCGGCCGCTCGAAGACGCCCCGCGCGTTGGTGAGGACCGTGTCGGACGCCGCCAGCTCCGGGCAGAGCACCCGGTCCACGCCCGCGCTCGCCGTGTGCACCCAGCGCGGCCGGGCCCCCGGTCCGGGCCAGGCCCGCCGCACCGCGTCGGACGCCAGGTCCCACACGAGCAGGACATCGGCGGCCGGGAGCAGCCCGGCGAGCGAGGAGGCGTCCGCGTGCCGCACGTCCACCCGGCCGGTCAGCCGGCCGAGCCGCGGGGAGGGTGCGGCGTCGAGGACGAGCAGGACGGGATCCGGCATCGCTGGTCGGCCCTCCGTGACGGAACGGACGTACGGGATCCGCCCACGCTCGCAGCAGGCTCCCCCGCCGTCAACGAGGCCCGGCCGCGCACCCCGGTGCTCGCCCGGGGGAATCGGCCGCGCGCCCCGGTGCTCGCCCGGGGGAATACTGGGAAGACGTCGGGGCACGAGTGACCGGTCGCGCGGTCACGGCCGCCGGAGCGTCCGGAGGGGCCCGCAGCGACCCCCTGGCGGGACCGCCGCACAGTGCGGCGAGCCGTCGACGTACGGGAAGGGTGGACATGACGACCGTAGGACTTCTCTACCCGGGCCACGCCGCCGAGGACGACTACCCACGGACCGAGATCCTGCTCGACACCGACATCCGGCTGCCCCTGTTCTCCACCGAAACGGGGGAGGACGCCTACCGTGCCGACGCGCTGCGCGAGCAGGGCGCCCCCGCCCGGATCGCCGAGGGCGTCGAGGAACTGCGTCTCGCCGGGGCCGAGGCGCTGCTGTGGGCCTCCAGTGCCGGCAGCTTCGGGCAGGGCTGGGAGGGCGCCCACGAGCAGATCGCCACCCTCGCCCGGAGCGCGGGCCTGCCCGCCTCCAGCACCTCGATCGGCTTCGTCCACGCGCTGCGCGAGCTGGGCGCCGGCCGGGTCGCCGTCGCCGCCTCCTACCCCGAGGACGTCACCGGGCTCTTCGCGGAGTTCCTGGCGTCGGCGGGCGTCGAGGTGGTGGCCGCGGCGTCCGGCGGGGCCGCGTCCTCGGCCGAGGCCGGGTCCTGGGTCCCGGAGCGGGTGAAGGGGCTGGCGCGGGAGGCCGACCACCCGGACGCCGAGGTGGTGCTGATCCCGGACACCTCCCTGCACACCGCCGCGTACGTCCCCGAGCTGGAGGAACTGCTCGGCAAGCCCGTGCTCACGGCGAACCAGGTCACGGTGTGGGAGGGGCTGCGCCTCACCGACCGCCGGACGTGGGCCCCCTTGCTCGGCACCCTGTTCGCCACCCGTGCGCCGGTGCTGAGGTCGCTGGAGCCGAAGGGCATCGAGGTACGGGAGTAACCCGGCGTCCGGTCGTCCGGTCGTCCGGCAGCCGGGACGCGGCGCCCGGGTGATGTGCGGGAATAAGCGGAGCCATCCTCCTGTTGTACCTCTCCGATACCCAGCCGTACGACAGCAGTACCGGGAGAGGCCCACACGTGGACGAGATCCGAGGCGACGAGACCCGCAGCGACACGAGGGGTGACGCGACCGGGGGCGCGAGCGGCGGTCCGGCAGACGCCGACGGGATCCGGGGCGCCGCAGCCGGAACGGCCGCCGTTCCGCTGTCCGTCCTCGATCTCGTCACCGTCGGGCACGGCCGTACGGCGACCCAGGCCCTGCGCACCAGCGTGGACATCGCGAAGCTCACCGAGAGCCGCGGCTTCCACCGCTTCTGGGTCGCCGAACACCACTCCATGCCCGGGGTCGCCTCGTCCTCCCCGGCCGTGATCCTGGCGCACGTCGCCGCCCACACCGAGCGCATCCGGCTCGGCTCCGGCGGGGTGATGCTGCCCAACCACGCGCCACTGGTGATCGCCGAGCAGTTCGGCACCCTGGAGGCGATGGCCCCGGGCCGGATCGACCTCGGCCTCGGCCGGGCCCCGGGCACGGACGGCGCGACGGCGGCGGCCCTGCGCCGCAGCGACCGGCTCAACGAGGGGGCCGATGATTTTCCGCAGCAGCTCATGGAGCTGATCCGGTTCCTGGACGACGACTTCCCCGACGGGCACCCCTACGCCCGGATCCACGCCGTGCCCGGCCCGGTCCAGGCGACCGCCCCCGGCGGGGTGCAGTCCGCCCACCGGCCGCCGGTCTGGCTCCTGGGCTCCTCCGGCTTCAGCGCGCGGCTGGCCGGCACGCTGGGGCTGCCGTTCGCCTTCGCGCACCACTTCTCGGCGCAGAACACCATTCCCGCGCTCGACCTGTACCGCGAGTCCTTCCGGCCCTCCGCCGTGCTGGACGCCCCGTACGCCGCGATCGGGGTCTCGGCGCTGGCCGCCGACGACGAGCGCGAGGCCCGCCGCCAGGTGCTGACCGGCGCCCTGTCCATGGTCCGGCTGCGCACCGGCCGGCCGGGGCTGATTCCCAGCCCCGAGGAGGCGGAGGCGTACGACTTCTCCCCGATGGAGCGGGAGTTCGTCGACGGCTGGCTGGCCAACGTGATCCAGGGGACCGCCGACGAGGTCCGCGGTGGCCTCGACGACCTGGCCAAGCGGACCGGCGCCGACGAGCTGATGATCACCGCCAACGCGCACGGCGGCGAGGCCCGGCTGCGCAGCTACGACCTGATCGCGGACGCGTACGGCCTGCCGACCGCTCCGTAGGCCGTGCCGGGTCCCGGCCGGTGGGCGTCAGCCTTCAAGTTGCCGGAGCCCGGCCGGTCACGCTCAGCCCTCCAGCGGCCGGGACCCGATCAGCCCGGCGATCTGCTCCGGCGCCACGGCCCGCGAGTACAGCCACCCCTGCCCGGTGTCGCAGCCGATCCGCCGCAGCCGCTCCGCCTGCCCGGCCGTCTCCACGCACTCCGCGGTGACGGTCAGGCCCAGGCGGTGCGCCAGCTGCACCATGGCCTCCACGATCGTCTCGTCGGCGGGGCTCGGATGCGTACCGTCCTCGTACCGGAAGCCCTTCACGAACGCCCCGTCCAGCTTCAGCACGGAGACGGGCAGCCGGCTGAGGTAGGCGAGGTTCGAATAGCCCGTGCCGAAGTCGTCGATGGCGATCCGCACGCCCATGTCGCTCAGCGCCTGGAGCGCCCGCAGCGGACGGCCGCCCGAACCCATCACCGCCGACTCGGTCAGCTCCAGCTGGAGCAGCCCCGGGGCCAGCCCGGTCTCGGCCAGGATCCGGTCCACGTCGGCGACGAGGTCGGAGTCCCAGACCTGCCGTACGGCGACGTTGACGCTGATGAAGAGCGGCGGCTCGTCCGGGTGGTCGAGCTGCCAGCGCCGCGCCTGCCGGCACGCGGTGCGCAGCACCCACCGGCCGAGCTGGACGATCGATCCGTCCTCCTCGGCGATCTGGACGAACCGATTCGGCGGCAGGACACCGAACTGCGGATGGTTCCAGCGCACCAGCGCCTCGACGCCGCGCAGCACCCCGTCCGCCATCCCGACCAGCGGCTGGTACTCCAGCGTGAACTCGCCGCGCTCCACGGCGGGCCGGAGCGTGGAGGAGAGGGACTGCCGGGTCATGCGGTGGGCGTTGCGCTCGGGGTCGAACAGGGTCCAGCGGGCCTTGCCGTCCGCCTTCGCCCAGTACAGCGTGGTGTCGGCGGCCTGCATCAGACCGGTGGGCGAGGTGCCCGCAGCGGTCCGTTCGACCACCCCGATCGACGCGGAGACCGAAAGCCGCTGTCCGGCGAGGTCGAACGGCTGCTGGAGCGCCGCCAGGACCGAACGGGCCAGGTCGGCGAGTTCCTCCGTGCCCGCCGAGTCCTCGACCAGGATCGCGAACTCGTCGCCGCCCAGGCGTGCCACCAGCCGGCTGCCGCCGGGATGGCGTGAGGCGTCGTTCTCGGCGCAGTCGGTGAGCCGCGCGGCGACCGCGGCCAGCAGCCGGTCCCCGGTCCGGTGCCCCAGGGTGTCGTTGATCGCCTTGAAGCCGTCCAGGTCCAGGTAGCAGAGCCCGATCCGGGCGTGCTGGCGCGGCGGCAGGGAGTCGTCCTGGTACGGCGGGGTCTCCAGCGCCGAGGCGAGGCGCTCGAAGAACAGCGTCCGGTTGGGCAGCCGGGTCACCGGGTCGTGCATCTGAAGGTGACGCAGCCGCTCCTGGAGCTCGCGCCGGTCGCTGACGTCCGCGATGGTCAGCAGGACCCGGGCCGGCTCCGCCGCCGACGTTCCGGTCATCGGTACGACGGTGATCTCGGCCCACAGGGAGCGCCCGTCGGGGTGCTTGAGGCGGCGGGTGCAGCGGAACCGGGAGCGGCGGCCCAGCAGGACCTCGCGGTAGGCGTGCCAGGTGCGGTCGTCGGACGCGAGGTCGAGCAGCTCGCTCGCCTGCCGCCCGGCGAGGACCGCCGCCGCGGCGCCCAGGAGCCCGCCGAGCGCCTCGTTGGCCCGCACGACGTGGCCCCGGCCGTCGACGACGCCCATGGGGAGCGTGGCGGCGTTGAAGGCGGCCCGGTAGTCGCGCAGTTCGGAGGCGGTGGGACCGCCGTCGGCGGGGGGCGGGGTCCCGGCGCCCGGATCCCAGGGCGCCGGGTCCGTGACCGCCGGCTCTGTGACCGCCGGCTCCGTGACCGCCGGCTCCGTGACCGCCGGGGGTGAGTCGGCTGGTCCCGTGACCGGCGGGGCCGAGACCGTTGGGTCCGTGACCGCTGGCTTCGTGATCGGTGGGTCCATGACCGTAGGGTCCATCGCCGTCGTGTGACGCTCCGTGACCGGCGCGGGGGGCACGCCGGAGGCCGTGCCTGCCGGGGCGCTCGGCCCTTCGGAGGTTCCGCTCACCGCTCGCTCCCGCTGTGAAGGTCGTCGTGAACTGGTGGGGTCGGACTGGCCACCGAGTGGCGGTCCCGTGAACGGGCCCGTTCCACGCGGGAAAGCGTGGTGAAGCATAGAGGGTGCCGCGTCGGCCCTTCCAGCTCACCATCCGGTCCGCGCCATCGCACGCGTCCGCGAGGTGACGGGAGCCGACGTTCCGCTTTGCCCGATCCTGATCATTTCTGTGTAGATCTGTTTCATCCGGTGGCTCGAATGGTCGGCGGTGACGTTCCGTGAAGGTGTGGGTGGCGATTCTGTTCCGCTCTGTCCCGCTGAACCCGTGTGGGGCAGCACAACAGGGCGTGGCGTGGTGAAGCGGCACAGGGTGGACGGGATGGACCGTGTTTCCCCACCCGGAGGTCGATGTGCCGTGCCGTCGCGGACCCGGGGGAGCGGAACGGCCGCCACTGCGCAGTCTGGCCGCCGCCGCCACCTCCCTCCTGGCGCTCGCCGCCACGTCCCTCGTCGCGGGCCCCGCCGCGGCCGCCATGGAGGACGCCACCCCCTGCGCCCTGCCCCGGACGGCGGCGCACCACTCGCTCGGCCTGGACACCTGGAACGCGGCGTACCCGCGCCCCGACCGGGGACTTGACGCGGTCATGATTTTCCTGTCCTTCCCGGACTCCGATCCCACCCTCACCCCCGAGTCGCTCACCGCCGACCACTTCCCCGCCACGACCCGCTTCTTCGAGCGCGCCAGTTATGGCCGGTTCACCCTGCGCCCCCATCCGCGGCGGAACTGGACGCAGATGCCGCGCGACTCCACCTGGTACGGCATAGAGCGTGACTGGAACGCCGAGCGGCGGACCGCCTACCTGCGCGACGCCATCGACGCCGCCGACCCGGACGTGGACTTCTCCCGGTACGACGTCGTCTACCTGGTGGCCGACCCGGACGCCCCCGGCGTCGACTCCGACGCCACCAAGGTCGTCAACTTCGACCGGCCGCTGCGCGCCGACGACAGCGACATCCGGCGCGTCGTCACCGTCTTCGAACAGCACCCGCCCGACCGCAACGTCCTCGCCCACGAGACCGGACACGTCTTCGACCTCGCCGACCTCTACCACCGGCCCACCGACGGCAAGGGCGACTGGGACACCCACGTCGGCGACTGGGACGTCATGGGCAGCCAGTTCGGCCTCGCCCCGGACCTGTTCGGCTGGCACAAGTGGAAGCTCGGCTGGCTCGGCGGACGCCAGGTCGTCTGCGTACAGGGCTCGGCCGACCTCACCCTCGAACCGGTCGCCGCCGCCCCGGTCCCCGGCGGGTCGATCGGGACCCGGCTCGCCGTCGTCCGCACCGGTGCCGACAGTGTCCTGGCCATCGAGGCCCGCAGCGCCACCGGGAACGACCGGGACACCTGCGCCGAGGGCATCCTGATCTACCGCGTCCGCAGCGAGACGGCCTCCGGCGGCGGGCCCGTCGAGGTGATCGACGCCCACCCGGACACCGGGGCCTGCTGGGACCGCTCGGTCTACCCGCCGCTGGCCGATGCCCCGCTCGCCGTCGGGGAGACCTTCACCGTGCCGGGCGACGACACCCGCGTCGAGGTCGCCGACCGCACCCCGTCCGGCTCCTGGACGGTCCGGATCACCACCGGCGTCCGGAACGGCCCTGCGGAGAGCTCCGGGGAGGACCTCGCCGCCCACGGGTGAACGAAGAAACCCCCCGCTTCCGCGGGGGGCTTCTTCCGTCTGTGCGCCGTCAGGGACTCGAACCCCGGACCCGCTGATTAAGAGTCAGCTGCTCTAACCAACTGAGCTAACGGCGCCTGGTGACGTCGTAGACATTAGCACCCTGATCCGCCCGAGGAAAAATCGAATGCGCGGCACTCGGGGACGACGCGGACCGGCTCACCCGCACACACGCCCAGAGCAGCACATCGGGGCCCGGGAGCCATGGACTGCGGGTGTCGGGGGCGACCACCCAACGCGGCCCGCCCTCGGACGACGCGCAGGTCAGCGGGGGTACGGTCACGGCGTCGCCGGTGCCGTGACAGAGCAGGGGCGGCACCGTGCCGCGCTGCTTCCCGGAGTCTCCGGCGCCCCCGGAACCTCTGGTTCCCCACTCCTCCCAGGCGAGCAGCGAGGGCAGCCGCTGGGCCGTTCCGGGGGCGGCGAACAGCAGCATCCGGCCCCGGTGCGTGGCGACCGGGCCGGAGCCGGGCCCCTCGGCCCAGAGCTGCTCCAGCATCCGCCGCCCGAACAGCGCCGGCACGTTGACGATGTCGAAAGCGGAACCGCAGGGGAGCACGCCGGGAGCCTTGGGGCGCTCCTCCCAGTGGGCGAGCGTGCTGCGCGGATAGGGGGCGGCCCCCGCCAGCCAGGCGGCGCCGGCCGCCGTGACCTGTGCGGCCTGGGGGCCGGACTGGTCCCGCAGCAGGGCGAAGATGTCGACGCCGTGGTGCGGGGCGGCACCGGCTTGCAGGGTCGTTTCGTCTTTCAGCCATGCGCTCATGAAGCAAGGTCTACCGGGAGTGACGGAAAGGATTCCGAGAGTTGCCGGAAACCGGGACAGGACGGGAGGGGGAGGGGTATCTTGCCCGCCGGAATATGCCACGGGACCTGACCCCCGGCCTGGCGTACCGACATCTGCCCCCCCGGGCCCCACTTGTCCCACTGGCCCCACCTGTCCCACGGGCCCCGTCCACCCCACTTGTCCCACCTGTCCCACGGGTCACGTGGGCCACGTGGGTCAGGCTCTGGGCGCGTCCAGCAGGGAGCGGCCGAACTCGATCATCTTCTTCGCGTAGTCCTCGGTCCACTCCGCGCGCTCCGCCACGTCCGCCGCGGTCAGCCGGTCGAACCGGCGCGGGTCGGCGAGCTGGGCCGCCGCCATCGCCTGGAACTCCACCGACCGGTCCGTCGCCGCCCGGAAGGCCTGCGTCAGCTCGGTCGCACGGGCCAACAGCTCACGGGGGTCCTCCATCGACTCCAGGTCGAAGAAGTGCTCCGGATCCGCCGTGGCCTGAGACGGCTCGAAAAGCAGCGGCGCGGGGCGCAGCCGCTGCCGTTCGTTCCGCTCGGACTGTGTCATGTGGTGTTCCTCCCTCGGACGACCTGATGACCGGAGGATCCGGACGGCCACCCTCCATTGTCCAACCCCGCGCAAGGGGGCCGGGGCGTACGGCGGGGGCGCGGGGGAGCGCCTCCCACGTGGGGCGGCAGGGCCGAGACGGGCACCGGGCCCAGGGCGGCCGGCACACGTCCCCGGCTCAGGGCCGCCACCGGACCCGTCGTTCCGAGAGGTGGGCCAGCACCGCGTGGTTCGCCTCCCAGCCGTCGGGGAACTTCACCGTGACGCCCAGCTGGACCGGCTCCGTGGACGGGTGCTCGTCCAACAGGTCCGCCACCCCCTCCCGGCACACCACGATGCAGGCATGCCGGTGCCGCGAGGCCAGCACGCACAGGCGGCCCGTCTCCAGGTGGAACGCGGTCGCGTCGGGACGCCCCGACAGCGGGTGCAGCACCACCGTGACGTCGAACTCGCGGCCCTGGAGCCGGTTGGCCGTGTCCACCGCCACCCCCGTGACGCCCAGCTCCGCGAGGGCCGCCCGCACCGCCGCCGCCTGGTCCCGGTGGGCCGTGCCGACCGCCACCCGGTTCGCCGTCACCGGCACCGGACCCTCGGCCCGCTCGCTCGTCGCGACCCCGCCCCGGTCCAGCAGCCGCCGGACCACCAGCGCCACCGCCCGTACCGCCTCGGGATCGGTGCGCGGGGTGTGCCGGGCGGGCAGCTCCAGCAGCCCCCACCCGGACTCCGCCGCCTCGTCCAGCACCCGGTCGGGCCCCGAACCGTCCGACGCCACCCCGAAGGAGAGCTTCCGGTCCCCGTGGTCCGTACCGCTGCGGAACGGCGTGTACGGGTAGAACGCGTCCGACACCAGCGGGGCCGCCGACGCGGGGAGCCGCCACGACACCGGCAGCCGGTGCTGCGGCAGCTCCGGATTGTGCGCGAGCAGCGTGGACACCGCGCTCGCGGACGGGTCGTAGCTCAGTCCCGCCCACTGGTCGGCGCCGACGATCGAGAACGGGTCCAGCTGGCCCGGGTCCCCGACGAACAGCGCCCGCTCGAACAGCCCGGCCACGGCCAGCAGCGCGTCGGAACGCATCTGGTACGCCTCGTCGACGATCGCGTGCCCCCACGGCTCCACGTTCTTCACGTGCGCCCACTTGGCGGCCGTCGAGATCACCACGTCGAGCCCGGCCAGATCCGCCGCCTTCGCCGACTTCCGTACGTTCTCCAGCCCGTCCAGGACCTTGTCGTACGGGTCGGAGTCGCTGCTGTGGAGCCGGCCCACCGGCAGCTCCGGATCCTTCTCCGCGAGCCGCACCACCAGGTCGTCGACCTGGGCGTTGGTCTGCGCGATCACCATCAGCGGATGCCCGGCGGCGGCCAGCTCCAGGGCCGCCCGGACCACCAGCGTCGACTTCCCGGCGCCGGGGGGCGAGTCCACGACGATGCCCCGGGCGCTGCCGCGGAGGGTGTCGTCGAGGATCGCGCCGGTCGCGCGTGCCGCCTCCGCGCCCGGGTCGAAGACGGTCGTCATCACAGCAGGCCCTCACAGACGGCGGTCGTCACAGCAGATCCTCCGGGGTCACGGGGTCGGGGCGCTCCGCACGCGTCGCGGCGTCCGCGCCCGGCGGGCCGCCGTGGGTCCACGGCGTCTCCTCCGGGTCGGGCAGCTTCGGACCGCCGCGCTGGTCGTGCTCGAACAGGGTCCAGGCGATCCGCTCGCCGGGCTCCGGCACCGAACCGGGCGCGGGCTCCTTGCCCCGGCCCATCCGGTCCAGGATCCGCAGCACCAGCGGGACCTCGCCGTCGTCGGCCGGGGGCCCGTCCGCGTACCGCACGAACTCCGCCGTCTGCGGCTTGCCCTCCAGCGAGCGGTAGACCTTCGTCCGCTCGGCCAGGTGCGGACGCTCGTCCGTGCGGACGGTGACCAGCGGGCGCGGGGAGGGCCGCTTGGACTCGGTGTACGCCATCTCCACCTCGGACACCGTGGCGATGAACGCCTCGCCCGCCAGCCGCCGCCCCGCCAGCACCAGCGGATCGTCCAGCGCCTCCTGCGCCTCCAGCTGGGCCTGGGCGGTCTCCCGGGAGGCCAGCTTCTGGGCCGCCGTCACCGCGTCGTCGCGGCGTGGCTGCGGCGGCTCGCCCGAACGCACCCGGTCCCGGTGCGCGGTGAACGACCACCGGTCCCGGGTCCAGCGGTCCTCGGCCCGGGACCCCTCGGGCAGCTTCCGCAGCAGGTCGAGACCACGCCAGACCGCGTCCCAGGTCGGCAGCATGACCCGCGCCAGCAGCGAGCGGATCTCCCGCTCGGCGGCGCTCAGCTCACCCAGGCGGGCATCGGCGGCGAGCCCGTCCTCGGCCGACGCGAGCGCCGTCCGCGCCCGGTCGTACCGCTCGATCGCCGGGGCGAGGAGGCGGTTGTCGAAGTCCGGGTCGGTGGCCGGACCCGCCGGCGGGCACAGCAACTGGCCCTCCCCGTCCCGGGCCAGCTCGGCCCGGAGCGCGGCCTCGGCCCCCGAGGAGCCGGCCGGCGGGTCGATCCAGGCCAGCAGCGCGCCCAGGTGCTGGTCCTCCAGGCTGCTCTGCCCGGTCGCCCAGTGTCGGTTCAGCAGATCCGTGACGGCGGGCAGCAGTGCGGAGCCGGGCACCCGGGCCCGCTCCCCGTAGTGCGTCAGCCAGCGGCCGAGGAGCGGCACCCGCGCCGGGGCCGGGTACGGGGTGTCCGGATCGTCCTCGGCGGTGCGGCGGAACCGCATGGACCGGCCCAGCAGCCGGACGAACTCGACGCCTGCCCGGCTCGGCACGATCAACTGCGCCGCGTCGGTGCACAGCTCGACCTCGACCTTGGTCTTCTTGCCGGTCGCCGGGTCCGTCTCGTTGCGCTCGGCGGGCTCGACGACATCCGCGTACGCCTCGATGTGCGGCAGGACGGCCTCGGCCAGCTCGGCCAGGAACGCGAACCGCAGGTCCCGGTCGCGGGGCTGGGCGACGGCCAGCAGCCGGGGCGCCTCCCGGTCCGTGCCGACCAGCGCCCCGAGCGGGGCCCCGGCCTCACCGGCGGTGGTCAGCGGCACCAGCACGAGGGGCCGGTCGGTGAGATGGCGGTGCCGGACGGTCGCCAGCGGCTGGGCGCGGCCGGTGTCGACGGCCTCCAACCGGGCCAGGGTGGTGATCAGCGACATGCGGCCGCACCCTCCGGCGCCTCGTCACGCGGGACGGAGCCGTCGTCCAGCGTCCCGGCGCGTGCGGCGGAGGCGCTCTCCAGTGCCTCGGCGCGCAGGGCGGCGGCCCGGCGCAGCGCGGCGACCGTCGGATCGTCGGGGTCGCCCTCCTTGCCCGCCGCGGCGGCCAGCACCCCGGCCACCGTGGTCAGCCCGCCCAGCTCACCGCGCACGCTGCGGCCCAGCGTCTCCACGGCCCCCTCGGCCCGGGACCTGGCCCGGCAGTGGAAGGCCAGCTCGCAGGCGGCCAGGCACTCAGGGGCGTAGGCCGGGGGCACCGCCGCCACGGCGGCGTCCAGCTCCTCGGGCGGGCACGCCGGATCGAACGTCGTCCCCTCCGGCAGCCCCGCCGCGATGTCCTCGACGCGCGTCAGCCGGGTCAGCTGCCGGCGGGTCACGGCGCGCTGCTTGCGTACGTCCACGACGGAGGCGGTCGGCAGGTTCGAGAAGTCCTTGGGGCAGACCAGCAGCACCCGGTGCCCGACCTCCGCACCCTCGGTGACCGCCGCGACCCGCTCCAGCGCCAGCACGTACACCGCGGCCTGCCGGGCGGCGGCGCCGACCTTCGACGGGTCGGCCGAGGCGTCGATCATGGGAAACGACTTGATCTCGACCACCGTCCACCGGCCGTCGGGGTGCACCACGACCGCGTCGGGCTCCAGATAGGCGGGGGAGCCCGCCACCTCCAGGGCCAGCATCGGGTGGTCCAGCAGCGCCCAGCCGCCCGCCGCCGTGGCCTCGCGCAGCGCGAGCGCGGTGCGCGCGGCACGGCCCTCGGGACCTGCGGCGCTCAGATCGGGGGTGGCGGCTTCCCCGGCCGGGGCCTCGGCCCCGCCGCCGAGCCGTTCGTACAGCAGGCGCAGCAGCTCCGCCCCGCCGTCGGCCTTGACCTTCGCCTCGAACGCGTTGCCCCGCATGAAGGCGAACTGGGACTGCCCGAAGGGGGCGGGGGAGCCGAGCGCGGTGGCCAGCACGCCCTTGTCCACCCCGGCGCCGTCGAGCAGGGCCCGCCGCTTGCAGCCGGGGTTGGCGGCGAGGGCGGCCAGGGCTCTCGCGTCGAGCGGGTGCGGTTGGACGGACGGGCCGCGCAGCTCAGCGAGCCGCTGCCGGAGCGTCGTCGCTCGCGGCCGCGTCGGCGTCGTCGCCGGCTGTCGTGCCGCTGACTGCCGTGCCGGGGGGATCTGCGGAGGTGGTCCGCTGGCCGGGGATTCGCTCACCCGGGGAAGTCTTGCATCCGGTACTGACATTCGGGGGCACGCCCGCGGATACGGGGCCGGCGGCGGTGCTCCGGCCGCCCCCGCCGCCGCCCGCGAACAGGACGGCGGCCGGCCCGGTGAACCGCGCCGCGCCCCACGCCTTGAACCGGTCGGCGATCCGCATGACGGGCCTGACCAGCAGGGCTCCGACGCCCATCACCGCGGCGCCCGCGACGGCGTCCAGGAAGTAGTGGTTGGCGGTGCCCATCACGATGACCGTGGTGATCAGCGGATAGACGACGCCCGCCGCCCGCAGGAGGGGATGGCGGCCGTGCCGCCACAGCAGGATCCCGCACCAGAGGGCCCACCCGACGTGCAGGCTGGGCATCGCCGCGTACTGGTTGGTCATCCCGCTCAGCCCGCGCGGGGCGCTCGCCCCCTCGCCCCACCAGCCGTACGCGCTGTACTGCGCCATCGTGTCGACGAAGCCGTGGCTCGCGTCCAGCAGCCGGGGCGGGCACGTCGGCATCAGCGTGAAGCCGACCAGCCCCAGCAGCGTGGAGTTCATCAGCCAGACCCGGGCCGCCCGGTACGCGGCCGACCTGCGCCGGAAGATCCATATGAGGACGGCCGGGGTGACCAGGTAGTGCAGGGACGCATAGGCGAAGTCGGCGGGTATCCCGAGCGACGGGGTGCTGGTGAAGAGACGGTTCAGCGGGTGCTCGGCGTTGAGGTACAGCGCCTGTTCCAGCCGCAGGATCGCCAGGCCGTGGTCGACCGCCGTCGACACGTCGCCGCGCACCAGGAGCCGGCCCACCGAGTACAGCGCGTACACCACCGCGATCAGTGGCAGCTCCGTCCACCAGCGGGGCCGATGACCGGTCGCGGGCGGCGCGGTGGCGTGCGGCATCCGGTAGCTCTCCCCATGTTCATGCGGCCGACGACGAACGTTCAACCGTACGGCGGCACCGTGCCGCCGTCTCCCCCGGGGGTCCCCTTCCGGACGTCCCGTACGCAGCGGCCCCGCCCTGGTTCGAACTCCCGGCCGGGGCGCTGCGCAGGATGGGACGCCCGCACGGCCCGGGAGGTTGCCTGCCGGGCCGGTACGGGATGATGGAAGGGCCCGACAGCACCAACGTTCCAGGGAGAGCCTTCATGGCATCGCGCATCCTGCTCGCCCGGCACGGCCAGACCCAGTGGTCGGTCCGGGGCAACCACACCGGCAGGACGGACATCCCGCTCCTGGACGACGGGCGTGAGGGCGCGAAGCTCCTCGGCGAGCGGCTGCACCGGGAGCCCTGGGCGGGGCTGCCCGGCGTCGAGGTCCGCACCAGCCCGCTCGTCCGGGCCGCCGAGACCTGCCGGCTCGCCGGGTTCGGGGAGCGGGCCGAGCCGTGGGACGCGCTGATGGAATGGGACTACGGGGCGTACGAGGGCCTGACGCCGGCCCAGATCAAGGCGGACCGGCCCGACTGGCTGATCTGGCGCGACGGGGTCCCGGACGGGGAGTCCGTCGCCGACGTCACCGCCCGCGCGGACGAGATCGTCGCCTGGGCCCGTTCGGCGGACCGGGACGTCCTGGTCTTCGCCCACGGGCACATCCTGCGGGCGCTGGGCGCGCGATGGCTGGGCGAGGACCTGTCCTTCGGCGCCCGCATCCGCCTCGACCCGACGTCGCTGTCGGTCCTGGGCTGGGCGTACGGCCTGCCGGCCGTGGAACGCTGGAACGACACGGGCCACCTGGACCGCTGACGCCCCACCCGGGCCACCTGGACCGCTGACGCCCTACCCGGGCCCACCCGACCCTGCCCGAGCCCACCCAAGCCCGTCCGGCGATTGAGGACGGAACCCTTCGTCCGGTGGGCGGGATCTTCACGGGTCCCGTGGCGCGGGAGGCCCTGATCAGCACCCTGGAACGTGCTGATCGGTTCCGTCCTCAAACGCCGGACGGGCTGGGTTTCGCACCCTGGAACGTGCTGATCGGTTCCGTCCTCAAGCGCCGGACGGGCTGGGTTTCGCACCCCGGGAGGGTTGCGCACCCCGGAACGCGCCGAGGTGGCCGCGGACAGGCCAAGCGGGGCCCGGCGGGGCGGGCTTGACCGAGACGGGCCGAGGGGTCGCTACCGGCCGGGGTGGCCGCCGCCCGCGCCGGGCAGGGTGCCGGGCGCGCCCGGGGGCGACTCCTGGTGGCGGGTCAGGAAGGCGGCCACCGGGCCCGCCCCGGCCCGCGGCTCCAGCACCCGCGCCGCCCCCGCCAACATCCCCCGGATCCGGGAGGACTGGACCCGGGTCAGCAGGTCCAGCACCTGGTGCCCCGTCGCCGCCGCCTCGTCCACCCGCCCCGCCCGGGCCAGGTCACCCGTGAGCTGGGCCCGGTACAGCGCCAGGTTCCGGGTGAAGTGCGCGTCCTGGAGCGTCGTCGCCCGCCGCCCGTGCCGCGCGGCACGGGACCAGTCGCCCAGCGCCGACCAGCACTGCGCCTCCAGCAGCTCCAGCTCCGCCTCCCGGAAGAAGCTCATCCACTCCGGATCGCCCGTCGTCGGCCCCCGGTCGAACGCCGCACGGGCCCGCCCGATCGCCCGGTCGCACCCCGTCCGGTCCCCGAGCCCCGCCCGGCCCCCCGCCTCCCGCAGCGCGAGCAGGGCAAGCAGTCGGGGCGACCCCAGCGTGCGGGCGGCCCGCTGGCCGGCCTCCGCCGCCCGTACCGCCTCCCGGGGCCGCCCCGCGTCCCGGGCCAGGAACGACGTGTTGCAGAACGCGTGCGCCTCAAGTCCCGCGTCCCCGGCCAGCCGCGCCGTGGCCAGCGCCTCCGCGTAGTGCGAGCGGGCGTCGTCGAAGCGGCCCGAGTCGTGGGCCAGCCAGCCCACCGAGATGGCCAGCTCGCCCGCGCCCGCGTGCAGCCGGTCCGAGGTGGCGCGCCGTGCGGTGGTCCCGGCGTCCAGCAGCTCGTACGCCGCGCGCAGCGGCTGGGCCGCCCGCCGGTAGAGCCCGTCCGCGCCGTGCCGGTCGTCCAGCAGCCGGATCTGCCGTACGGCCTTCTCGACGGCGTTCACCTCCGCCTCGCCGACCCGGCGCTGCGCGGGCAGAGAGACCCGGGCGGCGGAGGCGGGCGCCCCGCCGAGACCCAGGGAAGCGGCCGCCACCGTGGTGGTGCCGCTCGTCATGAACACGCGACGCAGCACGTCGCTCTCCTCGGGGATGTCGTCGGTTTCGGTGTCGCGGTGGAGAAGGGTGGGGCCGGAAGGGAGAGAGGAAGAGGAAGAGCCCGAAGCCACCGCCTCCGTCGCGGGCGGCGGTTCGGACACGACCCGGGCGCCCCGCCCCCGTACGCTCTCGCGGGCCGAGAACCCCAGGTCGGCCAGGGACGCCCCCGGGAACATGTGCAGGAACACGCGTTCGTAGGCGTAGTTGGGGCAGCGGATCTCCCCGGACTCCACGCGCCCGATGTAGCGGGCGTCGCACGCGACCTGCTCCCCGATCTCCCGGGCCGCTCTGCGGACGGCCGCCGCGAACTCCCCGGCGGACCGCTGCCCGCGCAGCTGACGGAAGGCGAGGTTGGGAACTGCCGCTGTCGCCGCCATGGCCGGCCCCTCTCTGGTGCGGCCGGGGCCCGTGGATCCCGATGCCCCGGCGGAGCAAGAACGTACCTGCTGTGACGGGACGCACACGCAGCGTTTCGTTACGAAAGGGGCATACCGCCCCCGATCTGCCATGAACTGCCACCCTTTGCGGCGGTGTGGGCCCGTAGCCCTTGACGCGCCGGGGGCGTTGGTCCATGTGGAGACGGAGCGTGGCTCCGTTCGGCGATGAGAGGAGGGGTTCCCTTGTTGCATCTCGGCAGGGAGACCGGCTCACGGACGACCTCGACGAAACCGATGGCCCCGGCGCAGGGGGACCAGTCCTTGGACCTCGTCACGGTCCCCGCCCGGCAGGGGCTGGAGGCCGTCGACATCCTCCGCCGCGGACGGGACCAGGAGCCCGTCGGCCCGGTCCTGCACGACGGTGCCTGCGACACCCTCGGATTCCTCGTTCCGCCGGGCACCGCCGACGCCTGGGACGTACCGGGCAGCGCCTGTACGCGGACCGACGGCCGTGGGCTGCGCATCCCCGCCGAGCCGCCCGGCCCCGGCTCCGGCTGGCTGCTCCCGCCCGCCGAGGACGCCCCGGTCACCGATCCGGCCGTGCTCCGCGCCGCCCTCGACCAGGCCGCCCGGCTGATCGAGGCGGCCGACAACTGCTGCTGAGCTCATAATGGCCGGACGGGCGGAACACCTCCGCGCGGCCGGCGACCCGGGCCCCCATCAGCAAGGACCAGCGAACGTGGCACGTCGAGGAGCGCCGGCCCACGGCAAGGACAAGGCCGCGGGCAAGGCCAAGGCAGCCGGCCGGAACAAGGCCGCGGGCAAGGGCGGAGCCGACGGTGCGAAGGGGCGTCAGGGCGGCGGCCGGGGATCCGGCCGGGCCGAGCGGGAGCCGGTCTCCCGGCAGGTCGGCGGCGGACTCGCCGAGCTCATACCCGACCGGGAACGCCCGGCCGCCTGGACGCTCCTGATCGACGGCGCCCCGCAGTCCCACGTGGACCTCGACGACCCCGGGCACCTCTCGTTCGCCTACCAGCGCCGCCTCGGCCACGTCATCGACCTCGCCGCACCCCCGCTCCAGCCGCTGCACGTCCTGCATCTGGGCGGCGGCGCCTTCACCCTCGCCCGGTACACCGCCGCGACCCGCCCCCGCTCGACCCAGCAGATCGTCGAGCTCGACGCGCCCCTCGTCCAGCTCGTCCGCGACCGCCTCCCGCTGGACCCCCAGGCCCGGGTCCGGGTCCGGGCCGCCGACGCCCGCGAGGGGCTCGGCAGGTTCCCGGACGGCTGGGCCGACCTGGTCATCGCGGACGTGTTCAGCGGCGCCCGTACCCCCGCGCACCTGACCTCCGTCGCATTCCTCGCGGAGGTGCGCCGGGTCCTGAAGCCCGAAGGGCGGTACGCCGCCAACCTCGCCGACGGCCCTCCGCTCGCCCATCTGCGCGGCCAGGTCGCCACCGCCGCCGCCGTCTTCCCCGAACTGGCGCTGGCCGCCGACCCGGTGGTGTGGCGGGGCCGCCGTTTCGGCAACGCGGTCCTGCTCGCCTCGGCCGTGGCGCTCCCGGTCGCGGAGTTCACCCGGCGGGTGGCGAGCGACCCGCACCCCGGCCGCGTCGAACACGGCCGCGCGCTCACCGACTTCACCGGCGGCGCGGCCGTCGTCACCGACGCGGCGGCCAAACCGTCGCCCGCGCCGCCGCCGTCCGTCTTCGAGAACCCGTGACGGCACCTGGGGCGACCCTGATCACGGTTCGACGACCTGCACCGTCGGCGGAGCCCCGTTCCAGGTGCAGAACACCGAGTACGTCGTCCCGTCCTTCCCGCCCCCGTCGCTGAAGTCCACCCGGATCCACGCGTCGTTCGTCCACACCTGCATCGACCAGCCCGGCTCCGGCGTCGCCGAGACGAGCTTCGCCGAGCGCCTGCCGAGCTCGAACACCACCCGGCCGCCGTCGGTGCGATAGCTCTTCACCTCGCCCGAGGTCGCGGGCGCGGGCGGCTTCGCCGGGGTGGCCGACGGCGTACGGGAGGGGCGCGGGGCCGACGGCGAGGGGCTCGCCCCGGCGGTGCGCGAGGAGGCGGAGGGGGAGGGGGAGGGGGAGGTCCGGTGCGTCGAGGAGACCAGCGGCTCCCCGGTGCTCTGCCCGATGCGCTGAGGCGGCCCCGAACCCACGGAGACCGGCACGGCCCGGGGCGGGTCGTAGGCCGTCCCGGTCATGACCGTGTGCACGCCCCACCAGGAGAGCGTGACCGCCGCGCCGGTGGCGAGCGTCCACGCCAGCGCGTGTACGAGTCCTCGTTGCATCGGCACATCCTGCACCACCCGGCCCGCCTCGCCGGCCCCGGAGGTCGTGAACAACCGCTCTTCTCCGGCCTTTGCGGAGGATTCCGACGGGACCGGGACCGGGCCCGTCGGCATGGCGTACGGTGCCGCCCATGGCAAGTGTGCTCGTGGTCGAGGACGACCAGTTCGTACGTTCCGCCCTCATCCGGCACCTCAGTGAGGCCTCCCACACGGTACGGAGCGTGGGCACCGCGCTCGAAGCGCTGCGCGAGGTCGCGCACTTCCGCTTCGACGTGGTCATCCTCGACCTCGGGCTGCCCGACCTGGACGGCGCCGAGGCGCTGAAGATGCTGCGGTCCATCACTGATGTGCCCGTGATCATCGCCACCGCCCGGGACGACGAGAGCGAGATCGTCCGGCTGCTCAACGACGGCGCCGACGACTACCTGACGAAGCCGTTCTCCGTGGAGCACCTCTCCGCCCGCATGGCCGCCGTGCTGCGCCGCTCGCGCGCCGCCGGCGGTGAGGTGGCGCCGCCCAGGGTCATCCGCGTCGGCGGGCTCTCCATCGACCCGCTGCGCCGCACCGCCGAGCTGGACGAGGCCGAACTCGACCTGACCCGCCGCGAATTCGACCTGCTCACCTTCCTCGCCGGACGGCCCGGTGTGGTCGTCGCCCGCAAGGAGCTGCTGGCCGAGGTCTGGCAGCAGTCCTACGGCGACGACCAGACCATCGACGTCCATCTGTCCTGGCTGCGCCGCAAGCTCGGCGAGACCGCCGCCCGGCCGCGCTATCTGCACACGCTGCGCGGCGTCGGCGTGAAGCTCCAGCCGCCGGCCGATGCCCCGGCCGGTGCCAGGACCGACGCCCCGGCCGGTACTCCGGTCGACACGCCGTTCACGGAGCCGCCCGCATGAGATGGGCCCTGGTCAAGGTCTGCCTCGCGGTCACCGCCATGGTCGTCATCGCCTTCGCCGTGCCGCTCGGACTCGTCATCCGGGAGATGGCCAGCGACCGGGCGTTCTCCGACGCCGAACGCCAGGCCGCGATGATCGCCCCGACGCTCTCCATCACCACCGACCGCGAGGAGCTGACCCGGGCCGTCCTGTCCACCGAACCGGGCGACCGGGGACGCCTCGCCGTCCATGTCCCCGCCGAGGGAGGGACCTTGGACATCGGCACCCGGCGTGCCACCCCCAAGGACGTGGCGACCGTGCGCAAGGCCGGGCGCGCCTCCATCACCGAGGTCACCGGCGGCTTCGCGCTCCTCCAGCCGACCGCGCTGGGCACCGGGGACATCGCCGTCGTCGAGGTGTTCGTCCCCGAGGGCGAGGTCTCCCACGGGGTCGCCACCGCGTGGCTGACGCTGGCGGGCGTCGGCGTCGCGCTGATCGTCGGCTCGGTCGCGGTCGCCGACCGGCTCGGCGTACGGATGGTGCAGCCCGCCCAGCACCTCGCGAGCGCCGCCCAGGACCTGGGGGAGGGCCGCCTGGGCACCCGGGTCCCCGAGGACGGCCCCACCGAACTACGTTCAGCCGCGATCGCGTTCAACTCCATGGCCGACCAGGTCGTCCAGCTCCTGGCCAACGAGCGCGAGCTGGCCGCCGATCTCTCGCACCGGCTGCGCACCCCGCTCACCGTGCTCCGGCTGAACGCCGCGTCCCTCGGCGAGGGGCCGGCGGCCGAACAGACCCGGGCGGCGGTCCAGCAGTTGGAGCGCGAGGTCGACACGATCATCCGGACGGCCCGCGAGCAGCGCCCGCAGTCCCCGGGCGGGCAGGCGGGGGCGGGCTGCGACGCCTCCGAGGTGATCCGTGAACGCATGGGCTTCTGGTCGGCGCTCGCGGAGGACGAGGGCCGCGAGGTGCGCCTCGCGGGAGTCGACCGTACGGTACGCATCCCCGTGGCCCGCCCCGAACTGGCCGCAGCCCTGGACGCGTTGCTCGGCAACGTCTTCCGCCACACCCCCGAGGGCACCGCCTTCTCCGTCGACGTCCACCACAGCGGCGACGCGGTCATCGTGCTCGTCTCCGACGCCGGCCCCGGGATCCCGGACCCGGAGGCAGCCCTCGCCCGGGGCGGCAGCGGGCGCGGCGGAGCGGGCGGGTCCGTCGGCTCCACCGGCCTCGGCCTCGACATCGTGCGCCGGGTCGCCGAGTCCACCGGCGGCGACCTGCGCATCGGCCGGTCCGTCCTCGGCGGCACGGAGGTCCGGATCTGGATCGGCCTGTTCGGCAGCCGCCCCGAGCGCGGCCGGCGCGGTCACGGCCGCCGGGTCGGCCGCCGGGCCGGCTGGCAGCGGCGCAAGGAACCCCGGACCACGACGGTCCCCGGGCCCCAGCATTAACCCGCGCCGATGGGTTCCTTAAGCCCGCCCTAAGAACATCAACTGCGGTCCGTAACGCCCTCTTTGTTCGTTCCGTTGCCGCTAGCGTGCTCCTCGTACCTCCTCGTCGGCGGTACAGACCCCCACGCCGGCCCCCGCCGCCACCGGTCGCCCCGGTGGCGGTGGGGAAACCGGCACCCAGTAGCCCGTACGTCCCCCTCGGGCCTCCGAACCGCACCATCGCCCCCCACCGCGCGTCCCGGCCGGGCCCCACCCCACCTCCGGCCGGGACGTGCACCTCACCCGGCCTGGGCCCGCCACTCCTGGGCGTACGCGTCGAAGATCGCCCGCAGATGGTGGCCGATCTTCAGGTAGTCCAGATCGTCCAGGTTGGCCAGCGATACCCGCACCGACCACTCCGGGCCGTCGAAGCCGCCGCCGTTGAGCAGCACCACCGAGGTCTGCTCGGCCAGCCGGAACAGCGGGTCGACCGGTTCGTAGTTCTTCTCCAGGAAGTCGGCGAACGGCTTCCCGTGCACGCGCTCCGCCTCGGCCAGCAGGTCCAGCTCGATGTAGTACGCCGCTCGCTTCGGGTCCTCCGAGACCTTCATGTGCGCGCCCTCCAGGAGGAGTTCGAGCCGCTGCTGGACGATCGCCCGGATCCGGTGCTTGTAGGCCTGGCCCTCGTCCAACATGTCGAACAGCGAGAAGAGCACCATCATCATCTGCTGCGGCAGTGACAGGCCCGCCGTGTGGTTCAGCGCCACCTGCCGGGAGTCCGCCACCAGCCGGTCGATGAACCGGATCTTCTCCGGCTCCAACGACAGGGTTCCGTAACGCTTGTTCAGCCGGTCCTTCTGCTCCGGGTCCTGTTCCGCCAGCATCGCGTCGATCACGTTGTCGTCGTGCAGCGCGATCACTCCGAGCCGCCACCCCGTGGCCCCGTAGTGCTTGGAGTAGGAGTAGACGAGCAGCGTGTTGCGCGGCAGATCGGCCGCGAGCGAGCGGAAGCCCTCCACGAAGGTCCCGTACACGTCGTCGGTCACGATGATCAGGTTCGGGTTCCGCTCGCCGACGATGGAGACGATCTGCTCGGAGACCCGGGTGGAGAGCGCGAGGGAGGGCGGGTTGCTCGGGTTCACGCAGCAGACCAGCTTCACCGACGGGTCCGCCAGCTTGGCGATCTCCTCCTCCGGGTAGCGCCACTGCCGCACCCCGGTCTCCGTGAACAGGCTCGCCTCCACCCGCACCACGTCGAAGTCGTACGTGTCCAGTTCCGGGATCTCCAGGTACGGGGTGAACACCGGCACCATCAGGGCGATCCGGTCGCCCTTCTCCAGGATTCCGTTCTTCATCAGCGAGTCGAAGACGTAACACATCGCCGCCGTGCCGCCCTCGGTCGCGAACAGGCTCAACGTCTGTCCCTCCGGCGGCCGGTGGTCGAACATCTCGTCCGCGATGTAGCCGCGCACGATCTGCTCGGAGTGGTGCAGGATCCGGTCCGGGACGGGGTAGTTGTCGCCGATCGAGGAGTCCGCCAGCTCGTGCACGAACGCGTCCCGGTCAAAACCGAACCGCTTCACCGCCAGGTCCACGCTCGCCTTCAGCAGCTCGATGCCCGGCAGCTCCGGGTGCGTACGGACGAAGTGCTCGAAGCGCTCCGCACACCCCGGCTCCTCCGGCATGCCGCCCAGGTTGTCGGCCGTCCACACCCGGCGGGACTCCGACAGCGCGAAGTAGCCGAGCGCGTGGTACGCCTCGCGGGGCCCCGTGGCCACCCAGTTCGGGTTGCCGCGGCCCGCGTTCAGCATCGTCCGGGTCGACTTCCCCTTCTGGCCCGGCTGATCGCTCTGCGCGGCCGTCGCGATCTGGATGAACTTGTCCTTCAGCTCGAACGGGGAGAGCTGGGCGAACGACCGGATCTCTTCCCGGCTGATGCTGGTCTTGGGCATGGTGTCCACTCCGTAGCGGGTCAGTGGTTGAGCAGGACGATCACGGCGCCCCACACCGTCAGCAGCACGTTGCCGACGGCGTACGGGATGGTGTAGCCGAGGGTGGGGATCTGGGACTTCGAGGTCTCGTTGACGGCGCCGATCGCCGCCGTGGTGGTCTGGCCGCCCGCCAGGACCCCCATCAGGACCGGGAAGCGGATCTTCTGCGCGTAGTGCCCGACCAGGAACCCGACGAGCAGCGGCACGACGGTGGCGACCGCGCCCAGGAGCAGCAGCCCCCAGCCGGCCGTGGAGAGACCGCTGGTGAAACCGGGCCCGGCGTTGATGCCGACGACGGCCACGAACAGGCAGAGCCCCAGCGTGTCCATGAACCACTGCGCGCCCGGCGGCACGTTCCCGTACGTCGGGTACTTGCCGCGGATCCAGCCGAAGACGAGCCCCATGATCAGGCCGCCGCCCGAGGTCGACAGGGAGATCGGCACCCCGCCCGCCGTCAGCGCCGGAATACCGACGCAGCCGCCGAGGAAGATGCCGAGGCCGACCCAGACCATGTCCGTCGCGAAGCTCGTCGGGACGGGCTTGCCCAGCGCCTTCCCCGCCGGGCCGACCAGGCGTTCCGGCCCGGTGAGGACGAGCGTGTCGCCGCGCTCCAGCTTCGTGGACAGCCGGTAGGGGAAGAGGGCCCCCGCCCGGTACAGCTTGTCGATGTACACGCCGACCATGAACGGCTCCCGCCGCACCTCCTCCACGGTCCGGCCCAGCTGTGCCTTCTCCGAGACGACGACGTGCAGCGTCTCGGTGCGGTAGCCCAGCAGCGTCACGTCGTCGGCCTCGGGCCCGATGTGCGTCACCGCGTCGAACGCCACCAGGTCGCCCCGGATGGCGCTGACCGCGACGGTGTCGCCGAGGCGCAGCGTGCGGGACTGGTCGTGCTCCAGGACCGTGCCGTCGCGGCGGATCCCGGTGAGGTAGACCCGGCGGCCCAGCGCCTTCTGCTGCTCCTCGAAGTCCGCCACCGAGCGGCCCACCAGGTCGGGCCGCTGGACGCTGTACGCGCGCAGCACCACCTCGTAGTAGCCCTCGCCCTCGTCGGGGCTCTCGTCCGGCGCGTCCAGCTCCGCCGCCAGCTCCGCGCTCTCCTTCGCCAGGTCACGGCGGTAGAGCCTCGGCAGCACGTTGGCCAGGAGCATCGCGCACAGGATGGTGCCGAGCGGATACGTCACCGCGTACCCGACGGCGACCAGGTTCTCCTGGGTCTTCACCTCGTCGGGGGAGAGGCCCGGCAGGGTGCCGATCGCGTCCTGGGCGACCCCGATCGCGGCCGACTGGGTCAGTGCCCCGCTCATCAGGCCGGCGCCGAGCCCGGGACCGTAACCGAGCAGGTGCGCGAAGAGCCACGACACCAGCAGCCCGGTCACACAGACGACCACCGCGTTGACGACCTGCGGCAGCCCGTCCTTCTTCAGCCCCCGGAAGAACTGCGGGCCGACCCGGTAGCCCAGGGCGAACAGGAACATGATGAAGAACAGGTTCTTCACCGTGTCGTCGATCTGGACCTCGAACTGGGCCCCGAGCAGCAGCCCGGCGACCAGACAGCCCGTCACCGCGCCCAGTGCGATCGCCCGGTAGCGGACCTTCCCGAGCAGGAAGCCGAACGCGACCACGAGGAAGACGAGCAGCTCGGGGTGGGGCTGGAAGATGTTCCGGTTCAGGAAGTCGATCACGTCACGCCCCCAGTACGCCGACGAGGATGGGCCCGGTCAGCGGCAGCAGGAAGTTGGAGAGCGTGTACGTGATCGTGTAGCCGAGAAGCGGTACGGAGCTCTGGGCCACCTGGGTGATGGAGGTGATCGCCGGGGTCGAGCACTGCTGTCCGGCGATCGCGCCGATCAGCAGCGGCTTCTCGATCTTCAGCAGCTTGCGCCCGACGACCAGGGAGATCGTCGCCGGGACCAGCACCATGGCGATGCCCGCGAACGGCAGCAGCGCCCCGTACTCCTTCAGCAGCGGCCAGGCCTGGGGCCCCGCCGCCAGCCCCGTACAGGCGATGAAGACGGCCAGCCCCATGTCCTTGAGCGTGCTCGCCGCCTGCGGCGGAAACGCCCCGAACGTCTGGCTGCGGGAGCGGAACCAGCCGAAGACCAGGCCGGAGATCAGACAGCCGCCGCCGGTGCCGAGCGACATCGGGATGTCCCCGAGCTTCACGACGATCTGGCCGAGCAGGGAGCCCGCCACGATGCCGAAGCCGAGGTAGATGAAGTCGGTGGCGTCGTTCTTCACCACCGCGCCGAGCTTCGCGACGAGCCGGTTCAGCCCGCCCCGGGCGCCGACCAGGGTGAGCACGTCGCCCCGGGCGAGGACCGTCTCCCCGCTGGCGGGCAGGTGCTGGTCGTTGCGCAGTACGTCGGTGACGTAGACGCCGTCCTTGCGGAACTCCGGATGGCGCTTCTCCAGCCGGTCGATCGTGGCGCCGATCGTCTCCTTCTCGGTGACCGCGACCTGACGGGTGGCCAGCGGGGTGTCGAGCCCCGGCACCGCCGGGGTCTCCGGGCCGATCTCCCGGCCCGCCTCGATGATGGCCGCCCGCTCCCCGACCACCTGGATCAGGTCGCTGAGCGTCAGCTCAAGGCCGGGAGAGGGCGTCAGCAGCTTGCTGCCGCGCTTGACGCCCTCGACGGTGATCCGGCCGCCCAGGGCGCTCTCCAGACCACCGACGGTCCGCCCGTCCGCCAGCGTCACCAGATAGGTGCGGCCGACCATGCCGGGCAGTGCCTCGCGCTCGTCGGACTCCAGCCCGCCCTGACCGCCGCGCATCTTCTCCCACAGCTCGCGTGAGGCGTCGGCCAGGTTGATGCGCAGCAGCATCGGCATGATCTGGCTGGTGTAGAGCACGATGGTGATCAGGCCGAACAGGTAGCAGACCGTGTACGCGGTGGCCACGTGCCCCTGGTACTGGCTGATCTGCTCGGAGGTCAGGTCCTCCAGCTTGCCGATGGCCTCGGTCGCCGTCCCCACGACGGCGGACTCGGTGGCCGCCCCGGCGAGGATTCCGGATGCCGTGCCCACGTCCAGGTCGAAGGCCTTGGCGAGCCCGTAGGCGATGCCCAGGACACAGACCACCTCGATCAGACAGAGCGTGAAGAAGCGCAGGCTCTTGCGGTTGAGGTTGGCGAAGAACTGCGGTCCGGCCATGTAGCCGAGCGAGAAGATGAACAGCGCGAAGAAGACCGTCTTGACGTCGTCGTCGACGCTGACGTGCCGGGTACCGAGCAGCAGCGACACGATCAGGGTGCCGCAGATGCCGCCGAGCGTGATCGGGCCGACGCGGAGCTTGCCGACGAGGTAGCCGGCCGCGAGGCAGAAGAAGAGGGCCAGTTCGGGATGGTCGCGCAGGACGCCCATCCCGCCTCACTCACCGGGGCTGGTGTCGGCGACCAGGATGATCAAAAGGTACATAAAGGAGAAATTAACAGGGGTGGGGTCCTCCGGCAGCTCGCCCGGCCCGGCCTGCCCCCGTTCACCTTCCGACGGGAGGGCGGCCCAACATCCCCTCGGTGACCCGCCGGACATCCCTCGGCAACGGAATCGTCTTCAACTCTTGACACCCACCCCCTTCAGGCAGCAACCTTCCGGCAACGGCGCATGGGAGCGCTCCCACTCTGGGGGAAGGTCTCGCGCGCTTCCTCTTCCCGGAACAAGGAGCAGTGGAATGCGCATCACCCGCAGCGTTGCCGGTCGACGCAGGAGAACCGCCTTCGTGGCCACCACGGGCCTCACGGTCACCGCCCTCCTCCTCACCGGATGCGGCGGCTCGTCCGATTCGGACAAGGGAGCCGACGCGGACGGGAACATCACCCTGACCCTGGCCGACTTCGGGCAGTTCGGCTACAAGGAGGCCGGGCTCTTCGAGCAATATCACAAGCTGAACCCGAAGATCACGGTCAAGGAGGACACCACCGCCGAGGAGAAGAACTACTACCCCAAGCTCCTCCAGCAGCTGAACTCCGGCAGCGGCCTCGCCGACGTCCAGGGCATCGAGGTCGGCCGGATCAAGGAGATCGTCGACACCAAGGCGGACTCCTTCGCCGACCTCTCCAAGGCGATCGGCGTGGACGAGTGGGTGTCGTGGAAGGCGAAGCAGGCCACCGCCCCCAGTGGCGCGGTCATCGGCGCGGGCACCGACATCGGCCCCATGTCCCTCTGCTACAACCGTGAGCTGTTCGAGAAGGCCGGACTGCCCACCGACCGGGCGGAGGTCGCGAAGCTGACCGAGGGCGGCTGGGAGGACTTCCTCGCGCTGGGCGAGCAGTACAAGAAGAAGGCCCCCAAGGGCACTTACTTCATGGACTCCGCGAGCGCCATGTTCAACGCCGTGGTCAGCTCCAGCCCCGAGCAGTACTACGACGCGAGCGGCAAGCCGATCTACGAGAAGAGCGCCAGCGTCGAGAAGGGCTGGAAGCTCGCCGCCGAGGCCGCGTCCAAGAAGCTGACGCAGGGCCTGGCCCAGTTCGAGGACCAGTGGCAGGCGGCCCTGCGCAAGAGCACCGTCGCCACCGTCGTCTGTCCCGCCTGGATGGCCGGCCAGATCTCCACCTACGCCGGTGACGCCAACAAGGGCAAGTGGGACATCACCGGCGCCCCCGGCGGCACCTCCGCCAACTGGGGCGGCTCCTTCCTCGCCGTCCCGAAGTCGGGGAAGAACGTCGCCGAGGCCACCAAGCTCGTCAAGTGGCTGACCGCCCCCGAGCAGCAGGCCGCCGTCTTCAAGGCGATCGGCGTCTTCCCGTCCAACCAGGGCGCCTACGAGCTGCCCGACGTGAAGAACGCGACCCTGCCGTACTTCAACAACGCCCCCATCGGCCAGATCTACGCCGACGGCGCGAAGTCCATCCCCGAGGCGGTCCTCGGCCCGAAGGACGGCGTGATCAAGGACTCCATCTCCACCCAGATCAACAACATGGAGCAGCGCGGCACCAGCCCCGACGACGCCTGGGACGCGGCCGTGCGGACGATCGACAAGGCCATCGGCTGACCTTCCGCACGTGACCGGACCGGCCCGAGCCGGTCCCGCGCCGGGGCGGGCGGGCGACACCCGCCCGCCCCGGCGGCCGCCCCTCCAAGCCGCCCGCCCCAGCCGCCCACCCCTCCAGCCGCCCCGGCCGTCCGTCGGCGCACCCAGGGAAGGACTCCCCGCCCGTGGCAACCTCGACCCCCACCCGGGATGCGTACGCGACCCCGCCCCGTGACCCGAAGAAGGAACCACCCAGCGAACGGCGTCAGTTGTGGCGCAGCCGGCTGTGGCGGTTCGACGACAAGGCGTCGCCGTACGCGTACATCGCCCCGTTCTTCCTCGTCTTCGGGGCCTTCGGGCTCTACCCCCTCCTCTACACCGGCTGGATCGCCCTGCACCGGGTGGAGATGACCGGCCTGGACTCGATGGAGTGGGTGGGCTGGGAGAACTTCGACAAGATCCTGCACGACCCCGAGTTCTGGACCTCGGTCAGCAACACGTTCCTGATCGGCGTCATCTCCACCGTCCCGCAGCTCCTGGTCGCCCTCGGCCTGGCCCACCTCCTCAACTACAGGCTGCGGGCGAGCACGTTCTGGCGCACGATCATCCTCACCCCGTACGCGACCTCGGTCGCCTCGGCCGCCCTCGTCTTCGCCCTGGTGTTCCGGGCCGACGGCGGACTGCTGAACTGGACGCTCGGCCTCGTCGGCTTCGACCCGGTCAACTGGGCCAACGGCCACTGGACGTCGAAGCTCGCCATCTCCATCATCGTGATCTGGCGCTGGACCGGCTACAACGCGCTGATCTACCTCGCCGCGATGCAGGCCGTCCCCAACGACCTCTACGAAGCGGCCTCGTTGGACGGCGCCTCGCGCTGGCAGCAGTTCCGCAAGGTCACCATCCCCTCGCTGCGGCCGACGATCCTGTTCACCATCGTCATCTCCACCATCGGCTCCATGCAGCTCTTCGGCGAGCCGCTGCTGCTGGAGGGCGGCGCGCTGGGCGCCACCGGCGGCAACGAGAACCAGTACGAGACGCTCAGCATCTACCTCTACAACTACGGCTGGAACCTCGGACATCTCGGTCCGGCCGCCGCCGTCGCCTGGGCGATGCTCGCCCTTCTCCTCCTCATCGCCGCGGCCAACTGGTTCATCGGCCGATTCGTCCGCAAGTCCGCGGTCTGACCGGGAGCGCATCCATGACCATGACCAGCCCCACGCACACCGCCCCCGTGAAGCTCGCGCCGGCCCCGGAGGGCAGTGCCCCGCGGCGCCCGAGCCGCTTCAAGATGGGCGCCGGCCAGCAGATGAAGGGCGGCCCGTTCGCGTACATCGCGCTCGCCGTCGTCGGCTTCGGCTCGCTGCTGCCGCTCTACTGGACCCTGGTCGCGGCCTCCCGCACCCAGGACGAGGTCCTCGCCTCCACCCCGCCGTTCCTCCCGGGCGGCAAGCTGCTGGAGAACGTCCAGACCGCCTGGGAACAGGCCAACCTGGGCAAGGCGATCCTCAACAGCGTCATCGTCTCGTCCTCGATCACCCTCGCGACGCTCTTCTTCTGCACGCTCGCCGGCTACGCGTTCGCCAAGATGCGGTTCCGGGGCCGCGGCTGGCTGATGACCGCGGTCATCGCCACCCTCACCATCCCGCCGCAGCTCAGCGTCGTCCCGCTGTTCATGATGATGTCCGGCCTCGGCTGGGGCGGGCAGCTCGAATCGGTGATCTTCCCGACGCTGGTGAGCGCGTTCGGCGTGTTCTTCATGCGGCAGTACCTGATCGAGGCGCTGCCGTACGAGCTGATCGAGGCGGCCAAGATCGACGGCGCGAACAACCTCCGCATCGTGGTGAGCGTGGTGCTGCCGGTGGCCCGCCCCGCGATGATGGTGCTCGGGATGCTCACCTTCGTCCAGGCGTGGAACGACTTCTTCTGGCCCTACCTCGCCCTCAACCAGCAGAACCCGACCCTTCAGGTGGCCCTCGGCCAGCTCAGCGCCTCGTACACCCCCGACCAGTCCATCGTGATGGCGGGCGCGCTGATCAGCACGCTGCCGCTGCTGGTGGTGTTCGTGGTCTTCGGCAAGAAGATCGTCGGCGGGATCATGTCCGGCGCGGTGAAGGGCTGATCCCCCTCCCACTCCCCCTTTTCTCCTCACCTCTCATCTCTCACTTCCTCCAGGGAGCGCTCCCACATGACAGCCGTCCGACCTGACACGGTCCCGCAGCAGGCCCCCGCCGCCACGGCCCCCTTCCCGACCGGTTTCCTCTGGGGGGCGGCCACCGCCGCGTACCAGGTGGAGGGCGCGGCCGCCGAGCTGGGCCGCACGCCCTCCATCTGGGACACCTTCAGCCACACGCCCGGCCGGACCCTCGGCGGGGACACCGGGGACGTGGCGGCCGACCACTTCCACCGCTACCGCGACGACGTCGCCCTGATGAAGCGCCTCGGACTCCAGGCGTACCGCTTCTCGGTCTCCTGGTCCCGCGTCCAGCCCACCGGCCGGGGGCCCGCCGTGGAACGCGGTCTCGACTTCTACCGGTCGCTCGTCGACGAGCTGCTGCTCGCCGGCATCAAGCCCGTCGCCACGCTCTACCACTGGGACCTGCCGCAGGAGCTGGAGGACGCGGGCGGCTGGCCCGAGCGCGCGACGGCCGAACGGTTCGCGGACTACGCGGCCATCATGGCCCGCGCCCTGGGCGACCGCGTGTCCATGTGGACCACGCTGAACGAGCCCTGGTGCTCGGCCTTCCTCGGTTACGGCTCCGGCGTCCACGCCCCCGGCCGCACCGAACCGGCCGCCGCGCTGCGGGCCGCCCACCACCTCAACCTCGCCCACGGCCGGGCGACCGAGGCGCTGCGCGCCAACCTCCCCGCTGCCGCGCAGACCTCGGTCACCCTCAACCTCCACCAGGTGCGCCCGCTGACCGGCAGCGAGGCGGACGCCGACGCGGCCCGCCGGATCGACGCGGTGGGCAACCGCGTCTTCACCGGCCCGATGCTGAAGGGCGCGTACCCGCAGGACCTGCTGGCCGACACCGAACGCATCGTGAACTGGTCCGAGCTGGTCCGGGAGGGCGACCTCGCCGCCATCGCCGCCCCGATCGACGTGCTCGGCGTCAACTACTACACGCCCACCATCGTGAGCGCGTCGCCCTCCGGCGCCGGGGACACCCGCAACGACGGCCACGGCAGCAGCGAGCACTCCCCGTGGCCCGGCTCGGAACACGTCGCCTTCCACCTCGCCGAGGGCCGGCCGGTCACCGCGATGAACTGGTCGGTCCAGCCGGAGGGCCTGTACGACCTCCTCATGGACGTCTCGCGCGAGCACCCGGACCTGCCGCTGATGGTCACCGAGAACGGCGCGGCCTTCGACGACGCCCCGGACGCGGACGGCCGGGTCCACGACCCGGAGCGGATCGCCTATCTGCGGGGCCACCTGGAGGCGGTACGCCGGGCGGCGGCCGACGGGGCCGACGTACGGGGCTACTTCCTCTGGTCCCTGATGGACAACTTCGAGTGGGGCTACGGCTATGCGAAGCGGTTCGGGGCGGTGTACATCGACTACGCGACCCAGCGTCGTACGCCGAAGTCCAGCGCCCACTGGTACGGCGACGTGATCGCCCGCCACGCGCTGCCCCCGGCCGAGGGCCAGGACGCCTGACCCGGTGAGAGCGGTGGGCCCGGTCGACCCCGACCGGGCCCACCGCCTTTTCGTCGCTCGCTTGGGAGCGCTCCCAATACACTGTCCGTACGCTCGTCGGGGTGATCGGTCCAGGACTTGGATTGACTGTACGGCTGTGAGAAATTGACCGGGAACGGGGAGGCGGCCATGGCGGCAGCGCGAGTACGGAGCGGCGGGCGGCCCACGCTCGAAGAGGTGGCGGCACGGGCCGGGGTCGGCCGGGGCACCGCCTCACGGGTCATCAACGGCTCGCCCCGCGTCAGCGAAGCGACCCGGCAGGCGGTCGAGGCGGCCGTGGCCGACTTGGGGTACGTCCCCAACCGGGCCGCCCGCGCCCTGGCGGGCAACCGCACCGACGCCATCGCCCTGGTGGTGCCCGAGCCGGAGACCCGCTTCTTCGCCGAGCCGTACTTCTCCGCGATCGTGCGCGGCGTCGGCGCGGCCCTGGCGGACACCGAGATGCAGCTGCTCCTCACCCTCGTCGGCAACGACCGCGAGCGCCGCCGGCTCGCCCAGTACCTCACCGCCCACCGCGTCGACGGGGTCCTCCTGGTCGCCGTGCACGCCGACGACCCGCTGCCGGAGCTCCTGGAGCAGCTGGGCATGCCGTGTGTGATCAGCGGTGCCCGGCACGCGGCCGAGACGCTGCCCTCGGTCGACTCCGACAACTTCGGGGGCGCGCGGGCCGCCGTCGAGCACCTGGTCTCGCGGGGTCGCCGCCAGGTGGCCACGATCACCGGCCGCCTGGAGGTCTACGGTGCCCAGCGCCGCCTGGACGGCTACCGCGCGGCGGTCTCCGCCGCCGGCCTGGCCCCCGACGAGCGCCTCATCGCCCCCGCCGACTTCACCGAGGAGGGCGGCGCGCGGGCCATGCGCGACCTCCTGGCCCGCCGCCCCGGCCTCGACGCGGTCTTCGTCGCCTCCGACGTGATGGCCGCCGGCGCCCGCCAGGTCCTGCGCGAGGCGGACCGCCGCATCCCCGAGGACGTGGCCCTGATCGGCTTCGACGACTCGGTGGTCGCCCGCCACATGCACCCGGCCCTCACCAGCGTCCGCCAGCCCATCGAGGAGATGGGCCGCCGGATGACGCGGCTCCTCCTCGACGAGATCGCGGGCCGGGCCCCGGGCGACGAGCGCCCTTCGCTGATGCTGCCCACAGAGCTGGTGGTCCGCGACTCGTCGTGACAGCCCTGACTCGTCGTGACCGCGGCGGGGCGGCCACCGCCGTGGCGGCGGTGGCGAGCCTTCCGGATTTCACCAGTTCTTCACGCTCCCTCACTCCGGCGGCTAATGTTCGCGGAGTACGGCGGTTGTGTGACGCACCACACACGTCACACAGCGGGCTGCCGGGGTGCGTTCCGGGCGGCTGTGCATCTGGGGGGCCTCGTGCACGAGATGGTCAAGGGCGCCAACGTCGGTCTGACGACGCTGAGCGAGGATGTCGGCTCGGTGATGGTGAGCCTGGGGTGGAGCAGCACCACGGGCGAAGGCGACGCCGACGTCTCCGTACTTCTGCTGGACGGTGACGGCAAGGTCCGCAGCGACGTCGACTTCTGCTTCTACAACAACCCCGTGGCCGGCGACGGGAGCGTGCAACTGCTCGGCAAGACGCCCACGGCCGACGGCAGCGAGGACAGGATCAGTTTCGACCTCGACGCCGTCCCGCAGGAGATCGAGAAGGTCGTCGTCGCCGCCAGCCGCTACGCCGGCTCCCGTTTCGGCGAGCTGGAGGACCTCCGCCTCACCCTCGCGGACAGCGCGGGCGACGGCCTGGTCCGGTTCGCGGTGGAGGGGGCCGACGAGGTCAGCGCGGTGATCTTCGGCGAGCTGTACCGGCGCTCGGGGGAGTGGAAGTTCCGCGCCGTCGGCCAGGGGTACGCATCGGGTCTCGCCGGGCTGGCCACCGACTACGGCGTCGACATCGACGACGACGCGGAGCGGGAAGGGCCGGCGGGGGAAGCGCCCGAGCGGGAAGGGCCGGAGCGGGAAGGGCCGGAGCGGGAAGGGCCGGAGCGGGAAGGGCCGGAGCGGGAAGGGCCGGAGCGGGAAGGGCCGGAGCGGGAAGGGTCCGGTCAGGACGCACCGGAGCCGCCCGTGCGGGTTCCCGGCCAGGCCCGAGGAGCCGGTCCGGACGACCCGGTGCACCCGGTGGTGCCTGCGGCCCCCGCCGCGACACGAGCGGCCGCCGAGCCGGAGCCCGCCGACCCCGCGCCCGTGCCGAAGCCCGCCCGCCGCCCCCGTACGGCGAAGAAGAAGGTCACGCTTCCTCGTACGGCCAAGAAGTCGCTCGCCGACAACGACACCTGGCGCACCGCCCGGCTGTTCCCGGTGTCGGCGCTCAAGAGCGACCGCGAGCGCGAGACGCGCGCCACCTCCGTCGTGCTGTCGGTGATGGCCCAGGTGCCGGAGTTCGGCCGCCGGCTCACCGCCGGGTTCGGCGCACCGGCCGGCCGGATGGAAACGTTCACCGAGGTGACCCTGCCGCACGGGGAATCGCCGCGCCGCCCGGACGGCGTGGTCCGGGTGGAGCGGGCGGGCAAGCTGTGGACCGCACTCGTCGAGACCAAGACCAACGGGAACGCGCTCAAGCCCGAACAGGTGCAGGCGTACATGGACATCGCGGCCCGTCGCGGGTACGAGGCGGTGATCACCCTGTCCAACGACGTAGCGCTCGAAGGCAGCCCGCTCGTCGACGTGCGGATCGACCGACGGCGCAAGCACAAGGTGGCGCTCTGGCACCTGTCCTGGGCCGAAGTCGTGCACCAGGCGCAGATGCTGATCCGCCACGAGGGGGTCGGCAACGCGGCGCACGCCTGGCTGCTCCAGGAACTCCTCCAGTACCTCCAGCACGAGAACTCCGGCTGCCACGGTTTCCAGAACATGGGCGCGGCCTGGGTCCCGGTGCGCCGGGGCATTGATGACGAGACCCTGTGCCGGGGCGATGCCCGGGCTCTGGAGGTCATCGAGAACTGGGAGCGGCTGGTGCGGCAGGTCTGTCTGCGGCTGGGCGGTGAGCTGGGGCAGAAGGTCCTGCCGGTCCAGCGTGCGCGGCGCGGCTCCGATCCGAGCGCCCGCCGCAGCGAGCTGGCCGACCACCTGTGCGAGCAAGGGAGGCTCGGCGCCGAGATCCGCATCGAGGGCACACCGGGCGTCCTGGCCATCACCGCCGACCTGCGCACCGGCAAGCTCCGTACGTCTATCGAGGTCCCCGCCGCGGAGCCGGGCTATCCCCTCAGCCGGGTCAAGAGGCTGGTCCGGCGGCTCTCCGAGGCCCCCGCCGATCTGCACATCGAGACGCTCGTCGACGGTGAGGGCACCGGCCCTCGGGGCACGCTGGAGCGACTGCGCCCGGAGCCCGCCGACATCCTTCCGAAGGACGGGGCGCAGATCACCGGCTTCCGGCTCTCGTTGTTCAAGGGCATGGGCAACGGCCGAGGCAGTGCCGAGACCGGTTTCATCCGCAGTGTCGACGAGGCTGTGGACCGCTTCCACGCCCAGGTCGTCGCCCACCTGGAGGCGCCGGGGCACTGACGTCGGGCCCGCGACGAGCAGGTGGCCCCGGTCCTCGGACCGGGGCCTTCAGTGGTATGGACATGACCAAAAGACAGGACTAGCCTCCGTCTTGGTCTAGACCAAGACGCGGTGAGCCGCCGCGTCGGGTCCATCTGTCCGCAAGCTCCACCCCTCACCCCAGGAGCACCACATGCGCAGAAAGATCACCTCCCTACTCCTCGGCCTCGGCGTCGCCGGGGTCTCCCTACTGGCCACCTCCGGCAGTGCGCAGAGCCACGGGTACACCGACTCGCCCATCAGCCGGCAGCAGCTCTGCGGCAACGGCACCGTCCGCGACTGCGGGCAGATCCAGTGGGAGCCGCCGAGCGTCGAGGGCCTCAAGGGCTTCCCCGCGCGCGGTCCCCGCGACGGTCTGATCTGCGCCGGGGGCAACCAGCGGTTCGCCGAACTGGACGACCCGCGCGGCGGAGCCTGGCCCGCCTCCGACGTGAGCGCCGGGGCGAGCCACACGTTCCGCTGGCGGATCACCGCCCGGCACGCCACCACCGACTTCCGGTACTACGTCACCAAGGACGGCTACGACCCGACGAAGCCCCTGACCCGGGCCGACCTGGACCCGCAGCCCTTCCTCACCGTGCCGTTCGGCGGCCGGCAGCCCGGGTCGACGGTCACGCACGCGGGCAACCTGCCGCAGAAGTCGGGCAAGCACCTGATCCTCGGCGTCTGGACCATCGCGGACACCGGCAACGCCTTCTACGCCTGCTCCGACGTCACCTTCTGAGCCGGCCGGGCGACCGGGCGGCAGACCGCCCCGCACCACATGTCGCCCCGCACCACATGAAGAAGGGCCCCGGTCCGAAGGCCGGGGCCCTTCCCTCAGGGTGAGTAACGGGACTTGAACCTGCTCTGGGTTCCGATGGTGACCTGCGGCTTTGCTGGACGGTTCCAGGGGTACCAATCCCCGGGAGCGAATCTCCTCTTCAGGACTGTCATAGGGCATGAACGCGGCCCCTCTCCTTGCCCAAGTCGACGGCCGGGCGTCGCGGCTGCATCAGTCGGAGTCAAGGGGCGCGAGGGTAGCGGCGATGTCGGCGCAGGTGACCGCAGAGGCGAAGTCGCCGTTCGTGAAATCTTCCTGTGTGAATAGGGATGCCGAACTTGGCCATGAAGCGGAGCGCCTCCGTCTCGGCTCGCTCTATTGCGTCGGCGGGGACCGGGTCGGTGAGGTGCATGTCGACCAGGCCGTACTGATAGCGGTTCATCCCCCGGAGGTGCTGGTGGATGCGTCCCCAAGGATTCCCGCTGCGCCCAGTCTTGATTCGGGGAGTGGGGCCCAGCGATCTCCAGAACGTATAGACGGTGGAGGCGGGCTCCAGTTTCGGCCGGCTCTTGCCTCATCCGTTCCAAGAGCCTGCGTTGCAGGTGACGGACGGGCGGGGGGAGCGGCATCGGGGCGCCGACCGCCAGGATCGCTCGGGCTTCCTCCTGGAGTTGACTGATCGAGGGGCGGGTCGCCACCAGGAGGGGAATGTGCACAGGAGGCGGCGGTTCTTCGCGCCATCCTCGAAGCGGCCGATTGCCTCCAGCCGGATCCGTTCCCTCGCCGTCCTCTTGGCGTCGGTCATACCGCCACCCTGCGCGTATCTCACACCACACAGCTACCGACCCGGCTCAGCCGCTGTCAGGCGAACGGCCCGACATCACCCAATCAAGCTCAGTAGTCACCACGGACCTCGGTGACCATACGGACCGCTCGTTTGCGCAGCTCAGAGGGATAGGAGGAAGGGCGTGCCATGAGTCAACCCTTTCACGGAATCGAGTCTCTACCGAACCCGGGGCGGTTCACTTAGAGACCACAATGATCAAGAAACCTATGCCTGCCCTGCTACTGCTACGCATCCCAACAACCGGTCACGCCCCGACCAACCGCATGGCCCCGGAACTTGCAACCGCCCTGCGGGGCGGCCGCACGTCACCGGTGATCTATCTCACGATGAGATCCATTGTGAGCCACTCCAGGCCTGCTTAAAGATAGCTTGCTGGGGAGTCGCCGAACACACGCTTCGCAACTCGCATCGACTTTTGCACGGGGGTTTCTGTATGAGTACAGCTGTATGGATTTATATCGAGGAATGCGGCGGAAGCGCTTCTAATCGGCCTCAAAGTACCGAAACGGGCAGGCGGCTCTCGGGATCGGGCAAGCGTCGTCCCGATCTCCATCGCCCAGCTATCTGCCGAGATGTTCATACGTCTCTGTGAGGTCTAGGCGCGGTGAGCGTCTGTGCTGAGGTGCGAGCTCAGTGAAGCTCGTTGGAGTGGCGCATCCCGGTGGCGGGGCCGCCGGAGTCGCCTATTGGGTGAGGCGGTCGTGCCGACCCGTACAGCGCCACTCGCCCGGCTGATCCTGCGGTCTGAGACTCTTAGGTGTGTACAAAAAATGGGCGATCTTTTAGCCATCAGTGATCTGCATGTGCAGCACGAAGAGAACCGGGAAATAGTCAGAAAGCTTCGACCTGGGACGGACGACGACTGGCTCGTGGTGGCCGGTGATATCGGCGACCGCAGTGACGATGTCAGATGGGGTCTCGATGTATTGAGTAGCAATTTTGCGCAAGTGGTTTGGGTCCCGGGGAACCACGAACTCTGGACCCGTCCGGACGATCCACTCGCATTGCGCGGTGAGGCCCGATACCAATCTCTCGTAGAGATGTGCCGGGGGATGGGGGTTCTCACCCCAGAGGATCCATTCGCCACCTGGGAGACGCGGGAAGGCCCGGTTGCGATAGCTCCGCTCTTCGTCCTGTATGACTATTCCTTCCGGCCGCCTGGAATTCATGATAAGGCGCAGGCGCTCGCACTGGCACAGGAATCGGGCGTGGTCTGCACAGACGAATTCATGCTCCATCCTGATCCGTACCCCAGCCGTGAGGCATGGTGCAGTGCGCGGCTCGCCGTGTCCGAAGCGCGCCTTTCTCTGCTTCCGGAAGATCTGCCGACCGTGCTCATCAATCATTTCCCGCTGGTTCGCGAGCCAACGCGCATACTGCGCCATCCGCAGTTCGAGCTGTGGTGCGGCACCTCGGCCACGGAGGACTGGCCGCGGAGGTTCCGCGCCGCCTCCGTGGTCTACGGCCACCTCCACATACCCAGATTCATGCGCATAGACGGGATACCGCACTACGAGGTTTCCCTGGGGTACCCGCGTGAATGGAGAACGCGGGCTGCGCAGCCCGGGCAGCCCGTGACCGTCCTCTCGGGTCGGCCCACTGTTGGTGCCGTGGCGTGATAGCAGAGTTGATGCCCGCCGCGGTGGCTGCGGTTCAGTCCTTCGGCGAGCCCGACGCCACGCCTCCTGTGTTCGCCCAGGAGGCCGCACTCATTGAGCGTGCTCTGCTCTCCCGCCGCGAGGAGTTCTCTACGGTGCGTGCGTGCGCCCGGGAAGCCATGAGCAGGCTGGGCTTTCCGCCAGCGCCCATTCTGCACGGGGCGCAAGGCGAGCCGTTGTGGCCCGCTGGCCTCGTGGGGAGCATGGCCCACTGTGAGGGATACCGTGTGGCGGCCCTGGCCAGAGCCGAGGATATTGCCATGGTCGGAGTCGACGCCGAACCCAACGAGCCTTGCCCGGAAGGTATCCGGGAACTGATCGCGGGGCCGGGGGAACTCGCAATGTTGGTTGAGCTGGACGCACGCCATCCGGACATCGCGTGGGACAGGCTGCTGTTCAGTGCCAAAGAGTGCGTGTACAAGGCTTGGTACCCGCTCGCCCGCCGTTGGCTGGGTTTCGAAGATGCCGCAGTGGTCTTGGGGCCGGAATCCGAGACTTTCACTGCACATTTGATGAGCTCCGGCCCCGTGGTGCATGGCGTCAGGCTGAGCGTTTTGCGGGGGCGCTGGACCGCCCAGCAAGGAATTCTCGTGACGGCGATCGCCGTCCCTGTTTAAGGTGACCGAGCCATACCGAGCCATTTTCTCTGATTACTGCTAGAAATATACAGCGAGGTAATTCTTTATGGATGATTGCCGGAACGGGGAGTGCCGCTACAGTCGCGTCCGAGTAGCTGATGGGGGGCCTGGCGGCATGACAGTCTGCGCGACATGCTTTGAACAATTCCAGCGGGATCTGAGATCGATTCCGGATCTTTACAGGGAATGCGAGAGCATGCTCGCCACCGTCCCCCGGGACGGGCAGAGAGTCTCCGGTACGCGCTCGTTCGGAATCAAGCTGAACACGGTAGCCGTCGAAGCCCGCGACACCCTGCGGGTGCGACTTCGGGCATGGTGCGACCTGGTGAACGCGGAACACGGATGTGCCCCTGTAGGGCAGTCCGTGGAAGTGATGGCGGAGTTCCTGCACCAGCATGCACGCTGGCTGTGCCACCACCCGGCAGCGGGTGACGCCATCAGCGAGATGGCCGAAACCGCCACGATGGCACAACGTGCCGTCAGCCCAAAGCGGATACGGCGCTTCCGTGTCGGAGCCTGCATCGAACTCGACTGTGAGGGATCGCTGATCGCGGCGATCCAGTCAGACGGCCAGCTGCCCAGTGAGGTTCGGTGCGACAACGACCCGGGGCACGCCTGGTCCGCGTACGAGTGGCGAGAGCTGGACCGCCGGGTGAGCCACCAGCACCAGACCGGGCTGCCATGGCTTGCTGCCAAGGACGTGGCAGAACTGTGCCGCATCTCGATGAGCAATGTCTATCGACTCGCCTCGGAGAACGGCTGGCGGCGCCGGACGAATGGGCGTCGCGTCTATTACGCCAAGGCGGACGTCCTCGCATCCGTCGGCTGACAGAACGATTGCAGTGATGCACCCACATTGCCGGCCCGGGCCCATGGTTGGGGTCACCCTTCGGATGAGCGAGCGAGACATGAGAGAATCAGAAGAATGGAATGCTCCGGCCTCACTCGTCGAAGCGTTTCAGAGCACTGCGGGCGCTTACCCGGATCGCGTCGCGGTCAAGTGTGGTACGCAGAGCCTGACTTACGCCGAGCTGGACCGACGGTCTGCGCGTCTTTCGATGGAGCTGTCGCACCTCACGCAAATCTCGGAGCGCCCTGTCGGCATTCTGCTCGATCGATCGGTCGAGATGGCGGTGGCGGCACTCGCCGTGTTGAAAGCGGGCTCGTTCTACCTCCCGTTGGATCCTGCGGCCCCAGTGGCACGGAATGGCATCATCCTCGAAGACGCCGAGCCGGTAGCGGTCTTGACGTCCGGGAGCCTGGCGAACCGAGTACCACCAGGCATCGATCGCTGCCTGGTCGACGCCCCCTTGGCCGACCGGCAGTTCGCCGCATTCCCTCCAGAGCGGATATCGCCCGAATCTCGGGCATACGTGATCTTTACTTCGGGAACGACCGGAAGGCCGAAGGGCGTTGAGGTCACCCACCGCAACGTGCTCCGATTGTTCTCAGAAGCTGCCCCCGTATTCCGGTTCACCTCCGAGGATGTTTGGACGGTCTTCCACTCGTTCGCGTTCGACTTCTCGGTCTGGGAGATGTGGGGCGCTCTGCTACACGGAGGATGCGCGGTCTTCGTGCCCGCTGATGTCGCCACGGATCCCGCATCCTTCCACCGGCTGCTCAGGCAGGAGCGGGTGACAGTGCTGAACCAGACACCCTCCGCATTTCAGCAACTGGCGAACGAGGACAGCCGGTACCAGGAACGCCTCCCGCTGCGGCTCGTCGTCTTCGGCGGAGAGGCACTGCGCTACTCGGATCTGAAGCCCTGGACGGCCAAGTACGGTGTCGACCGGCCCGTTCTTGTCAACATGTACGGAATCACCGAAACGACGGTGCACACTTCCTACCACGAGGTAAGGCGCTCGGACCTGGACGACGGCGACAGCGTCATCGGTCGGCCGTTGCCCGACGCCGACCTCATCCTTGTCGACGAGTACCTCCGCTGCGTCGAGCCCGGGGAGACCGGTGAGATCGTGGTCGTGGGCCCCGGAGTGGCCCTGGGCTACCTCGGACGGCCCGATCTGACGGCGACGCGCTTCATCACCCTCAACGACGCTGCGGGCCGGACGGTCCGGGGCTACCGTTCAGGCGATCTCGCCCGTCGGCGCCCTGACGGGCTGCTGGTTTACCTGGGCCGCGCCGACAGCCAGGTGAAGATCCGGGGCTTCCGGATCGAGCTGGGCGAAGTCGAGGCAGCGCTGGCCGGTCATCCGGCGGTGCGCCACGCGGCGGCCACCATACGTGAGTCCCGCACCGGGGCAGCCACACTGGTGGCCCACGTCGTTCCGGAAGCGGGCCCCCAGCCGGACATCGCGGAGATGCGGCAGCACCTTGCCGAAGTGCTGCCGCACTACATGATCCCTTCTGCGATCGGACTGCTGGAGGCCATGCCTCTCACAGGCAACGGCAAGCTGGACCGGGCCGCCCTGCCGGAGATCTCCGCACCCGCTGCTCGATGGGTGGAAGCCCCGCGGTCTGCAACGGAGGAAGCGCTCTGCCGGCTCTTCGCCGAGCTCCTCGAACATGAAGAGGTGGGCCCGCAGGATGATTTCTTCGAGCTGGGCGGGCATTCCCTGCTGGCCATAAATCTGCAGAACCGAGTGCGCGCCGTTCAGGGGGACCGTCGGCAGCCGCTGCCGCTTTCCCAGGTCTACAGGACGCCCACCCCCGCGGGGCTCGCGCAATGGCTTGAACGGTCGGGTCACGATCTTCCCGTTCCGGCTGTCCGGCCGGACGTTGGCCCCGTACCGCTCAACGCGCACCAGGGCGACATGCTGATGCAGTACGGCTTGGCTCCGGACGACCTCGCGCATCACTGCATGATGGGATGGCGCGTAGAGGGCGATGTGGATCCGGAGGCTCTGGTCGGTGCCGTCGAGTATGTCCATCGCAGGCACGAATCCCTGCGCTCTTCGTACCGTTTTGACGCGGAGCTAGTACCGGCCGCCGTTCCGCTCGACGTGCCCCCGCCCCGGACCGCCATGCTGTGGGCGTCGGCTTCCGAGGAGGCCCACGCACTCCTTCTCCAGGCCCTCGCCCAGCCCTTCCGGCTAAAGGAGGGCGAGATCTGGCGTGCGGTCATGGTGACGGTCGGCTCCGGCGCGTCACATCTCATAGGCGTCGTCGCTCACCGTGTAGCCCTCGACAGCCGGTCCGAGTCCATTCTGGCAGTGGAGCTCGCGGACGCTTACAACGCGCTGAGGCACGGCCGCCACCCGCAAGGAGCGCCGGCTCCGACACTACAGGTGATGGCCGCGGCTCAGCGGGCCCGTGCCGAATGCGGAACTCTGGAGCAACAACGTATCCATTGGCTCGGTGAGTTCGCCGGAGCATCCAGCCTGACGATTCCGGAGCCCCCGCCCCCTCAGTCGGTCAACGGACCGGAATGCCAGGTCTTTTCATTGTCAGAGTACGCGCTGCAACGTTTGGAAGGACGTGCGGTTGAGGCGGGCGTCACTCCCTTTGCCGTACTCCTGACGGCCTATGGCAGAGCCCTGGCGGAGGTTTCGGGAGACGATGACATCACCGTCGGCACCCTGTTCGACCTGCGTGGGGACGAGAGGGTGGACCGGGCGGTGGCGTGTCTCGTCGACGTGCTGGGCGTTCGGATGCGATTCTCCGGGGATGTGCCAGGGAAGAACGATCTGACACGTGTCGCAGACAATTTGCGCCAAGCTCTCGCGGCGCAGGGCGGCCCCTTCAGTGAAGTCGTCTGGTCGACAAATTCGGCCTGTGGCCCACGCGTGTCGCTGTTCCAGACCATGTTCACGCTGCAGAACGCCCCGGCGCAGCTGGAGCTTTCCGGGACGCGAACCGAGTTCTTCCGTCCGGCACCCTTCGGTCTGCCAACCAAACTCGTCGCCGAGGTGCGCCCGCACGAAGCCAATGGACCGCAGCTGGCCATCAGTTACCGCCCTCACCAGGTGCCTGCCTCCTTCGTCAGGGAGTTGGGTGCTCGCTTCCTGGCGGTCCTGGAAGACCTTACGGCGATCTGAAGGCTCGGCGTCCTGGCAAGTAGCCTGCCGGACTCTTCCTTCTGGTCTGCGGCAGATCCCTGGCCAGCGGAGACCGTACGAGGATCCCTCTTGACACGGTGGAGATCGACTAAGAATATGTACCTCACAGTGGTCGAACTATGCGATCCGGCCCGGGCACGACGCAAGTCCACGGTGAGTTGATCTCCCGTCCGTGCGTGGCCCCTTTTTTCTCATTTCTGATTCAGCTGGCCTTCTCCGTACTCAACCGCACGCGCTGTGCGGCTGCCCGCTGGGTGCGAGTTGCCGCTGCTTCCTCCTCGGTGAGGTGCCGGTGCGGCGAATCAGTGCGGTAGCGCGACAGATTGGGTAACCCAGTGGAAGATGCCAGCGCGATGCAGGAATTCGGCTGCGATGTAGCCATCGTCGGCATCGCGGGACGTTTCCCGGGAGCCCCTGATCTGGGCCAATTCTGGCAGAACCTACGCAATGGCGTGGAATCCATCAGCTTTTTCGACGACGACGAGCTGATCTCCGCAGGCGTCCCCATGGAGGAGTTCTCCCAGCCCGACTACGTGAAGGCCGGCGCCCGAACGGAGGGAATCGACCTCTTCGATGCGGAGTTCTTCGGATATACGCCACGGGAGGCCACGATCATGGACCCGCAGCACCGGGTCTTCCTCGAAACGGCCTGGGAGGCCCTGGAGAACGCGGGGTACAGCCCGAGCCGCCTAGGCACCGCTGTCGGCGTGTTCGGTGGGGCCGGAACCAGCGCCTACCTCTCCCACGTCTTCGCCAACCTCAACGACGGCGCCGCGATCGGCGACTCCCATGTAGGCCTGGGCAACGAGCTGGGCTTCCTGACTACCCGCGTCTCTTACAAGCTCGGCCTCCAGGGGCCGAGTATCCCCGTGCACACGGCCTGTTCCAGCTCGCTAGTCGCGGTCCATCTCGCATGCCAGAGCCTGCTCAACCACGAATCGGGCATGGCACTCGCGGGAGGAGTGGCCTTCAAGGTGAGCCCGCAGAAGGGGTACCGGTTCCAGAAGAGCGGCATCATGTCGCCGGACGGGCACTGTCGGCCCTTCGACGCTGACAGCGCAGGGACGGTCTTCAACAACGGCGTAGGCGTGGTCCTCCTGAAGCGGCTCGCTGACGCGCTCGCCGACAACGACACCGTTCACGCCGTGATCAAGGGCACGGCGGTCAACAACGACGGGTCCACGAAGGCAAGTTTTTCGGCCCCCGCAGTGGCAGGCCAGTCCTCCGTCGTTCTGGAAGCATTGGATGTCGCAGGCGTCGAAGCCGACACCATCAGCTACGTGGAGGCGCATGGCAGCGGCACGCAGATCGGTGACTCCATCGAGGTTGACGCACTGACCAGGGCGTTCTCCCAGAGTACTGATCGCACGGACTACTGCGCGATCGGCTCCGTCAAGTCCAACATCGGGCACCTCGACGCGGCTTCCGGCATGGCGGGCCTCCTGAAGACGACGCTGTCGCTGCGGCACGGCATGCTGCCCCCGACCCTGCATTTCCATGAGGCCAACCCGCAGATCGACTTCGACCGGACGCCGTTCCGCGTTCAGCAGGACCTGACCTACTGGGAATCGCACGACGGACCGCGAAGGGCAGGTGTGAGCGCATTCGGATTCGGCGGCACCAACGCGCACGTCGTCCTGGAGGAGGCCCCGCAGCGCCGACCCTCGGAGTCCGCGCGTCCCTCTCAGGTCCTTGTGCTCTCGGCTCGTACACCCGAGGCGCTGGAACGGGCGACCGACCGGTTGGCAGTGCACCTCCGCCAGGAGCCGGAGGCGCTTGTCGACGTTGCGTTCACCCTGGCAGAGGGGCGCGAGGAGTTCCGGCACCGTCGGACCGTCGTCGCTTCTTCGCCGGGGGAGGCGGCCCGGGCCCTGGAAGACCGTGACCCCACCGCACTGGCTAGCGGGGTGGCGCATCGCACCTCTATGAAGGTGGCGATGCTGTTCACTGGTCAGGGTTCCCAGCATCCCGGGATGGCGAGTGAACTTTACGCACAGGAACCGGAGTTCCGGCTCGCAGTGGACCACTGCGCGGCCGAGCTGCGGGAAGTTCTTGGTCTGGATGTGCGGGACCTGCTGCTGTATCCGCCGGATGACACAGACGCCGCCGCGCTCCTGAGCAGGACCGAGTTTGCCCAACCTGTTCTGTTCACCGTCGAGTACGCGCTGGCCATGCTGTGGGCGTCCTGGGGGGTGGCCCCGGCGGTCATGGCCGGTCACAGCCTCGGGGAGTACGTCGCAGCTTGTCTGGCAGGGGTCTTCGAACTCGGCGACGCGCTCCGACTGGTCGCCCTGCGAGGAAGGCTGATGCAGAAGCAGGCCCCTGGCACCATGCTGAGCGTGTCGGCCGAGCGCAGTACCGTCGTGGCCCAGCTGCCCGAAGGGCTGACCCTGGCGGCACACAACGGACCGGTCGACTGTGTGGTCGCGGGTGAGGCCCACGCGGTAGCGGACTTTGCCGCCGCCCTGGCGGACGAGGGCATCGGCTCCAGGTGCGTAGCGACCTCGCACGCTTTCCACACACCGCTGATGGCCCCCATGGTCGAGGAGTTCGTGCAGGCGGTCTCGAAGGTCCCCCTGTCCGCCCCGCGCTTGCCGTTCATCTCCAACGTCACCGGCGACTGGATCTCCGCCGAAGAAGCGACCGACCCCTTCTACTGGGGAACGCACATACTTTCCACCGTCGAGTTCGCCAGGGGGATCGAGACCCTGCGCGCGGACGACGGCTTGGTGTTCCTCGAGGTCGGGCCGGGCCAGACGCTGCGGAGCCTCGTCACACGGCAGCTCGCCGAAGGCGAAGCCCGCGTGGTGGTGGGGTCCCTACCCCACGCCGGCGACAGCCGTGGCCAGCTGGCGGCCGTTCAGCGGGCCCTCGGACTGCTGTGGCAGTCCGGAGTCGCACCGGACTGGTCGGCGTACCACCGCGACGAGAACCCACGACGGGTGGCCCTGCCCACCTACCCGTTCGAGCGTCGACGGTACTGGCTCGATCCCACGCCCGCGGTACCCGCCTCCCCGGCCGGTCCCGCACCCCACGCCCTGTTGGACGAGCTGCTCGTCCACACGGTCGATGAGGTCGTGTTCCGCACCGACTTCGACCTCGAACGGCACTGGGTTCTCAGCGAGCACCGGATGCTGTCGGAGGCGATCGTGCCGGGGACGACCTATCTGGAGATGGCCCGGGCGGCAGGATCCGTACTCTTCGGCGCGCCAGTGACCGTGGTCAGCGAAGTTGAGTTCCAGGTCCCGCTCTTGGTGACGGCGGACCGGCCCCGAATGGCACACACGATCGTACGGGGGGACGAGGAGGGGGCCCAGTTCCGGGTCCTCAGCCACGACCCGGACGCGGCCATCGGTCGGCAGTGGACTCTTCACGTACGGGGCCGATTGTCCGCGGCCCCGCAGACGCCGTGCGCGGGGACTGACCCTGCAGAGCTTGCCGCCCGCTGTGGGCTCGCCAGTATGGACGGCGGCTCGCTCCAGGCCGGACACCAAGTGATGGAGTTCGGCAGCCGTTGGCAGGAGAGCCTGCGCAGTGTGGACGTAGGCGTCCAGTGCGCCCTGGGATCGATGGCCTTGCCCGCCCGTTTCCAGGAGGAGACCGCCGACTATGTGCTGCATCCCGCACTCCTGGATCTTGCCACCGGATTCCACCGGTGGGCCATGTTCGACGGGGAGGACGTGCAGCAGGAGGCGAACGGAGACTTCTACCTGCCTCTGACCTACGACCGTCTGGTGGTGCACGGTCCGATGCCCGCGTCGTGCGTCAGCCTGATTGAACCGGACGCCCGCTTCCAACAGAGCGGCGAGATTCGCAAGGTCGACGTACTGGTCTGTGACACCGAGGGTGCCGTCGTCCTGGAGATCAAGGGCTTCACGGCGAAGCGGGTCAACAGCCCGCGACGAACCATCGACAGCGCCCGGGGCGCGGCCGCACACCACACGCTGAACTGGGTGCGTGCGAACCGCGAGCAGGAGGGACGACGCGACGTCCGCACGGCTCTGGTCGTCGGTGCCGGATCGGCCCTGCTCGAGGCGACGGCCAAGGGGCTGCGTGCGGCGGGTGTCACCGTCGAGACGGCACCCGTGGACACGCTCTGGGTGTCGCGGCCGGACTTTTTGCCGTCGGAGATCGTCTACGTGGCTGGCCATGGGGCAGCCGTCGGCGATGGCGTGCATGATCAGGACAGGCTCCTCGACGACGGCGTCATGGGGCTCCTCGAACTTGCCCGGGCCCTGGCGTCGGCGGGCGCCGGTGCCCATCGGATTACCGTCGTCGCAGGGCACGTGCACCATGTCACCGGGGATGAGACCCACCTCGTGCCTGCGCACTCGGCGCTGTTCGGACTCGCCAAGGTCATCGGCCAGGAACACCAGGAGATCAGCTGCCGGTGCCTGGACGTGGCCGACGACGTGGCACCCGCGGCATGGGTCGAGGAGATCCTCTGCGCTGACCCCATCGGGCAGGTAGCTCTCAGGGGAGCGGACCGGTACGCCGCGGAACTGGTGGCGGTGGAGCTGGCCGGGGCTTCCTCCATGCAGGACACGCCTCCCGGCGAAGTGCACCTGATCACCGGGGGTCTGGGCGGTATCGGCCTGGAGGTGGCCCGATCGATCAGTCGGCGGCAGCCCAAGGCCGGGATCGCGCTGGTCGGCAGAAGCGCGCTCCCTGCGCGAGCCGATTGGGACGACGTGTTGCGTGAGGGAGGCAAGAGCGCCGGCCGAATCGCGCTGATCCAGGAGATGGAAGCGAGAGGCACGCACGTCCTGTGCCTCCAGGGCGATGTCACGGACTCGCGGGACATGGACCGGGTCGTCTCAATCGTGAGGTCTGATCTCGGCGCAATCACCCATGCGATCCATGCCGCGGGAACCGCCGGCGACGGATTCCTCATGCGCAAGACGGCCGAGACCTTCCGCGCCACTCTTGCTCCCAAGGTGGACGGGGCGGTGGCGCTGCACGAGGCGACTCTTGCCGATCGACCCACGATGTTGCTGTTCAGCTCCACCACGGCGCTGTTCGGTTCTGCCGGACAGAGCGACTACACCGCGGCCAACCAGTACCTCGACGGTTTCGCCTGGTGGCGGAGCAAGGCCGGCCTGCGCACGTCCACGGTGAACTGGACCGACTGGATCGGCACGGGCATGGCGGCGGACCATGGTGTCCGGCAGGACCAGGGGTTCTTCCGGTCCATCGGTATCGAGGACGGCATCGCCACCTATGACGCGGTCCTACGCGGAACATCCACGCAGGTGATCGTCGGTGAGATCAACTACGACATGCTGAGTTCCCTCAATCCCGCCGTGCTTCGGTCCCGGATGGCGACGGCGCCCTTGCTTCTCGGCGCATCGATCCAGCGGGCGGTATCTGCCCGCTCCTCCTCGCCCGCCGGCCAGGCCGTGCCCCGGACGCCGAGCACGGCATCCGTACGGCTCACGGGGCGCACGGACGGCGAGTACACCGAGTCCGAACACACTCTCGGAAGCCTGTGGGCGGCCGAGTTCGGCATCCCCGACATCAACGTCTTCGCCAGCCTCTTCGACCTGGGCGGGGACTCGCTGCTCGCTCTGAGACTGGCCAACAGCCTGCAGAAGGCGCTTGGTGTCAAACTGACGATCGCCGACCTGTTTGCCCACCCGACCATCGCCGATCTCGCCGGGCATCTGGCTCCGGAGGAGAAAGCGCCTGCCGTGGGCGAACTACCGGAGAGTTCGACGGCCGGGAACCGGAGTGGACCGGAGGCCTCTGACGGGACATGGTTCGAACTGTGGAACGGCCAGCAGGGAATGTGGCTTCAGCACCAGCTCGGCGAGGGCCGGGCCGAGCTGAACCTGCCGGTGTGGCATCACGTTCACGAGGCGATCGATGTTGCGGCCTTCCGCGAAGCCGTCGGGTTCCTGGTCGAGCGTCACGACGCCCTTCGCCTGGCCCTCCAGGACACTGAGCAGGGACCGCGTCAGCGCGTGCTGGCCCGATTCGACCTCGACGTGCCCTTGGTGGACCTGACAGGCTCAAGCGATCCGGAGGGGGAGAACGAGCGTCTCATCCAGGCCGACAACGCCGTGCCCTTCGATGACCTCTCGGTACCGCCCGTGCGGGCGAAGCTCTACCGACTGGCGGAGGACCACTACTGCGCCTACCTGAACGTGCACCACATCGTGGCGGACGGCACCAGCATGGGGAATCTGCTCCGTGACCTGCTGGTGGCCTACCGCGCCCGAGTGGAGGGGCAGTCGCCCGAACTGGAACCGTTGCCGTTGACGTTCAGCAGCTTCGTCCGCGACCGCCAGAAGTGGCTGTCGGGGCCGGAGAGCGCGGCGATGGAGTCCTACTGGCTTGACGAACTCCAGACGCCGCTGCCCCGGCTGAGGATCGGCGATCACGACGCGCGCTCGGTGGACGTGGCGAACGAAACACTGGATTTCGGCATCGGTGCGGACATGGCGACGGCTCTGGCACAGCTGGCCAGGCGGCTCGATGCCACGCTCCACGTGGTACTTCTCAGCGCTTTCGTGGTCGCGCTGCACGACATCGGGTCCGATGAGGACATCGTGATGTGCGTTCCGTTCTCGGGCAGGGACACCAAGGAGATGGAGGGTATGGTCGGCGCGTTCCTGAACCCGCTGTCCGTGCGCATCTCACTGACCGGGTCCGACTCGTTCGGTGACGTGGTCCGGCGCGCCCAGCGCAAGAGCGTGGGTGCGTACGCGAACAGCCGGTACCCCTTCACCCGCCTCTTCGAACGCCTCGCTATTCCGGTGCGTCCGGGGCAGAACCCGGTGTTCTCAAGCGCGTTCCAGTTCACAGACTTCCTGCCTCCCGCTTACCAGACGTCGCAGCTCGATGTCTGTCTGTACGGGAAGCCGAGTGGCGACGCTCTCAGCCTGCGCTTCAACTACAACTCCGTCCGGCTGTCGAAGAGTGAAATCGTCGACATCCAGGTGAGCTTCCTCGCGGTCCTGAGCCAGGCCGTGGACGACCCGCAGGTGCGTCTGGAACTCCTCGGTGAACCGCTGCGCCAAGCGCGGAAGGCGATGCGGACGTCGTCCGGGGGAGGCCGCAGGCTGGGCGCTCTGAGGTCCTCGCGGCCGCGCCCCTGAGGCGTGTCCACGCCAGGGGGCGAGGGGCAAAACGCCTTCATGGTCCATGAGTTCGGTACCCGGTGAGAGCCGGTCGTTCCAGAAGGAAGAAACAGATGGACGAGCAGGACGGCAGCGAGTTCACCGTGCTGGTGAATGCCGAGGAGCAGTACTCGATCTGGCGGACGGGCCTGGAACTGCCCGCGGGCTGGCGCGAAGTCGGCAGGCGCGGTACGAAGGGTGAGTGCCTCGCTTATGTCGAGGAGACGTGGGCTGACCTGCGTCCCTTGACCCTGCGCCGCCAGATGGCCGACGGGTTGTCCCTGTGACTTTGCTGGTCAGGCCGCTCGTCAGCCGTCCTCACGCGAGCCTGAGGCTGTTCTGCTTCCCGTACGCCGGCGGTGGCATCTCGGTGTTCCGAGGGTGGAGCGCCGGGCTCCCTGGCGAGGTCGAGCCGTGGGCGATTCAGCTGCCCGGGCGCGAGGACCGGATCGGTACACCTCCGTTCCAGAGCATGAGCGATGTTCTCAACGCGCTGGTGCCGGCGATCATCCCGCAACTCGACCGTCCGTTCGCCTTCTTCGGGCACAGTATGGGATCCGTCGTCGCACTGGAGCTGACGCGCACCTTGCAGCGACTGGAGGCCGGATCGCCGGACCATCTCTTCGTTTCGGGCCGGGTGCCTCCCCACGCGGTGGAAGTGGTGAACTCGCCGCTGCACCAGCGGTCCGACGCGGAGCTCACCGAGGTGCTCCGCAGCTGGCAGGCCACCCCCGAGGCCGTGCTGGCGGACCGGGAACTCATGCGCCTTCTCCTTCCCGTGATCCGTGCGGATCTCTCCGTCATCGAGACCCATACGTTCACAGACGGCCCGCTGCTCGACTGTCCGATCACCGCATTCGGCGGTACCGAGGACAATGCGGACCCCTCGGTCCTGGCGCGCTGGGGGGAACTGACGAGCAGCCAGTCCGACCTGCGTATGTTTCCGGGCGGTCACTTCTTCCTGAACTCGGCGCGCGAGACCGTCGTCGCCGCAGTGTCCGCAGGGCTCCACCAAGCGCTGGTCTCGCGCATCGACTGACGTCGGCGGGGGTGCGGGCACCTCCGCACGCGGCCGAACCCTCTTCACGCATTGCCTCGGCAAGGTCCCGCAATGCGGCTTTCCGCACCTTCTGACTGATGGAACTTGGTGGAACGACATGACTCTGCAGACCGGAGCCGAACCGAACGACGGCCAGGCGCTCGCCTCTCTGATTGATGTCGTTTCGGCGACGTGGGCCGCTGTCCTGCGGGCCGGCACTCCCGGGCCGGACGCCAACTTCTTCGCGCTGGGAGGGAATTCGCTCCAGGGCGCCCGTGTGATCGGCAGACTTCGCGAGGAACTGGGCATCCAGATCCCCCTCACTGTGCTCTTCGAGAACCAGACGGTGAGTGAACTCGCCGGAGCCATCCAGGCTCTGGGGACGACGACCTCCGCCGCCGTGCCGACCATTGAACCTCTGGCACAGCGGGCTGACGGGGTTTTCCACGCCCCGACGTCATTCGTGCAGCAGCGCATGTGGGTGGAAGAGCACATCAAGGGGCCAAGCTCCCGGTACAGCAGCCCCTCGGCCATCGAGATGGAGGGCCCGCTCGATGTCGAGGCCCTAAAGGGCGCCGTACGGTTGCTGGTGGAGCGGCACGAGGTCTTCCGTACCACCATCCGTGCCCTGGACGGAGTTCCCCAACAGGTCGTGGCACCGCACTCGGACCTGGCCTTGCATATCGTCGATCTGCGCTCTGAGCCGGCGGACCTGCGAGAGGAGACTCTGGCGGACCGGCTGACCTCGTCCGCCCGTCGCCCCTTCGACATCGAGCACGGTCCACTGCTCCGGGTCGAGCTTTACCAGCTGGAGGAGGACTGGCACGTCCTTCTCATCAACCTGCACCACATCATCACGGACGTCCGCTCCTTCGAGCTCGTCGTATCCGAGCTGCTCAGGCTCTACTCACAGAAGGGCGCCACGTCCGCCGACGCGCGGCAGCCGTCCGTCCAATACGCGGACTACGCTGCATGGCAGCGCCGCACCATCGGTGATGCTGAGGTGGATGAGCAGCTGGCCTACTGGAAGGACCAGTTGAGGGCGCCCCTGCCGGTACTCGACCTGCCAACCGACATGCCGTACAGCGACCGTACCTCCGGGCAAGGGGCCTCCGTGACGGCCGAGTTGCCCCGGGCGGTCTCTCGGCGGCTCAAGGAGCTGTCCAAGGAGCATGACTGCACGCCCTTCATGACGATGCTCGCGTTGCTCAACGTCCTGATGCACAGGTACAGCGGTCAGAGCGACATCGTGATCGGCACACCTAGTGCCAACCGTGAACTGCCCGAGCTGGACGGCATGCTCGGTTGTTTCCTCAACACACTCGCGATCCGCAGCGACCTTTCCGGTGACCCAAGCCTGACCGAGGTCCTCAGCCGGGTGCGCGAGACCGCGCTGGCTGCCTACGCCCATCAGGACGTGCCGTACGAACGCGTCGTCAACGCCGTCACGACGAACCACGCTTCCCGCCAGGGGCTGTTCCGGGTCATGTTGGCCTTCCATCACGAGATCGCGCCGCCGGACCTGGCGGGCATCACGATCAGCGACGTGCAGCTCGGCCTCGAAGCGGTCAAGTTCGACCTGGTGTTTGCGGTGACGGAGGCTGAGTCCACTTATCGTGTGTCTCTCGAGTACGACACCGACCTCTTCGTCGAGGACACGGCCTGGCGACTCCTGGACCACCTGGGCGTCCTGATCGCCGACGCCGTAGACGCTCCCGAGAAGCGGGTTTCGCAGCTCACTGTCGTCCCGGAGGAGGAGCGGCGCCAGATCGAGAAGTGGTCGGCGTCGACCCACGGCCCCTATGCGACGGACCTATTCCTGCATCAGCTCTTTGAGGAGCAGGTGCTCAGGACACCGGATGCCGCTGCGCTGGAGAGCGGCGCGGACACGCTCACCTATGCCGAGCTCGACGCCCTCGCCGAGCGGCTGGCGGCCGATCTCTCGCAGCGGGGCATCGGCACCGACGACCTGGTCGGACTGTGTGCGGAGCCCTCCCTGGAGCTGATGGTCGGCATCCTCGGCATCATCAAGGCGGGTGCCGGTTACGTGCCGCTTGATCCCATCGCGCCGGCCGACCGCATGGCATTCGTCGTGGCCGACAGCGGGATGACGGTGGTGCTCACCACCCCCGCATTGCGGGAACAGCTGCCAGCCACGGTTGCCGTCGGCGTGACGCTGGTGACCGTCGACGCGAAGGCACCCGGACAGGACGTGGCTGCATGGGAGCCCCGCCGACGGCCTTCCGCCGAGGTCGATTCCTCACAGCTCGCCTACCTCATGTACACATCCGGAACCACTGGCCGGCCCAAGGGTGTTGGCCTGCCGCACCGGGCGATCACACCGTGGATCCAGTGGGCGCAGGATGTCCGGCCGATCGGCCCGGGCATCCGGGTGGTGCACAACCTCTTTTACCACTTCGACTGGTCCGTCGAGCAGATGTTCCACGCTCTGACCAGTGGTGCGGCCCTAGTGATGCTGCCTAGCGAGATCCGCGCGGATCCGGCGGCCACAGCCCGGTTCATCAACGACCGCACGATCAACATGCTCTACCTGACACCTACCCAGATGCGCGGTATCGCGGACACCGGCATATCCATGCCGTCCCTACGGCACCTCTCCATGGGTGGCGAGAACCTGGACGCCGAGCTGGTCGCGCGAACCCGCAAGGTGGTGTCCTCGGACTGCGAGATCTGGAACGAGTACGGACCGACGGAGACGGCCGGCGTCGCGGTGTCCGGCCGGATGGACGACGAGCCTCGGGAGCGCACTTCCATGCCCCTGGGCGAGCTGACCGCCAATGCCACCTGCTCCGTGGTGGACCGCTGGGGGAACCCTCAGCCGATCGGCGTACCGGGAGAGCTGTGGATCGGCGGTGACGGAGTGGCGCGGGGATACCGCAATCTGCCTGGCCTGACCGCAGAGCGCTTCACCGCCGACCCTTCGAACCCGGGGTACCGCCTGTACCGCACCGGCGACCTGGTGAGGTGGCTGCCGAACGGCGAGATGCAGTTTCTCGGCCGGATCGACAGCCAGGTGAAGATCCGAGGTGTGCGTGTCGAGCTGGAGGAGATCGAGTCAGTGCTGCGCGGCCATCCCGACGTGGCGAACGCGGTCGTCGTGCTGGAGCCCGATCAGCGGCTCGTCGCCTATGTGGAGCCTGCCCCCGGAGCAAGCGCCGACGAAGCATCGGTACGTTCCTACCTGGCTCCGAAGCTGCCCATCGTGATGCAGCCCTCTGTCTTCGTCGTGATGGCGTCGATCCCTTCCGCGGCGACTGGCAAGGTCGACCGCTCCCGGCTTCCACGTCCCACTTCGGCGGCTGCGCCGACGGAGCCGGCGGCCGTGCCACCGTCCACCGCGATGGAGCACCTAGTCGCCGCGGCCTGGACGGAGGTCCTGAAACAGGACGTTCTCAGCGTCGAGGCCAACTTCTTCGAGATCGGGGGCGATTCGTTCTCCCTGCTCTCCGTCGTCAGCTCTCTCCGCAAGGACCTCGGGCTCGATATCCCGGTGCGTGCCGTCGTCGACAGTCCGACGATCGCCGGCCTTGCTATCTACCTCGAGTCCTTGCGCTGGGCGCTGCAATCCCAGGTATCCGACGTCGACAGCAGCGGTGAGCGCGAGGTGGGCGAGCTGTGACGGGAACCGCACAGCACGTTGCAGAGGAACACGGGCCGGCGGCCCGTGGCGTGGTGGATCTCCTGTTGGAGGTGCGCTCGCTGAACATCGTCCTGTGGGCGGAGGAGGGAAAGCTGCGCTTCGACGCACCTGCCGGCGTGATGACGGACACTCTCCGTGCCGAACTGGGAGCTCGCAAGGGCGAGATCGTTGCCTTCCTGGCGGACGTTGACGTCGCGGAGCGTTCGACGGTACGGATCACGACGCGTGACGGAACCAGACTGGCTGCTGATGTGTTCCGGCCCAGGCGGCGCGGCGCCGTCATCGAGGAAGCCCTGCCGGTGCTCTGGTGCCACGAACGCTACCGGCGTGCCGAGACGGTGGACGGCGGCCTGCTTACCAAACTCGACTCCCAGCCGTGGTTGAAGGAGATGCTACGGAACGAGTATGTGGTCGTCGTTGTCGACTCGCGCGGCAGCGGCGCCTCGGAGGGGAGCCGACGGATCGAGTTCAGCCACGAAGAGGCGCAGGACGCTTTCGAGGTGACCGAATGGCTCGCGGTCCAGCCCTGGTCAAGCGGTCGTGTCGGGATGTTCGGCCTCTCCTACTCGGGGATCAACCAGCTGCTGGCGGCGGCTACGGCACCGCCTCACCTCGCGGCGATCCTGCCGCAGATGGCGATGTTCGACCTGTACGAGTTCCTCCGCCCGGGCGGTGTGTTCCGTGACGACTTCGCCCGCAACTGGAGCGATCTGGTGCGTAGGCTGGATACCCAGTCAGGAGCCGCCGGCACCGGCGACGGCCCGGTGGGTACGGCGGGCTACCTGGCGGGACACCAGGACAACGCGGACGTCTTCGGCCAGGCCGCGGCGTTGGAATTCCGCGACAGCGTCGATCTGGCAACCGGCCTCGCTCCCTATCAGGACATCAATCCGGCAGCCGCCCGCAACGCGGTGAGCGCTTCGGATATCCCGGTGTGCCACCTGGGCGGCTGGCATGACATCTGGGTCCGCGACACCACACTGTGGTTTCGTAATCTGGCCAACCCGCAGCGCCTGGTCATCGGCCCGTGGAGCCACAACAACTGGACGAACGAGGACTTGGCCCGCGAGCACCTGCGCTGGTACGACCACTGGCTGAAGGGCATCGACAACGGGGTCATGGCCGAGCCGCCAGTGCGGTACTTCACCATGGGCGCGGGGGCGGCAACCGGATGGAAATCGGCGGACACGTGGCCGCCGGCAGCGGCGTGCCCCAAGGCGCTGTCCTTCGGCGACGGATCCAGTGGCACCATCCGGTCCGTCAACGACGGAGTGCTGAGGTTGCCCGAGGCGTCGGCCGACGGAGCGGGGGCGACCGGCGGTGGACAGGATTCGTATACGGTCGACTACTCCACGACGTCAGGCCGGACGTCCCGGTGGTCGGACGGGTACGCGGGCGGGTTTCACTACGAGCTCACGGTGAACGACCGCAAGGCCCTGACCTACACGTCGGCGGTCCTTTCCGAGGACCTCGAGGTGACAGGTCACCCCCTCGTACACCTCTGGGTGACGTCGACCCATCCGGACGGTGCCTTCTTCGTCTACCTCAGCGAGGTCGACGAGCAGGGGGCGTCCCACTACGTGTCCGAGGGTGTCCTGCGGGCTTCGTGCCGCGGCGGCGCTCCCGCACCCTTCGACAGGATGGGGCTGCCCTACTACCCGGGGACAGGGGACGCGATCACGCCGCTGCCGCCGGGTGAACCCGTCGAACTGGTCGTGGATCTCCACCCGACGTCCTACGCCTTCTCGGCGGGTCGGCGGCTGAGGATCAGCATCACGTGCTGTGACAGCGACAACGCGCACGTGGAGGAGGACATCCCCGCCCCCGTCATCACCGTCCACCGTGGTGCGCGCCACGCGTCCCGGGTGGTTCTGCCCGTCGTGCCGAGGCGCTGACCGATCGTCGCTGGTGTGTCGAAGTACCAGAAAGGTAGTGCGTTGCCTGCACTTCAGTACCGGGTCGTCGGGGTCGAGTTCGGCAAGGAGACCCCACCCCGCTCCTTTGCCACGCTGCTCCCACCGCCCTGGCGGGACGGCTACCACCGCATTGACCTGCTTACCCATCCGGACATCCGCCAGAGCGTGCCGACCGTTGAGGAACAGGCCGAGTACTGGGCACGGCGACTCGGTGTAATGACAGGGCCCGTCGTGGTGCTGGGCTACTGCTCCGGAGCAGCGGTCGCATCCGAGTTGGTGTCGAGGGTCGGGGCGGACACCACCCTGGTCGTGATCGACCCGGCCGCCCCCGCGGCAGGGGACGCCCAGGAACTGCTGGTCGAGCTGGCCACGGGAATGGACGAGGATCTTCTGCCCGGGGACGTGCCGGACATTCTTGACCACGATCCGGCCGAAGCCCTGGCCCTGGTCAGTGACTTCCTGCGCTCGGTCGTCGAACGCTGCGCTCCGGACCTACCGCCCGACATCACCGACTCGCTCACCGAGCACCAGCGCGCCTGGCTGAGCTACACCCTGGCGGCAGGCGCCCACGGTGGCGTCCTGCGGGACGAACCTGACCATGTGCTCCTCAGCGAAGACGCAGGCTGGGAGTACACCGGCCGTGCCCGGGTGCACCGGTTCCCCGTCGGCGACGTGGAGTTGTTCGGCTTCGCGGAGGCCACGGCGGTGATCGCCGGCTTGCTCGACGGCAGGACCCGGCCGGACGGGCTCCGGCGCCCATCCGCCAGCCCGATCCGTTCCACGCAGAGGCGGTAACGATGGACGAACACGCACGGACGCCCGGCGAGCCGATCGGGTTCGCCGAGCCCGCACCCCTGACCACCGCCCAGCATCAGACCTGGCTCCTCGGCAGGCTTGTACCGGGCTGCCCGGCAACCCACGTGTCCGCCACCATCGGGCTGGCCGGTGAGCCGGACCGGGCGGCGCTCCTGGCGGCATTGCGCAGGGCCACCGCTGCCCACCTGTCACCCGGTGCGCGCTTCACCGTGTCCGATGGTGTGCCCGTGCGCATCTCGGCGGACCCGGTGGAACTGCCGCTGCAGTACCCCGACGTGAGTGCACTCGAAGGTGACGAACGGAACTGCCGGATACGGGATCTGGCGGCCGAAGCGCTCCGCGCCCCCTTCGGCGTGGAGAGTGGCCCGCTCGCCCGTGCCCTGCTGATTCGGAGCGGAGCCGCCGAACACCTCCTTGTCCTCGTCGCGCACCGGCTGGTCGCCGACCACGCCCTCGTCGAGCGGGTTCTGCGGGATATGACGGCCACATACCGGGCCCTGACCGGAGGGGTGACCACGGAAGAAGCCCCGACATCGGTGGTCCGGGAGGAGGAGGGAACCGGTGGACTCCCAGGAGCACAGGCAGTGGCCCTGCCTTCCGGTGAGGCGGTGGACCGCCTGGCCGCGCTACCTCCGGTTCCCGAGCTCCCCCTGGACCGGCCCCGCCCGGCCCGGCGCGACCTCGACGCCGGATGCGTGGCGTTCGAGGTCCCGGATGAGACCGCCGCTGCGCTGCGTACGCTCGGCGCACGGCAGGGTGCCGAGCTCCACCACGTACTGCTCGCGATGTACCTCGTCCTCCTGCACCGCTACAGCGGACAGGCCGCACAAGCCGTGACCGTCCCCGTGAAGGGCGTCGCGGGGGAGGCCTCCGAGACGACGGCCGTCGTCCGGTCCGAAGTCGTCCCGGGCGCCCTCCTGACGGAGCTGATCACCCGGACGCGGACGGACGTCGAGGCCGCCCTCTCCACCGCCCGGCCGTCTGCGGCAGAGCTGCTCGGCAGGCCGGCGTTCGCCTACCGGACCGCCTCCCGGATAGGTGAACTGCCCGGTGTCCGGACCTGGTTCCTGGACGCCCCGGCCGAGAGCGTGCTCGGTGACCTCACCCTGGATTTCGTCGAGGGGGACACCGGGATAACCGGACGACTGCTGTTCGCGAAGGACGTGTTCGACCGCACCACAGGCCAGCGGGCAGTACGGCACTACCTGAAGCTGCTGGACGCCGCCGTCGAGAACCCGCATCGGGCCAGCTCCGCGCCCCCTCTCCTCACGGAGAAAGAGGAACGCACGATCGCCGAACTGAACGGCGTACGGGCAGACCTTCCGGACAGGACTTTCCACCAGCTCTTCGAGGAGCAGGCGGACAAGACCCCCGACGCAGTCGCGGTCCGGTCGCACGACGGGACACTCACGTACCGGGAACTCAACGCACTGGCCAACCAGCAGGCTGACCTGCTGCGGCAGCTGGGTGTCTGCCCCGAGATCACCGTCGGCATATGCATGGACCGAGGCAGGCGGATGGTCGTGGCACTACTGGGCGTACTCAAGGCCGGAGGAGCCTATGTCCCGCTGGACCCCCGGGATCCGGCGGAGCGCAGGAAGACGATCCTCTCGGATGCTCAGGTCCGCGTCGTGGTCTGCACCGATCCCACGATGGCCGGCGGGTACGAGACGATTGTGCTGGACGCGGACTGGACGGAGCTGGCAGGCCGCCCGGTGCACAACCGGACCGCACCGCCCTCGGCGTCGGCGGACGCCGCCTACCTGCTCTATACCTCGGGCTCGACCGGCAAGCCCAAGGGCGTGGTCGTGGAGAACCGTCAACTAGTCAGCTACACAAGGGCAGTCATTGAGCGACTGGGCATCGAGACCCCGCTGAGCTGGGCGATGGTCCAGCCCCTCACCGTGGATTCCAGCGTCACGGCTCTGATGCCGCCGCTGTCCACAGGCGGCGAGGTCCATCTGCTGTCACGCGAGCACGCCCTGGACGCGACGAAGCTGGCGGACTGGATGCAGAGACACGAAGTGGACTGCTTGAAGATCGCTCCCTCGCACCTGCGGACGCTGCAGGCGTCGGCCCGGTTCGAGGAGCTTCTTCCCCGCCGTCTGCTGGTGATCGGGGGCGAGGCATCCGACTGGCGGTGGATGACCGGTATCCAGCGCTTGGTGCCGCACTGCCGGGTCTTCAACCACTACGGTCCGACCGAGGCAACGGTGGGCGTGCTCACCTTGACCGTCGCCGAGCACCTGGAGGCGCCGTGGGGCACGGCGCCGATCGGCGTTCCGCTTCCGAACTCCCAGGCACATGTGGTCGACATCGAAGGCAACCCCGTGCCCTTCGGGGTGGCTGGCGAACTGCTCGTCGGCGGCACGAATCTGGCCCGCGGCTACCACGGCCGGGACGAACTGACCGCGGAGGCCTTCGTGCCGGACAGCCTTGGCGGTTCGGAGAGCGCGCGTCTCTACCGGACCGGAGACATCGTGCGACGTCTGGCCGACGGATCTCTGGCCTTCCTGGGACGGCGCGACGACCAAATCAAGATACGGGGCTTCCGCGTGACCCTGGGAGAGGTAGAAGCCGCGCTCACCAGCCATGACGCCGTACGCGGAGCCGTGGTCGTCGTCCGTGAGGACAATCCGGGGGACCGGCGGATCGTCGGCTACGCGGAGGTGCCCGAACCGCGGGCGGTCACCGCCGGGGACCTCGAAGCCCACGTGCGGGAGCGGGTGTCCCCGCACATGGTCCCGCAGGCGACGGTGGTGCTGGACGCCCTGCCGCTGACCCCGCACGGCAAGGTCGACCGTTCCGCGCTGCCCGCCCCGGCGGTGGTGGCCGAACGGGCAGGGGCGGCCGGTTCCCTGCCCCAGGGGGAGGTCGAGCGCCAGGTCGCGCGGGCGTGGCAGGAGGTGCTGCGGCTCGATGCCGTGGGTGTCGACCAGAACTTCTTCGACATCGGAGGGCATTCCCTGCTCCTGGTCGAACTCCAGCACCGCCTCCAGGCCGTCGCGGGATGCGACATCGATCTCCTGGACCTGTTCCAGCACACGTCCGTCCGTACACAGGCCGCTTTCCTGTCCGCGGGACGGGAAGCCTCCCCGCCCGATCCCAGCCGCAAGACCAGGGGTGCCCAGCAGAACGCGCTCATGAAGCGCCGTCAGCAGCAGTTGCGAGCGAAGCGAGGCCGCCATGAATGAGCAACTCCCCAATGATTCCGGTCTGTTCGAGGACAGCCTCGACATAGCCATTGTGGGGATGGCGGGCCGGTTCCCCAAGGCCCGGACGGTCGAGGAGTTCTGGAGCAACCTCAAGGCCGGTAACTGCGCCGTTACCCAGTTCGACGAAGGGCACCTCGCCGAGCTTGGCGCGGACCCCGAAACCCTGAACGACCCGGACTTCGTGCCTGCCGGTTACCTGCTGGAGGACAGCGACAAGTTCGACGCGGCATTCTTCGGCTACTCGCCCCGTGAAGCCGAGCTGATGGACCCTCAACACCGCGTGTTCCTGGAGTGCGCCTGGTCAGCCTTGGAGAGTGCGGGGTACGACCCCGACCGCTACGAGGGCCTGACCGGCGTCTACGCCGGTGCCGGAAACAACACCTACCTACTTGTCAACGTCGCCTCCCACCCCGACGCGGTGGAGGTGATGGGCGGAAACCAGCTGGTGATCGGGAACCGGTCGGACTTCCTCAGCAGCAGGGTCTCCTACAAGCTGGACCTGCGCGGCCCCAGCATCAACGTGCAGTCCGCCTGTTCGACGTCCCTGGTCGCGGTCGCCCAGGCGTGCCAGGCGCTGCTCTCCTACCAGTGCGACACTGCCCTCGCCGGGGGGGTCGCCGTCGATGTCATGCGGCGCGACGGTTACCTCTACCGCGAGGACGGGATCTACTCGCCGGACGGATACTGCCGCACCTTCGACGCCCGGGCCCAGGGCACCGTCGGGGGCGACGGCGTCGGCGTGGTGGTGCTCAAGCGCCTTCAGGACGCCGTCAACGACAACGACCACATCCATGCCGTGATCAAGGGCAGCGCCGTGAACAACGACGGCGCCGCACGAGCGGGCTTCAGCGCTCCGAGCGCCGCTTCCCAGGCCGACGTCATCGCTACCGCGCTCGCCAACGCGGACGCGGAACCGGAGAGCATTCGCTACGTCGAGGCGCACGGGACCGCCACCCTCCTCGGCGACCCGATCGAGGTGTCGGCACTCACCTCGGCATACGGCGATGTCCCCGCTGCCCGGACTGCCCTCGGTTCCGTCAAGACCAACATCGGACACCTCGACTCCGCCGCGGGCGTGGCCGGTCTGATCAAGACTGCCCTGGTAGTGGAACGCGGGGAGATCCCTCCCACCCTGCACTTCGAGCAGCCCAACCCGCGGCTCGGTCTGGAAGACAGCCCGTTCTACGTCAACAGCGAGCTCCTGCCCTGGCCCCAGGACACGGGGCCGCGCCGCGCCGCCGTCAGTTCGTTCGGCCTCGGCGGCACCAACGCCCATCTGATCGTCGAGGAGCCCCCGGAGATCCCCAGGGCCGCCCCGCCCGGCCCGGACACGGAACAGCTGCTGGTCCTCTCGGCCAAGTCGCCCGAGGCCCTCGACGTGGCGACAGGTGACCTCCTCGACCACCTGCGCACCCACCCCGAGGTGCCACTCGAGGACGTCGCGTTCACCCTGCAACGAGGCCGCAGGGAATTCCCGTACCGGCGAGCGCTGCTGTGCGGGAGTGTCGACGACGCATCGGGCATCCTCGGCGCGCCGGACGACGGCAGACTCCTCACCGCATCTGGCCCGCAGACCTCCAACAGGCCTGTCGCCTTCGTCTTCACCGGCTTCGGCGCGCAGTACCCTGGCATGGCCGCCGGCCTCTACCAGCAGGAGCAGGTTTTCCGGGAGGCACTGGACGAATGCGCGGAGATCCTGCTGCCCCTGCTCGGACAGGATATCCGCCCCGCCATGCTCACCCCTGACGCCGACTACGCGGCTAGCGGAAGAGGGGACTCGGGAGGCATGGACCTCCGTAGCATGCTGCGCCAGCCGGAGCGCAGTGATCACCCGCTCGACAGCCCCCTCCTGGGCTACGCCGCGGTGTTCGCTCTGGAGTACTCCCTGGCCAGGCTCTGGCGCACCTGGGGCGTCGTGCCGGAAGCCATGATCGGGCACAGCCTCGGAGAGTACGTGGCAGCCTGCCTGGCCGGCGTCTTCTCACTGCCGGACGTGCTGCGCCTGGTGGTGGAGCGCGCGAGGCTCATCGAGGGGCAGGGCGAGGGCGCGATGCTCGCGGTGCCGTTGCCGGAAACAGCGGTAGCCCGCTACACGAACGACGACATCTGCCTCGCGGCCGTGAACGGACCGCAGACCTGCGTGCTCTCCGGCACGGTCGAAGGTATCGAAGCCGTGGGCCGCGACCTCATGGCGGACGGCATCGCCTCGCGCCGCCTCACTACCAGGTTCGCCTTCCACTCGCCGATGATGGACCCGGTCGTCGAGCCGTATGCGGAATTGGTCCGGACTGTTCGGCTGAACCCACCCGCCACGCCCTTCGTCTCCAACATGTCCGGCACCTGGATCACGCCCGAAGAGGCCACCAGCCCGGAGTACTGGGCCGAGCACATGCGGCAGCCGGTCCGATTCGCCGACGGTATAGGCACCCTCTGGTCTGTTCCCGACGTCATCGTGGTCGAGGTCGGTCCCGGCCAGAGCATGGTCCCCGGCGTCGTACAGCACCCCGGAGCGGCCGCCGTGGCCGACCGGGTCGTGGTGCACTCGCTCCCCGGGTTCTTCGATGGGCAGAGCGACCGTGCCACCATGCTCCGCGCCGCCGCGAGGCTGTGGCTGGCAGGACGTGCGCAACCGTTCCCGGAGCTGGAGGGAGCACGACGGACCCCGCTGCCCACCTACCCGTTCGAGCGCCGCCGCTACTGGGTGGAGCGCAGCACGGTCCAGGCCGGGGCATCTGCCGAAGCCCGCCGATACAAGGAGTCGAAGGAGTGGTTCTACGCGCCCTCCTGGCAACAGACAGCTCCGGTGCCCCCGGCCCGCACGGCCGAGCTGGCGGCGCACAGCTGGCTCGTCTTCGCGGACGAGGCCGGAGTCGGCGGTGGACTGGCGGAACGGCTCGTAGGCCTCGGTGCGACGGTGCACACCGTCCGGGCGGGCAGCGAGTGGAGCCGCAAGGGGGAGGGCGTTTACGTGCTCGACCCAGGCAGCCCTGAGCACTACGCCAAGCTGGCCGAGGCCCTGCGGGAGGACGGGGCGCCGCCGGACCGTGTGCTCCATTGCTGGAGCGTGGGCAACGACTCGGACCACAGCACAGCCCCGCAGGATGTGCGGGCTCTCCTCGACCGGGGGTTCTACTCGCTGCTGCACTGGGCCCAGGCCACCGAGCCGGAAGTGATGAGGCTGCCGCAACGCTGGGACGTCGTGTCCAGCGAGATCTACTCGGTGACCGGGGCAGAGGCGCTGTGCCCTCCCAAGGCGGCGGTCCAGGGCATCGCTCGGGTACTCCCGCAGGAGTACCCGTCGCTCACCTGCATCCAACTCGACCTCGCCGACGGGCACGCCGCACCGGAGGTCCTCGACGGTCTCCTGGCGCAGCTTTCCCGTCCCGCCAGTGAGCGGACGCTCGCGCTGCGCGGGCGGCGTTGGTGGGCTCCCACCTTCGTGGCCGCCGAGCAGCCGCGCCGTGATTCCGCCCCGGTCCGGGCCGACGGGGTCTACCTGATCACGGGTGGGCTGGGGAAGATTGGCATGCTGATGGCACGGGCCATAGCCGAGCAGGAACGGGTGCGGCTGGTCCTCCTGGGACGCACCGGGCTGCCGCCGCGGGAGACCTGGGAATCGCCGGACCATCCTGCGGCCACCCTGGACCTGATCCGGGGCGTCCGGGCCCTCGAAGAGCTGGGCTCTGAGGTCATGGTGTTTGCTGCCGACGTCTCCGACCTCGTCCGCATGCGAGAGGTGAAGGAGACGGTGGTCCAGGCGTACGGCCGGGTCGACGGGCTGCTGCACTGTGCCGGAACGACTGGTGGTGCGGCCCACCGCGTGGTGGCCGACCTCGGCGAGCGCGAGAGCGCCTGGCACTTCGACCCGAAGCTGTACGGCACGTATGTCCTCGACGACGTACTGGTGGACCAGAAGCTGGACTTCGCGATCCTCTGCTCCTCTATCGCCTCCCTCCTCGGAGGGCTTGGGTTCGCCGCCTATGCGGCCGCGAACGCGGTGCTCGACGCCTTTGCCCAGCACCGTCACGGCGCTGGGCAGCCGTGGTGCAGCGTCAACTGGGAAGCCTGGCGCTTCTCGGCGGAGCCGAGGGACGAGGCCGGTATAGGTTCGGCGATCCAAGCTCTGGCCCTGGACCCCGCCGAAGGACGCCGGGTGACGGAAGCCCTGCTTGCGGGGGTCCCGCAGGCGCAGGTCGTGGTCTCCACCTCCGATCCGGTCAGGCGGCGCGAGCAGTGGGCCGCGCCTGCCGCGGAGGTCGCCATGCCGCGGCAGCAGCATGAGCGGCCCAACCTGCGCAACCCCTACGTGGCGCCCGACACCGACACCGAACGGCAGGTCGCGGAGATCTGGCAGGAGTTGCTGGGGGTCCAGAGCGTCGGCGTACACGACAACTTCTTCGAACTCGGCGGAAGTTCCCTCCTCGGCCTGCAGGTCGTGCACCGGCTGCGCCATGAGCTGTCTCTGGCGGTGCCGCTGACGGTCGTCTATGAAGGTCCCACCGTGCGCGCCCTCGGCCGGCTCGTCGATGACCTTCGCGAGGCCGTAGGCCAGTAACGAATCAAGGTTCCGGTCCTCCTCCACCGGGCTGGGCTGACAATCCATACCCTCTATTTGCTTTGAACAACCGAAGGCGGCACGCGTGAGCATGAGCAAGATAGGTGTCATCGGAGCCGGAACGATCGGCCGCGGGGTGGCGCAATCCCTAGCACAGTCGTCGTTCGAGGTGATCCTCGTCGACAATGTGGAGCGCCAGCTCGCCGATGCCAGGAGCCAGATGGAGAGGGACCTGCGCATGCGGGGCCTGTTCCGCGCGGAGAAGCTCGCGGGCGATACAGAGACCATCCTGGGTCGCATCGTTGCGAGCACCGAACTGACAGCTCTGGCCGACGTCGACTTCGTCGTTGAGAATGTCACCGAGAACTGGGACATCAAGCGTGATGTTTACGAGAAGATCGACAAGATCTGCCGTCCGGGCGTGGTGTTCGCGGTCAACACGTCCGCCGTTCCCATTACTCGCGTGGCGTCGGTCACCGAGCGGCCCGCTGAGGTGCTGGGACTGCACTTCATGAATCCCGTGCCGCTCATGGATACCGTCGAGGTCATCCGTGGGTACTTCACGTCGGACCAGACGCTCGACATCGCCCTGCGTCTCCTCAAGGGCGTAGGGAAGGAGGGAATCGTCGTCCAGGATGCACCAGGGTTCGTGACCAACCGAGTCCTGATGCTCACCATCAACGAAGCCGTCTTCTGCGTGCAGGACCAGGTCGCCACTGCCGAGGACGTCGACCGGATGTTCAAGGGGTGCTTCGGCCACAAGATGGGCCCCCTGGAGACGGGTGACCTGATCGGTCTGGACACCATCCTGAACTCGCTCACGGTCATGTACGAGAGCTTCAAGGACTCCAAGTACCGGCCTGCCCCGCTGCTGCAGAAGATGGTCGACGCCAGGCTGCTCGGGCGCAAGACGTCCCGCGGTTTCTACACCTACTGAAATTCTTCCCAGCTATCAGGAGAACGACATGACGCACAACGAAGTGAAGGCTCGTATTCGTGCATTCCTCGCCCCCCACCTGGGTGGACAGGAAGTCGCGGACGGAGACGACATCTTCGCCCTGGGATACGTCAATTCCCTCTTCGCTATGCAGCTCGTCCTCTTTATCGAAAAGGAGTTTTCTCTGCAGCTCGGTGCGGAGGACATGGAGTTCGACAACTTCCGTACCGTTTCGGGCCTCGTTGACCTCGTCAAAGCGAAGACCGCCACGGCGGTTTGACCGCGTGGCCCCCCGGGGTCCCCGGGGGGCCGTGCATGGGGTGCCTGCGAGCAGCTCTCGGAACGTCCCGCTTACCATCCGGCCAGGAGTGAACGACCATGACCCAATTCAGTGCCCGAATTGATCTGCACACTCCAGTGCCGGACCAGCTCGCGTCCGAGATCGAGCGGCGCATCTTCTTCGTTTCCAGCGACATCGACATGTTCGAGCTCGTTGTTGACGAGGGCAAGGTGCACGGTGTGGTGATCCGGTCGTCGGAGCCCCTCGAACCTGCTGTCCTGGCCGACAAGATCAATCGCGTGGTCGACAGCGACGTACGACCGCAGAGGCCGACCGCCTCCAAACGCGTGTGGCAGTCCTCCCGCCTGCACGAGGTGGGGGAGGGGACCTTCGACCTTCTTGTCCGTGCCGGAGCGGCCAGCGAGGCCGGTGAAGGCCAGGTGGCGGTCGGTGAGCCGTTCCTTTCCCTGCTGGAGTACTTCGACCGGACGGTCAGGAAACTCCTCCGCCAGGACTTCCAGGTGAACGAGTATCGCTACCCGACGCTCATCAGCACTCGGGCGCTGGAGACGGCCGGATACTTCAAGTCCTTCCCGCAGCACCTCATGTTCGTGACGCGCCTGCACAACGACATCGACGTGTATCAGGGGTTCCAGGAGAAGTACGCGGTAGCCGGGATCGACTCCGGCGTACTCGAGTTGTGCGAAAATGTGGACTACTGCCTGCCGCCCACGATGTGCTACCACACGTTCCACCAGTACAGCGGGCGGGAGCTGAGCGCGGAGCGGCTCCACGTGGTGACCGCCCGCGGCAAGTCGTTCCGGTACGAGTCCGACTACGCCACCACGCTCGAACGGCTCTGGGACTTCACCATCCGCGAGATCGTGTTCATGGGCGCGCGCGACGAGGTGCTCTCGGCACGCGAGACGTTCATGCGGAATGTGTTCGCGCTCGTCGAGGAGCTCGGGCTGTCCGGGTTCTGCGAGGTGGGCAACGATCCCTTCTTCTGCGGCACCGACACATCCGAGCGCATCTGGTCGCAGCGGTTGCTGGAGCTCAAGTACGAACTTCACCTCGCCGTCGGACCCGACCGGACCGTCGCAGTCGGATCCTTCAACTTCCACGACGACCTCTTCGGCCGGAACTTCGGCATCCAGCACGGCACGGACGGCCCCGTCAGGAGTGCCTGTGTGGGTTTCGGCCTGGAGCGTCTCGTGTATGCGTTCCTGTGCCAGTACGGGGTGGACGCCGAGGGCTGGCCCGCCGCGGTACGCGCCGGCGTCGAAGGGCTGAGCGAGATCTGACATGAGCGACAACTTGAGCACCGGCTTCCCCCTTTCCCGGGCACAGCTCGGGATCTGGTTCGCGGACCAGGACGAGACTCACGCGGGCCGTTACCAGATAGCGGAATACTTCGACATAGCCGGACCGGTCGATGCCACAGCCTTTCGTACCGCCTGGATCCGGGCCTGGGAGGAGACTGAGGCGCTGCGAGTGACGGTCACCGACACGCCGGGAGGCCCACGCCAGTCGGTACTGCTCGCGCCGTCGCCCGACATCCGCTTCCTGGACCTCACCATCGCGCAGGACCCCGAACCCGCAGCGCTCGGCTGGATGAGGGACGATCTGGCCCGGCCTCTCGACGTGACCCGGGAACCGGTCTTCACCGTGTGCCTGCTCAAGCTCTCCGCCCGGCGATTCCTTTGGTACCAGCGCGCCCACCACCTGGCCGTGGACGGATTCGGGGCGGCGCTCTTCGCCCAGCGCGTCGCCGACCTCTACACGCAGGAGATGGGCGGCCCGCGGGCGGCCCCGTCCTCCTTTGCCTCGTTGGCCGACCTGCTTGCGGTCGAGGAGACGTACCGGGCGTCGGCGGCCTTCGAGGCGGACCGGGCTTTCTGGCATCATCAGTTCGCTGACCGGCCCCGCCCCGTGTCGCTCTCCGACCGTTCCTGGCAGCCGGCCGCGCCTGTGCTGCGTCGCAACGCACGGATCCCCGCGGACCAGGCGGACCGGCTGCGCGCCGGTCTCGGCCGGTCCCTGGCCCCGACGATGGTGGCGGCCGTGGCCGCCCAGCTGCACCTGACGACGGGAGCCGAAGACGTCGTCGTCTCGCTCCCCGTCACGGCCCGGCGAGGAGACGTCGCACGGCGCACCCCCGGCATGCTGTCCAACTCCGTGCCCCTGCGTCTTACCGTGCACGGCGGCATGACCTTCGCCGCGCTGACCCGCCAGGCAGCCCTGGCGATCAAGAAAGCACTGCCGCACCAGCGTTACCGTGCCGAGGACCTGCACCGTGACCTAGGCTACGCCCGCGGCGAGCGCGGGGTCGTCGGCCCGATGGTGAACGTCATGACGTTCCCCTACACCTTTCTCGTCGGAGGCCACGCCGCCGTCGCCCACAACCTGTCCAATGGCCCGGTCGGCGACATCGCCGTCGCGGTCTGCGGGCGCCAGGACGGGGCGGGTCTGAGCGTGGACACGGACGCGAGTTCCGCCCGGTACGGGGCCGAGGAGCTTTCCCATCACGAGCAGGTGCTGCTCGGCCTACTCCGTGCCGCGGCCGACGGGCCGCAGACCGCCATAGGATCCGTCGTGGTGTCCCCGGCCCCGCGAGCGCTCAGGGCCGGTACCCCTGACACGGTCGGGCAGGAGGCACAGCCGACGACCCGGGCGGGTGCGCCGCGCTGCGCCGCACCGGACCAGGACGCGGATGGCGGGACCGAGTCCGCACAGGAGGCGCTCGTCCAACTGTTCCGGAGCGTCCTCAAGGTCGCGGAGGTGGCCTCGGACGACGCCTTCTTCGACCTCGGCGGCGACAGCATCACCGCGATCCAGCTTGTCTCCCGAGCCCGGGAGAACGGGTGGGTCATCACCCTCAAGCAAGTCTTCGCCCGAGAGACGCCGGGAGAGCTTGCGAGGGTCGCGGTCCCCGTGTCCCAGGAGGACGGGACGGCGGAACGGCGCGCCGTGCACGACAGCGCCACCGGCGTGGTCCCGGCGAGTCCGATCCTGCGATGGCTCGAGGAGCTCGGCGGCCCGGTGGACGCGTACCAGCAGTCCCTGCTGATCCGCACCCCAGCCGGGCTCACGCCGGACATCCTGCACACGCTGCTGACCTTCCTGGTAGACCATCATGATGTTCTGCGGGCGCGGCTGGTGGATGAGGGCGACGGGTGGCGCCTGCGTATCGGCCCGGTCGGCAGCGTCGCCGTGGCGGGCCTCGTCGAGCGTGTCGACGTGGAGGACCGCTCGGCCGAGGAGGCCGGCGTGCTCGCCGCTGCTCACGTCCGGCAGGCCGCCGAGCGGCTCGACCCCTGGGCCGGCATCCTGCTCCAGGCGCGCCTCTTCGACGGCGGACCCGACCGGCGGGGCATGTTGCTGCTCGTGGTTCACCACCTCGCCGTGGACGGCGCGTCCTGGTACACGCTCCTGCGTGACCTGGCCCTCGCCTGGGATGCCCACCAGGCCGGCCGCGACATGGAACTACCCCCGGTCAGAACCTCGTTCAAGCGGTGGAGCGAGCTCCTGCGGGATTCCGCCCACGACCCTGGCAGGCTGGCGGAACTGCCGTACTGGCGCTCCGTGCTTGCCGCGGATGGCCCGTCGTTCGGGGAACGTCCTCTGGATCCGGCGGCGGACACCGCCGGCAGCAGCACGCGGAGATACGTTGTCCTCGACTCCGCGCGCAGTGCTCCCCTGCTGGCCTCGGTGCCCGCCGTCGTGCACGGCACGATTCCCGATGTCCTGCTCACCGCCCTGACCCTGGCGCTCCACACGTGGCGCAGCGAACGCGGACTCCCCGCCTCCCACGACGTGCTGGTCGACCTGGAAGGGCACGGCAGGGCGGACGGCGGCTACGAGGCCGATCTGTCCCGCACGGTCGGCTGGTTCACCAGCATGCACCCCGTGCGGCTGAACCCCGCGGACGCCACCGACAGAATCCCCCGGGACACCACAGATGCACTTGCGCGGGTCAAGGAACAGCTGCGTGCTGCCCCGGGGGACGGGCTCGGATTCGGGTTGCTGCGTCACCTCAACGTGGACACCGGACGGGAGCTGCGCGATCTGGCAAGGCCGCAGATCCTCTTCAACTACGTGGGGCGTCTCCCGGGCCGTGAGGACGCCGACTGGACCCCGGTCTCCGCCGCCGACGTCCTGAGGGACGGGCGTGACCCTCGCACCCCGGTGGACCACGGGCTCACCGTTGACGTTCTGGTCCGGGACGGGAGCGACGGGCCTCAGCTGGAGGCCGGCTGGAGCGCGCCGGCCGGATGGCTTCGCGATGGAGACCTGGACCGGCTGTGCACGCTCTGGGGAAAAGCCCTGGACTCACTCGCCGCCGATGCCGCGGGCCGACAGGTCAGCAGGCACACCCCATCCGACCTCTTTCTCACCGGGCTTGGTCAGGACGAGGTCGATGATCTGGAAGCCGAACTGGAACGGTGGGCCTAGAACCGATGCGCACATCCCGACTGGAAGACGTCTACCCGCTTACCCCCCTGCAGTCCGGGCTGTACTTCCACGCCCAGCTGGCCGGGGCGGCGGCCGACCTGTACACCGCGCAGCTGACCCTTGATCTGTCGGGTCCGCTGGACGTGGAACTCCTCGCCCGTTCGTGTACGACCGTCGTGCAGCGCCACACCTCGCTGCGCGCCGGATTCAAGGCCCGCCGCGCGGGCGGCGACCCCTTGCAGTTCGTCGTGCGCGACGCCGCACCCGCCTGGTCCACGTCCGATCTGCGTGCGGTGGAACAGGCCCGAAGGGCCACCCACCGAGACCGACTGGTCGCCGCCGACCGGTGCGCCCCCTTCGACCTCGCCCGCCCTCCGCTTGTGCGCTTCAGGCTGATTCGGACCGGCGACGGGCAGTGGACCCTGGTGATGACCAATCACCACCTGGTGCTCGACGGCTGGTCGTTCCCGGTACTGGTCCAGGAGATCTTCCGCGTTTACGCCGGGGGCGGGGATGCCTCCACCCTCCCGGAACCCGCCTCGTATCGCTCGTACCTGGAGTGGTTGGCGGACCAGGACCACCCGCAAGCGGTCGCGGCCTGGGGAGAGTCCTTGGAGGGCTTCGATCAGCCGGCCATGGTGGCATCCAGCGCGCCGGTGGCGCCTCTGCGGCATCAGGAGCTGCCCCGCACCGTCGTATCTGTGCTGCCGGAGGCCGGGACCGAGGCCCTGGGCGATCTCGCACACAGTGGTCAGGTCACGTTGAACACCGTGGTGCAGGGAGCATGGGGTCTGCTGCTCGGGTGGCTGACGGGAAGCCAGGACGTGATCCTGGGGACCGTCGTGTCAGGCCGGCCGCCGGAACTCCCCGGTGTCGAGTCCATGGTCGGACTGCTCACCAACACCGTCCCGGTCCGGGTGAGGCTCGACGCCGACGAGTCCGTGCCCGCCTATCTCGGCCGGTTGCGCGACGAGCAGGCCCGACTGACGCCCCACCACCATCTGGGGCTTCAGGACCTGCACGAACTGACCGGACTGCCCGCCCTCTTCGACACCGTGACCGCCTTCGAGAACTATCCGGTCGATGCCACCGTGGGGGACGAGCTGGCCCCGGGGATCCGGCTCACCGGCGCGGACATCGCGGACGCCACCCACTACGCCCTCTCCCTCACCGTAGTCCCCGGCGCCACGCTGGAGATACGCCTCGGCTACCAGCCCCACCTCATGACGGCCGAGGAGGCGCAGTCTTGGTCCGACCGGCTGGCCGCGCTGCTGTCGATGATGGCCGCTGGACACGGGAGCAGTGTCCGGGATCTGGTTCCCCTGCTCCCGGGCGAGCGGGAGACCCTCCTGGAGCGCTGGCACGGACCGGTGCGCGACGTTCCGGCGGGAACCCTGTCCGACCGCTTCGAAGCGCAGGCCGAGCGCACCCCCGAAGCGCACGCGGTGGTGTACGGCGAGACCGCCGTCTCGTACCGTGAACTCAACAACAGGGCCAACCGGTTGGCGCGGCTTCTCGTCGGCCGCGGGGTGGGCTCCCGGGGGCGCGTCGCCCTGATGCTCCCCCGCTCGACCGACATGGTGGTCGCGCTGCTCGCGACCCTGAAGTCCGGCGCCGCATACGTACCGGTGGACCCGCACCTTCCGGCAGAGCGTGTGCGCTTCATGCTGGGCGATGCGGCACCCGATGTCGTGCTCACCACGGAGGAACTGCTGTCCGTCGTCGGAGCGGACGTTCCGTCCCTCACGGCGGTGGAGGGCGACGACGGCTTTCGTACGCTGACGGAGGGGCTGTCCGCCGACAACCTGAAGGATGGTGACCTCCTCGCCGCACCGACGGCTGCCGACCCGGCATGGGTCGTCTACACCTCGGGATCCACCGGTCGGCCCAAGGGCGTAGTCGGCAGCCACCGCTCCATCCTGAACAGGATTGCCTGGTACGCCGCTGAGTTTCCGTACGGTCCCGACGAGACGGTGATCGCCAAGACGACCCTCAGCTTCGTCGACGGCTCCGTCGAACTGCTGGGAGCTCTGCTGAACGGCGCCCGGATCGCGCTCGCCGACGGCGAGACCGCCCGGAGCGCGGTTGCACTCGCGGCGCTGATCGAGAGTGCGGGCCCGTGCCGCATCACGGTCGTTCCGAGTCTGCTGAGAGCCCTGCTGGAAGAGGCGGGTCGGCGTGACCTGACGACCTGCGGGCTCTGGGTATCCAGTGGTGAGGCCCTCGCCCCGGAGCTGGTACAACAGTTCGCCTCCCACCTACCGGCTTCGCGCCTGATCAATTTCTACGGCTCGTCCGAGGCCGGCGCGGACAGCCTCTACGCCGAGGTTGACGACCCCGAGGTCCTTCTCGGCCGCCCTGTGTGGAACACCAGGACCTACGTGCTCGACGCCTGGCAGCGCCCGGTTCCGGTGGGCGTGGTGGGCGAACTGCACCTCGCGGGCGACTGCCTCGCCGACGAGTACCTCAATCAGGGGGAACTGACGGCAGAACGCTTTCCGCCGTGCCCCTTCGGGAACGAAGACGACGGGCGGATGTACCGCACGGGCGACCTGGTCAGGCGTCGCCCCGACGGACAGCTCGAATTCCACGGGCGCGTCGACGGACAGATCAAGATCCGGGGCTTCCGGATCGAACCCGGTGAGATTGAGGCGGCCTTGGCGGCCCACCCGGACGTGGAAACGGCGGTGGTCGTCGACCGCCCCGGTCCCGAGGGTGGGCCGCGGCTCATCGCGTACGTCGTCCCCGCGCGCCCCGGTAGTGGACTCGACGGAGCGGAACTACGCGCACACCTACTCGGGCAGCTGCCTGACTACATGGTTCCTGCTCTGGTTCTCCCGCTCTCCGAGGTGCCGCTGACCGCCAGCGGCAAGATCGACCGCAAGGCTCTGCCCGCCCCCGACTTCCAGTCGGCCTCGTCCGGCCGCACCGCGCGGACACAACGGGAAGAACTCCTGTGCAAGCTGTTCGCCCAGGTGCTGGGGCTTGACCGGGTCACGATCGACGATTCCTTCTTCCACCTGGGTGGGCACTCACTGCTGGCCACCCGGCTCATCGGCCGGATCCGGCTGGAAACGGGTGTGGAAGTACCGCTGCGGGCACTCTTCGAGACTCCGACAGTCGCCCTCCTCGCCGAAAGACTGGCGGAGCAGCCCGCGGCCACGCGTCCTGCGCTGAAGCCGATGGACCGGCCGGAGGACGTGCCGCTGGCTCCGGTGCAGCGCCGTCTCTGGTTCCAGAACAGGCTGGACGGCTCGAACGGCAACTACAACATGCCGATGGCCCTCAGACTGACCGGACCTCTCCTCCGCGGGGCCCTGCACCAGGCGATCAATGATGTCGTCGCCCGGCACGAGAGCCTGCGCACCGCCTTCCCGGACTGGGACGGCGCTCCCCAGCAGGTGGTGCTGGAACCGGACGAGGCTCGTGTCGAGCTACCGCTCTTCGACACGGCCGAGGAGGACCTGCCGGGCCGACTCGCCTCCGAGGCCAGGTACCCGTTCGACCTCACCGAGGAAACACCGGTGCAGGCACGCTTGTTCAGGATCGCGGAAGAGGAGCACGTACTCCTGCTCGTGCTGCACCACATCGTCTGTGACGGTTGGTCGCTCACGCCGCTGGCCAGGGACATCGCCCGGGGCTACGCCGCATCGGCCGCGTGCACCCGGCCTATGTGGCCCGACCTCGCCGTGCAGTACCCGGACTACACCCTGTGGTGCCACGAGGTGCTGGGCGGAGCCGACCGCCCGGAGTCCGAGTTCAACCGGCAGACCAGATTCTGGGTGCGGGAACTGGCGGAACTGCCGGACCAGTTGGTGCTTCCCGGCGCGACCGAACGGCCGCAGACCCCCTCGTACCGGGCCGGGCACCTCCTCGCCCGGCTTCCCGCGTCCGTTCAGGAACCGCTGCAGGCGCTGGCGCACGACTGCAGTGCCAGCCTGTTCATGGTGTGCCAGAGCGCAGTGGCTGCCCTGCTCACCGAGCAGGGCGCGGGCACAGACATAGCGATCGGAACACCGATCGCCGGACGCACCGACGAGGCCCTCGACGACCTCGTGGGGTTCTTCGTCAACACGCTGGTTCTGAGGACCAGGACGGACGGAAGCCCTACCTTCCGGGAGCTGCTGTCGAGGGTCCGCGCCACCGACCTCGCGGCGTACGCCAACCAGGACGTGCCGTTCGACCACATCGTTCAGGCGGTCAACCCGGCCCGCTCGGTCGGCAGGCATCCGCTCTTCCAGGTCATGCTCGCTTTCCAGAACAACGGTGTGCCGGACCTATCGCTGCCCGGCCTCGTCGTGCGACCCGAACCGCTGGGCGAACAGCCGGCACGGTTCGACTTGCGGTTCGAGCTAGCGGAGCGCCGAGCCGCGGACGGCACGCCGGACGGGATCGAGGTCCGTCTCGCCTACGCTCTCGACACCTTCACCGCCGAAGCGGCGCAGGACCTGCTCAGCCGTTACACCATCCTGCTGGAACGGGTGGCTCGGGACCCCGATACCGTCGTAGGTGCGACGGCAGGTGGCTGACGGCCCCGGAAGAATTGAGGTGACGGCCCGCCGACGCGTTCGGCGGGCCGTCACCTTTTCGATCTCGGGCGACGGGCTTCTCCGCGCCGGGTGGCGGGTACGGACCGGATTCCGACGGGCGAGAACCAGACAGCACGGATAGGCCTGGTGCCTGCCGGCCCCGGAGCCGGGACCCGGTCCGTGGCCGGACTGTCTGCGAGCCCGACGGGCACCGGGCCCGGTTCACCGGCCGACGCTTCTGGACCCTTTCCGGCCGTCACCGCCCGGGAACGGGCTCTCCGCCGTCTGCGGCCTGCGTCTCCCTTACCGGCAGGTTGTAGACCCTTCGGATGCTGGTGCCGAGTTGGCTGACGTCCGCTCCGTACACGTGAAGGGAGATGGTCCTTCCGACGGCTGTGCTGCGCACGTGGTGGATGTCGCCCGGGGGAGCGAGGGCCGTCACCGCGCCGACTCCGGTGGTGGTGGTGTCCACGGCGAGGAGGTGCCGCTTGTCCGGATCGCCAGTGAGGCGATAGACAGTCTCCTGCTCGGCACCCTCATGGATCCCGATGACGCACCAGGAGACGTGATCATGTATCGGAGTGCGCTGACCCGCCAGCCAGACGAGCGCGACGACGGAGAAGGAACCGTCCGCCGCGACGTACAGGATGTGCTGCTTGTATCCATCCCGGTCGGCTTCCTGCTGGGCGGGTGTCAGGAGGTCGTCGAGGCCGATGTGTGGGGCGAGCGCCGCGGCCACCCGCTGACTGATCTCCTCGGCCGACCCTTTCAGCCGGGTGCGCACAGCGCCGCGGACATCCGTAATGAGCCGGATCAGGCGAGGGTTGCGGGGCTGGGTGGCCACGTACTCCGGTTCCGTGCTCACAGTGGCCCCTGCATTGCGTTCACCGGCATTGCTGCCTCCTTTCGCTTCACTGCTGACGGCGGCTACGCGAGCGGACCATACGGTTCTGCTGCTGACGGCGTCGTGAACCCGCGCGGTTCCTCACTTCCTCCAGCGAGGTTCTGGCGCTCTCGACAGGATCGACGCCACCCTCGTCGACCAGCGCCGCCAAGCGGGCGATCGTCAGGGCCTCGTAGAGCTGAGCCACCGTCAGCGCGGTGTCGAGGGACTTGTTGATGGTCGAGATGAGCTGAATGGCGACAAGGGAGCTCCCGCCCAGGTCGAAGAAGCTGTCGTCGATTCCGATCTGCTCGATGCCCAACAGCTCCTGCCACATGGTGCAGAGTTGGCGCTGGACCGTGCCGTGCGGTGCCACGTAGGCGCTGGACACCTCGGGGCGCGGGTGCACGGTCTGGGGTGCGCCCAGGCCGCTCAGCCGTCCATCGGCGTTCTGCCCCTGGCCGCGCAGGGTGAATGCCTGCTCGATCAGGTGACGCGCGTCCACGGGCGTCACGATCAGCTGGGGCTCGCGCGAGGCGGACAGACCGCGCTCCAGCGCCTCGATCGCGTCGGCGGGAGCCATTCCGCGCTCGGCGACGTCCTTGCCTCGCGCGTGCGCCAGGCCGTTGCCCAGATCAGTGGTGACGGCCATGCCAACCTCCTGCCAGGGTCCCCAGTCCACCGTGACCACGCGAGGTGAGGACTCTGCGGTCGACGCACGGGAATGGGCGTAGGCGTCGAGGAAGCAGTTGGCCGCCACGTAGTCCACGAGCCCGAAGTCGCCCACGTTGGCGGCGTTGGAACCGAAGAGTGCGATGAAGTCCGGCTCTAGCGGAGTCAGTGCCCGTTCGAGATTGAGCGTTCCCGCGACCTTCGGACCCATGACCGCGGCGGCCTCCTCCAAGGTCTTGAGCTGTGCGAGCCCACCGCCGGCGACTCCCGCGGCATGGAACACGCCGTCGATCCGCCCCCACGCGTCCGTCACCCGGGTCACCGCCGCTTCGGTCTGCGCGGGATCGCAGACGTCGGCCGCGATTATCAGCACCTCGGATCCCCGCTGCTTGATCTCACGCAGTTTCCGAGCCGTCCCCGTCGCACCGGGGCCCCCGGGCCGGGTGGCGAGCAGCTCTCCGTCGCCCTCCACCGGGACGGCGGTGCGGGCCATGAGGGCGAGCTTGCGGCCCGGCCGGGACAGATGAGCCGCCAGCACGAGCCCAAGGCCTCCGGTACCACCTGTGATCAGGTAGACGCCGTCGTCGCGCAAGGCCGAAGCCCCGTCTTCCGAGGGAGGCAGCGGAGCCGGAGCATAGGTCTGGGCCCAGCGGTGCGGCCCCCGGTGTGCCACCGCGGCATGTGCCGGCGGCACGGCGAACTCGGCGACCAGCCGTGCGGCGTGCGCATCGACGGGCGAACCGTCCAGGACGATATCGATGCTGCGGAAGGCCAAGCCGGGGTGTTCCCGCGGTATGACCCGGCACGGCCCGAGCACAGTGGCCTTGAGCGGCATGAGCGGTTCGGATCCGACCACGTCATGGATCCCGTTGCTCACCACCCACACGGCGCGGTCGGCTTGGTCGAAGAGCCCGTTGAAGGCTTGGGAGAGCAACAACAGACTGTTGAAACCGAGCTGTAGCGACGTGGCGTCGTCCTGCGGCGTCTCCTGTGGCGCGGGAGCGTCAGTGACCGTCCAGCAGTGGGCGATTCGCGAGGGTACGGGTCCGTCCTCGGCAAGGGCCTGCAGGAGACGGCCGTAGTGGGACGAACTCTGCGGGTCGATCGTGAAGTGGCCGCCGGCCCACCGATTCCACGTCGGGCTCGCCGAGACCGTCATGACCGCGGCACCGGCTGCCCGCAGACGAGCCGCCACCGCCGCACCGAGACCGAGGGCATCGGTGAACACCAGCCAGCGCTCGCCCTCGCGGTCAGGCCGTGCGGGTGGCAGCGCGGTGCGCTCCCAGGACGGGACCTGGAACCAGTTCGAGACATCGGGCCGTCTCACGGGTGGTCGCTCCGTGGTCGAGGGGGCGCGCCTCTCCAGCCAGTACCGCTGCCGCTGGAACGGGTAGGTGGGCAGGCCGACGCGGCGGCGCCGCTCGTGTCCGTAGAATCCGGTCCAGTCCGGTTCGCAGCCGTGCAACCACAGTTGGCCGAGCGCACGCTGTGCGGCCTCCAGAGGATGCCGCCCGTCCCGCCGGTGGGGCAGTGTCGCGGTGACCAGCCGTGCGGTGCCACCGGGGAGGATGCGCCGGACCAGGCTGCTGAGCGTGGGCCCAGGACCAACCTCGAGATATACCAGATTCGGTTCGCCGGCCAGGGTGTTCACCCCGGCGACGAAATCGACCGGACTCAGGATCTGCCGGCCCCAGTACTCCGGGTCCTGTGCCTGTTCGGCGGTGATCCAGGTACCGGTCACATTCGACACGAAGCGCACCCGGGGCGCCTGACGGGGGACTGCCGCGACGGCCGCCACGAACTCCTCGACCATCGGTGCCATGAGGGCCGAGTGAAAAGCGTGCGACGTCGCCACCGGGTGAGTGGGGATTCCACGGACCGCGAGCTGCCCGGCGAACGCCGTCACCTTGGGCTCCGGGCCTGCCACCACACAGTCCTTCGGGCCGTTGTGGGCGGCCAGCGAAAGGCCCTCCGGGAGCAGGGCCAGGATGGACTCGCGGTCCGCCACCACGCTCAGCATGGAGCCCTGTACCTGGCGCTGCATCAGCGCTCCGCGGAGCACGACCAGACGCAAGGCGTCCGGCAGAGTGAACACACCTGCCAGGCAGGCCGCGACGAGTTCGCCGAGGCTGTGCCCGAGCAGTGCCACGGGCTCGATGCCCCACGACTCCCACATGCGGGCCAGGGCGTACTCCAGAACGAACAATGCGGGCTGCGCGGCCTCCGTCTGGTTCAGCGCGGTCGCCGATTGCGCTGAATCCCGGTCACCGAGAAGGTGGGCCCGTATGGTCACACCGGTCCGACCCTCTGCCAAAGCCTGCGTACAGGCGTCGACGGCCTGGCGGAACATCGGTTCCTCGGCGTACAGCTCGGCCGCCATACCCGGGTACTGGCCACCCTGGCCGCTGAGCAGGAAGGCCACGTCCGGCCGGGCACCCTCGTAGTGGCCACCGACGACGCGTGCCGGGTCGGCGGCGACCAGGGCCTCCGCGACGGTCGGACCGTCTGGGCCCGTGACGATGCGGCGTACCGGAAACGCGTGGCGCCCCACTGCTGCGGTGTAGGCGGCGTCGGGCAGGGGCGGCGCCTCGCCCGCGCGCAAGGCCCCCGCCATGCGTTCACTGAGCTCCTCCAACGCCTCCCTACTGCGGGCGGAGAGGACGAGCAGCTGCGAGGAGCGAGCCGAGGCCCCGGTGGCGAGTGCGGCCGGCGCTTCCTCCAGCACGATATGAGCATTGCTTCCCCCGAAGCCGAAGGCACTCACCCCGGCCAGCCGGGGCCGCTCCGAGCGAGGCCACGGGGCACGCTCGCGCTGCACGACGAACGGGCCGCCCGCGAAGTCGATTGCAGGGTTGGGGGAGTCGAAGTGCAGGGTCGGCGGCAGCGTCTCGTGCCACAGGGATAGCACCGTCTTCAGCAACCCGGCGATGCCCGCTGCCGCGTCCAGGTGGCCGATGTTCGACTTGAGGGAGCCCAGGGCCACGGTGCCGGGCAGCACCCCGTCGTACGCCTGAGTCAGGGCGCGGATCTCGATCGGGTCGCCCAAGGTCGTACCCGTGCCGTGTGCCTCGACGTAGCCGATGGCCGAAGGCGGGGTGCCTGCGTCACGCAGAGCATCACGGATCACCTCCGCCTGCCCGGTCACCGTCGGCGCGGTGAAACCGACCTTGACCGCGCCGTCGTTGTTGACGGCGGATCCCTTGATGACCGCGTAGACGGTGTCGCCCGCCGTCAGCGCGTCGCTGAGGCGTTTGAGTGTGATCACCCCCGCCCCGCTGCCGAACAGCGTTCCGGCGGCTCGTGCGTCGAACGGCCTGCAGTGGCCGTCGGGAGAGAGGAAGGAGCCCTCCTGGTGCAGGTAGCCCTGGTTCTGTTCGGCATTGATGAAAACTCCGCCGGACAGGGCCACGTCACATTCCCTATCGCGCAGTGAGCGGCAAGCGAGGTGGACGGCGACGAGCGAGGTCGAACACGCGGTGCGCAGCGACACACTCGGGCCGCGCAGATCGAGCTTGTACGAGACACGGGACGCCAGGAAGCTCAATTCGTTTCCCAGGAGGACCTGGGTTCCGCCGGTGGCGTCGACGATCTCGGGGTTGGAGTAGATATTGGCCAGGTAATTGTTGGTGCCGGCACCCCCGAAGACACCGACGCGCCCACCCGCTTGGTCGGGGACGTAGCCGGAGTGCTCCAGGGCCTCCCAAGCGGTCTCCAGGAATACGCGGTGCTGCGGGTCCATCGTCTCAGCCTCGCGCGCGGTGTACCCGAAGAATCCGGCGTCGAACCCGGTGACGTCCTCGAGACAGGCGCCCGCCGGCACGAAGTTCGGCTGGTTGATGGCCTCGCGCGACGCACCAGCCGCGATCAGCTGCTCCTCGGTGAAGAACGAGACGGATTCCACCCCGCTGCGGACGTTCGCCCAGAACTCGTCCAGATTGCGGGCGCCGGGAAAGCGCCCAGCCATTCCGACAATCGCGATGTCGCGGCCCGCATGCTGCCCGAACTCGTGGTCTGCCACTGTTTCTCCGTATCAGAACAAGAAGGGGTGTCCCGTCGTCACCGAGCCCGCCCCGGCGGCGGCCGAGAGGCGAGGGGCCCATGCGCGGGAGGGGTCAGGCGGGTCCGATCATTCGGCTGCGTCCGGTCAGGTTGACGAGTACTGTCTGGTCCGGCCGGATCCGGCCGGCCGCTGCTTCGTTGCGCACTGCCGCGATAGTGGCTGCCGAGGCATAGCACACGTCGATCTTTTCGAGCTCCGCGAGCATGTGCCGTGCCTCGACGAGCTCCTTGCGGGGGGCGGAGACGATCGAACCACCGGACTCAGTGGCGATGGCATGCAGGTATGGGTAGTAGGGCGAGCCGTCACCGAGGAGGATCGCGGTGGCCAGTCCCGTCGGCTTCTCGATCCGGTCGTCCGCGGTGAGTTCCGTATGTCCTGCGCTCCAGCCGTTGGCCGCCGGCGCGCAAGACTCCTCCTGCACCATGAGAAATTGCGGCATCCGGTTGAGCCCGGCGAGGGCCAGGTACTCCCGCATGCCCTTGTGCGCGGCAAGCATGCCCATACCGCTGCTGATCGCCTGCACCACGATGTCAGGAGTGCCGTCCATCGCGTCGAGGGCCTCCAGGTAGGCCAGCTTGAGACCTTCCCGTCGGGCCCAGTTGAAGAAGCCGGCGTCCAAGTGGAGCCCGTGCGCGGTGGCGAACCGGCGGGCCGCAGCGGAGGCCTCTACGTAGTTTCCGGGGACCACGGTCAGCGAGGTTCGCTCGTCCTCCTCCACGGAATGGTTGGGGACGAAGTCCTCGCCGCAGAAGAAGTGTCCGCGCATCGCGGGATCCATCCGCACCGCCCGGGCGAGGGCAGTCGAGCTGTTTCCCGTGCTCGACGCGACGAACTCCTTGACGCCGAACTGGCGCAGCACGGCGAGTACGAGCGAGGCGAGACGGTCCTTGGTGGTACGAGTCGGCTGCTGGGATTCGTCCTTGACCCACAAGCCGGGGACTCCGATGGCGGCTCCGAGCCGGGGCGCCGGCCGGCAGGGTGTTCTCTTGGTCACACCGCTGTCCAGGAAGTCCCTCGACATCAGCGGCAGGAGGTCGAAGTAGACCTGTTCCGGATCCACGTGGTCGTACCGGTTCAGTCGTGTCAGCGAGTACCGGGGTTCCAGCGCACCCGAGCAGTCCGGACATCGGTATATCAGAGCAGGCGCGAACGTACTCTCGCAGCGCAGACAGACCAGTACGAACTTCTCAGCTTCGTCTTCGTCATTGTGTGTCATGGCAACCGTAGACAACGCAAGGTCCTTTCAGCCCGTTGGGAGCAGCGGGCGACAAGAGCGGTACGGATGCGAGAACGCCCCCCGGACAGGCTTGGGAGGCGTTCTCGTGGGATGTAGGTCAGCCTTCGCCGTTCCATGACCGCCATAGGGACGCGTACGGCCCGTTCGCGGCCGCCAGTTCCTCGTGGGTGCCTAGCTCGACGATGCGGCCCGCCTCCATGACCGCGACGCGGTCGGCATCGTGGGCCGTCTGTAGCCGGTGCGCGATGGCAATGACCGTGCGGTCGGAGCGGACGGCGGCCATGGCTCTCTCGGCCTGACGTGCGGTCGTGGGATCCAGCAGCGCCGTTGCCTCGTCGAGGATCAGCGTGTGCGGATCTGCGAGCTGGACCCTGGCGAGCGTGAGCTGCTGGGCCTGTGCGGCCTCCAGTTCGAAGCCGCCGGCGCCCAGCAGGGTGTCGAGCCCATCGGGGAGATCCCGTACCCAGTCGGCTTCCATCATGGCGAGCGCCGCGAGGATGGCTTCGTCCTGGGCGTCCGGAGCCGCCATCGTCATGTTGTCCCGGAGGGTTCCGATGAACACGTGGTGATCCTGTGTGATCAGCACGATGCGGTTACCCAGCTTGCCCGCCGCGGCCAGGTCGGCGACCTTCACACCGCCGACCAGGATGTCACCAGCGTCCGGCAGGTCCACACCGGACATCAGCTTGCCGAGAGTGGACTTGCCGGCTCCCGAAGGGCCGACCACCGCCAGTCGCTCGCCCGGCTGTACCACGAGACCGACATCGGTCAGCACGTCCTGCGTGCCGGTGTAGGAGTACCGGACTCCGCTGACCGTGATGCGATCGTCTTCGGGCTGCTGGACTGCGGACCGTTGTGGCTCCGCCACCAGGCCGACGCCCTTGACCCGGGCGAATGACGCTCCACTGCGCTGAAGCTGCTCGACCCAGGTAAGCGCTCGGTCGAGGGGGTCGACCAACTGCCACATGTACAGGCTGCCCGTCACCACCGTGCCCAGGCTCAATGCCCCGTTCAGGTAGCTGAGCCCGCCCACCAGCAAGATCAGCGCCATGGGCAGCGAGTGCGCGAACTCGGTGCTGGGGAACAGCACGGTTCGCAGGCGCAGGGTTCGTACACCCGCGCCGTACGTCGTGTCGATGGTTCTGTCGATCGCGCGGTTCTGCCGATGGCGCAGACCGAAGGCCTCGATGGTCCGGGCACCGTGGGCGGTGGCGTTCAGGGCTTCGGCCACGCCGCCCGCGGCGGCACCCTCTGCGAGGTATGCGTCTCGTGCCCGGGCGAGGTACCAACGGCTGACGAACCACACGATGGGCAGGCCGGCTAGCGAACACAGTCCCACGAGGGGGTCGAGGAGGAAGACCGCGACGAAGATGAACAGCACCTGCACGGCCGCGATGAAGACATCGGGCGCCGCGTTGCGCAGCGTGGCAGCCACAACGCCGACGTCCAACGACGAGCGTGTCACCAGGTCGCCGGTGCTGACCTGTTCCACGACGCGCCCCGGCAGTGCGAGAGCACTGTCGATGACCTCCTCGCGGAGCCGGGCGAGAGCGCGCTCGCCGAAGCGGTGCGAGAAGTAGCGGGCGTAGCGCGTCAGTACCAACTGCGCCAGCGCGAAGGCAAGGACCGCGGCGGCTATCGCGTCGACCTGAGAGGCCGTCATGTTGCCGGCCTCGATGCGGGTAATGATGCGGCCCAGCAGCCAGGGGCCGGCCAGTCCTGCGAGAGAGGCGAGGCAGGTGAGGACCAGGACGCCCACCACGGAACGCCTGTCGTCCTTCAGCAGTTGCCAGCTGGCCCGTCGCACCGCTGCGGCGTCGGCGACCGGGAGGCTCCTGGCCTCGTTGGAATGACTCATCGGGTGTCTCCTTCCCGGGAGTGCGCCGGGCCGGCCGCCTGTGCGCTGTCGCTGTTGCCACGGAACACGAGCGCCGCGTAATTAGGCTGGGTGGCGAGCAGTTCGCCGTGACTGCCGGTGGCCGTCACCTTGCCGTCCACGAGGTAGACCACTTCGTCCGCGTGGCCGAGCAGAAGCGGAGACGTGCTGACGACGAGGGTGGTGCGGCCCTGACGGAACTCTCCGACCCGGGACGCGACCGTGGCCTCGGTGTGAGCGTCCAAGGCTGATGTGGGCTCGACGAGGACCAGTACTTCGGGGTCGGCGAGCAACGCACGCACCAGCCGGAGTCGCTGTCGCTGCCCTCCGGAGACGTTGCGGCCCTGACTGTCCAGACGGGAGTCCAGACCGTCGGGCATCAACGCGACGACGTCCCGTGCCACCGCGGCGTGCAGCGCATGTTCGATCTCCTCGGGGGAGCGGTCGTCGCGAGCGGAAAGAACGGATCTCAGCGGGCCGCTGAAGAGGTAGGAGTCGTTGTCGGACACCAGCAGTTGGCGTCGCAGAGAGGTGAGCTCCATGTCGGACAGCCTGGTGCCACCCCAGGTGGCGTCGGAGTCCTTGTACCCCCCGATGCGGTCGACCACATCGCGCATCTCATCGGGCCGCGCGCTGACGAGGGCGGTCAGCAGCCCCGGCCGCAGCATCAGGCCGGAATCAGGGTCGTGAAGCAGGGCGGGGCCACTGGGCGCCGTCACTCGTGCGCGCTGCGGCTCGAGGTCCGGCGTGAGTGCGAGGATGTCGACCACGCGCCGCGCGGACACAAGGCCCCGGGGGAGGTCGTCTGCTCCCTCGATGAAGAAGGACACCGGGACCAGGAGCGCCGCCACGTAACCGTACACCGCCACCAGCTCACCAACCGTGATGGAACCGTCGGCCGCCATGCGTGCACCGATCCATGTCACGAGTGCCAGGAAGAGGAGTGGCAGGCAGGCGCCGAGCGCCTGGACCCAGCTGGTGAGCGAGGCCACCCGGTACCCCAGGGGGACCAGGGCCTGTGAGCGCTCGCGGTAGCGCCGGGCGAAGAGCGACTTGCCGCCGATGCCGTTCAGCACGCTCAGTCCGGTGACCATGTCGCTGGCCAGGGCGGTGAGCGTCCCCTGCTGTTCCCGGTAATTGCCTTCGGCTCCGTGCAGCCTTTCCAGGACTGGGCCGACTGTGACCGCGAGGAGCGGGACACCGAGCAGGACCATGCCCGCCAAGATGGCTGAGATGTTGAACAGCAGTACGGCGGTGGCGATGTAGGCGACGGCTGCGCCGACTCCGGGGCCCGTAATGGTCAGGGTCTGTGCGATTCGGCTGATGTCCCCGGCCTGGAGCTGGGTCAGCTCACCCGCCGACACCTGGCGCGGCAGGGTGGAGCCGAGTTTGGTGACGTGCCGGGCGGTGACCTGAACTGTCCGGTAGGCCGCGTCCACCCGTATGAAGGTCATGGTGCGATGGCGCAGGATCCCGAGACACGCGATGGTGGCCCCGGCGGCGAGAACCGCCCCGACCCAGCCGACCAGCGCGCCGGTGTCCCGCGCGCGCAGCCCTTCGTCGATCGTCCTGGACATGAGGTAAGGCGGCAGCATCAGGGCACACATCCAGGTGCTGCCCCACAAGGAGCCGAGAAGGACCCGTTTGCGCTGCCTCACTACCAGCCACCACAGGAAACGCAGCGGGCTCCGGTGGTCTGGCTCCCCGGGATCGCTGTAGGGGACTCGGCGCGCCAATGGGGATGGGTCTGGTCCGTCGGTCATCTCGGTCGTCCTTGTTTCGGTTCAAATCGGCGGATACCACTGTGTCGGCACTCGTTGCGGGATCGAATCTGTCTGGGCGGCGGTCCTTCCCTACGCCGGAGAGAACGGAGACTGGCAGCGACTGCTGAGAAATGGCAGGGGAATATGAGGACGTCCCCGGTCGCCTCATCCCGGGTGAAGACGATGAGGCCGACGGAGTCTCAATTACGTCTTCAAGCCGCCCGCGCTACGGGCAGTTCGGGGTGAAGACCCGGCTGTCGCGCAGGAGCGCCCGCAACACGCCGGCCCCTTGCCGTGCCAGGGCGACGACGACTTGAACGTGCTGGGAACCCTCGCCACGCTTCTTGAGGTGGAAGTTCGGGTTCGGGCCTCGTGGATGATGTTGGTCTGGGCGGATATGCAGCACACTTGCCGCAGGCGGCGGCTGCAATGCTGAGCCGGTGCAGCGCCCGGAGTCGCGTGGGACAGGCTATCCGCTTACTGGTTTTACCAGGTGTGCGCCGACATAGGCCCTAGGGCGGCCGTCGAGGCCAGGTGGCCGGCGCTCTGACCCCGACGTCCCACCGGTCTCATCGACCATCGAGGCCCAGTGACGCCCCTCGCCCGCGTCGATGCTCGGGCCTCACGCTCGCTCACGCACTCGCCCTCCTTGCCCCGCAGAGCGTGCGGTGGGCCTGAGGAACACCCCGCTGTCATCTTCGTGAAAATCAAGCAGCAGCCAAGGCGCCCCAGAGAACCGGACGGCGGCTCCTTCGGAGCTACTGATCGCAGAGACCCATATGCCAAACCCGGCTCTCCCCGGCCGCCTAACGACTCACGGAGACCAGGAGAGGCGCGGGTAATGCCCGGTGGAAGGAGGCCGCCCCGACAGCGCGGATCAACAGAGCCCTGGACTGCTGGAGATGCGGTCAGAAGGGGCGGAGTGCCCTTGCGCTACGCACAATGCGCCATCGTGCGATCTATATTCTTAGGGCAACCCGGGCTTGTCAATGTCTGATTCCCTTGCGGGCCGAGAGTCGGGTGCGAAGCAGTCAATGGCAGGGCCCGCGCTGTCACCGCGCGGGCCCTGCCACGAGGTCCTGGACTGTTCGCTGTTCGCCGCGTGGCTCGGACGAGGAGGGTCACCCCCGAGGGAAGTCACCACGCAGCAGCCCGCTCCCTTCAGGTGCTTCCGCAGGATCGTGCCCGGTCAAGGACACCTGGTTCCGCTCATCGACGAAGACGACCCGCGGCTTGAGTCCACGAGCGTCCTTTTCAGACATCTGGGCGTAGGCGATGATAATGACGAGGTCTCCGGGGCTGATGAGCCGTGCTGCGGCACCATTGATACCGATTATTCCGGAGTTCCGCGGCCCTTCGATGACATAAGTGGACAGCCGGGCACCGTTATTGATGTCGACGATGTCAACCTTTTCGCCGGGTAGCAGGTCGGCTTCCTCCATCAAGTCGGCGCTGATGGTCAGGGACCCCACATAGTGGAGGTCGGCCTGCGTGACGGTCGCCCGGTGGATTTTGGACTTCATCATGGTGCGATACATGCTGGTCAACCCTCGAATCGTAGCTGGGATGAATGAGTCGGCGTGCTAGATGGCGACGGCGTGAAAGACGCAGCACGCCCCCAATAGAGAACTCATGGGATGTGCCGCTGAGTGGAATTGCGCTGCCTCTAGGTATGCGCGCCGATTATCAGGCCGCCGTTGAACTCGGCACCGAGACTCAGTAAATGACGGCAAGACGATCGTGGACGACCATAGAGGCACGGGCCGACTATAACCGGAGGCGTCACTCGGCTCGCTGCCCCGCGTGCGTCCGGTCTGCCTTGGTGGCTCGATCAGAGTGCTGAACTCCTTGACAAGGCGCGGGACTGCCTAAGAGGATGCAGGTCAAAGTGGCTGAAGTGTGCCGCCGTTCAGTGGCACCCAGCATGGATAGTCCCACTCGCGGAGTGCTATTGGGTCGGAGAGTGGGCCCGTCGGGAGCCTCCGACCCCTGCACTGGCTTTGGTCCTCCTGCCGCAGTTGCGGCTGCCCGTGAGTCCGGGAGATCGGCATGGATTTCTCATGGGCCGAAAGCTCTCTAATGACCAGGAAGTTCCACAGTGTCCAAGTTGTCTCTTATCTGTGTCCCTTTCGCAGGCGCCAGCGCTTCCTACTTCCATTCGTGGCGGGTTCACGCGGCGCCCGATATTGAGTTGGTACCGGTGCAGATGCCAGGGCGTGGGCGGCTGATCGACCATGAGCCGGTGCGGAGCGTCCGCGAGGCGGTGGCCACCGTCCTCCCTCAACTGCTGCCGAGCGTCGGGGGAACGAGAGTGGCACTCTTCGGGCACAGCAGTGGGGGCGTGCTGGCTTTGGCTCTGGCTCAGGAGCTCGCTACTCGGACCAACGTCGAGGTGATCCGGCTCTTCGTGAGCGGAGCGCCGGGGCCCGGCAGCCGGCGAAACCAGCGCGCGACAGGTCTTCCGGACAGGGAGTTCATCGAGCGCATCGAGGACTTCGCGGGATACCGGCATGTGGCTCTGGAAAACCCCGAGATGCGAGAGCTGATCCTGCCCGCGCTTCGCGCCGATGTGGAGATGTACGAAGGGTTCGTCCACGATCCTGCTGTCGAGCTGCCTGTGCCGATCACGTCGCTACGTGGCCGGGAAGACGACCACGTGAGCCTCGCCGAGGCGCAAGACTGGTCGGAAGTCACCAGCGGCGACTTCGAGTTCGTGGAGATGGAGGGCGGTCACATGTATCTGAACGAGTCGGCGTCCGAGGTGCTGCGCGTCGTTCGCCAGGCCACCCGGACGTCACCGTGAAGACTTGCTACTAAGGAAGCCAGGCGGGAAAATGAAAGAACTGCAATCCTGGAACGCGGCGCACTTGGCTTCCCTGGTGGATGTTTTTTTGAGCTCCGTTGCCAAATGTCCGGGCCAGGTCGCGGTCAAGTGCAACAACCAAGAGTTCACCTATGCCGAACTGGACCGAGAGTCTTCGGTCATGGCCTTGGGGCTGCAGAACCCGACGCTGTCGCCAGGGCAGCCCATCGGCGTCCTCCTGAGGCGCTCCGCGGGCCTGGTGGTCGCCGCGGCGGCCGTCCGCAAGGCTGGATTCTTCCCGCTTCACCTCGACCCTTCCTCTACGGCAGCCTGGTCCCAGTCCCTCCTCGGCGAGGAAGGACCGTCCGTCGTGGTGACCTCCGCCCAACTGGCGGACCGCGTATCGTCGGGCGTCGAGCGGTTCTTGGTAGAGGACGGTCGTCCGTCCGAGCTGGCCGTGGAAGTCTCCCACCAAGGCATTCTCCCAGGAATGTGGGGCGGCCTCCTTAGTGGTGACTGTGAACTCATTGCCCCCGGCAGCGTCGCCCAGACGACGACGGAGTCGGCACTGTGTTCCATCTTCGCCGAGGTGCTGGAGCGCGAGTCGGTCGGCGTCGACGACGACTTCTTCCTCATGGGCGGTCACTCGCTTCTTGCCACTGACCTGCTGCAAAGGGTTCGAGCTGCCTTCAAGGAACCTCAGTACCGCAAGCTGCCGTTCTCCCAGATATACCGCACCTCCACCGTGGCAGAGCTCGCGCAGTGGTTGGAGGGTGCCGCGGCCGAGACCGCTCCGGCACCCGGGTGGTCGGGGGAGGGGCCCGTACCGCTGAATCCACAACAGGCCGACATGCTCGTGCAGTACGTCTTCGACCCTCAGGGGCTCAACCAACATTGCATGATGGGCTGGAGGGTCGAGGGCGAACTGAACCACGACGCGATGCGAGGTGCCGTCCGCCATGTCCACCAGCGGCACGAATCCCTGCGCGCCTCTTACCGGCTCGAGGAGGAGGCGGTGGCCGAACCGCTCAACGCGCCCGCACCGGACGTGACCATGCTGGCGGCGCAGACGCCCGCCGACGCCGACGCCCTCCTCCGCGCCACCCTGGCCGAGCCCTTCTGCCTGGAGAACGGCGAGATTTGGCGGGTGGTGACCATTGCGGTCGGCGGGACTACGTCCCATCTGATCGGCATCGCCGCGCACCACGTCGCGGTGGACGGCTGGTCCGAGTCGATCCTCGCAAGGGATCTCAGCCGGGCCTACCACGCGGTTCTCACCAACGCCCTCGTGCTGGACGAGCCTGCGCCGACCATGGCTCAGGTGGCCTCGGCGAGCCTGGCGTCGGTGGATGCCGCCGAGCTTGAGAGGCAACGCGCTTACTGGCAAGACGAGTTGGTTGGCATTCCCTTGCTGGAGTACCCGGGAGCGCCGGCCGGGCACGTCACCTGTGCCCCGGAGGTGCTGGAAATCCCGTTGCCGACGGGCTGCCTCGATCGGGTCGAACGGCATGCCGAGGCGCTGGGCGTCACGCCGTACATCGTCCTGTTGACCGCCTACGGCCGGGCACTGGCGCAGGTGACAGGGCAGAGGGACTTTGGTGTCGGTACTCCCGTCGCTCTGCGCGGTGACAGCGTGCTTGACGGTGCGGTGTCGTGCCTGATCGACGTTGTATGCATCCGATTGCGTGTTACGGGCGGGACGTCGTACACAGAGGAGATCGGGCAGGTTGCCGCTACGGTCCGCCGCGCGTTTGCCGCGCAAGACGTGCCGTTGGCCGAGGTGGTGCAAGAGGTAAACCCGCCCCGCGGCCAGCGTCCGCCGCTGTTCCAGAACATGTTCGCGTTGCAGAACACCGCCCCGGCGGTGCTGGACCTGCCCGGGGCGCGGTCGGAGCCCTTCCGCCCCGCGCCCCTCGGACTGCCTACCGAACTCGTTGCCGAACTATGGCCGTTCCGGGTTGACGGCCCGCACTTGGTCGTCAGCTATCGGCCCAACCGCGTGTCGGCCGACTGTGCCCGTCTCCTGGGATCGAGGATGCTGGCCCAGCTCGACCACCTGGAGACGTTCTGAGCAGGCAGCTTGCCTATTCACGGGCTGACGGTGAGGTTGCTTCTGGCTCTTGACAATGGCTGGGCGGGCTAAGAATATGTAGCCCACAGTAGTTGCGGTGTGTCGCCGCATAGTTGTATTACGTAACTCTGGGACATCCCGCATTGGCCAGAGAAGCACTCCTCCACACTTCTGGGGGAGCTGATGTCGAACACGTCCCACACGGGCGTCGATTGTTGGTGGAACGCGCAGCCCGTCAGCGCCCCGGGCGAACTTTGGATCGTCCGGGACGGTCTTGCCTCTGATTACCACAACCGGCTGTCGACTGACCGCCGATCGTTTGCCCACCGACCTCATCAAACCGGGCCGTCACCTAGACCGCACTGGGGAGCACGTGCGCGGTTGCTGAATTCCGGCTCGGGGCCGACAGCCACCTCAAGAATCGCCTGGATGCGCGCGGCTGCTCGGGCGTGACCACTGCCGTGGCGATGCTGCGACTCGGGTCGGCGTCCCTACGACGTGGCGGCTCTTGGCAGCGGGATCGGCACCGCAGGGCGGGCAGTCCTACTTGTCGAGATATACCACCCGTGGTCATGTTGCGTACCGTCTCCATAGGGCCCGGCGCTATCCCGCCGTCGGCGACGGGAAAGGTCAACCGCCCAAGAACTCCCAAGCCCGCACCGGTACCTGTCGCCGCGGTAGACGCATTTCGACGCTGAGCTGGGCCGATGCCCTGCGATGCCGACTGGGGTACTCGGTTACTGCTCCGGGGCCGGCCTCGCGGATGCCCACGGCGGCAGCATGCTCACGAATCCGACGTGCGTACTGCTTAGCGACGAGGGCGAATGGGATGACGCGCGGGCTGGCGAGTTGTATCGCTTCCCGCGGACCCTGTGGCGGGTTCCGAGGTCGTGGAATCCGTTGCCGGGCGTTGCCGGCTGCCTCCTTCTGACCGGACGGTACGCGTCGTCCGGCCCCTACCGGATGGAACCGGCTGACCGGCTGGCCGGTAGACCGGCGAGCCGCAGCCCGCCCTCACCACTCATGAAAGAGGCGTCAACACATATGGAACCCACCTGTCCGTACCGGCGGAACAACGGGATGGTGCCGGTGGACCCTTGCATGGACTACCTCGCGCTCCAAGAGACCGAGCCTATCCGGCGGGACGACGACCTCGGCGTCTGGATCGTCACGGGGTTCGAACAGGTGAGAAAGCTGCTGCGGAATCCCGCGCTCTCCTCGGCATGGCCGGAGAACGGCACCACGCATCTTCACGACCAGCAGGAGAGCAGAGACGGCGTTCGACGCACCTCCGACATTGTTCGGCGCTGGTTCATGTTCAATGATGCCCCGAGGCATCAACGGCTGCGTGGCCTGATCGCACCGCTGTTCTCCACTTCCAGGCTTGCCGAACTCCAGCCCTTTGTTGAGGAGTCGGTGGATCAGCTGCTCCACGGTGTCGCCGGGCAGATCGACGTCATGCTGGACCTGGCGGTGCCTCTGGCGAGCCGGGTCGTATGCCGGCAGATCGGGCTACCGCCAGAGGTGGCCCCGCGCATCGCGGCCTGGGCCTCGGAGATCGACGCGCTGCTGGTTGCCGACTACCTGCCCGAGGTTGTGGAGCGGGGAACCAGAGCGCTGGAGGAGATCGAGCAGGCGGTGGCCACAGCCAGGGCCGGATCGGAAGTACCCGCGGGGTCCGCGCTGGAGATCCTGTCGCATGCGTTCGGAACAGGACTGATCGAGGAGCTGGACATCGCTGCCACGGCGAGCCTGTTGATCTTCGCCGGGTTCGACACCACTTCCACGTTCATCGGCAAGGCCGTCCGCGCACTCATGCACACCGAACAGTGGAGTGCTGCGGCATCCGAGCGGATTACTTCGCTCGTGGAGGAACTCTTGCGGTTCGACACCTCGGTGCAGCAGGTGGCGCGCATCGCGGTCGAGCCCGTCGAGATCGAGGGGCACCGAATCGAACGCGGCGAGTTGGTTCTGATGATGCTCGGTGTGGCGAACCGCGATACCGACGCCTTTACGAATTCGGACGTGCTGGACCCCGGGCGGCAGTCCAGCAGACACCTGGCCTTCGGCTACGGCGCGCACTACTGCCTGGGCGCTGGGCTGGCTCGGATGGAGGTCAGCGCGGCGTTGAACGGCCTCGTGAAGCGATTCAGCCACGCAGAACTGGCCGAACCCCCGGTGCTGCGGCCCCACAACGGTGTCACTGTCCTTGAGCACCTGAGGCTGAGCATCCGCAACTGAGATGAGCAGCCGCAGCTTGCCGAAACGCAGTTCCAAGAACCTCAAAGAGGCTTCAGACAGGAGTGGTTGTGACTACGGAGACCGCGCAGGGCACTGTGCCGCAGATGGTGGAGGAGAGAGCGCGCCTTACCCCTGACACAGTGGCCGTGGTCCTCGGGGGGCCGAGCGCCGATTCTGTCCGGCTGACCTACCGGGAGCTCTGGGACGCCGCCGGATCCGTCGCGGATCGACTGACACCGCTACCGGGCTTCTCCACCGGCGCGCTTATCGCGACCCTGTTCCCGCGCGGGATCCAGGGAGTGATCAGCCAACTTGGCGCATGGCGTGCGGGCGCCGCTTATCTGCCGCTGGACGGATCGCTGCCCGAGGCTCGACGCAACGCCATCCTGAGCGATGCTCGGCCCTTCGCCGTGCTGTCCCCCGGAGCCGGGCCAGCAGGGGTGCTGGTGGAAACGGCCGCAGAGCCGGGCTCCATCGAGAAGGCCGACGCCGAGGTCGCGTATGTCATCTACACTTCGGGCTCGACCGGCACCCCCAAGGGGATCGAGGTTGGCCACGCGAGTCTCGGCAACCTCGCACGCTGGCACCGGGACACTTATCCGACTGGACCCGGCGTGCGGATCGCGGCTTTCGCTGGACTGGGATTTGACGCTTCCGTGTGGGAGGTGTGGTCGACGCTCGCGAGCGGCGCCACGTTGGTGCTGCCCGTCGGCGTTGGTACGGCGGATATCCTCGCCGTGTGCCGCTTCATGGATGACTGGTCGATAGAGCAGAGCTTTCTGAGCACCCCGCTGGCGGAGCAGATGTTCGGGGTGGACGAGCCGCCCCGGTCACTCAAGATCCTTACCACCGGTGGGGACAAGCTCCGGGTCGCTCCCCCCATCGGATTCCCGGCTGCCGTGTACAACCACTACGGCCCCACGGAGGCGACCGTCGTGACGACGGCCAGCGACGACCTGCGTAAGTGGGCGGACCATGAGGCGCCTGCCATCGGGCGCCCCATATCAGGCGCCGAGGTCCGGCTGATCAACGACGACGGGGCAACAGTCACCGTGCCGGGCGAAGCGGGAGAGCTGCTCATCGGGGGCAGCATCCTCGCCATCGGCTACAGGCGTGACGAACCGTTGACCCGGAAGCAGTTCGTACGGGAGACGGATGGCAGCAGGTGGTACTCCTCGGGGGACATCTGCCGCTGGACCACGGACGGAGAGCTGGAGTTCGTCGGCCGCCGAGACTCGCAGGTCAGCCTGCGTGGATACCGGATCGAGCTCACGGAAATCGAGCAGGCATTCCTGCGCATCGCCGGCGTCCAGCAGGCTGCGGTAGCGGCGCGCTCGGACGCGGACGGCGGAGAGCTGGTGGGCTTCTACTCGGGCGAGAAGGCGGAGGACGCAGTACGCCGCGAACTCACGCTCGTACTGCCGGGATACATGGTGCCGAACACTCTGCTCAAGCTGGAGGAGATCCCTCTGAACGCCAGCGGCAAGATCAACCGTCCCGCCCTGCTCGCACTGTTGGCTGAGCCCTCCAGGACGCCGGACCCGGAAGGTCCTCCGGCCGACGACGCCGTTCAGGTGAAGCTGTCGGAAATCTGGAGCGGGGTCCTCGGCCGCGTGCCCGCCCCCAAGGACAACTTCTTCGAGATCGGCGGCCATTCGCTGAAAGCCGCCCGCATGCTGGGCTCGACTCGCAAGGCCTTCGGCATCCCGCTGCCGTTCGACGTGATATTCAGCAGCCCGGTTTTTGAGGACTTCGTCGCGCAGGTCGGCGAGCAGGTCCGGATCAAGGGGCTCTGACCGTGGAGACAATCTGGGACCTGGTCCTCGAACAGGCGTCGCGTACGCCCGATGCTCCCGCCGCAGTCGGCGAACAGGATTACTCCTACCGGGACATCGTGCAGCGAGCCGATGCCCTCGCGGCACTGATCCGGCAGTCGGCCGAAGCGGGGTCCCTGCTGGCACTTGAGACATCCAGCCCGGTGAGCGGGGCACTGGCACTGTTGGCGGGCGCGCGATCCGGCTGTGCGATCCTGCCGCTCAACCTCGACTCCCCGCCGACGCATCGAGAGCGCATCCTTGCGGACGCCCGCCCCGTCGCAGTGATCCGAGCGGTGAAGGAGGCCGTGTTCACGGTCGCCAACCCCGGGACGGAGGCGGTGAACGAGGGAGGCGGGCGGGAACTCCGTGACGTGGCCTACGTCATGTACACCTCGGGCTCGACTGGCAAGCCCAAGGGCGTGATGGTTCCGCATGACTCTCTCGCGTCGCGAATCCGTGCGCTGGCGGAGGTACCCGGGCTGCGGGCGGGGGAGACCATCCTCGCCATGACGGCGCTGTCCTTTGACATCTCTCTGGCCGAGATGTTGGTGCCGCTGGTAGTGGGAGGCAAGTTCGTCGCGGTGCCGGGCGAGGCCCGGCGGGACCCCGAGGTCTTCGCGGAGTTCGTGGCACGGCATGCGCCGGACGTCATCCAGGCGACCCCGAGTTTCTGGCGGCTATTGCTTGCCGGTAGTGACGACGAGGCCATGTACCCGCACCGCATCTGGTGCGGCGGAGAGCCGCTCACCTCAACCCTCGCCGCCGACCTGCTCAGTCGTGGCGGCGAACTGTGGAACCTCTACGGGCCCACCGAAGCGACGATCTGGGCCACCGCGGCGCACATCGAGCGCCCGGACGCCATCTCGCTGGGCGACCCATTGCCGGGCTGTGGGCTCTTCTTGAACGAGGAGGAGGAGATATTCCTCTACGGCGAGGGCCTGGCCTCCGGATACTTGGGACAGGAGGAGGTCACCGCCGAGCGGTTCTCCGTACAGAACACCCCGCGAGGCCCGGAGCTCGCCTACCGCACTGGTGACCGGGGCCGGTGGGCTGCTGACGGATCGCTGACATACCTGGGGCGCGTCGATGGGCAGATCAAACTGCGCGGCCACCGAATTGAACTTGGCGAAGTGGAATGCGTGATCGAGGAACACCCCTCGGTGACAGAGGCGGTGGTGCTCGTCCGGGACGCGGATCGCGCGGAGCGTGCATTTATGGCCGCTTTCGTCGTCACCGACGAAGGAGTGACTGCTGACGAGATGAACGCCTGGATACGTACCCGGCTGCCGGTCAGCCACTGCCCGAGCCGAATCCGTTTCGTGCGGTCGCTCCCCCGGAACACCTCGGGGAAGATCGACCGTGCCGGTCTGGCCCATGCTGACCTGTAGCGAAAGCGCCTGTGAATGAACTCTGAAACAGAATCCCTACGCGGTACGGTAGTGCGAGCCTGGCAGGAGACCCTGGAAGCCGAACCTGCGTCGGACGACGAGGATTTCTTCGCGGCGGGGGGAAATTCCATTCTAGTTGTCCAGCTACAGCGCAGGCTCGCCAAAGCGCTCGGCCGTCCGGTCTCGCTGCGGCAGATTCACGACGACCCGACGGTCGGCGGGCTGCTCGGGCTCGGGACCTCGCTCCTGTCTCCGGCGGAGCCTGAGACCGAGGTCCTGCCACCGGGCCTGACACTCTATTGCCTGCCGTACGCCGGGGCATCGGCCCGAATGTACGACCATTGGAAGGACCTGCTGCCCGCCTCGGTGAAGGTGGTGCCGCTGGAACTTCCGGGACGAGGCTCCCGCTGGTCCGAGCCGGCGCTGACCGAGCTTGCCCCGCTGCTCGATGACCTGATAGGCGCCATGGACGAGGCGCGTCACGCGCCCTACGCCGTGCTTGGCCACAGCTTCGGTGGCGTACTGGCCTTCGAGCTCGTCCGGCACCTGATGAGTCAGGGTTTTCCGACGCCGCAGCGGCTGTTCGTCTCCGCGTGTCTGGCCCCGCACGAGGCCACTCCGACCGAAACCAACTACGACCTTTCAGACGCCGATTTCATCGAAAGCCTTCGGAGGGTGCGCGGCACACCAGAGGAACTACTGGAGAACGAGGAGCTCATGGAGCTCTACATTCCCACGATTCGCGCGGATTACACGGTCCTGGACCTATACGAGGCGCCCCCGATCGCCCCATTGGGATGTCCGGTATCTGTCTTCTACGGCGTTGATGACCAGGATGCGGCCAGGGAATCGATGGACGCATGGGGTAGCTACAGCGATGACGAGGTCGTCGTCGAGGGGATTTTTGGCGACCACTTTTTCCTGCGTGACTCCGAGGAAGAGTTCCTGGAGAAGTTGTGCTTTCATCTCGGGGCGAGTCGACCGAAGAGCAGTAAACTACTCGATAGTAAGGAACTGTCCGGATGACCACTCAGCTCACGACCCAGCAGCGACAGTCCTGGGCATCCTTTCGTAAGTTCGCCGATGCGTTCATTGCGCCGGAAGCCCAAGCCGCGGATGTGCAGGAAGGCATGCGGCGCGGACTCATCAAGGAACTCGGCAGCGCAGGCTGGATATCCTCGCTCCTCCCTGAGGAGTGGGGCGGTTCCTCGCTGGACATGGTGAGCTACGGCCTGATGGCGGAGGAGATGGGGCGTACCTGCCAAAACGTTCGCAACTTCGTGGCCTGCGCGGACATGGTCTCGTACTCTGTGTGGAAGTGGGGCGCCCCGGAGCTGAAGGACCGGTGGCTCAAGAGCATCGCCTCGGGTGAGACCATCGCGGCGTTCGCGCTGACTGAGCCGAAGGTCGGCAGCGACGCCAAGAGCGTGGAAACGGTGGCGGTGGCCGACGGCTCCGACATCGTCCTGACGGGCGGTAAGAAGTGGATCAGCTTTGGTGAGATCGCCGACGTGTACCTGGTCTTCGCTCAGTACGAAGAGAAGCACACGGCCTTCCTTGTCGAACGTGATACGCCCGGCCTCAGCGTCGAGCCGCTGCGGGGTCTGCTGGGGCTGCGAGGCTCGTCGCTCGGCGAGATCGCCCTCGACGGCTGCCGCGTACCGGCGAGCGCCATGGTGGGAATGCCCGGCGGTGGGCTCATGTTCGTTGCGTCCGCCGCGCTCGACATCGGCCGCTACAGTACGGCCTGGGGTTGTGTCGGGCTCGCTCAGGCCTGCCTCGAAACGGCGTCCCAGTATGCACAGGACCGCATGCAGTTCGGCACAGCGATCATCGACCACCAGTTGGTCCAGCGGATGCTTGCCGACATGCTGACTAGTACCACCGCGGCCCGGCTGCTGTGCCTGGAGGCCGGAGCCGTCAAGGCCGAGGGCGGCATGAGCGCCGTGAACCAGACCCTCATGGCGAAGTATTTCGCCTCGACCACGGCGAACCGGGTGGCGGCGGACGCCGTCCAGGTCCTCGGGGCGTACGGCATCGGTACTGATTCGCCGGTCGGGCGGCTGTTCAGGGACGCGAAGGTGATGGAGATCATCGAAGGAACCACCCAGCTCCAGCAGGCAATGCTAGGCAACTGGAGTGCCAGCGTGAAGCATCCTACGGACGGTGTCACATCAGCCTCCTGAGCAGTTGCGCCCGCCTGCTGGGCGGCGGACGACGTGAACCTCGGGATGTTCGGCTGGGCCTTGGTGCCGCGGGCGGTGATGGGTGACCGTTGCCGACTGGATCCGCGCTGGACGGGTCGCCTGACAGCCGCGTAGCACAGGTGGTTGTAAAGTCGTCGACATTCTCGACTCCCGGGCACGTCTACGTGGTGTGCAGCGTCTTGCGGGCGGTCACTGTCTGCGGCGCGGTGTCGCGATCGTCGGACTGGCCGATGGGCTGGGGCCGTACCACTTCGGGCCGTCATCCTGCTCGCCGTTTGGACAACGTGGGGCGGGCCGCGCTGTTCAAGTTCACCGCGTGACATGTCGATGCCGGCCACGGTGCCCGGCTCAACGGCCTGCTCAACGTGGCGCCCCTTGCGTTTGCCGTCGCGGACGTGCCGTCCCACCAGATCGCCGCCGTCTTCGTGGCCGGGACTGGCAACCTCAACAGCGTCGCCTGGCTGATCACGACGTTGCAGGAGCAGGCAGGGGCCGAGGAGGCAAGATGGCCTCGCTCCGGGTTTCGTCGATCGGCGTCGGCACTGTTGCCCTCGTGCCTCTGGTCGGCACACGGCAGCAATCTCCCTTGGTGGGTTCCTTAGAGGACGTCTCACGTGGTGACTTTCGCAAGTCTTTTGTAGCAGGTCAGGGCTGCGGCGAGGCCGAGGAAGGCAAGGAAGTGGCTGCCCTTTCGTTCGTACCGGACGGTGAGTCGGCGGTAGCCGAAGAGCCAGGAGATCGACCGCTCGATCTTCCAGCGGTGCCGACCGAGCTGCTCGCCGGACTCGATACCGGGACGGGCGATCCGCGCGATGAGGTTCCGGCTGCGGAGCCAGCGGAGGTGCTCCGCGGAGTAGTACGCCTTGTCCGCCCGTACCTTCA